>JBLNCP010000022.1:0-269639 GCA_050260775.1 Solirubrobacterales bacterium | reverse complement strand
CAATGACCGTCGACCAGCGTTCCTTCCGTAAGGCCTTGGGGTGTTTTGCCACCGGTGTGACCGTGGTGACGACCCTCAATCCCGAGACCAAGGCGCCGGCCGGCGTCACCGTCAGCGCGTTTTCGTCCCTCTCGTTGGAGCCGCCGCTGGTGCTGTTCTGCCTGGGGTCGAAGACCGGCAGCCTGGATTCCTATCGGCGGTACGGTCATTTCACGGTGAACATCCTGGCCGAAAACCAGCGCGACCTGTCGATCCGGTTCGCCAGCCGGGCCGAGGACAAGTGGGCGGGGGTGGCCTTCGAGCCCGGGCTGGCCGGCGTTCCGCTGCTGTCCGGATGCGTCGCCAATCTCGAGTGCCGGCTGGTCAACGCCATCGAAGGCGGCGACCACGTGATCATGATCGGTGAGGTCGAGCGCCTGCGCTCCCAGGAGGGTGGCTCGCCGCTGATCTATCTGCGCGGAGCCTATCTCGACCCCGTTCCGGTTCCCACCGCCTAGGCCGACCTATTCCCCTGCGGCGCTCGATCCGAGCTGGCGGGTGGGGAAGCCTGCCGCGCCCAGGGCATCGATCATGGCGCGAACGTGGGCGGTGTCGGTGGCTTCCACCACTGCGTCGACCTCGGCGTACTTGACCGGCACGTCCTGGAACAGGCGCTGATGGTAGATCTCGACGATGTTGCCGCCGTTGAGACCGATCAGGCTGGCCACGCGGGCCAGGACGCCCGGGGTATCCGAGATTTCGATGCGCAACCTCGCAAGGCGGCCGGCGCGCACCAGCCCGCGCATCAGGATCGACGCCATCAGGCGGTTGTCGATGTTGCCCCCTGAGACGACGAGCCCGACCTTGCGTCCAGCGAAGCGGTCGGGGTCGTCCAGGACTGCCGCCAGCGCTGCCGCACCGGCGCCTTCCGCCACAACCTTCTGACGCTCGATCAGGAGTTCGACCGCGCGTTCGATCCGGTTTTCGTCGACCGCAACGACATCGTCGACCCAGCGGTCGATCAAAGTCCGGGTGATCTGCCCCGGGCGCTTCACCGCGATGCCCTCGGCCAGCGTCTGAAGCGAGGCGGCCGGCAAGGCCGCCGGTGCGGGTTGGCGGACCATGGTGGCGTAGCCGGCGGCCTGAACGCCGATGATTTCGATCCCGGGGTTGATGGCCTTCGCCGCAACCGCGATCCCGGAAATCAGGCCGCCGCCGCCCACCGGGACCACGAGGACGTCGAGATCCGGTCGGTCGGCCAGCATCTCCAGCGCAACGGTGCCTTGGCCCGCGATGATGCGAAAGTCGTCGTAGGGGTGGATGAACACCAGCCCGCCGTCGGTGGCCAGCTGGTGGGCGTGCTCCTCCGCCTCCGAAAGATTGTCTCCCACCAGCACCACCTTGGCTCCCAGCGCTTCCGTGCGCTCAACCTTGGTAAACGGCGTCTGCCGGGGCATGACGATGGTTGTCGGGATCCCGAGCCGCCGGGTGTGCCAGGCCACGCCCTGGGCATGGTTTCCGGCCGACATGGCGACCACCCCGCGGGCGCGCTCGTCGTCGGACATGGCGGCAAGCCTGACCAAGGCGCCGCGCGCCTTGAACGAGCCGGAAACCTGCAGGTTCTCGAGCTTGAGGAATAGGGAACAGGCGGGCAGCGCCGAGGTCAGGCCATTGGCTGCGATGACCGGGGTCTGGATGACCTCGCCCTCGATCAAGGTGGCGGCAGACTGAATGTCGGCCAGGGAGATGCTCAATATCCAGGTTCCAATGAGAGGACGGCTACCGCCTCGGCCCCGGCCCCAATCGTCAGGCCGCGGTTAACCCGCCAGTTTTCGGTCTGGTCCGAGTAATGCCGTGACAGCATGTTGCCCGACTGTCCCGAGGCGATGACGAAGCGTGACTGCGACAGGTCGGACAGGTCGTACACGGCGCGCAAGCCGGCGCCGTGGGCGTGGACATGGCTGCCGGGGATGAACGAGCCGCGGTTGATGGTGTTGTCGTCGCCGTCCGTTGCCACCGTGATGGTGGAAAGGCGGTCGAGCACCGGCAAGTGCGACAGGATCGGGTGCTCGAACCGGGCGCGATGCTCGTCGCCCCAGCGCCACGAGGCGATGGCTACTCCGTGGCGGCGCGACAGGTCCTGGATGGCACGCTCCAACGCCGCCGCGATCTGGTCGTCGCACGATTCGGCCTGGGGCGTGGTGACGTCGTCGCACCAGTGCCGCGCCGTGGTCAACGCCTGGCGGAGCACATACGGCCGCGGCCACTCGTACTCCTTGAAATCCGCGCCGAGTTCGTCGGCGAAGATGCCCCGCCACAATTGCTCGATCCAAGCCGCGAAAATCAGCGCCTCCGGGCCGTCGCTGCGCGCGTGGCCGTCCCAGGCGGCGATCCGGGTCGCGGCCTCGCGCGCCAGGGGATCCGCTGGCGCGACACCGGACAGCAGGTCCTTCAGCTCCAGGGCGGCGGGAGACAAATCGTCCATCTGCATCGCCGCCATGTCGGCGAGCTTCAGCTTCGATTTGCCATCCAGCAGTTCATTGATGCGCGCGGCGCGGTAGCCGTCGGGCCAGGTGGCGGAAATCAGGTAGGGATAGGAGTCGCTGACCACCTTGTTGTTGGCGTTGACCACCCGGCCGGATTTCGGGTTGAACTGCTGGGGCAACTTCTCGAAGGGAATCCAGCCCTTCCAGGCCCGGTCGGCCGAGGCCCCGTTGGCCGGAAGGCTGCCGTCGCCGCCAGCGCGTACCGGAATGCGGCCTGCGGTGATGAAGCCGATGTTCCCCGCCGTGTCGGCGTAGGCGAAATTCTGCACCGGCGCGTGGAAATCCTTGAGCGCTCCAAGGAAGCCCTTCCAATCCACCGCCCGATTCAGCCGGTGCAGCGCCTGGGCGGTAAGGTCGTCGCCTTCCAGTGCGGTCGCGCGCAGCGCCACCACCGTCCCTGGCTTGGCCAGGTCCTTGGCCAGCAGGTCGGACACGACGGGGCCATGGCGGGTTTCGCGCACGGTCAAGGTGACGTCGGCCCCGTCCTTGACCTTGATGACCTCCTGCCGGGTGGTGAAGGGGCGCGGCCCTTCGGGCGTCTGGTAGGCCTTATCGCCGACCTGCTTCTCGACGAACAGGTCGACGGTATCGGCGTGGGTGGTGGTGGTTCCCCAGGCGATACGGCCGTTGTGGCCGACCAGATGGAACGGGACGCCGGGGACCGTGGCGCCGGAGATCGAGAGACCGGGGGCGTCGACGCTGGCGAGATACCACAGCACCGGGGCTTGGAAGCCAAGGTGAGGATCATTGGCCAACAAAGGCTTGCCCGATGCGGTGCGGCTGCCGGCCACCGCCCAGACGTTGGAGGCCAGTCGGGGCTCCGCCGCTTCGGGAATGGCCTCCAGCAAGCCGGTGGCCGTGCGCCCGCCCAGCGTCACCGGCGCATCCGCCGGATAGCCGGGGAACAGTTCGCCAAGTCGCCGGGGGTCCAGCTTGCCCGCCAGCTTGGCCTTGAGCACGTCGTCGCGCCAATTGCCTGTCAACTGCAGGGCCATCAGGCGACCCCACACCAGGGAGTCCGCCGGCTTCCAAGGCTCCGGGCGGTCGTTCAGCAGCAGGAACTCGACCGGCAGGCGATGCCAGTGGGCGTCAACCCAGGCATTGACGCCCTCGGAATAGGCGGTGAGGGCGTCGCGGGTGGGCTTGTCGAGCTTGGGCAGGCTGGCCTCCGCCAGCCGGTACAGGCCGAGGGTGCGCATGAAGCGGTCGTTGGACAGGCCCTTTTCGCCAACCAGCTCCGCCAGCCGCCCGGCGCCGACGCGGCGCTGCAGTTCCATCTGCCAGATGCGGTCCTGGGCGTGAACCCAGCCCATCACGAAGTAGGCGTCACGGACCGAGCGCGCCGCGATTCGGGGAATGCCGTACTGGTCGCGGGTGATGGTGGCGGGAAGCTCCAGTCCCTTGATGGGCATCTTCCCCTCGATGCGGGGGAGGGAACTCATCATCCACACGAAGCCGACGGAGACGGCGACCAGGCCAGCCAAGGCCAGGCCGTTGAGCAATTTTGCCCACCAGCACATCTCCGCGCCGAAAACGACCTCCTCGGCCTGTGGCCGGTCGGCGGCGGTGTCGAGCGATGGTTCTTGCACGCGTCTATATCTCCGAGCGTAGGGCCGGGGCGCGAGAAAAGTCGTAGTGTGTCAGCACCTTGAGCGCAAGTCTCTTCGCACGCGCGAATGGTTCCGCCCTCCCGACCCCTGTGCTATAGGGTGGGCCAACCCTAACCGGACGAGGAAACAATGATCGGCAAGCTGAACCACGTCGCCATCGCGGTGCCGGATCTCGAAGCCGCTACGCGCCTTTACCGTGACACCCTGGGGGCCAAGGTCTCGGCTCCCGTGCCGCAGCCCGCGCACGGCGTCACCGTGGTGTTCGTCGAACTGCCCAACACCAAGATCGAGCTGCTGCATCCCCTGGGCGACAAGTCCCCGATCGCCGCGTTCCTCGAAAAGAACGCCGCCGGCGGCATCCATCACATCTGCTACGAGGTCGATGACATCCTGGCTGCGCGCGACCGGCTGAAGGCCCAGGGCGCCCGGGTGCTCGGCGACGGCGAGCCCAAGATCGGCGCCCACGACAAGCCCGTCCTGTTCCTGCACCCCAAGGACTTCCTGGGTGCCCTGGTGGAACTGGAGCAGGCCTGACCCCAGCCTTGCTCGGCCGCGCCGGGATGGGGCTGGACGGCCGCGTGGCCGAGGGGATCCATTTCCCTTACTCGGCCACGCGGGGATGGCGGGGCGGCCGCGTGGCCGAGGAGAGTGAAATGAACTGGTATTGCGACGTCGCTCCCGGTCACCCGTTCCACCAGCCCTATCACGACAGCGAATACGGCTTCCCGGTCGCGGACGACCGGGTGCTGTTCGAGCGCCTCTGCCTCGAGATCATGCAGGCCGGCCTCTCCTGGGAGATCGTTTTGAAGAAGCGGGAAGGCCTGGTCCGCGCCTTCGACGGCTTCCAACCCCAGATCGTCGCCGGCTACGGCGAGGAGGAGACTGCGCGCCTGCTGGCCGATGCGGGCATCATCCGCAATCGGCGCAAGGTGGCCGCCTGCATCGAGAATGCCCGCAGGGTGACGGCCCTCCAGGCCATTCACGGGTCCTTCGCCGGCTGGATCGCCGCCCACCACCCGCGCGCCAAGGATCAGTGGGTCAAGCTGTTCAGGCAGACCTTCATCTTCATGGGCGGCGAGGTGGTCAACGAGTTCCTGATGAGCATCGGCTACCTGCCGGGGGCGCACCGCGAGGATTGCCCGATCTTCGGCCGTATCGCCATTCATCGCCCCGCCTGGATGGGGACCTGAGCCGGCCCTGAAAACAAAAATGGCAAGATCGGGTGCCGATCTTGCCATCTCTTGCGTCTCCGCGCCTGACCGCCGCGTACGGCAGTCGGCGACCTCCTCCCTAAACTTGAGCCGCAATGGTGGGCGCCGCTTTTTGGGTCGTCCCCCGGTCCCGCTCGCCGGACCTGGGGAGGACTGTACGGCAACATCATGACGTGCGTCACTCATTTTTTTTTGGAAAGTTTCTTGGATTAGGGAATCGTGCATCAGCTTGATGCAAACGGGCCGATGAGGCACGCTTGGATGCTTCCACCAGAAAGGTGATGCCATGGCTTGTCCTGTCGCGCCCGCCACAGTGCTTATGGCTGCCTCGGTCTCCGTCTGGGCTGGTCTTGCCGGCTCGTCGGCTAGGGCCGAGGAATTACGGATCGAGATCACCAAGCCCGACTGCGCCCGCCTAGTCCGACATGTGCCCGGCGCCGACGTCGCCTTTCAGCCAGGAGTGGGCGGGGGAGGGCGGCGGGTGGCGCCAGCCGACCTGCCGGGCAGTGGCGGCGATGCCATGGGAAATCTGCTCCCCGAGGTGATGGAGATCCCCATCGTCGTGACCCCCTATGGCTGGGCCGAGCGTCAGGTGGCGACCAAGGAGAAGGCGGCAGCCGAGACGGGGTTGGCGGCGAGCTATACTGCCAAGACCCAGGCCCAGGCCGACATCCCCGGACTGAACCAGCGCAAAGCCACCCTGGAAGCGACCAAAACGACGCTGGCCGGCGAGCTGGGGACTCTGACCGGGGAAAAGAACGATCTTGCGCATCATGTCGGCCTGTTGAAGACGGACGTGGATGCCGGCACCCGCAAATGGTTCGATCCGGACTACCGGTCCCAGACCCAGGCTCTCGCCGCCAAGCAGGCTGAGGTCGACGCCAAGCAGCGCCAGGTCGATGCCAATGCCGCCGAGCTGGCAGCCAATGCGGCCAGCATTGTCCAGCGTCAATCAGCGATTGACGCCGCTCCTGCGCGCGATGCCAAGCTGGCGGCGCAGCGGTCAGCGGCGGAGGGCGCGCTGTCCGGCAACTCGGCACGTGGGCTCGACGACAGCAAGACCACCCTCGGCGTTGTGCGCTATGACACCCTCAAGGGCACCTTTACCTTCAACGGCCGGCCGCTAGGGCAGGCGGAGACCCAGGGACTGGCCGAGGCGTGTGCCCGTCGCGGGGCTCGCTGACACCCAGGCGGATCACGCACGCATTGCATTGTCTTCGCCTGCGCCATTGCCTAAAGTCGCCGCACCTCACAGGACAGGGTAGGGACATGATTTTCGACGCCTTCGAGCGGATGGTGGCGTTCCGTTACCTGCGGGCCCGCCGCAAGGAAGGGTTCATCTCGGTCATCGCCGGATTCTCGCTGCTCGGCATTGGGCTCGGCGTGGCGACGCTGATCGTCGTCATGGCGGTGATGAACGGGTTCCGACAGGAACTGCTCTCGCGCATCCTCGGCATCAATGGTCACATCGGCGTCTACGGCACGTCGGCCTACATGACCGATTTCGATCCGCTGGCGGAACGGATCCGCGGACTGGCGGGGGTGACCCGGGTGATCCCCACCGCCGAGGGCCAGGTGATGGCCACCTCGCAGGCGGCGGCCTCCGGGGCGATCGTGCGCGGCGTCCGCCCCGAGGACCTGCTGGGGCGCGAGATCATGAGGAAGGGCCTGGGCGGCCACCCGGAGGAGTTCAAGGGCGACGACGCGGTGGTCATCGGCTATCGCCTCGCCGAGAAGCTGGGCGTGTCGATCGGCGACACCGTCACCCTGATCTCGCCCAAGGGCAACGCCACCGCCTTCGGCACCATGCCGCGCCTGCGCGGCTACAAGGTGGTCGGCACCTTCAACGTCGGCATGTACGAATACGATTCCGGCTTCGTCTTCATGCCGCTGGAGGCGGCGCAGACCTATTTCCGCCTGCCCGACGCCGTCACCCAGATCGAGGTGTTCGTCACCGACCCCGATCTGGTGCCGCAGATCCGCACCGAGATCTTCCGCCTCACGGGGGGAACGGTCCGGATCTACGACTGGCAGCAGGCCAATGCCAGCTTCTTCAATGCCATCCAGGTCGAGCGCAACGTCATGTTCCTGATCCTGACGCTGATCATCCTGGTGGCGGCCTTCAACATCATCTCCAGCCTGATCATGCTGGTGAAGGACAAGGGCCGGGACATCGCGGTGCTCAGGACCATGGGCGCGACGCGCGGCATGATCATGCGCATTTTCTTCCTGTCGGGGGCGTCGGTGGGGGTGGTCGGCACCCTGTTCGGCTTCGTGCTGGGGGTTTCCTTCGCCACCCATATCGAGCAGATCCGGCAGTTCATCCAGTGGGTCGTCGGCCGCGACCTGTTCGCCGCCGAGATCTACTTCCTGACCCAGCTCCCGGCCAAGGTCGATGCCACCGAGGTGGTGTCGGTGGTGGTGATGGCGCTCGGCCTGTCGTTCGCGGCGACCATCTACCCGGCCTGGCGGGCCGCCAACCTGGATCCGGTCGAGGCGCTGCGCTATGAGTGACGAAATGCTTACCGCTGCGGGCCTCAGGCTGGAACACGTCCGGCGCAGCTTCGCCCAGGGCAAGGACACGCTGCATGTGCTCAACGATGCCGAACTCGCCATTCGGCCCGGCGAGATCGTCGCCCTGGTCGGCCCCTCGGGCGCCGGCAAGTCGACGCTGCTGCACATCGCCGGCCTGCTGGAACGCCCCGATTCCGGCGAAGTTTGGATCGCCGGCGAGGCGGCCGGCAAGCTCTCGGACGACCGCCGCACCCAGCTTCGCCGCCTGCACCTGGGGTTCGTCTACCAGTACCACCATCTGCTGCCGGAGTTCTCGGCGATCGAGAACGTCATCCTGCCGCAGATGATCGCCGCCGTGCCGCGCGCGAAGGCCAAGGCTCGCGCCATGGAATTGCTGGAGCGCATGGGCCTCGGGGGGCGCACGGAACATCGCCCCGGTCAGTTGTCGGGCGGCGAGCAGCAGCGCGTCGCCATCTGCCGCGCGCTGGCCAACGCGCCCCGCGTCCTGCTGGCCGACGAGCCGACCGGCAACCTGGATCCTCACACCTCGGAAGGCGTGTTCGAGGAACTGCTGCGCCTGGTCCGCTCGACGGGCGTCGCCGCCCTCATCGCTACCCACAACCCGGAGCTGGCCCGTCGCATGGATCGGGTGGTACGCATGCAGGACGGCATCCTGGTCGAAGGGTGATTCGACCCCTGAGGCGATTTGGTTCCGAGACGGCAATGGCTCCCATTGTGTATAATCGTCGGTAACCAGGGAGCTCCGGCATGACCAACGCTCTAACCGTCGACCTCGACCGCGCCATCCTCGCCCTGTCCGACGGGCTCGACTTCATCGGCGTCGACGAGATCGGACACGGCCACCGCGTCGGCCTGATGGCTGCCAATCTGGCCACGGCGATGGGGTGGGGGGACGCCCAGGTCCACGACGCCTTGCGGGCCGGCCTGCTCCACGATTGCGGAGTGTCCTCGACGCGGGAGCACGGTCAGCTGACCGACGACCTGTTCTGGGAGGGCGCCCACGCGCACTGCGAGCGCGGCTTCGCCTATCTGTCCCTGGTGCCGGCGCTGGCCTATCTGGCGCCGCCGATCCTGGAACATCACACGCCATGGGCCGATCTGCAGCGGCGCGGCACCGAGCATTCGGTCGCACTGGTGGCCAATCTGCTGTTCCTGTGCGATCGCACCGATGTGGTGCGGGCGCATGGCGTCGCCGAGGGCAAAGCCATCGTTGACGTGCTGACGCGCTATCGCGGGACCCATTTCGCTCCCGAATTGATGGCGGTGTTCAGTGAAGAGGCGCGGCGGGAGGCCTTCTGGTTTGCGCTCGATGAGCCAACGCTCAGGGAGCGGGTTGCCGACGGCATGAAGAATGCCCCATCGGTCCTGCTGAGCCCTCAGGAGGTCAAGGGGCTGGCCGGCATGTTCGGACATATCATCGACGCCAAAAGCCCCTACACGGAACGTCACTCCCAGGGCGTCGCCCGGGTGGCGCTGCGCCTGGGCGCACGCTGGCACCTGCCCGAGGAAACGCTCGACCAGCTTGAGGTTGCGGCCCTGCTGCATGATCTGGGCAAGTTGCGGGTGCCGGACGAACTGCTGGAGAAGCAGGGCCCGCTGACCGCCGACGAGCGTCGGCGCATGGCACGGCATTCCTTCGACACCTACGAGGTCCTGCGCCGGGTGTTCGGCGACGGCCCCATCGCCCAGTGGGCGGCCTTCCACCATGAATACGTCTCGGGGCAGGGATACCCGTTCCATCGCGAGGGCCAGGAACTGCCGATCGAGGCCCGCATCATCGCCGTCGCCGATGTGCTGCAGGCCTTGGCCCAAAAGCGTCCCTACCGCGCGCCCCTGACCTCGGACGAGATCGCCGCCATCCTCGACGGCATGGTGTTCGGGGGCAAGCTCGACGGCGAGGTGGTGCGGGCGGTCAAGGACGACTTGGAGGGCTGCCGACGCGAGGCGCTGGCAGAGGAAGTGGACGTTCCCGCCTAGACCCTTCATCATAGGGCGATGCCTACCCACGCTGATTTCGTCCACCTCCGCGTCCACACCGCCTATTCGTTGTCGGAAGGCGCCATAAAGCTCAAGCAGTTGGTCAAGCTGTGCGAGAAGATGGCGATGCCGGCCATCGGCATCGCGGATACCGGCAACCTGTTCGGCGCGCTGGAATTCTCGACCTCATGCGCCGATGCCGGCATCCAGCCGGTCATCGGCTGTCAGCTGGCCATCCGCCGCGAAGACGGGGCGCCGAGCCGCGACGGCCGCAAGCCCGAGCCCGACTGGGTGGTCCCCATCTGCCAGAGCGAGGCGGGTTACGCCAATCTGCTCAAGCTCGTTTCGAAAGCGTATCTGGAGACGGACTCCGGCGAGACTCCCCAGGTCACCCTCCACGATCTGGAGACGCGTTCCGACGGATTGATCCTGCTGACCGGCGGCCTCAAGGGCCCGGTGGGCCGGTTGCTGGCGGAAGGCCAGCGCGACAACGCGGAGATCCTGCTGGTGCGGCTGGCCCAGGCATTCCCCGGGCGGCTTTATGTGGAGCTTCAGCGCCACGGTCTGGAAGCGGAAGACCGCATCGAGCCCGGGCTGATCGAGTTGGCCTACAAGCACGCCGTTCCCTTGGTGGCGACCAACGAACCGTTCTTCGCGGATCGCGGCATGCACGAGGCGCACGACGCCCTGATCTGCATTGCCGAGGGCGCCTACGTCTCCCAGGAGGAGCGGCGCCGGCTCACCCCCGAGCACTATTTCAAGTCCGCCGAGGAGATGCGGGCGCTGTTCGCCGACATCCCCGAGGCCTGCGACAACACCCTGGTGGTCGCCAAGCGCTGCGCCTTCATGGTCAGCAAGCGCAAGCCCATCCTGCCGCCCTACCGCATGGACGGACTGACCGAGGCGGAGGTGCTGCGCAAGAAGTGCTGGGAAGGCCTGGAGATGCGGCTGGAAAAGCACGTGTTCCGCCCGGGCATGACCGACGAGGAGAAGGAGCACGCCGCCAAGCCTTACCGCGAGCGCATCGAGTACGAGATCGGTGTCATCGAGCAGATGGGCTTTCCCGGTTACTTCCTGATCGTGTCGGACTTCATCCAGTGGTCGAAGGCGCACGGTATTCCGGTGGGGCCGGGCCGCGGTTCGGGCGCCGGCTCGGCGGTGGCCTGGGCGCTGACCATTACCGACCTCGATCCCTTGCGTTGGGGCCTGCTGTTCGAGCGTTTCCTCAACCCCGAGCGCGTGTCGATGCCCGACTTCGATGTCGACTTCTGCCAGGACCGCCGCGAAGAGACCATCCGCTACGTCCAGGACAAGTACGGCTATCACCAGGTCGCGCAGATCATCACCTTCGGTAAGCTGCAGGCCCGCGCGGTGTTGCGCGACGTCGGCCGCGTGCTGCAGATGCCCTATGGCCAGGTCGACCGCATCTGCAAGATGGTGCCCAACAACCCGGCCAATCCGGTGACGCTGGAGCAGGCGCTCGACATCGAGCCGCTCTTGAAAGAAACCCGCGACCGCGACGAGACCGTGGCGCATCTTCTCGACATCGGAATGAAGCTCGAGGGGCTTTACCGCCATGCCTCCACCCATGCCGCCGGCGTGGTGATCGGCGACCGTTCCCTCGACGAGCTGGTGCCGCTCTACCGAGATCCGCGCTCGGACATGCCGGTCACCCAATTCAACATGAAGTGGGTCGAGGCGGCCGGCCTGGTGAAGTTCGACTTCCTGGGCCTGAAGACGCTCACCGTGATGGTGACCGCGGTCAAGCACATCAAGAAAACCAAGGGGATAGACGTCGATCTTAGCGCGCTGCCGCTGGACGACGAGGCGTCCTACGAGCTGCTCACCCGGGGTGATACCGCCGGCGTGTTCCAGTTGGAAAGCTCGGGCATGCGCGACGTGCTGAGGAAGATGCGGCCAAACCGCCTCGAGGACCTCATCGCGGTGGTGGCGCTGTACCGTCCGGGCCCGATGGACCAGATCCCGCGTTACATCGCCTGCAAGCACGGGCTAGAGGAGCCCGACTACATGCACCCGCTGCTGGAGCCGATCCTGAAGGAGACCTTCGGGATCATGGTGTACCAGGAGCAGGTCATGCAGATCGCGCAGGTGCTGTCGGGCTATTCGCTCGGCGGCGCCGACCTGCTGCGCCGCGCCATGGGCAAGAAGATCAAGGAGGAGATGGAGGCCCAGCGCAAGACCTTCGTCGACGGCGCCACCTCGCGCGGCGTCGACGGCGCGCAGGCCTCGATGATCTTCGACAAGGTGGCCAAATTCGCCGAATACGGCTTCAACAAGTCGCACGCCGCCGCCTACGCGCTGATCGCCTACCAAACGGCATGGCTCAAGGCCAACCACCCGGCCGAGTTCATGGCGGCGACCATGACCTACGAAATGAGCAATACCGACAAGCTCAATTCGTTCCGCCAGGAACTCGATCGCCTCAAGATCAAGCTTTTGCCACCGGACCTCAACAAATCCCGCGCCGATTTCTCGGTGGAGAAGTTGGCCGACGGCAGCCAGGCGGTGCGCTACGCCCTGGCGGCACTGAAGAACGTGGGTGAGGGGGCCTGCCGCTCCATCGTCGACGAGCGCGACCGCTCCGGCCCCTACAGAGATCTTTTCGACTTGGCCCGCCGGCTCGACTCCAAGCAGTTCAACCGCCGCCAGATGGAAAACATGGTCCGGGCCGGCGTGTTCGACAGTCTGGAAAAGAACCGCGGCAAGGTTTTCAAGAACGTCGAAGGCCTGCTGCGCTTCGCCGCCAACGAGGCCGAGCAGAGGGAATCCAGTCAGATCAACCTGTTCGGTGGCGCGGCGGCGCCAGCACCCAAGCTCGAGAACGCAACCGACTGGTCGCCGCACGAGAAGCTGAACCAGGAGTTCGATGCCATCGGCTTCTACCTGTCCGCCCATCCGCTCGACGCCTTCGCCAAGAGCCTGAGGCGCCTGGGCGCGCTCAAGGTGGCCGAGTTGCCGCGCCACCTGCAATCGGGGGGGAAAAGCCGGGTCAAACTGGCCGGCTCGCTCCTTGCGAAGCAGGAACGAACCTCCGCCAAGGGCAGCCGCTACGCCTTCCTCACCCTCTCCGATGCCACCGGCATGTACGAGGTCACCTGCTTTTCCGAGACCCTGGCCGCCAGCCGCGAGCTGCTGGAAGCCGGCGGACCTCTGTTGCTGGAAGTCGATGCGAAGCTGGAGGAGGAGCAACTGCGCCTGACCTGCCAGCGCATCTCCTCGCTCGACCAGGAGGCGGCCCGTGCTGCCGCAGGCCTCAAGATCTTCATCCGCGACGATGCGCCCCTGAAGACGCTCGCCCAGTTGATCGAGGCGGAGCCGCGGGGGCGCAACCGCATCGCCGTGGTTTCGCAGATCGGCAGCCGCGAGGTCGAGATCGGACTCAAGCAGACGATCCAATTGAACCCGAAGTTCATGGGGGCGCTGCGGTCCGTGCCCGGCATCGTGGAGGTCGAGGAAATATGATGAAACGGTTCGCCGGGCTGATTGCGGCTGTCGCCCTGCCGCTGCTGTCGGCCTGTGCCGTCGGCGACTTGGACATGCCCCCCGAGGTCTCGCTGACCGACCTTCGGCCCATCGATGCGGGGCTGTTCGAGCAGAAGGTCGCCCTGACGCTCCGGATTCGCAATCCCAACCCGGCACCACTGCCCATCGACGGCTATCGGTTTGCCCTGGAACTCAATGGCCAAGCATTCGCTCGCGGCTTCAGCGACGAACGCATTACGGTGGGACGGCTGTCGGATGCCACCACCGAGGCCTCTGCCGTCGTCTCGACGCTCGACGTCATGCGGCAATTGATCGCAGTTCCAGGGCGCAAGGGGCTGGAGTACAGGCTGACTGGGACCGCTTTCCTGGCCGGCAGCGTGCGGCAGGTGCCGTTCGAGCAGGCAGGACGCCTGGATTTCCAGGAACTGGCGCCGATTACCCGCTGATGTCGATCAACCCGCCGCGGGCGTTGCGGGCGGCGCCCGGCGGTGCATAGGCTTGGGCGGCGATGGCGTAAGCCTGCTGGCGGCTGAAGCCGGCGGCAGCGGCGAAATCTGCGGACGACGGGCTCGAGACCGACCGGGCCGCGGCGGCCAGCCGTCCGGCAGCCTGGGCCGCCTGCTCTGGGGTCGCCGCGTCGGTTGTCGCCACGGCCACCTTGCCGGCTACCGCGTAGAACCGTCCGTCCGGTCCCCGCACCAGGTCGTATTCGGGGGGAGAGCCCCAAGCCCCGGCAGCGGCGCTGTGAGCCTTTTCTTCGGCCCGCACCGCCCGGTCGGCCGCCTGGAGGTCACGCAGCCTCTGGCGCTCGGCACCGGACTGGCCGCTGCCGCCATTGCCGTCCTTGTCCCTCAGGCGAAAACGCTGGGCGGCCTCGGCGCCGTTGGTTTCCGTCCGCCCCAAGGGCTGTACCAGGGCAGCCTGCACGCGTTCGGCCCCGACCTGCCGTTGTTCGGGCAGGGGGGTGACGACCCGCGAGGGCCCAACCGAGGTCATGACGACGTCGCCGATCCGTGACATGGGCCCACTTTAACGAGAAAATGCCCCTGGGTGGAGTCCGGCTTTCCGGTGGGGAGGTGTCATGGCACAATCCAAGAAAAACCAGGGAGGCAAAATTGAGCAAGGTCGACAGGATCATCCTCACCAGCGGGCTGCCCTGGTGCCCGGCAGTGGTTGCCGCCGGAGTTTGGGGAGCCGGGGTGGCGTTCGCCAGGTTCGGACTGGGGATTTCCGGCCTTGGGGCGGCCTTCCTGGTGTCGGGACTTGTCGCCATCGCGGTGTTCTCGGCATTGCTGGACCGGGGCGCGTGCCAATCGCTCCATTGACGGCGGCAGCCGCGACGCATAAGGAAGGGGCGTGATCCCTCGGGTCGCGGTTCCCCAATCATGACGGCCGGCGCGGGCTCCGCGGTCCGGCGGAGTGATCCAGCATTGCGCGTCTTTTTCGCTGTCTTCGCCATCCTCGCCACCGCGATGGTCTCCTTCGCCGGTTGGCAATGGTTCAATCGCCCGGTCCCGGTGGCGCTGTCCTATGACGAGGCCTTCCCTTCGGTGTCGTTTGCGCCCTTCCGCCGCGGCCAAAGCCCGATCAGCCACGATTACCCGCCACCGCAGCAGATTGAAGAGGATCTGAAGAGTCTGGTGGGCGTCGCCCGTGGGGTGCGCACCTACACCAGCTTGGAAGGCATGAGCGCGGTCCCCGCATTTGCCCGCAAGTACGGCCTGGAAGTCACGCATTCGGCCTGGCTGGGGGAGAAGGTTGCCGTGAACGAGCGCGAGGTTGCCGCGCTGATCGACGCCGCCAACAAGTATCCCGACGTCATCAAGCGGGTGATCGTCGGCAACGAGGTGCTTTTGCGTCAGGACCTGCCGGTCGAGCAGCTGCGCCGCTACATCCGCCAGGTTCGGGCCGCTGTGAAGCAGCCGGTATCCTATGCCGACGTGTGGGCGTTCTGGCTGAAGAACCCGCAATTGGCCGAGGATGTCGACTACATCACCGTTCACATCCTGCCCTACTGGGAAGATGAACCGGTTGGCGTCGATGACGCGGCGGAGCACATCGTCAAGATCTACCACATGATGCAGCAAGCCTTCCCGGGCAAGCCGATCCTGATCGGCGAGGCCGGCTGGCCCACCCGTGGCCGCAACCGCGGCCCGGCGGCGGTCAATATGGAGAGCGCGGCCAAGTTCGTCCGCACGCTGGCCAAGGTCTCGAAGGCGAACGGTTTCGACTACAACGTCGTCGAAGCCTTCGACCAGCCGTGGAAGGCTTTCCTCGAAGGCTCGGTGGGGGCCAAGTGGGGCGTGGTCGATGAGAACCGGCGGGTCAAGTTCTCCATGTCCGGCCCTGTGCAGGACAATCCCGATTGGAAGATCCACGCCTCGATCTCCCTGGTCCTCGGGACGCTCGGCGGCGTCTGGTTCCTGCGCCGCCCCCGCCGTTACCATCCGGCGTCGGCCATCGCGATTGCGGCGCTGGCGCAGCTCCTGTCCGCCGCCGTGGTCTGGCAGGCGCTCAACGCCGAAGCGCTCGCCTATGACTTGGTGACCGACATCTACGCGTGGATGCGGATCGCCATACATGCCGCGTTCGCGGCCCTGATCCTTCGGGCGGCCGGCGACAGTTTCGCCGATGGTGCCGGTCCGGCCGTCAGCCGATGGGGTGAGCGCCTGCTCACCTTCTATGCGGCGGCAGCAGTCGTCTCCACCGCCATCATCTTCTTCCACGGGCGCTATCGCGACATTCCGAACCTGGAATTCCTGGTTCCCTGCGTCGGTCTGACCGCCTACGCATTGGCGCGCATGGTGGTGCTACGCAAGCCGGCGCTGAAGGCATTCGCGGCCGGGCGGCTGTTCTATGGCAAGCCCGAGGGCGGTTTCGGACCAGCCAAGCCGGTGACGTTGGCGCTGTTGATCTCGGCCGTCGCCGCGCCGCTCTCGGAATCTATCGCCCTTTATCTCGGCGACGACTTCAAGGCCATGCACCCGGATCTGTCCCAGCAGATCCCGCTGATGGCCAAGATCTTCGTTGCCAATACCGAGATGCTGGTGTGGAGCGCCATGCTGGTGGTGATGGCGCTGCCGTTCGCGGCCGAGTGGTGGCGCACGGCGACGCGTCGTTAGACGCTGCGATCAGATGGCAAAAGGGCCCGCCGCCCCTGGGGACGGCGGGCCCTTCTATTCCGGCTGGGCTACTTGCACTCGCCCTTGGACCCGGCGGCGCAGACGCGTCCATCGGTCCAGACCGCCCCAGAAAGGTTGGCGGCGGTCCAGATCACCCGCTTGAGGTTGGCACCCTTGAGGTTCGCCCCGGCAAGGTTGGCGTCAATGAAGTTGACGCCCTCCAGATTGGCTCCCTCCAGATTGGCTTCGACCAGATTGACCGCATGCATGTGAGAGAAAGACAGGTCCGCCCCTTTCAGGTTGGCCTTGTGGAAGTTCGTCAGCTGAAGGTGGCTGCCGGACAGGTTGGACTTCGACAGGTCGGCCTCGTCGAGGCGGGTTGCCATGAACTGACTGTCATGCAGGTCGGCGCCGGGGGCCTTCAGCTTGCGAAGCTCGGCCCAGCCGCAATTGGCCTCGGGCTCCAGCTTGCAGCTGGGGTTGACGTTCTCCCGTTCATTGGCCTGTGCGGCACCGGCCAGCGTGAGGATGACGATGGCCGACGCAATACCGAGTGAGCGCATTCCTTACCCCCGCTTCTTGTGGCATCGCGAGTGAGCGTATATGCGCACTCGCTACTGTAATTGCGTGGTAATAATTCCACAACCCCCAGCCGAATGTATTTGACTTCGGTTAATAACGTGGGCGCTTTGTAGAACATGGGCAAAAACAATGGAGCCCGCCTTGCGCGGGCTCCATCTGTAGGGTTGTGTCAGCCGCGAAGCAGCCGAGCTACCTCGGGGGCGGCGTAGGTAAGGATGCCGTCGGCTCCCGCCCGCTTGAACGCCAGCAGGCTTTCAAGAATGGACTTCTGCCAATCCAGCCAACCGTTGTTGGCGGCGGCACGCATCATCGCGTATTCCCCGGAGACCTGATAGGCAAAGGTCGGGACCCCGAACGATTGCTTCACCCGGCCGACGATGTCGAGGTAGGGCAGGCCGGGCTTCACCATGACCATGTCGGCGCCTTCGGCAATGTCGAGGGCAACCTCCCGCACCGCTTCCTCGGTGTTGGCCGGGTCCATCTGATAGTTCTTCTTGTCGCCTTTGAGGGCGGAACCCGATCCCACCGCATCGCGGAAGGGGCCGTAGAAGGCCGACGCGTACTTGGCGGCGTAGGAGAGGATCTGGACATGCTCCAGGCCGGCTTCGTCCAGGGCATCGCGGATGGCCGCGATGCGTCCGTCCATCATGTCGGACGGCGCCACGACGTCACAACCAGCTTGCGCCTGGATCACCGCCATACGGGCGAGGATCTCGACGGTCTCGTCATTCACGACGATGCCATCGCGGACAATGCCGTCGTGGCCGTGCGAGCTGAACGGATCGAGTGCCACGTCGCAGATGATGCCCAGATGCGGCACAGCCTTTTTCACGGCGGCGACCGCGCGGCAAACCAGGTTGCCGGGGTTGACCGCCTCGCGCGCATCGGGAGTCTTGAGCGACGGGTCGACCGACGGGAATACGGCAATGGCCGGGATGCCCAACTCCGCCGCCTCGCTGGCCGCTTTGACCAACAGATCGATTGACAGGCGGGCCACGCCCGGCATGGACGCCACGTCCTGCCGCACCCCGGTCCCCTCGACCACGAAGACCGGCCAGATCAGGTCGTCGACCGTCAAGCGGCTTTCGGCCACCATTCGCCGCGACCATTCGTGGCGGCGGTTGCGGCGCATGCGGGTGCGGGGGAACTGTGCGTGCGGCAGGAAATCGGGCACGGTAACTTTCTCCGTTAGCGCGTCACCGGAGCCGCCTCACGCGGCCTCCAGCGCTTGCGCCAGGTCGGCGGTGATGTCCTCGATGTGCTCGAGGCCAATGGACAACCGAACATAGCCCGGCGTGACGCCCGTCGCCAACTGATCATCGCCCGACAATTGCGAATGCGTGGTGCTGGCGGGATGGATCGCCAGGGAGCGGGCGTCGCCGATATTGGCCACGTGGTAGAACAGCTTCAGGGCGTCGATGAAACGCTTGCCGGCCTCGACACCGCCCTTGAGCTCGAACCCGAGGAGCGAGCCGTAGCCGTGCTTCAGCACCGCATCGGCGCGGCGACGATGTTCACCCTGCATCACGCCCGGGAAGATGACCTTTTCGACCTTCGGGTGGCGCGCCAGATAATGGGCCACCGCGGCGGCATTGTCGCAATGGACGCGCATGCGCAGCGGCAGGGTTTCCAGCCCCTGGATGATCTGGAAGGCGTTGAACGGGCTGATCGCGGCGCCCATGTCGCGCTGCAAGATGACGCGGGCGCGGATGATGTAGGCGATCGGGCCCAGCGGCTTCACCGCCTCGGTCCACACCGCGCCATGATAGCTGGGGTCGGGCTGGGTCAGCAGCGGGAAGCGCTTGCCATGCTTCTCCCAATCGAACTTGCCGCTGTCGACGATCATGCCGCCGATGGAGGTGCCATGGCCGCCGATGAACTTGGTGGTGGAGTAAACGACGACGTGGGCGCCGTGCTTCATGGGCTGGCACAGCACCGGTGCGGCGGTGTTGTCCATGATCAACGGCACGCCGACCTGCTCGGCGAGCTTGGCGACCTCGGGGATGGGGAAGACCTGCAGCTTGGGGTTCGGCAGGGTCTCGGCGTACCAGCAGCGGGTGCGCTCGTCCGTGGCCTTGACGAAGTTCTCGGGGTCCGACGGGTCGACGAAGCGGGCCTCGACGCCGAATTGCTTCAGCGTGTTGGCGAAAAGGTTCCACGTGCCGCCATAGAGGTCGGTCGAGGTGACGAAATTGTCGCCGGCCTGGCACAAGTTCATGACGGCGAAGGTGCTCGCCGCTTGGCCCGACGAGGTAGCGAGCGCGGCGACGCCGCCTTCCAGTGCGGCAATGCGTTGCTCCAGCACGTCCTGCGTCGGGTTCATGATGCGGGTGTAGATGTTCCCCAACTCGGACAGGGAGAACAGATTGGCCGCGTGCTCAGTGTCGCGGAATTGGTACGAGGTCGTCTGGTAGATCGGCACGGCGACCGAACCGGTGGCGGGGTCGGCGCGATACCCGGCGTGAAGGACGATGGTTTCGGGATGGGTGCTCTTGACCGTCATGCCGGACTCCTTGCCAGACAAAATCCGCAGCTTCCACCGCGGGGAGATGGTGAATGGCGAGTTGAACACCGCGTGGTGGGGCTGTCAAGAAAGGGCAATAACATTAACACATAATGATATGTAATTAACTGTGGCTTGCCGAACGGGGAGGGGTGGAGAACAATCGGTGAGCTTTTGGAAGGGTGTAATGACCGAAACAGTGATCAGCCGGGAGTCCGGTATCGGCCACCTCCTGCTCAACCGCCCCAAGGTGTTGAATGCGCTGTCCCCGGCCCAATTTGTCGAGCTCGACCGCCAGCTGGCCCAGTGGTCGCTTGACGAGACCATTCGCACCGTAGTGATCGAGGGAGCTGGAGAGCGGGCATTTTCGGCCGGCGGCGACATCCGCGCCGTATGGGAGGCGCGGGCCAGGGGTGAGCCGGGCTTCAATCGTGCGCTCTTCAGGGATGAATACCGCCTTGACCGGCGAGTTTACCACTACCCGAAGCCCTACGTCGCGTTGATGGATGGCATCGTCATGGGCGGCGGTGCGGGCGTGTCGGTCAACGGCCGTTTCCGCGTGGCCACCGAACGCACGGTCTTCGCCATGCCGGAAACCGCCATCGGTTTCTTCCCCGATGTCGGCGCCACCCATTTCCTGTCCGGCTGTCCCGGCTGGGTCGGGCTGTACTTGGCTCTGACCGGGACCCGGCTCGGACCCGCGGATTGCTTGTGGGCAGGCGTCGCCACCCATTACGTCCTGTCGTCGGATCTTGCGGAACTGAAGCGTTGTCTGGCACGAGAGCCGGACGTTCAGGCGGTGCTTTCGCGCTTCCACCGCAATCCTGGCCCGTCATCCCTGGCCGCCAGGTCCCCCGATATCGATCGCTGTTTCGGCCTTCCTTCCTTGCGCGAAATCATCTCCGCCCTGGTCGCGGAGGGGGCCGATTGGGCCTGGGAGGCGCTGGAACCGATCGGGGACAATTGCCCCTTGAGCCTGGCTGTCACCTTCCGCCAATTGACGGAGGGGCGGGCCCTGCCTTTCGACGACGCCATCCGGCGGGAATACCGCCTGGCCTGCCGTTTCCTCGACGGTCACAATTTCTATGAAGGGATCCGCGCCCTGGTGGTCGACAAGGACAAGGCGCCCCGGTGGGAGCCTCAGTCCCTGGCCGACATATCCTCAGAGGATTTGGACGCCGTCTTCGCGCCGCTGGAGCACGAGCTGGATTTCCCCGGCGATGATGGAGGCGAGAACCGATGACGGGGCGTGAGGTCTATTTCGAATTCCGCCGCATCGGCAGCGCGGTCAAGGTGGTAGCAATCGATTCTCTGACGGGAACGGAAGTGTCCATCGTGGGCGCCGTGTCGGCGGGCGAGGCACAGCTCAAGGCGACCGCCCTCAGGAAACTTCAATTCGTGCTCGACAAGAACAGACGGTAAGGCATGGCGCAAACCCGGGTGACCTCGGAAGTGCGGCCAATAGGCGAAGTCCGGACCATCCCATATGAGAGATTCTCTGGAATAGGAGGCTTCCATGACCCGTCAGGAAGTCTACAAGGACATCGAGGGCATGTTCGGGCTGGTGCCCAGCATGTTCAAGACCATCCCCGATACCACGCTTGAATGGGAGTGGCGCCTGTTCAAGGCAGTGCAGATGGACGAAGGGGCCATCCCCGGCAAGTACCGTGAGTTGATGGGGCTGGCATTGTCGGCGGTGACGAAGTGTCGCTATTGCACGCTCTATCACACCGAGGTCGCCAAGCTGTTCGGCGCGACCGACGAGGAGATCGAGGAGGCCGTGCACTACGCCAAGTCCAGCGCCGGCTGGAGCGCGTACATCAACGGGCTGCAGATCGACTATGAGACCTTTAAATCCGAAGTCGAACGGGCCTGTGAGCATGTCCGCGCCGTCCAGGGGCTGGCGGCTCCGTCGGTCGGCGAAGGGGGGCTCCGTCCCCATTGAGCCTCGTCGCTGTTGAGTGCCGAAAGCAATGAGGCCGCGGGATGATCCCGCGGCCTCAGGCCTTTTCACGTTCGGTGAGATCAGCGACCGCGACGGCGGGTCTGCTTTTCTTCCGGGCCGGCCTTGCGTCCCAGCCCGATCTTCTTGGCAAAATCCGAACGCTGGGCGGCGTAATTGGGGGCGACCATCGGATAGTCCGGCGGCAATCCCCACTTCGCCCGATACTCGTCCGGGGTCATGTTGTAGGTGGTGCGCAGATGCCGCTTGAGCATCTTCAGCTTCTTGCCGTCCTCAAGGCAGACGATGTAGTCGGGATTGACCGACTTCTTCACCGGAACGGCGGGCTTCGGCGCCTCCGCCTTGGTTTCCGGCTGGCCGTTCTCGATCGAAGAAAGCGAGGCGTAGACCGTATGGATCACTTCCGGGATCTGTCCGGCGGGTAGCGGGTTCTTGCTCACATAGGCGGCGACGACGTCGACGGCCATCCGCAGGATGTCGTCACGGCTTGCCTTGTCGGCGATGGTGTCAGTCATCTGGGTGTCAACCGAGTTAGTGTTCCAGGGCTGAATCAATGAACGCATGCTTCGATTTTGGTGTCAATTCCAATCTGCGCCACGCCAGTAATGAGTTCTTGGCCATTCTAACGTTTTCAATAATTCTCCCACGTAAGGGGGAGGGCAATACCCCAATGGTCTGTGGCTATGACCGGGGTTCACTTGTCCGGTCGGGGGATGCGTCTACATCCCGTCCAGTCGAAATCGAGAAAAGACCCGAGATCGCCCCAATGCGCCCCATTGGCTAGTGCTGCATTGGCAATCCGCGCCGAGATATGGTATCTAGCCGGACGTCCATAGATTTGTTGGGAAGATCGTCATGGGCTCGCACACCATCGCGTTGGCCTCGGATCACGGCGGGGTCGAATTGAAGGACCAGCTGAAGGTCGAGTTGGAAAAGAACGGCTATCAGGTCCTGGATCTGGGGACCGATGGCGCGTCGTCCGTCGACTATCCCGACTTCGCCGAGAAGATGGCCAGGGCGCTCAAGGAGGGGAGGGCCGAGAAGGGCATCCTCATGTGCGGCACCGGCATCGGCATCTCGATCGCCGCCAACCGACATGCCCATGTCCGCGCGGCCCTGGTGCACGACGGCTACGGCGCCCGCATGTCCCGCCAGCACAACGACGCCAACGTCCTGGTGCTCGGAGGCCGGACCATCGGCCCCGAGGTCGCCAGGGAATGCGTCGACATCTTCCTGAGCACCGAATTCGAGGGCGGCCGCCATGCGCGGCGGGTCGCCAAGCTGGCCGAGAACGGCGAGCGCTGAGAACCACGACCCTCATACCAGAAAGAGTGTCATGACCAAGACCACCGAAGCCTTCTTCCGTACGAGCCTGGCCGAGCGCGACACCGCGGTGTTCGATGCCATCACCAAGGAATTGAAGCGCCAGCAGGACCAGATCGAACTCATCGCCTCCGAGAACATCGTCTCGCGCGCGGTGCTCGAGGCGCAGGGCTCGGTGCTCACCAACAAGTACGCCGAGGGTTACCCGGGCAAGCGCTACTACGGCGGTTGCGAGTTCGTCGACATCGTCGAGCAGCTGGCCATCGACCGCGCCTGCCAGCTGTTCGGCTGCCAGTTCGCCAACGTCCAGCCGAGCTCGGGGTCCCAGGCCAATCAGGGCGTGTTCATGGCGCTGGTGCAACCGGGCGACACCATCATGGGCATGAGCCTCGCCGCCGGCGGCCACCTGACCCACGGCGCCGCTCCCAACCAGTCGGGCAAATGGTTCAAGGCGGTCCAGTACGGCGTGCGCCAGCAGGACGCCCAGATCGACTTCGATGAGGTCGAGAGCCTGGCCCGCGATCACAAGCCGAAGCTGATCATCGCCGGCGGTTCGGCCTATCCGCGCACCATCGACTTCGCCCGCTTCCGCAAGATCGCGGACGAGGTCGGCGCCCTCTTCATGGTGGATATGGCGCACTTTGCCGGGCTGGTGGCCGGCGGCCAGTATCCGAGCCCGTTCCCGCACGCCCACGTGGTGACCACCACCACCCACAAGACCCTGCGCGGGCCGCGCGGCGGCATGATACTGACCAATGACGAGGCCATCGCCAAGAAGATCAACTCGGCGATCTTCCCGGGCATCCAGGGCGGCCCGCTGATGCACGTTATTGCCGGCAAGGCCGTCGCCTTCGGGGAGGCGCTGCAGCCGGAGTTCGCGGACTACGCCAAGCGAGTGGTGGAAAATGCCCGCGCCCTGGCCGACGTGCTGGTGCGCCGGGGGCTGGCCATCGTGTCGGGCGGCACCGATTCCCACCTGATGCTGGTCGACCTGCGGCCGAAGAAGCTCACCGGCAAGGCCGCCGAGGCCAGCCTCGAGCACGCGGGTATGACCTGCAACAAGAACGGCATTCCGTTCGACCCCGAGAAGCCGACCATCACTTCCGGCGTCCGTCTCGGCACGCCAGCGGCGACCACGCGCGGTTTCGGCGTCGAGGAGTTCAAGAAAGTCGGTGAACTGATCGGCGACGTGCTCGACGGTCTGGCCGCCAACCCGGAAGACAATTCGGCGGCCGAGAAGAAGGCGCGCGCCGAGGTGGCGGAACTGTGCCGCCGCTTCCCGATCTACCAATAAGACAGGGCAGGGAGGGCCGCCAAGGGGACGGCGGCCCCACTCAGGGGGAAATGGTCCATGCGTTGTCCGTTCTGCGGTCATGATGATACCCAGGTGAAGGATTCCCGCCCGACCGAGGACAACTCGGCGATCCGGCGGCGCCGGTCCTGTCCGGCCTGCGGGTCGCGGTTCACTACCTTCGAGCGGGTCCAGATCCGTGACCTGGTGGTCATCAAGAAGGATGGCGGGCGCGCTGCGTTCGATCGCGACAAGCTGCTGAAGTCGATCCGCATCGCGCTGAGGAAGCGCCCGGTGGACGAGGAGCAGATCGAGCGCATCGTCAACGGTATCCATCGCCGGCTTGAAAGCATGGGCGAGAATGAGGTGCCGTCGAAGTACATTGGCGAGCTGGTGATGGACGTACTGATGGACCTCGACAAGGTCGCCTACGTCCGCTACGCCTCGGTCTACCGCAACTTCCGCGAAGCGAAAGACTTCGAGGACTTCCTGGGTAAGATGGTCGGTGGCGCACGCGACGACGACTGACGAAGACCGCGCTCACATGCGCTCGGCCCTGGCGCTGGGCCGCCGGGGTCTGGGGACCGTGTGGCCCAATCCGGCGGTAGGGTGCGTCATCGTCAATGACGGTCGGGTCGTCGGGCGCGGCTTCACGCAGCCGGGCGGACGCCCCCATGCGGAAACGGAGGCGCTGGCCATGGCGGGCGAGGCGGCGCGCGGTGCGACCGCTTACGTTACCCTTGAGCCCTGCGCCCATCATGGCAAGACCCCGCCTTGCGCCGAGGCGCTGGTAGCGGCCGGAATCGCGCGGGTGGTTGCCGCCATCGAGGATCCCGATCCGCGCACGGCCGGAAAGGGGCTCGACATCCTGCGCGCCGCCGGCATCGCGGTGTCGTCGGGGCTGTGCCGGGACGAGGCGGCCGAGGTCAACGCCGGCTTCTTCATGAAAGTTGCCGAAGGGCGGCCGCTGGTGACGCTCAAGCTCGCCACCACGCTCGACGGCCGCATCGCCACGCACGCCGGCGAGAGCAAGTGGATCACCGGGGAGGCGTCGCGGGCCGCCGGGCATCTGTTGCGCGCTGAATATGATGCCATCATGGTTGGCAGCGGCACCGCCCTGGCCGACGATCCGGAACTGACGTGCCGCCTGCCCGGCCTCGGCGAACGCTCGCCGGTGCGAGTGGTGGTGGACGGGCGGCTGCGCCTGCCGCTGACCAGCAAGCTTGTGGCCACCGCCAGCGAAACTCCGACCTGGGTCCTTACGCTTGAGGGCGGCGATCCCGATCGCGTGCAGGCCTTCCAGGATGCTGGCGTGGACCTGATTGAACTTCCGCCGGGACCGGATCACAGCATCGACCTCAGGGCGGCCCTCAGGGCTCTCGCCGAAAGCGATGTCACCCGTGTGCTGGTCGAGGGCGGCGCGCACCTCGCCGCAGCCCTGTTGCGCGATGGCCTCGTCGACCGGATGGTGTGGTTCCGCTCGGCGCGCCTGATCGGCGGTGACGGTCTGCCGGCGGCGGTTTCGTTTGGCGTCGACCGTCTTGAGCAAGCCCCCCGGTTCGAACGGGTGGAGATCATTCCCGTCGGCGACGACGTGATGGAAACATATAAGAAAATCTGAGGGAGGACTTTGGCCGATGTTCACCGGCATCGTCACCGATCTGGGTGAAGTGCGGCGGGTGGTGAAAGGGGCGGGCAAAGACACCCGCTTCGAGATCGCCACCCATTACGATACTGCAACAATCGATATCGGCGCCAGCATCGCCCATAACGGCGCCTGCCTGACGGTCATCGAGACGGGGCCGGGCTGGTACGCCATCGAAGCATCGGCGGAAACGCTGTCGAAGACCACCCTCGGCGATTGGACCGAAGGCGGCAAGGTCAACCTCGAGCGCGCCATGAAGGTCGGGGACGAGTTGGGCGGCCACATCGTGTCCGGCCACGTCGACGGCGTCGCCACGATCGTGTCGATCACGCCCGAGAACCAGTCGCTGCGCTTCATGTTCGAGGCGCCGGCCGACCTGGCGAAGTTCGTGGCCCCCAAGGGCTCCGTTGCGCTTGACGGTGTGTCCCTGACCGTCAATGAGGTTGACGGCCGTCGCTTCGGCATCAACGTCATTCCCCATACCCAGGCGGTGACCACGTTCGGCACCTACCGCCCCGGCAGCCGCGTGAACATGGAAATCGACATGCTCGCGCGCTATGTTGCCCGGCTGATCGAGAAGGACTGACGGCCGTGTCGGAATACCATTCCTATCTCTCCTCCATCGAGGAGATCATCGAAGAAGCCCGCCAAGGCCGGATGTTCATTCTGGTCGATGACGAGGACCGCGAGAACGAGGGTGACCTTGTCATCCCGGCCCAGATGGCCACGCCCGATGCCATCAACTTCATGGCCAAGTTCGGCCGCGGCCTGATCTGCCTGTCGATGACGCGCGGGCGCTGCGAGGAACTCGGCCTGCGGCCCATGAGCGCCAACAACGGCACCCGCATGGAAACCGCTTTCACCGTCTCGATCGAGGCGCGCGAAGGGGTGACCACCGGCATTTCGGCCGCCGACCGCGCCCGAACCGTCCAGGTTGCCATCGACCCGTCGAAGACCCGGCATGACATCGTCACCCCCGGCCACGTCTTCCCGCTGATGGCGCGTGAGGGCGGTGTTCTGGTGCGGGCCGGCCATACCGAGGCTGCCGTCGACATTTCCCGCCTTGCCGGGCTCAACCCGTCCGGCGTCATCTGCGAGATCATGAACGACGACGGCACCATGGCCCGCATGCCGGACCTGGTGAAGTTCGCTCAGTTCCACGGGCTCAAGATCGCCACCATCGCCGACCTCATCGCCTACCGCCGCCGGCACGACCGCGTCGTGCGCCGCGACCTCGAGGCGCCCTTCCACTCCAAGTGGGGTGGGGACTGGAAGATGATGGTCTACGTCAACACCGTGGCCTACGCCGAGCATATCGCGCTCGTTAAGGGCAACCTGGCCCACGGCGACGGCCCGGTGATGGTCCGCGTCCACGCCGTCAACATCCTCGACGATGTGCTCGGCGACCAGGGCTCGGGCAAGGCCGGCCAGCTCCACACCGCCATGGAGATGATCGCCGAGCACGGCCGCGGCGTCATCGTGCTGGTGCGCGAGCCCCGCGCCACCAGCCTGTCCGACCAAGTGCGCGCCCAGCTGGAATCCCAGGCGCGGCCGGCGGAGCTGCGCGACTACGGCGTCGGAGCGCAGATCCTCCTGGATCTGGGGGTCAACAAGATGATCCTGCTGTCGAACACCAAGAAGACCCTGATCGGCCTGGAGGGCTTCGGCCTCGAGGTGGTCGACCAGCGTGCCATCCCGGTTTGAGGACGAAGAGCATGAGCAAGCCGAGGGTTCTGATCATCGAAGCCCGGTTCTACGACCACATTGCCGACATGCTTCTGGACGGCGCCGTCAAGGCGCTCGAAGAGGCCGGTGTGGCCTGGGACAAGATGACCGTGCCCGGCGTCTACGAAATCCCGGCCACTCTGGCCATGGTGCTGGCGGCCGAGGATCAGGGGACCGCTCCGGTTCATTGGGATGGCTTCGTCACGCTTGGGACCGCCATCCGTGGCGAGAGCGACCATTACAACTACGTCTGCTCCGAGAGCATGCGGGGACAGGCCGAATTGTCCATCCGCCACAACCTGGCGCTGGGCAACGGTGTTCTCACGGTTCACGACGAGGCCCAGGCCTTGAAGCGCGCCGACCCGACCCGCAAGAACATCGGAGGCTTGGCGGCGCGCGCCTGCCTTCGCATGATGGAGCTCAAGCGCGAGCTGAAACTGTCCTAACACAGAAGAGAATGAGCAAAAGCCCCGCCCGCAAGCCGAACAATAACGCCGCCCGCCGCAGCGCGGCCCGGCTCTCCGCCGTCCAGGCGCTTTATTCCATGGAGATTACCGGCGTCAGCGCCCAGGAGGCGCTTGACGAGTTCCGTTCCCGTCAGGACGAGCCCCGGGGCCGGCTGGCTGAACCCGATGGCGACCTGGTCGCCTTTATCGTGGTCGGCGCGACCGCTGAAGCCCCGGCGGTCGATGAAATCGTCGGGCGCGCCCTTTCACGCGACTGGACGGTCGAACGTCTGGAGGCGGTGTTGCGCGCCATCCTTCGCGCCGGCGCCTTCGAGATCAAGTCGCGGCCGCAGACCCCGGCCCGGGTGGCGATCTCCGAATATGTGGACGTCGCCCACGCCTTCTACGCCGGCCCCGAACCGGGGCTGGTCAACGCCGTCCTCGACCGCGTCGCCCGGGCGCTGCGGCCCGAGGAGTTCGAGAAGGGCTGATGGGTGTCATTCCGGGATCGCCCTCCGGTCCCGGGGTGCCGAAAGGCGGAATGCCCATGGATGAATTCACGCTTATCGCCGAGCTGTTCGCGCCGCTGGCGGCTGGTTTCCCCGGTGCCCTCGGCCTGAGGGACGACGCCGCACTGCTAGATGCTGTCCCGGGTACGCAAAGCGTGGTCACCGTGGATGCCATGGTGGCGGGGGTGCATTTCCTCCCCGAGGATCCGCCAGACTTAATCGCCCGCAAGCTCTTGCGCGTCAACCTGTCCGATCTGGCGGCCAAGGGCGCGGAGCCCTTCGCCGTCATGCTGGCGGCCGCGTTTCCGCGCGGGGTGGCGGAGGAGTGGCTGCGCGCCTTCGCCCGCGGATTGGGCGACGACCTCCAGGAATTCGGGGTCCATCTGATCGGTGGCGACACAGTGGCGACCTCCGGCCCATTGACCCTTTCGCTCACCGCGTTCGGCCGGGTCGCAACCGGGGCCGCGATCCTGCGCTCGGGAGCCCGTCCGGGAGACGACGTGTGGGTGACCGGCACCATCGGCGATGGCGCTCTCGGCCTGTTTGCGGCTCGGGGCGAGTTGGCGGTGCCACCGGCGCATGCCGCGTTTCTGGCCGATCGGTACCGTCTGCCGCGGCCGCGCGTCACCGCCGGGCCGCGCTTCGCCCGGTTCGCGAGCGCGGGAATGGACATTTCGGATGGCCTCGTTCAGGACCTTGGCCACCTCGCGCGCGCTTCCGGTGTGGCCGCGGTCATAGAGGCTCCCCATGTGCCGATGTCCGATGCGGCCCGGGCTGCGGTCGACGCCGACCACTCACGCCTTGCCACCGTGCTGACGGGCGGAGATGATTACGAGTTGCTGTTTACGGCACCGACGGCGGTTCGCCACGAGCTTCTGGCCGAGGCGGCCGATATTTTCATGCCTATCGCCAGGATCGGCCGCATCGAGGAAGGAGCCGGCGTCAAAGTGATTGACGCATCCGGCAGGCCCCTGGCCGTTGGGCTTGGCGGGTGGCGCCATTTCTGAGGAGGTGGGGACGCGTGGTCCGCTTGATTTTCCTAGCCGTCGCCTTCCTGTTGATGATCGGAGCGGTCATTGGCGGCCTCTATTTCTGGGGCGTCGATCCGATCGAGAAGGTCAATGTGCTGATCGGCAAGGCGCCGTCGAGTCCGACCGCCGCTGTCGCGCCCACGGCTCCCGCCAAGAGCTATGTCGATTTCGGCATCCTCATCGTCCCGCTGGTCCAAGACCGCGAGGTCAAACGGCAGGCCGAGATGATCCTTCGACTGCAGGTTCCCTTCGATAAGAAGGAAAAAGTCGCCCAGTCCTTGCCGAGACTGCAACATTTCTTCCTTGAGGACATGATGTCTTTCCTGCCGCCCCGAGTTCATGAAAGTGGCGCCATCGATACCGCCGCGGTTTCGAGGCGCTTGGTCAAGGTGGCCGACAGAACCCTGGGCGCGGGGATGGTCGAGGATATTGTCATCGAACAGGCGAGCCTCCGTTAACCTCCTCAGCGGGGTAGGCATGCCCTAAACGATGAAACGGGTTTGGAAAGATTATATAATTAGAATATGCTCATAATTGCGCTAAAGGCGTATTACCTTGAGCAATTTATTGCATCCTTGGGCTTATTCTGGCAGCTTCTTGCCGCTTCGTCCGCCTCTGCCCGACGAGCACCCGCCCGTGAGGGACGCCTGGCGCGACAAGATTAAAAAGCAGCTCAGGGGATCGAGACAACATGGGAAACATCTTCGTGATCGTCTGCGGCTTTTTGGCGCTGGCCTACGGCCTGTTCGCCATCAAGTCCGTGATGGCGACGCCGGCGGGTACGCCGCGCATGCAGGAAATCGCCGGCGCCGTCCAAGAAGGCGCTAAGGCCTACCTCAACCGTCAATACACCACCATCGGCATCGTCGGCGTGGTGATTGCCATCATCCTGGCCGTGTGGCTGGGCGTATTCCAGGCCGCGGGCTTCGTGCTCGGCGCCATCTGCTCGGGCATCGCCGGCTACATCGGCATGCACGTCTCGGTGCGCGCCAACGTGCGTACCGCCGAGGCGGCCCGTTCGGGCGGCATGCAGCCGGCGCTGGACGTCGCCTTCAAGTCGGGCGCCATCACCGGCATGCTGGTGGTCGGTCTCGGCCTGCTGGGCGTTGCCGGCTACTACGCCATCCTGCAGAGCCTGAAGCTTGACTCCCGCCATCTGGTCGAGGCGCTGGTCGCCTTGTCGTTCGGCGCGTCGCTGATCTCGATCTTCGCCCGTCTGGGCGGCGGCATCTTCACCAAGGGCGCCGACGTGGGCGCCGACCTGGTGGGCAAGGTGGAAGCCGGCATCCCCGAGGATGATCCGCGCAACCCGGCCGTGATCGCCGACAACGTGGGCGACAACGTCGGCGACTGCGCCGGCATGGCCGCCGACCTGTTCGAGACCTACGCCGTGACCATCGTCGGCACCATGGTGCTGGCGTCGATCTTCTTCACCGGCGCCGACCAGGCTGCCATGATGCTGTTCCCGCTGGTCGTCTGCGCGGTCTGCATCGTCGCTTCGGTCGTTGGCACCTTCTTCGTCAAGCTCGACGAGTCGCAGAAGATCATGAAGGCCCTGTACAAGGGGCTGATCGTCACCGGCATCCTGTCGGCCGGCCTGATCGCCGGCACCATCATCGTCGGCTTCGGCGGCTTCAGCGCCACCTTCGCCATGGGCGACAGGGTGGTCAGCGGTTCGTCGCTGTTCCTGTGCTCGATCATCGGCCTGGTCGTCACCGGCCTGCTGGTGTGGATCACCGAGTACTACACCGGCACCGACTTCCGTCCGGTCAAGTCGGTGGCCCAGGCTTCGGTCACCGGTCACGGCACCAACGTGATCCAGGGCCTGGCCGTGTCGATGGAAGCGACCGCGCTGCCGGTGCTGGTGATCTCGGTCGCCATCATCGCCGCCTTCACCGTCGCCGGCCTGTTCGGCATCGCCATCGCCGCGACCACCATGCTGGCCCTGGCCGGCATGATCGTGGCCCTCGACGCCTACGGCCCGGTCACCGACAACGCCGGTGGCATCGCCGAGATGGCCGAACTGCCGAAGGAGGTCCGCAAGACCACCGACGCGCTCGACGCAGTCGGCAACACCACCAAGGCCGTGACCAAGGGCTACGCCATCGGCTCGGCCGGTCTGGCCGCCCTGGTGCTGTTCGCCGCCTACACCTCGGACCTGAAGCACTACTTCCCGAACCTCTCGATCAGCTTCAGCCTCGAGGATCCGTTCACCGTGGTCGGCCTGTTCGTGGGCGGCTTGCTGCCGTACCTGTTCGGTGCCATGGGCATGCAGGCCGTCGGCCGTGCCGCTGGTTCCGTCGTGCTGGAGGTTCGCCGCCAGTTCAAGGAAATCCCCGGCATCATGGAAGGCACCGGCAAGCCCGATTACGGCCGTGCCGTCGACATGCTGACCAAGGCCGCCATCAAGGAGATGATTGTCCCCTCGATGCTGCCGGTCCTGTCGCCGATCGTTCTGTACTTCGTGGTCCGCATCTTCGCGGGCCAGTCGGCCGCCTTCACCGCGCTGGGCGCCATGCTGCTCGGCACGATCGTGACCGGCCTGTTTGTCGCCATCTCGATGACCTCGGGCGGCGGCGCGTGGGACAACGCGAAGAAGTACATCGAGGACGGCCACTTCGGTGGCAAGGGTTCGGACGCCCACAAGGCGGCCGTGACCGGTGACACCGTCGGCGACCCCTACAAGGACACCGCCGGCCCGGCCGTCAACCCGATGATCAAGATCATCAACCTCGTCGCCATCCTTCTGCTGGCGATGGTGGCTGCCTGATCTCGGCCCATCGGTCAAAAACAAACCCCGGCCGGAAACGGCCGGGGTTTTCTTTTTCTGAGGCCAGCGCCCTAGCAGGCATCAGGGCGGCGAGGTTCAGCGCTCGGAGGGTTCCTTGGAGAAGCGGCCGACGTTGCCGATCAGTTGCTCCAGAATCGACAGCTCCTTGCCTGCCGTGGGCGTGACCCGATCCACCGTCTGGACCTCGTGGGCATCTTCCAGCCCCTTGGTGGCGATGTCGCGCACGATCCCAGCCTTGTCGAACACGATCGAGACGACCTTCTGTTCCTTGACTTCCGGCTGGAAGAAGGCGGTCTGCTCGGTGCGGGCGGAGATGTAATGCCAGGTCTCGCCGCCGTAGGTGCTGGTGGTCGAGGGCGTTCCCAGCGCCGCGGTCACGTCATCGCGCGAGCTCTTGCCCGGCGTGACCAGGGACAGCATCTCGGGCGTCGGCAGGTTGCCGCGCACGTCGACGGTGGGAGTGCAGGCCGCAGCCCCCAGGCCCAGGGCTACCGCGAGGGCAAGGGAGGAAATCTTGAGACGGTTCGTCATGTGTCCGGAAGCCGAAAGATTGACGGAGGCGGGCTCCGTGGCCAAAGTTGTGGAACATTGCACGCCCCGGCGCAGCATTGTCAACGAGTCCGCTCCGTCTAATGCGGGCGGGAAAACCCAGTCAGGTTGGTCCATGCCGTTTCGCAGATTTTTCGACCGTCGCCGTCGGGCGCGGTTGGCCTACACCATCTATCGCGCCGCCGTCGAGCGGGCGCGGGAACCGTACTTCTACGCCGCCCTCAACGTTCCCGATTCCGTGGATGGGCGCTTCGACATGGTCGTGCTTCACGCCTTCCTGCTGTTGCGCCGCCTGGGAAGGGTCGAAGGGCAGGGGGCCGACGAGGCCAAGGCATTGGCCCAGACGCTGTTCGACCTCATGTTCGCGGATATGGATCAGAACCTTCGCGAGATGGGCGTGAGCGACCTTGCGGTCGGTCGCAAGGTGCGCCAGATGGCCGAGGCCTTCTATGGGCGGATCGCCGCCTATGACAAGGCGATAGCCGAAGGCGAGCAGGCCCTGGCCGACGCCCTGGCCCGCAATCTCTACCGTAGCGCCGCCGAAGCTCGGACAGAGGATGCGTTGGCCATGGCGGGCTATCTCCTGGCCCAGGATGCCCATCTGGCCGCGGCCGGCACCGAGCCTCTTCTTGCCGGAACTATCGCCTTCGCCCCCTTGGAAGCCCCGCAATGACCGTCATTCCCCCATCGGAATTCCCGCGCCCGGTCCGCGCCGAACAGGTCCCCAATCCCGGCTTGGAACTGGACATCGTGGCCGACCCGACCGAGCGCGCCGCCCTTGCCCATCGTTTCGGTATCGTGGCGGTGGAAAGCCTGACCGCCCACCTGCGCCTCAAGCCGTTCCGCTCCGGGGAAGTGATCCGCCTGACCGGCAAGCTGAGTGCCGACGTGGTGCAGACCTGCGTGGTCACGCTGGAAGCGGTGCCGGGGCATGTGGAAGAGGAAATCGACATGACCTTCGGGCATGCGCCTTCCGCCGAGGACGACGAGGCCGACCTTGAGCTGTCGTTCGAGGACGAGGACCCGCCAGATCCCATCGTCGGCGGCATCATCGATGTCGGCGAGGCGGTGGCCGAGCACCTGGCGCTGGCCCTCGACCCGTTTCCGCGCAAGCCCGGCGCCAGCGTTCCCGAGGCACCGGAACCGGCGCCGGACGAGGATGCCAAGCCCAATCCGTTCGCCGTCTTGGCACGTCTGAGGCAAAAAAAGGAGTGAGGGGCAAGCATCCCCTTGCTCCAGCCGGTGTTTTTGGCTAATAAACCACCCTTTCCCCGATCGGCCCCCGCGAGCTGAGAGAGTAGACATAAAATGGCTGTTCCGAAGAAGAAGACCTCGAAGTCCCGCCGCAACATGCGCCGGGCCCACCACGCCCTGACCCATGCGGCGATCCACGAGTGCCCCAATTGCGGCGAGATGAAGCAGCCCCACCACGTGTGCGGTGCCTGCGGCCACTACGACGGCCGTGAGATCGTCGCCCAGGGCGAGGCCAACGCCTGATCAGCCCGGTTGAACGGAGCACAGGCCGGTGAGCGCACCCGTCACCATTTCCATTGACGCCATGGGGGGCGACCACGCCCCGGACATGGTGGTGGAGGGTGTCAAGCTGGCGCACGTGCGGCTGCCGCACGTGCGGTACCTGCTGTTCGGCGATGCCGCGCGCATCGAGCCGCTGCTGGACCGCTGGCCTGAGATCCGTGGCGTGGTGACCGTCCATGACACCCCGGAGTGGGTGGCGATGGATGCGAAGCCCAGCCAGGTGTTGCGCACGGGCCGACGCTCGAGCATGTGGCTGGCCGTCGATGCGGTTGCCAAGGGTGAGGCGGCCGGCGTGGTTTCGGCTGGCAACACCGGCGCGCTGATGGCGGTATCTAAGTTCGTGCTGCGCATGCTGCCGGGCATCGACCGCCCTGCCATCGCCGGCATGTTCCCGACCGAGCGCGGCGAAACGGTGATGTTGGACCTGGGCGCCAACGTCGACTGCAACGCCAACAACCTTGTCGAATTCGCGGTGATGGGCGAAGTTTTTGCCCGCCACGTCCTCGGACTGGAGCGGCCCACGGTGGGTCTGCTCAACGTCGGTTCGGAAGAGGTCAAGGGCAACGACGCGGTCAAGGCCGCGGCGAATGCGCTGCGCGAGTCCGGGCTGCCGATCCGCTTCCACGGCTTTGTCGAGGGCAACGACATCTGTGCCGGGACTGTCGACGTGGTGGTGGCGGACGGGTTTACCGGCAATATCGCCCTCAAGACCGCCGAAGGCACCGTCAAGCTCTACAGCACCTTCCTCAAGGAGGCGTTCAAGAGCTCGATCTTGGCGAAGTTCGGTTTCCTTCTGGCCCGCCAGGCCCTGACCAAGGTGAAGGTCCGCACCGACCCCCGGCGCTACAACGGCGCCATGTTCCTTGGCCTGAACGGCATCGCGGTCAAGAGCCACGGCGGCACCGACGCCTTCGGATTCGCCAACGCCATCGGGGTCGCCGTCGATCTGGTCGCCCATGGCTATAATGATCGTATCCGCAAGGAAATCGAGCGCCTGAAGCCGGTCGAGGCGCCGCAATCGCAACGCGCCGCCGGCGGGTGAGTTTCCAATGACTTTGCGCTCCCATATCGTCGGCTGCGGGTCGTACCTGCCGGCTCGCGTCGTCACCAACTCTGCTCTGGCGGAGGTGGTGGATACTTCGGACGACTGGATCGTCGAGCGCACCGGAATCAAGCAGCGTCACATCGCGGCCGAGGGCGAAACGACCTCCGATTTGGCGACCAAGGCCGCGCTGGACGCGCTTGCCGCCGCGGAAATCAAGGGATCCGACGTTGATCTGATCGTCCTGGCGACCGCCACGCCTGACCACACCTTCCCGGCCACCGCCGCCAAGGTACAGGCCCGTATCGGCATGACCAAGGGAGCGGCCTTCGACGTCCAGGCGGTCTGCTCGGGCTTCATCTACGCCCTGGCCGTGGCCGACAACTTCATCAAGGCCGGCACGGCCAAGACCGCCCTGGTCATCGGCGCCGAAACCTTCTCGCGCATTCTCGACTGGAATGACCGGACGACCTGCGTCCTGTTCGGCGACGGGGCTGGCGCGGTAGTCCTGCGCGCCGCCGAGGAGGCGGGCTCCAATCAGGACCGCGGCATCCTGTCCACACACCTGCATTCCGACGGCCGCCACCACGATCTGCTATACGTCGATGGCGGTCCGTCCTCGACCCAGACCGTCGGGCATGTCCGCATGGAGGGCCGCGAGGTGTTCCGCCATGCCGTCTCCAACCTGGCCGGCGTGGTCGAGGAGGCGCTGGTCGCCAACGGCATGCAGGCGTCGGATATCGATTGGGTCGTCCCCCATCAGGCCAACCGCCGCATCCTTGACGGTACCGCCCGCAAGCTGGGCCTCGACCCCAAGCGCATGGTGATCACGGTCGACCGCCACGCGAACACCTCTGCGGCCTCGGTGCCGCTCGCCCTGGCTGAGGCCGTCAAGGACGGTCGGATCAAGCGCGGCGATGTCGTGCTGCTGGAGGCGATGGGGGGCGGCTTCACCTGGGGCGCCGCTCTCGCCCGCATGTAAGCGGTCAGACCTCTTAACGTTTTCCCGCATCTCTCTGATATTGACGGTTTTTGCCGAAGCAGATACCGTCTCGACCAGTTTATTTGCAGTCGCTGATCAAAGGGCTTGGCGCATGTCCGAGAAGACCATCACCCGGGCGCAATTGAGCGAGGCGGTCTACCAAGAGGTTGGGCTGTCGCGCAACGAGTCGGCGGACCTGCTGGAGGCCGTGCTCGATGAAGTGTCTGAGGCGCTGGCCCAGGGCGAGACGGTCAAGATCTCTTCTTTCGGAAGTTTCTCGGTGCGCTCGAAAGGGCAGCGCGTTGGCCGCAACCCCAAGACCGGCGAGGAGGTTCCCATTCTTCCCCGCCGGGTACTGGTCTTCCGCCCCTCGCAGCTGCTCAAGAAGAAGATCAACGAAGGGCCGGTGGCCAAGGCTGGGAAGTGATGAGCGAGGAAGGCGAGCTGCCGCTCGGCCGCCGTTCGGGCAAATCCGAATCGGCTTTCCGCACCATTAGCGAGGTCACCGACGACCTCGACGTGCCCCAGCACGTGCTCCGTTTCTGGGAAAGCAAGTTTCCCCAAGTCAAACCTCTGAAGCGTGGGGGCGGGCGCCGCTACTATCGGCCCGAGGACGTGGCGCTGCTGCGCCGTATCCGCGACCTCCTCTACAGCGAGGGCTATACCATTAAGGGCGTGCAGAAGCTGCTGCGCGAGGGCGGGCACAAGGAGGCCGGCGCGCCGGTCACCCGGGGCGAGCCCGAACTGCAGTTGGATCTCGACCAAGAGGATGAACACGGGGAAGAGCCAAGCGGTGAAGACGACGAGCTCCCGGCTCTGGACGACGGTGAGGAGGGGGACGCCGAAGACCTCGAATTCGAGGAGCCGCAGGAAGCGCAGCCGAATATATCCTCATCCCCCATCGCTCCGGCGGTCCGCCGCGAATTGCGGGACATTCTCGAAGAGCTGGAGCAGTTGCGCGGTCTTCTGCAGCCGCGCGAAAGATGAGGGTTGCAGGGCAGGGGGCGCGTGAGTATAGTGCGCCCCTCGTCCGGCGGACCTCGTCGGACACCCCACCGGAGGGGCCTCGTCCCGCCGGTTCAGAGACGGTCGGAGCGTAGCGCAGCCCGGTAGCGCATCAGTCTGGGGGACTGGGGGTCGTGGGTTCGAATCCCGCCGCTCCGACCACTCTCTTCGTCAGTTAGCCGCCCTCCGGGCGGCTTTCTTGTTTTCGCCGCCAGCGTCGCTTGGATCAGGGCTTTTCCCTGACCAGCTCCAGCCATTCCAGCAGGACCACCGGCAGCGCATCCTCAGCCACCTCGACCAGCTCCCGGTCGTTGACGGTGTGCAGTCCCCGGACGGCGAGGACGCGATGAATGACCTCGCGCGGAAGATGAACGGGCAGTAGCTCTCGCTTGGGCATGGCGTGTCCCATCTTTGATGTCTTACCCTTACGCCATGTGGCGGTCCGCGAATGCCGCTGCCATTGGCTGAGGGCCATAGAGGCGTGACCGCATGAAATCAGACCCGCACATTTGGCTAGCGCTGTCCCCCCACGGATGGGGGCATGCGGGCATGAGTTCGCCGCTGGTCGACGAGCTGCGCCGGCGCTGGCCGGGGCTACGGCTGACGGTGCAGACCTCGTTGCCGGCCCACCTCCTGGCCAGCCGCTTCGGTGCCTTCACCCATGTGAGCGATATTCCCGATTTCGGTCTGCGCATGGTCTCGGCCACCGAGGTGGATGTCGAAGCCAGTGGGCGGGCGTATGCCGCCCTCCATGCCGATTTCGACGCCGTGGTGGAGCGCGAGGCCAGACGGCTCGCGGCGGCCCGTCCCGACATCGTGCTGGCCAACGTCCCCTATGTCACCGTGGCGGCGGCGGCACGGGCCGGGATCCCGGTGGTGGCGTTCTCGTCCCTCAATTGGGCCGACATGTTTGCCGCCACCCTTCGATCGATCCCGGACGCCGCCCGCATCGAGGCGGAGATCCGTGCCGCCTATGCGCAGGCTTCGGTCTTCCTGCGATGCACCCCGGGACAGGAAATGACGTTGCCCAATCTTTGCGACGTGGGCCTCGTGGCGAGTGCAGGAACGTCCCGCGGCTCGGAGTTGGCGGCGATCCTGGGGGCGGAGAGGGTGGGGCTGGTTGCGTTTGGCGGCCTTGACCTGGAGATCGATCTTGCCCGCTGGCCGGTGATGGCGGGCTGGCATTGGTTGACTACGCTGCCCAATGTGCCGAGCCGCCCCGATCTCTCCTCGTGGGAGCGGCCGGGCATGGGCTTTCGGGACCTGATCGCCTCCGCCGCCGTGGTGGTGACCAAGCCTGGCTACGGCACGTTTTCCGAGGCCGCCCTGGTCGGCACGCCGGTGGTGTACCTGCCGCGCCCCGGCTGGCCAGAGTGCCCCCACCTGGAAAATTGGCTGGACCAGCACACTCGCATCCTTGAGGTCGCAATGGACGATCTCCTCAGTCCGGACCTCGGACTGCTACTGCAAAAGTTGTTTTTTCAGCCAGAACGGCCACTTGCTCGGCCCGATGGAGTGGGCCGGGCCGCCAATGCCGTCGAAGCGGTGCTGGCGGGCAAAGGGGTTGCCTGCGGGCGCAGTTGAAGCGGGTGCGATTCGTCACGCGGCAGCATCGAAATCCCCAACCGAAGACATTATGTGTCGGGCAGCGGCGCAAGGCCCATCAGGGCGTGTGCCGTGATGGCGGCCTCTGCTCCGTCTCCTCTCCAGAGGCGAGCCTTCATGACTTTGGGGCGGCTCCCGCCTTCTCGCGTCGGCGGTCCGCCCCGCTTCTTGACCGTGGCAACGCAAGGCGGCCATGGTTATCGAGGAGGCTCGCCATGACCGATACCACCCTGATCTACATCACTGCAGCCAACGAAGACGATGCCCGCCGTCTCGGCCAAACCCTCGTGGAGGAACGGTTGGCCGCCTGCGCCAATATCCTACCGGGGATCACCTCGGTGTATTGGTGGGAGGGACGCCTCAATGAGGATCGCGAGGTGGCGCTGCTGCTCAAGACCCGCGCCGATCTGGTCGACGGGTTGATCGCCCGCGCCAGGGAGCTGCACAGCTACACGTGCCCGTGCGTGGTCGCTCTGCCGATCACCGCCGGCAATCCCGCCTTCCTGGAATGGGTCAAGGCGGAAACGCGATAGTCAGCGCGGCAGCCACACCGTCGCCGTCGCCTGTGCCGCAATACCCTCGCGGCGGCCGGTGAAGCCAAGCCCCTCGGTGGTCGTGGCCTTGACGCTCACCCGATCTTGGCGGATGCCCAGGATCTCAGCGACGCGCGCCTGCATCGCCGCGCGGTACGGGCCGACCTTCGGCCGCTCGCACACGATCGTCACGTCAACATTGACGATGCGGCCGCCGAGGGCGGCGACGAGGCCGGCAGCGTGTGACAGGAACAGGTGCGAGGCGGCGCCCCTCCAGCGCGGATCGGACGGCGGGAAATGGTGGCCAATGTCGCCGGCGGCGATGGCGCCGAGGACGGCGTCGGTCAGTGCGTGCAGCGCCACGTCGGCGTCGGAATGGCCCTCCAGGCCACAATCATGGGGGACCTGGGTGCCACACAGCCACACCCCTGTTCCCGGCACGAAACGATGGACGTCAAACCCCGTGCCGGCACGGAACTCGCCAGGCCCCGTGAATTGGCGGCGCGCACGCTCCAGATCGGCCGCGGTCGTGATCTTGACGTTGTCCTCGGCCCCCATCACGACGGCCACCGGCAGGCCGGCATTTTCCGCGACCGCGGCATCGTCGGTCAGTTCGGCCCCCCCTGCGGCGGCGCGGTGGGCCGCCAGGATATCCCCATACCGGAAGCCCTGCGGGGTTTGGGCGCGCCAGAGGTTGGCCCGGTCAACCGTCGCGGCGATACGTCCCTCCACGCCGCGCTTAAGGGTGTCCGAAACCGGGATTGCGGCGACCGCGCCTGGAGCATGGTCGAGGGCGGCCACGACACGGTGGATGGTGCCGGCATCGATGAATGGGCGTGCCCCGTCGTGGATCAGCACGATATCGGGCGCCATCGCCTCCAGGCTCTCAAGGCCGAGACGCACCGAATCCTGTCGGCTGGCGCCGCCATCGACGGGATCGAGGATTCCCAGGCCGGCGGCCGCCACGTCGTACAGCCCGCGGTCGTCGGGATGAATGACCGCACGGACAGCGTCAATTTCCGGGTTGACGGTAAAGGCCGTGAGGGTGTGGCGCAGCACCGGGCGGCCGGCAAGATCGAGGTATTGCTTGGGAATTTCTCCGCCGAACCGCCGCCCGCGCCCCGCCGCAACCACCAATGCCACCACCTTGGCCATGCTTCTCTCCGCTTATCCGGGCGGTGAGCGTATGCGCGTCGGGCCGCCATGCCAAGAGGCACGCCCTTTTCGCCGCCCGAAACAATGCTATAGTCGGCGCCATGTCCGCACCCGTCCTTCTCAACGTCGTCGCCCTCGTGTCCCTCCTGCCGGCTGCCATGGTGCCTCTTCGGGCCGGTGCAGAAAGAGACCGGCTGTTCTGGGTTCTCACAGCACTTGCGGTTGCCGGCCCGGCATTGTGGGCCGCGGCGTTGATCGCTCAGGCTTGGCAGACTGACCTCGGCACCACCCTGTGGGTCAGCATCGCCGCCAGTTCCGCCCTGTTCGGTTGTGTGGCTCTCGCCTCGCGCCAGGGCTGGCGACTGGCGCCCCTGTTGATGCCCTATCTCGCGCTGATGGGCCTGTTGGCGTCCATCGTGCGGGGAGAGCCCCGCCCGATGGCCGGTGGCGCCCCCACGGTCTGGCTCGATATTCACATCATCGTCTCGGTCCTGACCTACGCGCTGCTGACGCTGGCCGCGGTGTCCTCCCTCGGCGTTTTCCTGCAAGAGCGCGCGCTGAAGCGCAAGCAGCCCACCGCGCTGACCCGCATGCTGCCATCGGTGCTTGACGCGGAACGCCTTGCCGACCGTCTGTTGGTCGCTTCCGAAGTGGTTTTGGCCCTCGGGTTGGCCAGTGGAATGGCCATCGAGTATTTCGAAACCGGATCGCTCCTCCACCTCGGCCACAAAGCCCTGCTGTCGCTGGTGGCTTTCGTTCTGATCGGGGCGCTTCTGCTCGGGCACCGGGTTTGCGGCGTCCGGGGCCGCATCGCCGCTCGCGTGGTGCTCGTCGCCTATCTGCTGGTGACCCTGGCCTTCCCCGGCGTCAAGTTCGTGACCCAGGTCCTGCTCTAGCCCGTGGTGCCGCAAAATTGTTCAAGGCAGGCGGCTTTTGCCGTTGCCTTGGCGGCCGGCTGCATAATAAATACGCAGTCATGAGCATGGCACCGCGTACATCCCTCACGGTCGGCCCGGTTTCTCTGGCCAATCCGGTTATCTTGGCCCCCATGTCGGGGGTTACCGACATGCCGTTCCGGCGCCTCGTCAAGCGCATGGGCGTTGGTCTGGTGGTGTCCGAGATGATTGCCAGCCAGGCTATGATCCGCGCGAACAAGCAAACGGTGAAAATGGCGACCGGCTGTGCCGACGAATTCCCCTTGTCTGTGCAACTGGCAGGGTGCGAACCCGAGGTCATGGCTGAGGCCGCGCGAATGAACCGCGACCGCGGCGCCGCCATCATCGACATCAACATGGGCTGCCCGGTGAAGAAGGTCGCCGTCAAGGGCGAGGCAGGATCCGCATTGATGAAGGACGAGGTCCTGGCCGGCCGCCTGATGGAAGCGACGGTCAAGGCGGTGGATCTGCCGGTCACGCTCAAAATGCGCATGGGCTGGGACCACAACAGCCTCAATGCTCCCAACCTGGCACGTATCGCCGAGCAGAGCGGCATCCGCATGGTCACGGTGCATGGGCGCACCCGGCAACAATTCTATACCGGCACCGCCGATTGGTCGTTCGTCCGCCAGGTCAAGGAGGCGGTGTCGATCCCCGTGGTGGTCAATGGCGACATCGAGACCTTTGACGACGCCCTCAGCGCTCTCGAGCAATCGGGCGCCGACGGCGTGATGATCGGGCGCGGCACTTACGGCCGCCCCTGGTTCCCGGGGCAAGTCGCCCAATGCCTCGCCACCGGCGAGCGGCCCGCCGCCCCTAGCCTGGATCAGCAACTGGCGATCCTTCTCGAGCATTTCGACGAGATGCTCAGCCATTACGGCAGCGAAACCGGCGCCCGCATGGCACGCAAGCATGTGGCCTGGTATTCCCGCGGGCTACCGGGGTCCGCTGAGTTCCGGGCCGCCGTCAACCGCTCCGCGGAACCTGAGGTCGTGCGGCGGATGATCGTTGATTTCTACTTACCATTGCTGGACAGGGCCGCCGCCTGATGGGCAAGACCACGCCATTGCGCCGGCAGCCGCCTCCGGCCCTCGACCCGTCGATCGTCCTTGGATCGTTGGCCTCTTCGGTGGTCGTAATCGATGAGGGCAATCTCATTCGCTATGCCAACGCCTCGGCGGAACAGCTCTTCCAGTCGAGCGCCGCCTATCTGTGCGGCCGGCCGCTCACCGAATTCCTGCCACCGGACTGCCCGATCCTCTCCCTGATTGGGCAGGCGCGAGACAACGCACTGGTGGTCTCGGAATACGGCGTCGACCTTGATACGCCCCGCACCGGCCACCGCACCGTCACGGCCCAGGCGGCTCCGGTGGGAGAACTGCCGGGAGCGGTTGCGCTGTCGCTCCACGAGCAATCCATCGCGCTGAAGATCGGAAGCCAGCTTGCCAGCCGCAATGCCGCCCGGTCGGTCACCGCGATGGCATCCATGCTGGCGCACGAAGTGAAGAACCCGCTGTCCGGCATCCGCGGCGCCGCGCAATTGCTTGAGTCCAGCGTCGGCGAGGAAGATCGGGTGCTGACGCGCCTGATCGTCGACGAAGCGGACCGCATCGTCGCGCTGGTCGACCGCATGGAGGTGTTCTCGGACGAACGCCCGATCGAGCGACGGGCCGTCAACATCCACCAGGTGCTGGAGCACGTGCGGCGGCTGGCCGAAAACGGCTTTGCCCGTCATATCCGCTTCACCGAGAACTACGACCCGTCGCTGCCGCCGGTGTTCGGCAACCGCGACCAGTTGGTGCAGGTGTTCTTGAACCTCATCAAGAACGCGGCTGAAGCGGCTCCCGCCGAGGGTGGTGAAATCGTCTTGTCCACCGCCTACCAGCATGGGGTTCGCTTGGCGGTTCGCGGCAGCGACACCCGCCGGCATCTGCCGTTGGTCGTCAGCATTCAGGACAACGGTCCCGGCATCCCCGAGGACCTGAGGCCACACCTGTTCGATGCCTTCGTAACCACGAAGCCGTCAGGCACCGGCCTGGGCCTTGCCTTGGTCGCCAAGATCGTCGGTGACCATGGCGGGGTGGTGGAGTTCGACAGCATGCCGCGCCGCACCGTATTCCAGGTGATGCTGCCCATGGTCCAAGAGGGGGACGAGACCTGATGAGCGCCACTTCGACCATCCTGGTCGCCGACGACGACCGCGGCATCCGCACGGTCCTGGCGCAGGCACTGGGACGCGCCGGGTATGACGTCCGCACCACCGGCAACGCCGCCACGCTGTGGCGCTGGGTGTCCGAAGGTGAGGGCGACCTTGTGATCACCGACGTGGTGATGCCCGACGAAAGCGGCCTCGATCTGCTGCCCCGGATCAAGAAGATCCGTCCCGACATGCGCATCATCGTGATGAGCGCGCAGAACACGTTGCTGACCGCCGTCAAGGCCACTCAGCGAGGCGCCTTCGAATATCTGCCCAAGCCCTTCGACCTGAAGGAGCTGGTGGCCGTCGTGCAGCGGGCGCTCTCAACCCCGCGATCGGCCCCTGGTTCGGCTGCTGCCGACGAGGACGAGGAGAAGCTCCCGGTCATCGGCCGCTCGCCGGCCATGCAGGAAATCTACCGTACCCTAGCCCGCCTGATGGGCACGGACCTGACGGTAATGATCAGCGGCGAATCGGGCACGGGCAAGGAGCTGGTCGCCCGAGCGCTGCATGATTACGGCAAGCGCCGCAACGGCCCGTTCGTCGCCATCAACATGGCGGCGATCCCGCGCGAACTGATCGAAAGCGAACTGTTCGGCCATGAGAAGGGCGCCTTCACCGGCGCGACCCAGCGGACCGCCGGCCGTTTCGAGCAGGCTGAGGGCGGCACCCTGTTTCTCGACGAGATCGGCGACATGCCGCCCGAGGCCCAGACCCGGCTGCTGCGTGTCCTGCAGGAGGGGGAATACACCACCGTCGGCGGGCGGACCCCGATCCGCGCCAACGTCCGCATCGTCGCCGCGACGCACCGTGATCTCACCCTGCTGATCCGTCAGGGGCTGTTCCGCGAAGACTTGTTCTATCGGCTGAACGTCGTTCCGATCCGGTTGCCGCCGCTGCGCGAGCGCGTCGAGGACATCCCGGAATTGGTGCGGCATTTCCTGGCCCAGGTGGGCGAGGAGGGGCTGCCCCTGAAGACGCTCGATTCCCTGGCCATGGAGCGCCTGAAGAAGCACCGCTGGCCCGGGAATGTGCGCGAGCTGGAGAACCTGGTACGCCGACTTGCGGCCCTGTATTCCCAGGAAGTCATCGGTATCGACGTCATCGAGGCCGAACTTGCCGGTGGGGCCCTGGCGTTTGACTCGTCGGCCGGCCCGACGGAAGGAGAGGGGCTTTCGGCCAGCGTCGAGCGCCACGTCCGTGAATACTTCGCCAGCCATGGCGACGGGTTGCCTCCCGCCGGCGTCTATGACCGCGTCCTGCGCGAGGTCGAGAAGCCTTTGATCGCGCTGACACTTGACGCGACGCGCGGCAACCAGATCAAGGCGGCGCAGGTGCTTGGCCTCAATCGCAATACCCTTCGCAAGAAGATCCGCGACCTTGCCATTTCGGTATCGCGGGGCGGGCTGAAATAGGCCATGGCTTCCGACCGCCGCCGGCCTGGAGTTCGCCTGATGCTGTGGGCCCGGCGGGTCGGCCTCGCCCGCCGGCTTGCCTATGCCCTGACGTTGGCCGCCGTCCCCTCGGTCATCGCCACCTTCCTGGCAATGACGGTTTCCGATGCGACCGGGCCCGACCCGGTGACGGTTCTGTCCCTGCTGGGCCTGGACGTCGCGCTGCTGCTGGCTCTTGGCGCCGTCGTGGCGGTGCGCGTGGTCGCCGTCTGGCGGGCGCGCCGCCGGGGATCCAGCGGTTCCAAGCTGCATCTCCGCTTCATCCTTCTGTTCGCCTTGGTGGCCGTCACCCCGTCGATTATCGTGTCGGTCGGCTCGACTGTGTTCTTCCGCTATGGCATCGAAAGCTGGTTCTCGGACCGGGTACGGACGGCGCTTCACGAGTCGATCCAGGTCGCCAAAGCCTATCTCGAGGAACATCAGCAGGTCATCAACGGTGATGCCCTGGCGATGGCCAACGATCTGTCGCGCGAGGGGCCGCTGCTGGTCGCCAACCAACAGCGCTTCAGTGCCTTCGTGGCCACGCAAGCCGCCATCCGCGGTCTGACCGAAGCGGTGGTGTTCGATGATCAAGGGCGGGTCCTGGCGCGTTCCGGTCTTGCGTTCTCCATCGAATCCAGCATCGATCAGATCCCGTATTGGGCCCGCGAGAAGGCGCGGTCGGGGGACGTGGCCGTGCTCACCAGCGAGGACGAGGAGCGGGTCCGTGCGCTGGTCAGGCTCCAGGGCTTCTTTGGCGAAGTCTATCTGTATGTCGGCCGGTTCGTAGACCCCAAGGTGGTGAACCACGTCGAACAGACCTCGGCGGCGGTCGCCGAGTACGAGAAGCTTGAGGGGCGGCGGTCCAGCCTTGAACAGGCTTTCTCGGTGATCTTTGCCGTTGTGTCGCTCTTAATTCTGCTGGCGGCGGTCTGGGTCGGTCTGATGATGGCGACGCGGCTGGCGACCCCCATCGCCCGTCTGATCGATGCGGCGGAAAAGGTGCGTTCCGGCGACCTTTCGGCGCGCGTTGACGAAGCTGGGGCGGACGAGGTCGGCACCCTGACCCGGGCCTTCAACCGCATGACCGAGCAGTTGGACGAACAGCGGCAGGAGCTTGTGGATGCCAACCGCGAGCTTGACGAGCGCCGACGGTTCACCGAAACCGTGCTGGCAGGCGTTTCCGCAGGTGTGGTCGGCCTCGACCGCGCGGGACGCGTCCATCTCGCCAACCGTTCCGCTTGCGAGCTCTTGACCGTTCAGGCCGGCGACGTTGCCGGATTACCGCTGGAGGAAGTGGCCCCCGAATTCGCCGAGGCCCTTGACGAGGCGCGCCGCCGCCCCGACCGGCAAGCTCATCATGAGGTGAAGCTGGCGCGCCAAGGACGCAACCGCACCCTGCTGGTGCGCGCTGCCGCCGAACGACTGGGGGGCGAGACGATCGGCTACGTCATCACCTTCGACGACATCACCGAACTGGTCTCGGCCCAGCGCAAGGCGGCCTGGGCCGACGTCGCCCGCCGCATCGCCCACGAAATCAAGAACCCGCTGACCCCGATCCAACTGTCGGCGGAGCGGCTGAAACGCAAATATTTCAAGGAAATCCAGAGCGATCCTGAGACCTACGCCGCTCTGATCGAGACCATCGTTCGCCAGGTGGGCGACATCGGCCGGATGGTCGACGAATTCTCATCCTTCGCCCGCATGCCGGCGCCGCAGATGAAGACGGAGGATCTGGCCGACATCTGCCGTCAGGCCAGTTTCCTGCAGAAGACGGGGTACCCGGACGTGGTGGTCGAGACCGTGCTTCCGGGCGAGCCGGTTCCCGTCCATTGTGACGGCCGCTTGATTGGCCAGGCACTGACCAACCTGTTGAAGAACGCTGTCGAGGCGATTAGGGGCCGTGAGGGGGAAGATTTGCCTCCGGGACGGGTGGGCCTCACCCTGGAACGGCAGGGCGGGGAAATCGTCATCGAGGTCAGCGACAACGGCAAAGGCTTGCCGGCAGAGAACCGCGACCGCCTTACCGAACCCTATGTAACGACCCGCGCCAAAGGCACCGGATTAGGTCTTGCCATCGTCAAGAAAATCATGGAAGACCATGGGGGTGACCTTTACTTGCGGGACGCGCCGGGGGGCGGAGCCCGCGTCGGCCTGATCTTCCAGGACACCGAACCGCATCCCGCAACCGCGGCGTCAACCGAGCAGACGGCAACTCATGGCGCATGACATCCTGATCGTCGACGATGAGGCCGATATCCGTGCGCTCATTGCCGGCATCCTCGAGGACGAAGGCTATTCCACTCGCGAGGCCGCCAATTCCGATGCGGCGTTGGAGGCGGTGCGCGCGCGCCGGCCCAGCCTGATCATCCAGGACATCTGGCTGCAGGGATCGAAGCTCGACGGCCTGGGCATCCTTGAGGCCGTAAAGCGCGAGCACCCGGAAGTGCCCGTGGTGATGATTTCGGGCCATGGGACCATCGAGACCGCCGTCGAAGCCATCAAGATCGGCGCCTACGACTTCATCGAGAAGCCTTTCCAGACCGACCGACTGCTCATCATCGTGGATCGTGCCATCGAGGCGGCACGCCTTAGGCGCGAGAACCGTGAGTTGCGGCTGCGCGCCGGGACCAGCGGCAATGCAGCCGACCTCGTCGGGACGTCGCCGCTTGTTCAGCAGATCCGCTCCGCCATCGACAAGGCCGCGCCGACAAATTCCCGCGTGCTCGTGACGGGCCCGGCCGGCTCCGGCAAGGAAGTGGTGGCGCGCATCATCCATGCCCGCTCGCGTCGCGCCGATGGTCCGTTTGTCGTTGTCAATTGCGCAGCCATGCACCCGGACCGGATGGAAATCGAGCTGTTCGGGACCGAGCATGGCGATGGCCCCGACAACCCCCGAAAAATCGGCACCTTCGAGCAGGCCCACGGCGGCACCTTGCTGCTCGATGAGGTCGGCGACATGCCGCTGGAAACCCAGGGCAAGATCGTCCGGGTCCTGCAGGACCAGACCTTCGAGCGCGTCGGCGGCGGCACCCGGGTCGAGGTGGACGTGCGCGTTATCGCCAGCACCAACCGCGACCCGCAGGCCGAGATCGCCGCCGGGCGGTTCCGCGAGGATTTGTTCTATCGCCTCAATGTAGTGCCGGTGCGCGTCCCCTCGCTGCGCGAGCGCAAGGAGGACATTCCCCTGCTGGCGCGCCACTTCATGCAACTGGCGGCGCAAGCCGCCGGCGTTCAGCCGCGCCCGCTGGGCGAAGACGCGCTGGCTGCGCTCCAGGCCTATGACTGGCCCGGCAACGTGCGCCAGCTCCGCAACGTCATGGACTGGCTGTTGATCATGGCTCCTGGGGAAGCTGGGGAGCCCATCCGCGCCGACATGCTGCCCAGCGAGATCGGCGCCATTACTCCGGCGGTGTTGCGCTGGGAGAAGTCGAGCGAGATCATGACCTTGCCGCTCAGGGACGCGCGCGAACTGTTCGAGCGCGAATACCTGCTGGCGCAGGTCAACCGATTTGCCGGCAACATTTCGCGCACCGCGGCTTTCGTCGGCATGGAGCGCTCGGCCCTCCATCGAAAGCTCAAGCTGCTGGGCGTCAACACCGACGAAAAGACGCGCGGTTAAGGATGGTCAGGGGGCGGGCATGAAGGTCATCGTCTGCGGAGCCGGCGTCGTCGGTTTCAACATCGCCCATTATCTCGCCAGCGAGAACAACGACGTCACGGTCATCGACCAGCGCCCGGAACTGATCCGCAAGATCAGCGACACCCTGGACGTGCAGGCCATCCTTGGGCACGCCTCCCATCCCACGGTGCTGGAGCAGGCCGGGGCGGCCGATGCAGACATGCTGATCGCGGTCACCCATGCCGACGAAGTCAACATGGTGGCGTGCCAAGTGGCGCATTCGCTGTTCAACGTGCCCACCAAGATCGCCCGTGTCCGCGCCCAGAGCTATCTGCAGCCCATGTGGGCGACGCTTTTCTCGCGCGACCACATGCCGATCGACGTGATCATCAGCCCCGAAATCGAGGTGGCTCGCGCCATCAGCCGGCGGCTGCAGGTGCCCGGAGCCACCGACGTAATTCCGCTGGCCGGCGACAAGGTCCGCCTGATCGGTGTGCGCTGTACCGATCAGTGCCCGTTGATCAACACGCCGCTGCGCCAGCTGACCGTGCTCTTTCCCGACCTCAACATCGTGGTGATCGCCATCATCCGCGGTGGCAAGGCCATTGTGCCGACCGCCGAGGATCAGATGATCGACGGCGACGAAGTCTATTTCGTCGCCGATACGAACCACGTGAACCGCGCCCTTGCCGCCTTCGGCCGCGAAGACCAGGAGGCCCGTCGCATTGTGGTGTTCGGCGGCGGCAACATCGGCCTGTTCCTGGCGCAGCAAATCGAAGCCGACCACAGCGGGGCATCGGTCAAGATCATCGAGAGCAGCAAGGAACGGGCGGAATACGTCGCCAAGACGCTGCACCGGACAGTGGTGCTCAACGGCGACGTCCTCGACCCTGAGATACTGGCCGAAGCGTCGGTGGCGGCGTCCGAGACGGTGGTTTCGGTCACCAACGACGACGAGACCAACATCCTCTCCTCGTTGCTGGCCAAGCGCACCGGAGCCCGGCGCGCCATGGCACTGATCAACAAGACGACCTACAATGCCCTGATGGGGCCTCTCGGGGTCGATGTGGTGATCAGTCCGCGCGCCATCACCGTGTCCAACATCCTTCAGCATGTCCGCCGCGGCCGCATCCACGGCGTCCATTCCCTGCACGAAGGATTCGGCGAGTTGATCGAGGCCGATGCCCTTGAGACATCGCCCCTGGTCGGCAAGCCGCTGCGTGACGTCAAGTTGCCCGCCGGCGTCCTCGTGGGCGCCGTGGTCCGCGACGGCCAGGTCATCAGTCCGCGCGGCAACACGGTGGTGCAGTCGGGCGACCGCGTCGTCCTGTTCGCCGTCGCCGACGCGGTGAAGAAGGTCGAGAAGATGTTTTCCGTCCGCCTGGAGTATTTCTGAGCGTGCCAAGGGTATCCTACGTCAACGGGCGTTACGTCCCGCACGACGAGGCTGCGGTCCACATCGAAGATCGCGGCTACCAGTTCGGCGATGCCGTCTACGAGGTGATGCCGGTGCTGGGTGGGCGCGTGCGCCACGTCGAACAGCACCTCGACAGGCTTGAGCGATCTCTGGCGGCTCTGGCCGTCGCCTGGCCGGTCGCGCGGTGCACCATCCCATTCATTCTGGCCGAGGTGGTTCGGCGCAATCGCGTCACCGACGGGGTGGTCTATGTTCAGGCCAGCCGCGGCGTCGCCCATCGCAACCACCTGTTTCCACAGGATGCGGTCTCCAGTCTGGTGGTCAGCGCGTGGTCCCAGAAGGGCGCCTCAGCCTCAATGGTGGAGGAGGGGGTCGCGGTAGTCACCCGCCCTGACCAGCGCTGGCAGCGGGTTGATATCAAGTCGGTCGGCCTGCTCGCCAATGTCCTCGCCCGCCAGTCTGCCAAGGAGGCCGGTGCCTGGGAGGCGTGGCTGGTCGACGCGAAGGGCTGCGTCACCGAGGGATCGGCCACCAACGCCTTCATCATCGCCAAGGATGGAGCCCTGCTCACCCATCCCGCCGATCAGCACATCCTCGGCGGCGTCACCCGCAGCAACGTCCTTCGGCTGGCTCGTGAGATGGGCGTGGAAGTCGGCGAGCGCCCGTTCACGGTCGCCGAGGCGATGGCCGCCCGCGAGGCGTTTGCCTCAGGGACTACCATCATGGTGCTGCCGGTCACCCGCATCGACGGGCGACCGGTCGGCACCGGCAGCCCTGGCCCGGTGACGCTGGAACTGCGCCGCCGCTATCTGGAGTATCGCGCGTCGTGATCGCCAAGCCCCGTGCCGTCATTTTCGATTGGGACAACACGCTCGTCGATTCGTGGCTGTGCATCCAGGAAGCCTACAACATGACCTTCCGTCATTTCGGACTGCCGGAATGGACCATGGACGAAACCCGGGCCAACGTCGCCAAGTCCCTCAGGGACTCCTTTCCCGAGATGTTCGGCGACCGTTGGGAGGAGGCGAGGGACGTCTTCTACAAGAGCTTCGAGGCCATCCACATGGCGCACCTGCGGCCGCTCCCCGGCGCGATGGCCATGCTGAAGGAACTGAACGCGCTTGGGATTTACCTCGCCGTGGTCAGCAACAAGCGAGGAGGCTTCCTGCGCAAGGAGGTCGAGGCGCTGGGGTGGACGGGCCTGTTCGGGGCACTGGTCGGCGCCTCGGACGCCAAGGCGGACAAGCCGCATCCGGCGCCGGTGCACATGGCGCTGGCCGCGGGTGGGTTAGAGCCTGGTGCCGAAGTATGGTTTGTCGGCGATGCCCCCATCGACATGCATTGCGGACACGATTCAGGGTGCACGCCAATGTTGATAAGGGCAGAACCTCCCCGACCGGGTGAGTTCGACGCCCACCCGCCAGTATGTCATCTGTCCTGCTGCAATGCGATAGTCGCTCTTGTCCGTGAACTATCGGTTCCCATATCCCCGATTTGATGGTAACGAGAGGTGGTCTTAGGGAAGGCTTCTTCTCGGTGATGGACGATAAGCATTTCGGGCAAATAAGAACGGATCCCACCCATGTCCGCGGAAAAGTCCCAGAACGTTCAGGATGTTTTTCTCAATCACATCCGCAAGAACAAAACGCCGGTCACCATCTTCCTGGTCAACGGTGTTAAGCTTCAGGGCATCGTCACCTGGTTCGACAACTTCTCCGTGCTGTTGCGCCGTGACGGTCATACGCAGCTGGTCTACAAGCACGCCATTTCTACGGTGATGCCCTCCAATCCGATCCAGCTGTTCGAGCCGAACAAGGAAAACGGCGAAGAATAATCTTGGCGAACGGACAGGCCGAACGTACCCAGTCCCCACCGCAGCGTGCCATGGTCGTCCATCCCGCCTTGAAGGCGGGTGAGGGCGGCATCCGGATACCGGAAGCGCGCCTGGATGAGGCTATCGGGCTGGCCCAGGCCATCGCCCTCGACATCGTCCTGGCCGAGGTTGTGCCTGTGGCCAAGCGTCGCCCCGCTACCTTGCTCGGCAAGGGGGCAGTCGACCGGCTGGCAAGTGAGGTCAAGGACAAGGAGGTAGGCGTCGCGGTGGTCGACGGCCACCTTTCGCCGGTCCAGCAGCGCAACCTGGAAAAGGCGTGGTCGTGCAAGGTCATCGACCGCACAGGCCTCATCCTGGAAATCTTTGGCGAACGGGCCCGCACCCGCGAAGGCTCCCTGCAGGTCGAACTGGCGGCGTTGTCGTACCAACGGTCACGCCTGGTGCGCTCCTGGACCCACCTTGAGCGTCAGCGTGGCGGTTTTGGATTCCTGGGCGGCCCCGGCGAGACCCAGATCGAAGCCGACCGCCGCATGATCGGTGAGCGCATCGTCAAGTTGAAGCGCGAGTTGGAAGAGGTGAAGCGCACCCGCGAACTGCACCGTTCGGCGCGTCGCCGCGTGCCCTATCCGATTATCGCCCTGGTCGGCTACACCAATGCGGGCAAGTCGACGCTGTTCAACCGGCTGACCCGCGCCGAAGTCCTCGCCCAGGACATGCTCTTCGCCACCCTCGATCCCACCATGCGCGGGCTCAAGCTGCCGTCGGGTCGCCAGATCATCCTTTCCGATACGGTCGGCTTCGTCTCCGATCTTCCCCACGAGTTGGTTGCGGCGTTCCGCGCCACGCTCGAGGAGGTGTTGGAGGCAGACGTTGTGGTGCACGTCCGCGATGTCTCCCACCCCGATTCCGAAGCCCAGGCCGCCGACGTCGAGGGCGTGCTAAGAGATCTGGGATTGGGTGAGATGGTGGACCGCGGCCTCGTCGACGCTCTCAACAAGATCGACCTGCTCGACGCGCCTCGCCGCGAGGAGGTTGTCAACCAGGCCTCCCGCCGGACCGACGCGGTGGCGATTTCCGCGGTAACCGGCGACGGCGTCGATGCCTTGCTGGCTTGCCTCGACCAAAGGCTCTCGGCCGGCCGTCAACTGGTTGACGTCCAGCTTGCCCTGGCTGACGGCGCCAACATCTCCTGGCTTTACCGTCATGGCGAGGTCGTCGCCCGCCGTGACGACGAGACAACCGCTTACATGCGCGTGCGCCTTGATCCGGCGGACGCCCACCGTTTCCAGCAGCGGATGGCGGTGGGGAGGGCCAATTGAGGCTGCCCGATCCTGCCAAGGTCGACACCATCATCCGCGAGGTCACCGAGGCGGAGATCCTGCCGCGGTTCAGGAACCTGAGGGCTTGCGATATCCGGGAGAAGAGGCCGAACAACCTGGTTACCGAGGCCGACGTTGTGGCCGAGCGGGTGCTGACCCGGCGTCTGACGGAGTTGTTGCCCGGCGCCGTGGTCGGGGAAGAGGCGGTCGAGGCCGATCAATCGCTGCTTTCCGCCCTTGAATGCTCCGGTGCGGTGTGGGTGATCGATCCCGTCGACGGAACCGGCAACTTCGCCCACGGCCGCCCACGCTTCGCCGTGGTCGTCGCGCTGGTGGTGGACGGCGTCACCCAAGCCGGCTGGATCCACGATCCCATTCCCAACGCGTCCTACATCACGGTCAGGGGCGAGGGCGCCTGGCGCGGTGATACCCGCCTGCCGCTGGTTGTCGCCGAGGAAGTGTCGCTGGCGCGCATGTCGGGGTCGGTCAAGAAGAAGGGACGGGTGGCTGAGCAGGTGCTGATGGTGGCCCGTCGCGGCAGCGCCGCCCACGACTACCTGGACCTCGTCCAGGGCCACCTGCATTTTGCCCATTTCAAGCGGCTGATGCCGTGGGACCACGCCGCCGGCGTGTTGATGCACGCGGAGGCCGGCGGGTTCGGAGCCATGATGGACGGCTCGGCCTATACCCCCGTGGTCCATCCCGACGGCCAACTGCTGCTGGCCCCCGGCGAGGCGAGCTGGCGCCAACTGCAGCCGCTGATCGACTGACCGGCGGCGCAAGCCTTCATTTGCGCCGATGCACCGCCAGGCCGGCCGGCCCCTGCGTCACCGGCATCATTTCGATGCGGTTGATGTTGACGTGGGCGGGCAGGGAGGTGGCCCAGAACACCGCCTCGGCGACATCCGCCGAGGTCAGCGGCGTGGTGTCGGCATAGACCTTGGCGGCCGCCTCGGCATCCCCTCTGAAACGCACGACCGAGAATTCAGACCCCCCGCACAGGCCGGGCTCGATGCTGGTCACCCGAACGCCGGTATTGATCAGGTCGGCGATCAGATTGAGGGAGAGCTGGGAGACCGCCGCCTTGGTGGCACCGTAGGCATTGCCGCCGGGGTAGGGGTAAGTGCCGGCGATGGACGAGAGGTTGACGATATGTCCCCGGTCACGGGCCACCATGCCCGGGAGGACCGCGCGGGTAACAAACATGAGGCCTTTGACATTGGTGTCGACCATGGCCTCCCATTCATCCAGATCGGCCTCATGCGCCGGCTCCAAGCCCAGGGCGAGGCCGGCATTGTTGACCAGGACGTCGATCGCCGCGAATTCGGCGGGCAGGGCCTCGATCGCGGCGAAAACCGCTTTGCGGTCACGAACATCGAGGGTCAAGGCGTGCACGGGCGCGTCCAGCTCGGCGGCCAGCGCCTCCAGCCTGTCGGTGCGGCGGCCGCAGACGACGAGGCGTGCCCCTGCCGCGGCATAGCGGCGGGCGATGGCCGCGCCGAACCCGGCGGTAGCACCGGTGACGAAGACGGTGCGTCCGGTCCAATCAGTCATGGCAACCTCTCTCAGTTCAGCGGACGGTCCGGATCCGGGTCACGCAACATCACCAGCATGGGCGAGGGCGACAGCGGATTCTCGATCTTCCAGATGTAGACCTTGTATTGGCCGAACGGCCGCACCGTGGTCGCATTGTGCTTGATGACGTTGGCGTCGGTGGTGACTCGGAACTCACCCTCCATGCCGAGCCCCAGTTCGGCCATGCGCTGGGCGTCCGATGGCTTTACCCCATTGCCGCTAACGATGATGGTGCCGTCCTCATTCGATTTCAGCGACAGCAGACGGGCATCCCGCCTCAGATACGCCGACAATTGGACCTTGCCCAAACGGCCGGTGCGCTCGTAGCGGACATGGAAGCGGCCTTTGCCGGTGCGCTTCAGGTCTTTGATCGCAGGATCGCGCACCAGGTCGTTGTAGATGTTCTGGTTGCGCTCTTCCTCGTTCTCGGGCGTGATTTTGCCCTCGGCGTAGTCGTGCATGATCGGCGCGTAGATAAGTTCGCCGTCATAACTGAGGGCGTAGTCGCCGTACCGCGACAGGCGCAGTTCGGACTTGAACTTGTCGGGGATGTAGCAGGAGGACAGGCTCAGCAGAGCAGCGGCGAGGATGAGGATCCGCCTCGTAAGCCGCATGCCTGTCTTCATTTCCCCCCACCTCCATCTCGTTCCGCGTGCTTCGCCTGGACCCACAAGGCTTCCATCTCGTCCAGGGATGCCGCCTCGCACGACCGTCCCTCTGCCGCCAATCCAACCTCGATATGGCGGAATCGCCGCTCGAATTTTGCATTGGCGCGCTTGAGTGCCCGCTCGGGATCGATATTGAGCTTGCGTGCAAGGTTGACGCAAGCAAAGAGAACATCACCCATCTCGTCTTCCAGACGGTCCTGAGGCGCGTCGGTCGCGATCTCATGCTTAATCTCGTCCATCTCTTCCGAGATCTTATCGAGGACGTCCGCGGCCTTCGCCCAGTCGAAACCCACCCTGGCAGCACGATTTTGCAATTTGAGGGCACGCGTCATCGGGGGCAGGGTGCGGGCAACCCCATCAAGGGCGCTTGCCGTGCCCTTGTCCGCGCGCTCCGCCGCCTTGGTCGCCTCCCACGCCACCGTTTGAGCCTGAGCGTCAGGGATGTCGGTGTCGCCGAAGACATGGGGATGGCGCCGTACCATCTTGTCGGCAATGGCGGTGGCGATGCCGTCGAAATCGAACGAGCCCTGCTCCTGAGCCATCTGGGCGTAGAAGACAACCTGGAACAGCAGGTCGCCCAATTCATCCTTCAGCGCCGGCATGTCGCCGTGCTCGATGGCCTCGGCCACCTCGTATGCCTCCTCGATGGTGTAGGGGGCGATGGTGGCGAAACTCTGTTCGCGATCCCAGGGGCACCCTCGCACAGGGTCGCGGAGCGTCATCATGATGTCGAGCAGGCGTTCGATCGGACTCACCCGGGTTCCTCCTTACGGTTGGCACCTCTTGTCGCGTCGGAGTACTGGATAATCAAGAGCGAAGCTAGCGGATCCGGTATCCTGCATGGCAGGCGTTACAGGCGGCGGTCATCTCGTCGAGCGCCGCGGTCAGCCGCCGCATGCCGGAGTAGGAGCGATCGAGGTCAACTTCCTGGGCGGCCAGCGCGAAGCGGCTGGCGGCGTGGTGAAGGGCATTGCCAGCCTGCTTCATGCCGTCGGGCATATAGGGCGCCATGTGCGCGGCGCCATGCAGGCCGTAGGAGCTCATGCCTAGGCGGCTCTCGGCGACTTTGGCCGCATCGTCGAACCGCTCGGCGGCGAGAGCGGACAGGATCTCCCCCAGGGTCGCCAAATGATCGCGCATGCTGGCCAGCATGTGCTCCTGCATCGGTGCCGGCATCGTGACCATCTGGCGCTGGTCGTCGGCCCGGGCAGGCGAGGTGAGGGCCAGCAGCGCGGCAAGGGCAAGCGTACGTCGTTTCATCGGTTCCTCCGTCGTGGGTCCGGGCTGAGGATGGATCGACCGCCCGCCACCGCATATGATTGCAGTCATATGATTTGGGGGCTCGCATGGTTTTCAGCGACGAGGGGTGGTACGCAGCGATCCGGGACCGCGTTGGTGAGCGGGCGGTGAAGGCGGGACAGCCGCTGTTCCGCCAGGGCGATGTCACCTTCGCGATCTTCGCGGTGGTCAGCGGGCGAATCCGCCTGGTGCGCCACACGGTCGAGGGAGCCGCGGTGGTGCTTCATGTCGCCGAAGCGGGGGACACTTTCGCCGAGGCGGCATTGTTCTCGGACGTCTATCATTGCGACGCCGTCGCCGCCACGGATTGCCGGGTCGAGGTCGTACCCAAACCGGTCCTGCTGAACTTGTTCGCGACCGATCCAAACGCATCCACGGCTTTCATGGGCAGGCTGGCCCGTCAGGTTCAAGGGCTGAGGTCCCGGCTCGAGATCCGTAACATTCGCTCTGCAGAGGAGAGAGTGCGCCAGTACCTGACACTGCTAGCCGGCGTCGTCGGCACGGTGAACTTCGACCGGCCGCTCAAGGATGTGGCGACGGACATCGGACTGACCCACGAAGCCTTCTACCGTGCGCTGGCCTCACTCGCCCGGCGTGGCGAGCTTGTGCGCGATGGGCGTGTCATCAGTATCGGATCGCAGGGGAACGATTGAAACGACGGCATGTTCGTCCTTCATGACGCGATCCCGCTCGAGGAGAGGCGCCGATGGACCGTGATGTTGCCGTCATAGTGGGAAGCCTCCGAAAGGACTCCATAAACCGCAAGGTTGCCAATGCGTTGATTGCGCTGGCGCCGGCTCCGCTCAAGTTGAGCCTCGTCGATATCGGCAATCTTCCCTTGTACAATCAGGATGAGGACAGCCAGCCGCCGCAGGCCTGGACCGATTTCCGCCAGCGGATCAAGGCTGCCGATGCTGTGCTGTTCGTCACCCCGGAATACAACCGCTCGATCCCCGGCGGTCTGAAGAACGCCCTGGATGTGGGCTCACGGCCGTATGGCCAGAGCGCCTGGGAGGGGAAGCCGGGGGCGGTCGTCAGTGCATCGCCGGGCGCCATCGGCGGCTTTGGGGCCAATCAACACCTGCGGCAGACCTTTGTCTTCCTCAATATACCCGCCATGCAGCAGCCGGAAGCCTATCTGGGTGGGGCGGACAAGCTGTTCGCCGCTGACGGCACGCTGGCCAACGAAAAGACCCGGCATTTCCTCGAGGGCTTCATGCAGGCCTTCGCCAATTGGATTGCGGCCAATGCCAAGCCGAAGGCAACGGCATGATGCGGGCCGCGTGGACCTGACGGGGAGCGAGCGATGGGGCTGCTGGGCCGATCCGGGTGCGACCATGAACCATTTGCCCACGTCCAATTGTCGCATAATGCCTATTATGGATGGCGCCCAGGCATCTCAGCCGGCGTGGACGACCAGGCCGTCAAACCCGGGCTCAACATGGGCCGGCAGGCGCGCCGCCAACGCATCGAAGTCCAGCCGGGCCGCCATATGCGTGAGGATTGCCCGCCGGGGTTTGACGCGATCAATCCAGGACAGTGCCTTGTCGAGATGGGCATGGGTCGGATGCTCGTGGTCGGTCAGGCAGCCGACGATCCAGACATCGACCCCTTGCAGGGCCGCGAAGGCTTCATCAGGAAGCCCGACCGCGTCGGTACTGTAAGCCAGCGAACCGAAGCGAAAACCGGTGGTCCGGCCGTAGCCGTGGTCCTGGTCGAACGGCACCACGTCGATGCTTCCGACCTGGAACTGCCCCGTGATCTCGTGAGGCACCAGCACCGGCTTGAAGATGCTAGTGGCGCCTGGCGGCAGCGGCTCCAGCGTGTAGCCGAAGCGCTGCCCGATGGTGGCCAGAACGTCGGCTGTCGCATGGATGTCAAGCGCGCCTCCCATGGCCCGATTGACCTCGCGAAGGTCGTCGATGCCATGCAGGTGGTCGGCATGATCGTGAGTGAACAGCACCGCATCCAGCTGTCGGACAGCGGCGTCGAGCAGCTGGGCCCTGAGGTCGGGCGACGCATCGACAAGGATGCGCGTCCCTTCGTGCTCGACCAGGATGGACGGGCGGCGGCGACGGTTCTTGGGATTGGACGGATCGCAGGCACCCCAACCGCCGGAAATCGACGGTACGCCCGCGGCCCCGCCGCACCCGAGAACCACAGCTTTCATCGCGGGACCTTCGTGAACAATTGCAGGAAGTTGTCGGTCGTCGCTCGTGCCAGCTCCGCCGTGCCCACCTGCTTCAGTTCGGCCACCTTGGCAGCGGTGTGCGCCACATAGGCCGGCTCGTTACGCTTGCCGCGATACGGCACCGGCGCCAGATACGGGCTGTCGGTCTCCACCAGCAGCCGATCGAGCGGCACCCCGGCCACAGTGGCCTGCAGGGCCTCCGCCTTCTTGAAGGTGACGATGCCCGAAACCGAGATGTATAAGCCCAATTCCACCGCTTTTGCAGCAAGTTGCGGGCTGGAGCTGAAACAGTGGATCAAGCCGGTGAAGGCCCCCTTCCCCATCTCTTCCGTCAGGATGGCAGCGGTGTCCTCGTCGGCGTCGCGGGTATGGACCACCACCGGCAGGCCGGTGCGCCGCGCCGCCTCGATGTGGGCGCGGAAAGAGGCCTGCTGCCGCGGCCGAGGTGACTTGTCGTAGAAATAATCGAGCCCGGTCTCGCCGAACCCGACCACCTTGGGATGCCTGGACGCCTCCACCAGACGCTCGACATCGGCGGCCGGCTCGGTGCCCGCCTCATGCGGGTGGATGCCGATGGTGCAGTAGACCTGGTCGAACCGTTCCGCAACCGCAAGAACCCGCTCGAACCGGGTAACGTGGGTGTTGATGGTGAGCATCAGCCCCACGCCGGCCTCTCGGGCGCGGCTCACCACCCCATCCAGGTCGTCGGCGAAGTCGGGGAAATCCAGGTGGCAGTGGCTGTCGACCAGCATCACTGAGCCCCCTCCTCCTCGACGTAGCGCGGAAAGACGCCCTGCGGAACGGGCAAGCCCGTACCAGGCTTGAGGGCATGGTGCGAGCCGCAATGGGCTAGCGTCCGCGCCTCGGGAGCGACGGCAAGCTGGTCGAGCAAACGTGCCGAGGAGCCCGGCATGAACGGCTGGGTCAACAGGGCGAGGTTGCGGACAGTCTCGGCCAGCACCCACAGCACCGTGCCCATGCGGGCGGGATCGGTCTTCTTCAGCGCCCAGGGAGCCTGGCGGTCGACGTAACCGTTGGCGGCGCGGATGACCACCCAGATCGTTTCCAGCGCCTCGTGGAACATCTGGCGGTCCATGGCGTCCCGGACCTTGGGGGCCAGCCCATGGGCGGCATCCAGCATCTCGCGGTCGTCCTCGTTGGGTTGTCCGTGCTGCGGAACCGCGTTGCCACAATTCTTGGCGATCATCGACAGCACGCGCTGGGCCAGATTGCCGTAATCATTGGCCAGTTCGCCGTTCATGCGATTGACCATGGCCCGGTGGCTGAAATCGCCATCGTTGCCAAACGGCACCTCGCGCAGCAGGAAGAACCGCACCTGATCGAGCCCGTACTTCTCGATCAGCGACAGCGGGTCAATGACGTTACCCAACGACTTCGAGATCTTCTGGCCCTCATTGGTCCACCAGCCGTGCGCGAACACCCGCTTGGGCGGCTCGAGTCCCGCTGCCATCAGGAAGGCCGGCCAGTAGACGGTGTGGAAGCGCAGGATGTCCTTGCCCACCATGTGGAGGTTGGCCGGCCAGTAGCGGGCGTATTCGCCGTCAGTCTCGGGATAGCCGACGGCGGTGATGTAGTTGGTGAGTGCGTCCAGCCACACGTACATCACGTGCGCCTCGTCGCCCGGCACGGGAATGCCCCACTTGAAGCTGGTGCGCGACACCGAGAGGTCGGTCAGGCCACCCTTCACGAAGCTCAGCACCTCGTTGCGGCGGCTCTGCGGCGCGATGAAATCGGGTTCGCGCTCATAGAATTCCAGCAGTTTGTCCTGCCAGGCCGACAACCGGAAAAAGTAGCTGGGCTCCTTGACCCATTCGACGGGGGCACCAGTGGGGGCCAGCTTGGTCCCGTTCAGTCCCGCAACGAGCTCGTCCTCGCCATAGAACGCTTCGTCGCGCACCGAGTACCAGCCCTCGTAGTGGCCGAGGTAAATGTCGCCCTTTTCCACCAGCTTGGCCCACAGCGCCTGGACAGAGCGGATATGGCGAGCCTCGGTGGTGCGGATGAAGTCGTCGTGAGTGCAGTCGAGGCGCTCGGCCAACTCACGGAAATTGCGGGAATTGGTGTCGGCCAGCTCGATCGGCGTCACGCCGAACGTCTCGGCCGACTTCTCGACCTTCTGCCCGTGCTCGTCGGTGCCGGTCAGGAACTTCACGTCAAACCCGTCCAGGCGCTTGAAGCGAGCCAGCACGTCGCAGGCGAGCGTCGTGTAGGCATGGCCGATGTGGGGCTTGTCGTTGACGTAGTAAATGGGCGTGGTGACGTAATAGGTCGGGGCCCCGGTCATCGTGCTTCTCCTGGTGTTCTTTTGCCGCCCACGCGCGTGTGACCGCAGGACAGAGCTATTGGCTCGCGGCCTTGAGGTCAAGCCCGGGCGAGCCGCTCGATCGCCAGGAAGGCGCTGATGACCGCCTGCTTGCGGTCCAGGTTGACCGCGTCGGCGCGGGCGAAGAGGGCGGTGATCTTTTCCCACACCCCGAGCCACTGTTCAAGGCCCGCTCCCGCCAGCATCCGTCCCATCAGGGCGGCCTCACCGGGAACGACCTCGGCCATGCCCCTGGCGTCCCGGCCCCCGGCCCGCACCAGCCGCGCGAGCCACCAGCCCAGCAGTTCCGTCACCGTCCGCCACGCCGCGTCGGCGTCGGAGCGGGCAACGCGGTCGCTGAAGGCATGGAGCTTGGGGACGTCAAGCCGGGGCAGGCCCGCCATCAGGTCGATCACCTCGCGGTAGAGGTCGAGCCCCCCCTCCTCGGCCAGCGCCAAGGCCTTGCCGAGGCTGCCCTCTCCCAGCCGGGCCAGCGCGGTAACGTCGGCGGGCGGCAGGCCGGGCTGCCAGCGCTCGAGGAGCGCCGCGACCGTCGCCTCATCCAAGGGCTTGCAGGTCAGGCGGCGGCAGCGCGAGCGGATGGTCGGCAACAGCCGGCCCGGACTGTGGGAAACCAGCAGCATCAACGAGTTGCGCGGCGGTTCCTCAAGCACCTTGAGGACCGCATTGGCGGCATTGCGGTTCATCTCGTCGGCGGCATCGATGATGACCACGCGCCAGCCGCCCTCGGCTGGAGTGAGCGACAGGAACTGGCCGATGCCACGGACATCGTCGATGACGATCTCGTTCCTCAGCTTGGTCTTCTTGTCGTCGGACCAGCCCCGCTCGACCACTTTCAGGTCGGCATGGCCGCCTGACGCAACGCGCCGGAACACTGGATGGTCCACCGATAGCGCCAGCGATTCGGGGCCACCGCCGAACAGCCCGCCCCCCTCGCCGCCCCCCGACAGGACGAAGCGGGCAATCCGGTAGGCAAGCGTTGCCTTGCCGATGCCCTTCGGACCGACCAGGAGCCAAGCATGGGCAAGGCGTCCCGAAGTCCAGGCGTCGAGGAAGGTGCGCTCGGCCGGGGCGTGGCCGATCAACTCGGGATTGGCGCGCGGCTCGGGCGCTTCGCTCATCCGATGACTCCAAGGCGCTCCCGCACCACCGCCATGATGGCGGAGTGCACCGCTTCAGGCGATTGGGTGGCATCGATCACGCTGCAGCGGTGCGGATGGCGCCGCGCAATGTCGAGAAAGCCCTGACGCAGGCGTTCGTGGAAGGCACTGCCCATGCGCTCGTAACGGTCCTCGCCGCCGCCGCGGTGGCCGGCCCGGGTAAGCCCATGATCGACCGGGAGATCGAGGATCAGCGTGAGGTCTGGAGCAAACTCACCCACCGCGATGCGGTAAAGGCCTTCCAGCGTCGCGATGGGAAGCCCGTGGCCATACCCCTGGTAGGCCAGCGTCGAATCGGCAAAGCGGTCGCACACCACCCAATCCCCGCGTTCCAGCGCCGGCCACACGGTCCTGACCAGGTGGTCGCGCCGGGCCGCGGTGTGAAGCAGCGCCTCGGTCAGACCATCCCACCGGGCGACGTCGCCGTTGACCAGCAAGGCACGGATGTCCTCGGCCCCCGTGGAGCCACCGGGTTCACGGGTCGTGGTCACCCTCACCCCCGAGGTGCGCAGAGCCTCGGCCAGCAGCCTGAGCTGGGTCGACTTGCCGGCGCCTTCGCCGCCCTCAAATGTGATGAATTTGCCTCTGGGGTCGATCATGCCCCGGATTAAGCCCGAAACCCGATGGGCCGGAAAGGTGAAATTGATACGTGCGCCATCATCCCGGAGCCCGAACGAAGAAGGACCTCGTCTGCTTGGCGCCGACGAGGTCCTTCGCTTCGCTCAGGATACCGGCAGAGGCTCGGTCAGCCCTTGGCACCCCACAGGATATGCTTCAGCGCGCTGGTGATCCGGCCCATGAAGCCCAGGCGCTCGACGTCGGCACCGGCGACCAGCGGCAGTTCGGCCGAAGGGACGCCCGGGGCGGTGATCACCAGCTTGCCGATGGGCTGACCCTTCTTGATGGGGGCGGGCACCGGCCCGGTATAGACCGCGGTGACCTTCATGTCGCGGCGGGCACGCCGCGGCATGGTGGCTTCAAGCCGTTCGGCGGCGACCAGGGGCACGGTGGCGCTCTGGCCGAGCCAGACCTCGGCGTCGGTCACCACCTCCCCCGCCTTGGCCAGAGTGTAGTTGTCGAATTCGCGGAAGGCCCACTCCACCAGGCGCGAGGATTCCTCGGCGCGCTCCTTCATGGACGACATGCCGTTCAGCACCATGATGACGCGACGGTCGCCGCGCTTGACGGTGCCGACCAAGCCGTAGCCGGCCGCCTCCGTATGACCGGTCTTCAGACCGTCGGCGCCCGAGACCGCGTACAGCAGCGGATTGCGGTTGCCCTGCTTGATGCCGTTGAAGACAAATTCGCGCTCCGAATAGATCGGGAAATATTCCGGGAAGTCGTTGATCAGCCGGCGTGCCAGGATCGACAGGTCGCGCGCCGTGGTCAGGTGGTCCGGCTCGGGCAGGCCGGAAGCATTGCGGAAGGTGGAATTCTTCATCCCGAACTGGCGGGCGCGGCGGGTCTCCTCCTCGGCGAAGGCCTCCTCGCTGCCGGAATGGGCTTCGGCCAGCACCGAGCACGCGTCATTGCCGGACTGGATGATGACGCCGCGGATGAGGTCGGAAATCTTGGCGGTAGAATTGACCGGCAGGAACATCAGCGACCCGCCGGACTTGAAATGCTTCTTCCAGGCCGTCTCCGACACCGGAAGCATATCCTCCATCTTCCAGGCGCCCTGCTTGAGCTTCTCAAAGACCAGGTAGGCGGTCATGAGCTTGCTCATGGATGAGGGCACCATCAACTGGTCGGCGTTCTTCTCCAGGAGCACGGCGCCAGTCTGATAATCGATGAGGATGGCCTGCTTGGCCGAGGTCTCGATGGTCTCGGCGGCGGCCGGGTAGCCTATGGCAGCCACGATCAGCACCAGGGCCGTTGCCAGGGTGCGGCGGATGGAAAGCAGCGACGTCATCGACACGATAAACCCTCGAAGCGACAGCAGATGAAACTCTCCCCGTCCCCTAGCGCCAAATTGCGTCGGATCTAGGGCGACGGGGTCCTATGTCAGTCGACCACCACCTTGGCGTCCTGATGGCCGGTGGCGATCACCGCGTCCAGCAGCTTGTCGGCTTCCTCGGCGCTGGCCACGGGGCCCAGGCGCACGCGGTAGATGGTCTGGCCTTTGACCGAAGCCTGCTGGATCTGGGCCTTGCCCACGCCCGACAGGCGGGCCGACAGCCGGAGCGCGTTGTCATGGCGGCTGAAGGCGCCGGCCTGCACGAAGATGTGGGTGGGCGCCACCGCCACCTGCTGGACCTCCTGCGTCTCCAGGGCCTTCTCGGCGCCGGTGGCGGACGGCCTGACAGCGGAGCGCCCGGCGGACGCCAGGACTGGCTTGGCCGATTCGCGGCTTCCCGGCGCCGGCAGCGTCTCCGCGGTCACGCTTTCGCGGGGGGCCGCCGCAACCTGCGGAGCCGCCGAAGCCGGGCCTCCGTCCTGACGCATACGGCCGGCCAGCGCCCGGCTGTCGTCGGCCAGCAGGGTGACACGGACCTTGGCGGTGCCCTGGCGCTCGATCCCTAGCAACTGCGCCGAGCGGCGGGACAGGTCGATGATGCGGCCATTCACGAAGGGACCGCGGTCGTTCACCCGCACCACCAGCGAGCGGCCGTTCTCAAGGTTGGTCACCCGCACCAGACTCGGCAGCGGCAGCGTCTTGTGGGCGGCGGTGACGGCGTTCATGTCGAACACTTCGCCGTTGGCGGTCAGCTTGTTGTGGAAGGCCTCGGCATAGTAGGACGCGATGCCGGTCTCGTCGTAGTCCTTCCAGTCGTCCATGGGGTAATACCAAACCCCCTGGACCTGATAGGGCTTGCCGAACTTCACCGCGGGCGCCGTGGTCGAGGTGACCGGGGGCGGATCGTCGCCGGAAGTGGCCTTCTTGGTCATGTGTCCGAACAGATTGGCCTCGGCGCAGCCGGACAACAGCGCGGTCGATGCCAAGAGCGCGGCCAAACCAGCCCGCTGCCGAGCTCTCCGCATCATGTAGTGTCCCCCTCGGTCCCTGGCGCCAAAGATATGGTAGTCTAACGGGCGCCGATCCTATCCGCAAGATGGCCCGCGGCCAGGGCGAAATAGGTCGACCGATTCCACTTCATGATGGTTCGGAAGTTGTCATAGACCAGAAAGGCAGGGCCCTTGCCCGCCTCGGCCTGGACGATGGACGCCTCAAGCGCCTTGGCCGGCAGAGGCTTGCCGTCGCTCCCGGTGACGCCGAGTTTCGCCCAATCGGCCAGGCTCCTCTTCTTGTCCAGTCCGTACAGGGCCGGGTCGAAGCCCGCCGGTACGCGCACGGCGCGGCCCCAGGTCTGGTCGCCCCGCCAGCCCTCGCCGGCCAGATAATTGGCGGCCGAGGCCAAAGCGTCGCCTCGGTTGGTCCAGATGTCGCGCCGGCCGTCACCATCCCAGTCCTGCGCCCATTTGACGAACGTGGTCGGCATGAACTGGCATTGACCCATGGCGCCCGCCCACGACCCCTTCATGGCGGAAGCCGTGATGTGGCCCTGATCAATGATGGTCAGCGCATTCATCAGTTCGCCCTTGAAATAGGCTGAGCGCCGGCCGTCGTACGCCAGCGTGGCCAGGGCCGGCACCACCGAAAACCCGCCGGTGACCCGCCCGTAATCGGTCTCGATTCCCCACAGCGCCACCACGAAGCGGGCCTGCACGCCGTAGCGCTTCTCGATTTCGGCCAGCAACTGGCGGTTTTCCGCCATCATGCGCCGGCCCTTTTCCACCTTGGCCGGGGACACCACGCGGCTGAGGTAGTCGTCGAACGAAAGCGTAAACTCGGGTTGACGGCGATCCAGTTCGATCACCTTGTCAAGGTGTTCGACGCCGCCAAGCGCCTGGTCAAGGGTCGCGGGGCGGATTCCCTTGTCTAGGGCATCGGCCCTGATCTGGTCGAGAAAAGCGGCAAACCCGCCGGTTGCCGCCGCGGCCGGGCTATTTTCCGGCGGCACAGCCTGCTGCTCGGCACAGGCCGGCGCCACCAGCACCGCCATCAGCGCCCCCATGAGCAAACCCGTGCGCGCCGCCATATTCGTTTACTCCCGAAACACCCGCTTAAGATCAGCCCCTTGTGCCACATCGCCGGATAGGCTCGCAACCGCCGCCAATCGGATGTCACAGCCGCGGCGCGGCGCGGCGCGGGCGTTATCAGCATTCCGTCGGGTAGCGCGCTCCCGCCATTCATGGTAGGAACCCTACCCGGCACCTTGGGCGGAGAGAAGCATGCAACAGCTCATCGACGGCTTCCAGCGCTGGCGGGAAACCTATTACGAAGAGAACAGGGCGTTGTTTGAGGCCCTGGTCCAAAAAGGTCAGAGTCCGAAGGTTCTCCTCATCGGATGCTGCGATTCGCGCGTCGATCCTGGCCTGATCTTCGGGGCGCAGCCCGGCGAGATGTTCGTCCTGAGGAACGTCGCCAACCTGATCCCCCCTTACGCACCCGATGCCGGGCACCACGGCACCAGCGCCGCGGTCGAATTTGCCGTCCGCAGCCTTGAGGTCGAGCACATCGTCGTCCTCGGCCATGCGCGTTGCGGCGGCGTGCGCTCCCTGGTGGAAAACCAGGGAGACGACCAGAGCGACTTCATCGCCGGCTGGATGAGTATTGCCCGTGCGGCCCGTGATCGTGCCCTTGCCCTGACGCTTTCCTCGGGCCAGCCGCTGGAAGCGGCCCGGCGCATGTGCGAGCAGGAGACGGTGGCGATCTCCCTGGCCAATTTGATGACCTTCCCCTGGATCCGCGAGCGCGTGGAGAGCGGCCGCCTGCTGCTGCACGGCTGGTGGTTCGATCTCGACAACGGCGAACTGTTCCGCCTCGACCCCATCACCAATACCTTCCTAGCGGTCTGACAGCGTCGCCGATGGGAGGCGCGAGCATGCTGGACAGCCCGCGCGTTCGCGTCTAGACCAGATGGCGCTGCGGAAGGGTGGCCGAGTGGTTTAAGGCAGCGGTCTTGAAAACCGCCGTAGGGGCAACCCTACCGTGGGTTCGAATCCCACCCCTTCCGCCAATTCTCCGTTCGCGTGTAGTCGCGGCAATTCCCCTCGATGCGCCAAGTCCTGAGGAACCGCGGGATGTCGGCAGGCTCCCCCCTCTGGACACATTCGCGCCAATTCGCTACTATCCGCCCATCGTTGATGGGTAGGCTGTTGGGTATCTCCGATAGGAGGAGAGCTTTGCCGGTAAGGCGAAAGCCACCCATCACGGAGGGGAGAACCGGCAGATGGCACGGGAACTTAGCAAACTAACCGCGGTCACCGTCCGGAACATCACCAAGCCCGGCCTCCATTCAGATGGCGGCGGGCTGTATCTCCAAGTCACCGAGGTTGGGGCCAAGACCTGGATCTTCCGGTTCATGCTCGCCGGTAAGCGGCGCGATATGGGTTTGGGGGCCACACACACCGTCAGCCTGGGCGAGGCCCGCGAAGAGGCAAGAAAGTGCCGCCAGTTGGTCCGAGACGGGATTGACCCGATCGAGGCCCGCCGCGCAACCCGCCTGGCAGCCCGGGCGGATGCGGTGAAGGCAATGACCTTCAAGCAATGCGCCGAAGCCTATATCAAGGCGCACGAAGCTGGGTGGCAGAATGCCAAGCACGCCACTCAGTGGACATCAACCCTCAAAACCTACGCATACCCAGCCATTGGCGCCCTGCCCGTCAATGCGGTTGACACTGGCCTGGTGTTGAAGGTGCTCGAGCCGATCTGGACGACAAAGACGGAAACGGCAAGCAGGGTCCGCGGCCGGATTGAGAGCATTCTGGATTGGGCTCGCGTGCGGGGCTACCGAACTGGGGAGAACCCGGCGCGGTGGAAGGGGCATCTTGACCACCTCCTACCGGCCCGAGGCAAGGTCCAGAAGGCCGGGCATCACGCTGCCCTGCCCTATGATGAAATCGGGAGCTTCATGGCATCGCTACGCGGTCAGGAGGGTAACAGCGCCCGCGCGCTCGAATTTGCGATCCTTACCGCCACCCGAACGGGCGAGGTGATCGGCGCCACGTGGGACGAGATCGATATCGACAGGGCGCTTTGGACTATTCCGGCGGAGCGCATGAAGGCCGGCAAGGAACATCGAATTCCGCTGTCGACCGCAGTGGTTGCTATGCTCCAGAAGATGAAGGAAGCCAAACAGGAACCCTATGTTTTTGCTGGAGCAAAGTCAGATAAGCCACTGTCGAACATGGCGCTTCTGATGACGCTACGTCGAATGAAGCGTACCGATTTGACCGCCCATGGCTTCCGCTCAACGTTCCGCGACTGGGCGGCCGAGCGCACGGGTTACCCAGCCGAGGTTGCCGAGATGGCCTTAGCTCACGCTGTGGGCGACAAGGTGGAAGCGGCCTATCGGCGTGGCGACCTGTTCGAGAAACGCGCCCGGCTGATGCAAGATTGGGCTGATTACTGTGGCGCCGGCCCAACTATGGCCAACGGCACCGTGGTCGCTCTGCGGGCGGGAAGCTAATCGATGCCCAAGGGGAAAACCGGCCGGCCGCGTGGGCGTCCAGTTCGCCCGAGCGATCCACTGAGGCTGCAGAAGGACGCAGCCGCCGCCGCGTTGTCCGCCATACTGACCCGCACTGATACCGATGCAGCACGCATAGCCAATAAGATTGTTGCTGGCGATGCGCGGACATGGGCGAGCCTCATCAAGAACCGGTATCTAATGCTGTCCTTACAGGCTCCGCCGAGGCAGTCCGAAGAGAGTGACACCCGCTACACCCAAAAAATACTCGCTGGTACTGCTGATATCGTGATGGGACGTAGCAGAGCACAGGCCGAATGGGTGGCGGCATCAGCGACTGAACTATTCTATTTATTAGCAGCGCCGCACCGAAAAATAGCGGAGGCCCACGCATATGGACTTATAAACGCCGGCTGGACAGTGAACGTGATTGGTAGGTTTATGGAACTTGCCGCAGTCATGCACTGGAAAGACGGCGATTATTTCGACATGGGAAGCGCTGCCAACAAGGGGGCGAGATGGTTAGCTGCCCTCCACCGCTCGGGTAGGTAACAGGTAGGGGGATTTTACTTCCGTCGCGCCAGGGCGGATGTGTGTGAATAGTCGGGGACATCGTTACAACGACGGTGCTTTCCCATGCTCCAGCCTCACGACTTCGGCCTGTTCAAGGCCGCTTACAGCGTCAACGAAACGCTCTCCCTGCTGTCCATCGGGCGAACCTCACTCTATGAAGCCATTAAGGACGGGAGACTGAACCCGAAGAAGTTTGGCCACAAGACGCTGTTCTTGGCGCCTGATTTGGCCAACTTCCTCAATACCCTCCAGGGTGTGCGCTCGACGTCGGCGGTGGCGTGATATGGACGCGTCCGACGACGAAAAAGGCCCGGCGGGGGCTGTCTCCCCCATCCGGGCCTCGGGAATTGTCTTGGCGGACAGCCCCGAAAATTCCGTCTCCCCCTCCAACTTTCAACGCTTCGGCGATGTCGCACTTGCGCTGATAGGGAAGATTGCCCGCCAGCACGGCCTCCGCATGCGTCACGCCTTGGCCCTCGCTGACGCCGGCCTTGCCCGGGGAGTCTCGGAATGATCCGGCCCGGGTCCCGGACTTCGGTCGCCCTGGCAGCGCGAGAGGATCACAGCCGCCGCGCCTGGGGACTGTTCCATGAATATGACGGTGCCATGGTGCGCACCCAGCCCCCCGAGGTCCGCGCCTGGCGTGCCCGTCAGGGCTGGCCGCGCACGGCCACACTGATGGGCTTGGGAGGCGCCTGCCAGCGCATCCACGCCCACCGTGTATCCCAGCTCTACACGCCCGACGACACCGGCCCCCTGGCCGCCATCTTGGTGCCCGTGTGGTCCGGCCCCGCTCCCGGCCGGCCGGAGGATCTGGTCGATCTGCTGGCCTGGGTTCCCTCCACCGGGGATCTGCTGACTCGCTGGGGGTTGGCTGACGTGTTGGGGCTGGAGGCCGTTTACCAGGCCGGGCCGTGTATGGGCGTCAACCGCCCCCTCAGGGTGTTCCGTGACCCCGGCGCCTGGGCTCGCGCGGCTGTCTGGGATGGCCCCGAAGGTCGGGGCGCCCACGGCGTCGTGGTGATCAATTGGGCGGGTGTTGCCGCGGCGCTGGGGCACCTCGTGGGCATGGTGGACTTCATTGCGGACGACCTGGCCACGGCCCGCCGTCTGCGTGACGCCCTCATGCCCCGCCCCGCTGAGGCCGCCCGCATTCTGGTGACCAGCGAAGGGGTGGCGGCATGACGAAGGCCATCCCGCTTGAACAGGCTGAGCGCGTGGTTCGGCATCGCCCAACGGCTGAGGGTAGCAAAGCCGCTTGGCTGGCCCTGGACGGGCCGGTGCATGCGCCGTCGCTGGCTTACAAGCCGATGCCCAGTAGGGAGTGGTCCGTCGAGGGGGTCATCCCCCTGAAAGCTGTCTGCCTGCTCTCCGGTGATGGTGGCGCTGGCAAGTCCACGTTGGCGCTGCAACTCGCTTGCTCGACGGTGCTGGGCGCGCCGTGGTTGGGGAGGCCCACCCGCGCTGGAAAAGTGGCCTACGTGTCGTGTGAGGACGATCTGGACGAGCTGCATCGCCGCTTGGTCGGCATCTGTGACGGTGAAGGTTGGAATATCGACGACCTCGACGGCTTGGAACTGTTCGACCGCGTTGGCCGTGACAACGCGGTGATGATGCGAGGTGAAGGCTTCGGCGCCGGCTGGGAAGACACGCCCTGGTGGATGCGAATGTCCAACTGGCTGCGTGACTTCAGTCCGGCCCTGGTCGTGCTGGACTCGCTCTATGACTTCTTCCCCGGCAACCAGCTCGACCAAGCTGCCGCGCGGACCTTCATGGGCAAGCTCCGGGAGACCGCGCATGACGCCGGCTGCGCCATCGTCGTGCTGTGGCACCCGTCGAAGTCGGGCATGGAGTCAGGCGACGGCACCTCTGGCAACGTCGCCTTCCGCAATGCAGCACGCGCCATGCTCTATCTGGAGCGAGACAAGGAGGCCGAGGGCGCCGATGCGCCGCTGATCCTGCGCGGCAAGAAGAACAACTACGGGCCGGACGCGGCTGAGATCCGTATCCGGTGGGAAGACGGCCGGTTCGTGGTGGTCGCGCCCGAGGGCGGTCAATCCGGCTTCTTCGGGAAGATGGACAAGCGCGCGGCCGATCTCGCTTTCCTGGCCGCGCTTGATGCCGCCACTGACCAAGGCCGCAACGTCGCGGCTAGCAAAGGCAGCAATTACGCTCCCAAGGTGCTGGGCGGCATGCCTCAGACTGCCGGGTACAAGGTGCGTGACCTTGAGCGCGCTATGGAGCGGCTGTTTTCCGCTGGTGAAATCGAGGTTGGGCGGGTTGGCCAGTACACCAACCGCACGCCGAAGATGGGCATCCGCCGCAAGTCCTCCGTCCCCAACGATGGGGGGCCCGATGAGTGACCGTCTGCACAAAACTGCACAAGCACCACTCTGCACAACATGCACAAGCCCCTTGGCTAAGTGTCTGGAAACACATGCACAAAATCTGCACGTGCACCACTCCCTATCCCCTACGGGGATAGAGGTGGCTTCCGTCTGCCCGGAAGCCACCACCCAACACCCCACGCTGGCGCGTCAGGGCGTAGCCGCCGGGCTGCGTTTCAAGTCACGGCCGATGACGGCGTGGGGGTCGAGAAGCGTCGGCCGTGACACCCGGCACCCCTCTGAACTGATGGAGTAGAAAATGACCAAGCTTGAGAACGCCCTTGCCGAAGCCCGCCGATTGCAGGCGGAAGCCGAGGCCAAACGCGACGATCTGATGTCCCGCTTGGCGGGCATCGAGGGAGATGCCGCCAAGGCTGATGCCCGGCGCCAGGAGGCCGGCCGTAAGGCTGTCCATGATCCCGCTGCGGTGGATGCCGTCAAAGCCGCGATCGCCGATGCTTCCATCGCCGCTACGCTGGCTGATGGGGTGCGCTTCGCCATCACCGAGGTTGAGGCCGAGATCGAGCTCAGGAAAGCCGATGTCGAGGCTGCCGAGGCCGAGGTGGATCGTGCGCGCCTGGCCGAACTAGCTGGGGAGCGCATCAAGGCCGCGGAAGCGATCGATGAAGCCTACCGGACCCTGATGGAAGCTTGGGACCGCTACATCGAAACCGGCCGTGCCATCATCACCTCCGGTATCCCTCTGAATGAGGCCGCCCGGCGCATTGCTGGGGGTGACGACGCGGTTTTTCGTGCGATGCCCGCCGCTTTCCGGTCCCGCGCGCATGATGAGTTCCGTGCCTATGTGGGCAGCCCGGCGTATTTGGCGGCCGAAGGGGAAGCCGGGCTGTGGAAAACCTCTGCCGGACGCCCCGCTCCCCGTAACCCCAGGCCGTCGGAAGGTGCCCGCATCTATGAGCCGGCCCGCGGCGTCACCATCACCACCGTCAGCGAAGGAGGCAGGTAATGCACGTGACCAAGGCGAAGCTGAAAGCCGGCCGTCTCGGCCATGTCAACCGCAAGGGCAGTGCCGCCGACTTCGCGCACCTCTTGCCGCGCACCCCTGCGCAGCGAAACGCGCTCTCGGAAATGGTCCAGATGCTTGAGCGCCGACAGGCGGAGCGGTTGGCCGAGCGTGTCCTGGCCGTTGGCCGCAAAACGGGCCTTTGATGACCTAGAAGCGCGGAGCCCGCCGGCCAGGCGCCGGCGGGCCTGAAGGAGAAAGCGAATGGACGATATTTCGCTAGTGATCGGCGGCCACCGTATTTCCGGGTGGAACGGCATCCGCCTTACCCGGGGCATCGAGCGCATGCCTTCGGACTTCGACATCACCATGACCGATCGCTATCCCGGCAAAGCTGCCGCGGTTGTGCTCAGGCCGGGGGACGTGTGTGAGGTGATGCTGGGGAGTGATCGAGTGGTGACGGGGTATGTCGACCGCTTCAGCCCCTCGCTGTCGAGCCGGAACCACACCATCAGCGTTTGCGGCCGGGGAAAGTGTGCCGACTTGGTTGACTGCTCGGCCGAGTGGCCGAATGGTCAGATCTCCGGGGCATCGGCGCTCGAGATCGCGAAGAAGCTGGGTAAGCCTTTCGGAATCAACGTCACGGCTGAAGGCGATATCGACTGGGTCAGGATCAAGCAGTTCAACCTGAATTGGGGCGAAACCCCCTTCGATGTCATCGAGAGAATCAGCAGATATAGCGCGGTTTTGGCCTACGACGGGACTGACGGTGACCTGATCATGTCCCGGGTCGGCATCCGCCGGCACGCGAGCGGCTTTCTGCAGGGCGGAAACGTCCAGTGTGCCGGCGCCACCTTCAGCATGGATCAGCGGTACTCTGACTACGTGGTCCGCACCATGAGCGTGTCGTCCTTCGGGGAAACCGGCCAGGGCGGCGACATTCAGGCCCACTTGATCGATCCCGGCGTTCCACGCCATCGGCTACGCTACATCATCTCGGAAGCCAACCAGCCAGGACTGGACATCGCAACCCAGCGAGGGGAATGGGAGAAGGCCCGCCGGTGGGGCCGCTCCTTTGCGGTGCGCGTGACCTGCGATAGCTGGCGAGATGCCGCCGGCCAACTTTGGACCCCGAACTGGCTGGCCCCGATCAGCATCCCCGCGGTCAAACTCCCGGACGCCTTGTGGGTGATCTCCGAGGTGACGTTTACGCGCGACCTGCAAGGCACGCGGGCAGATCTGACCCTGATGCCCCCCGAGGCATTCACCCCCGAGCCCATGCTGCAGAACCCCCTGCAGAATGATGTCCGGTAAGGCCCTGTTACCGCCCCTGCTACGGAGGAGCGGTTCGCTTTGGGTCCTAGGTAGAGGGGTAAGCATCACGGGCATTGCGCACCGCGATGTGCGCCTAGGTTTAAAAATCCATACAGGAGTTGTTGTTTCCATGGGCAAGATCGTGAACCGCTCCGAATTGGCGGAAATCCTTGGGAAGTCCCTCCCCACCATTTCAGCCTGGGTTGCAAGGGCCGGCTTCCCGGTGATCGAGGAAGGTCGGCAGGGCAAGGAATGGAAGTTCGACACCGCACAGGTGATCGATTGGATTGAGCAACAGGCGGTGGCCAACGTCATTGGTGATGCTGCCAAGATCGATTACGAGGAGGCCAGGCGTCGGAAGATGGTGGCCGAGGCGACACTGGCCGAGATCGAGGTCGACCGCTTGAGTGCCACTGTCGCCCCGGTGGACGACATCGTGGCCATGGTCGGGATGCAGTTTGCGAATGTCCGCACTCGCCTGCTTGCTATCCCATCAAACTGCGCCATGGCCTTGGCACGAGCGCGCAAGCCGGCCGAGGCTTCTGCCATCGTCCAAGAAGCCGTCATCGATGCGATGAGTGAACTGACCCTCGACAGCCGGGATGAGGTGCAGAAGGTCGCGGATGCCGCGGCGGCTGAGTTGGCCTAGAAGCGGTTGAGGGGGGCTTCCCCCTTGGATAAGGAAGGGTGTCCGCATTAAGGACACCCTGCCGGACTGCAACAGGGCTCGCCTACGGCTTGGTGCTGGCCAGCCGCACCCCCGGCCCACCGCTGGCAGTCTCCCCATCAGCGAGGAACAGCACGCCGGCCCCTTCGAACGCGGAACGGATTGCCTCGACCGTCCGCTCGCGCAATTCCTCTCCCCGCTCTAGGCGCGCGACGGTGTCCGCAGACACTTTCGCTGCCGCGGCCAGGTCTCTCACGCCCCACCCGAGGGCCGCGCGCGCCATCTTGCACTGAACAGCCAGCATTTCATAACCCCGTTACGATTTAGCTTGAGCGAATGTCCGCTTAAGCATACCGTAACAGTGTTCCGATTTCGGAACAAGCTGGGCGGACGGAGGCCATTGCATTCCGCTAGCGTTACCTTGCGCAAAGGAGAGACCGAGTCATGAACCAAGCTAAAATTGACGCCGCCCGGATGGAGGCTTTGACCAGGGACACGGCACTATTGGACCTGGGCGACCTTCTCTCAGAGCTAGTTGAGATCGCCGATGCCGCTCATGCCCTTGCCGCAGAGGTGGGCAAGAACGCACGCTCCGCCCAAGAGGTGCTCCCATCGGTCTCCTTCGGGCCCTGGAAAGGGCTGGAATGGGTGATGAACGAGTTGCGAGCCAAGGCCAATCTGAGCCTAGCGGCCATCGAGAGGATTAGGTGACGCCATGACCGCCGCAATCCAATGGGTGGCCCACGCCTTAGCCGCTGGCGATGTCGATCCGGTCGCCTACACCTGCCGCGATGGGAGCATTGGGGTTTGGTGCTGGGGCGATAATTTGTCCGAAATCGCGCTGCCTGATGGGACCGACCTCGAAGAATGCGGGCTCATCCTATCTGCAATGGGGCGGGTCTATGCCGCCGCGGCGAACTGACCATCCAAGCAAGAAGCCCCGTCCCCGGCGACCAGGCGGGGCTTTTCTTTTTTCGGCCGGGACCAAGATAGAACGGCACGACGCCCCCCCAACCTGATAGCCACGATGGCACGAAAACGGTCTAGAGAACCGGAAATCGACATCACCATAGTTCCGATCATCCCGAAAGAGGGCGAGGTGCTGCCCGACTTCGACCAAGCAATCACGAGATTGGTCGGGGTGGTTGCGCGGGCGTTGGCGCGTAAGCATCACCGGGAGGAGATGGAGCGCCAGGCCAAAGCCAAGAAGGACGACGACGCTTAGAGGTCGGTCGGAAAATCGTGGATCCCTTCCACATCCACTACCGGGACCCCGCAACTGGACGCGTCCGCCGCAAGTCAACTGGTGACCGCGACCGTGGCCGAGCTGAGGGCGCGCTATAGGAAAAAGCGCCGGTAGAACGCCCCAATTGCAGGCTGCCCCACCATCTGACAAAGTAACCTCTTTCCATCCCTATTCGCCTCCATCCGGCGAATAACGGTGGGTGGATTGATGGGTTATTTGTGACTGCGTGGCAAAACACCGCAGAAACGTTTCTTTGTAAGCGGACACCCCTTCCGCCAACAACTTTTCAGGCAGAGCCATGGCCACGGACCAGAGGGAGGAGCGCGCGCGGTTGCTGCGTTCGCTTGCCTTTCACATTCATAAGAAACTGCCTGCGGCCGAGGCCCTGGCAGGGTGCTTCGAGGCGGAGGGTCGCGGGGGCCGCCATCGCCAATGGCGCCAGGCAAGCGCGGTCCTCGACAGCGATGGCTTCGTGCCTGCACTGGTGACCGCCGGGTTGGTCGGCGACGAAGCGGCGGCTGTGCTGACGGTTGTCGAACGAACCGGAGATCACCGGCTGTTATCGGCAGTGTTGGGTGCTTTGGCCGACCACATCGAGCACGAGCGTTAGACCAACCAGCCTCCGAACGGCACCACCTTGTTGTCGACGTCGTGGCCGATATCGGCGCGACCGAGATAGGGAATGCCCGAGCGTTGGCACCAGTAGCGCGCCACCTCCTCCTCCCCCATCCCGAAATCGGGGTCGTTGGCTGTTATGTCGCTGCAGCGGCCCAACATGATGCCGGCCGCCCGGCGAATCGCCGGCGTGCTGGTTATCTGGCCAAGCGCCCGGTCGATCCGATACATGGCCTCAGCGACCTCCTCGAGCATCAGCACGTGGCCCGTGAGGTCGGGGAGGAACGGTGTGCCGATCAGATGGGACAGGATGGTGATGTTGAAGGCCGCCACCGGGTGGCCGGCGCTGACTGTCGGCTCCAGGGCGGCAGGATCCCCGTCGACCAAAAAGGCAAGCGCGCGGCGGATTGCAGCCTCCCCGCCGGTACGGTTGAGGTCGGCCGGCATCGGACCGTGGGCGATACGGCCCACCCCGGCGCCATACAGGGCTCCGAGCATGGCGCCGGCATCGCTGTAGCCGAGATACGTCTTGCCCTTGGCCACAGGCCCCAAATTGGCAAGCACCGGTTCCACCAAACGAAAGGAGCCGTAGCCGCCACGGCCGAACCACACCGCGTCGAAGCTCTCGTCGTTGGCGACGTCAAGGAAGGCCTGAGCGCGCGCGGCATCGGCCCCGGCGAAATGGCCCGCCGTTAGAAAACACTGCGGATGAAACCAAATTTCCAGTTGATCATCGCCATAGAGGCGTGCCGACAATTCGGCAACTCTTTCCGGAAGATCGGGCATGATCCGGTTGCTGGGCGCGACCACTCCGATCTTCACTCGCCGATCTCGACTCACCATTTATGTCCTTGTTATCCCTTGCGGAGGGCGGCCGGCAAATTGTAGCTTCGGCCGATGGAACGAGACAGGCTTTATTTCTTCTGCGGCATCGGCGGCAGCGGCATGCTGCCCCTGGCGATGATCGTCCAAAGCCGTGGCTATGCCGTGGCGGGTTCGGACCGTGCCCTCGACCAGGGCCGGACAGCAGCTAAATTCGATTTCCTCCGCTCACGCGGCATCGCGCTGTTCCCCCAGGATGGCAGCGGGATCACCCGTCCCGATACCGTGCTGGTGACGTCCGCCGCAGTCGAAGAGACGGTCCCGGACGTCCGTGCCGCCCGTGCGCTCGGCATCCCCATGATGACCCGGGCGCAATTGCTGGCCGAGCTGTTCAATGGCGCACCGAAGGCGGTCGGGGTCGCGGGCACCAGCGGCAAGTCCACCACCACCGGCATGATCGGCTGGATGCTGCACGCGCTCGGGCGTGATCCCACCGTGATGAATGGTGCGGTGATGAAGAATTTCGTCACCCCGGACGCCCCGTTCGCCAGCGCCCTGGTCGGCTGCGGTGATCTCTTCATCGCCGAGGTGGACGAGAGCGATGGCTCCATCGCCCACTATACCCCGCATGTGGCGGTCCTCAACAATGTCGCCCACGACCACAAGTCCATGGACGAGCTGCGGACGCTGTTCCGAGACTTCACCGCCAAGGCCCAGGGGGCAGTCCTCAACCTCGACAACGACGAGACGGCCCGCCTCGCCGCCGAGATTGCGCCCGCCCGCCGGCTGACCTATTCCCTGAGTGACCGGTCGGCCGATCTGGTAGCCGCCGACCTCGTCCCCGCCCCCGACGGCATCGCCTTTCATGTCCACGACCGCAACGCCGCGCCCGTTCACGTGCGCCTCAAGGTCCCGGGACGGCACAACGTCGCCAATGCCCTGGCGGCCCTGGGCACGGCAAAGGCCTTGGGGGTCGATCTGCAGGAGGCCGCTCAGGCACTCGCAGCGTTTGAAGGTATCCGCCGCCGCCTGGAAGTGGTCGGCAGTGCCAGTGGCGTCACCGTCATCGACGATTTTGCCCACAACCCGGACAAGATCGCCGCCACGCTGACGACGCTGCGCGCATTCCCAGGACGCCTTCTGCTGCTGTTCCAGCCACACGGCTTCGGTCCCCTCCGGCTACTGCGGGACGAATTCATCGCCTGCTTCTCGGAAAACCTGGGAGCGGAGGATCTCCTGACCATGCCGGAGCCGGTCTACTTCGGCGGCACCGTTGATCGCAGCGTCACCAGCCGCGACATCGTCGCGGGCATCCAATCCCGGGGGCGGACAGCGCTCGACTTCCCTGACCGATTGGCGTGCGGCGCTCACCTCATTGCCCAGGCAAGGCCCGGTGACCGCATCGTCGTGATGGGCGCGCGCGACGATACGCTTTCCACCTTCGCCGAAGATCTGCTCAAGCGGCTGACCTGATGGTCACCCCCGCTTCAGCAGGCTTATCACCAGCGAGGCGGCACGTTCCGAAACGAGCAATCGTTTATCGCAGCAACCGACACCCGAGCACCTGAGCGCATCCGACAAATTGTCGACGCACTGGGTGAACGAGGCCCCAGCGCGGAAGGCGGCTTCGCTCTGGTCGATGAGCGGCATGCAGTCGCAAGCGATCCTCATGTCCACAGCTCCCTCTGGGCGCCGTTCGCCATTCTCCGAAATTGCATCCATCAGCAGGCCCCTGCAGCAAGACCGCGCCCGCCCCGGGAGGCGGGAATTGCCGTCTCCATAGCCTCGCCCAGGACTGCGGCAATGGCACGGTTATGCGCGATCAGTTCCTCGACGTCATGATCGCTTAGCCCCCGTCTCGCACGGCCTAGGATCGACAGGGCGAACGCTTCGACCTCCCTTGGCACAGCCCAACCTATCTCGTGGCGCGACTGAGCCACTTCGCGCCAGGCACGATCATTTGATCGCAGCGCCGACAGGAACGCGGCAGGGCTTCTGCAGGAGGCCAGGTCGTCGGCCACTTCTGCGAGCAGCGCCGCGATACGAGCGGATTGAGGTCCCATATATCCACCTCCGTCCGACTAATGATCAGCACGACAAAAGTAGCAAGGAGGGCCAAAGACGGAGAATATGACCTTCGCCATGTCCTGTAATGCCGGCGTATAATGTGCTGCGCAACGTCAATAGACGTTTTCGCGCAAGTAGCAGTCCCAGCAAGCCTTTCCAGCAATTTTGCACTAATGCTTTTGGATCCCTAGCCTGAGGTGTTTGATGAGGCGCCGCCACACAATCAACCTTTGGTACAAACCCCATTGGCGCCACTTGACCACCATCATAGCGCCCTTGTCCGGAAGGGGCCCAACCTGCGGCCAGATTGCGCCAGGGGGAGATGCGCCATGTTGAGGCCCGATGCGAGACTTGTCTTGGTGCTGATGGTGTTGGCGATATTGGGCACAGCCATCGCGCTGTTCCGACAAGGGGCCCTTGGCTGGAAGGGAATGACGGCGGTGTTCATCGCCACCCTGGGACTGGGCAGCTTCCTGTTCTGGACCCTCATCCCCCCTGGTTGATCGGCGAACCATCTTCGGGATCCGGTGTTGCAGGAGCGCGTCCTCGCTTCCGGAGGCTGCCCATGGCCGACACCGTGTCCGATTTCCAGCATGAACGCCTGCTCGTCCCCGCCTTGGCCCCCATCTACCGGCGCCTCGACCAGGTGGGGTGGACCCTGGTCCGCTTCGCGACCGGCGCAGCCCTCATCCCACACGGGTGGGGCAAACTGATCGGCGGCGGCCTGCCCGCCACGGCGGCGGCATTCGAGAAAATGGGATTGCACCCCGGGCTTGCCACCTACATCGGCATCCTTGAACTGATCGGCGGCACCTGCCTAGCCCTCGGCTTGCTCACACGCTTCTGGGCGGCGCAGGTGGTGGGATTCATGGCGGTCGCGACTTTCTATGTGCATTGGTCCAACGGCTATCAATGGACCAACAAGGGGTGGGAGTACCCGGCATTCTGGATGATCGCGGCGCTGGCGGTTCTCATCCGGGGCGCCGGGCCGCTGTCGATCGACCGGCTGCTGCCGCGCGAGCTCTAAGCTGGCGCCCGGCCAGGAAGGCAGCGCCCAGGGCAACCAGAGCCACCAGGTTGGCGCGCATCGCCCGCGCCGGTTCGTCGCTGGCGACGAACGACAGCAATCGCGCCCCCGCACGCCAGCCCGCACCATCGGAATGGAGCGTCAACCACGCCGCCGCCGCCACCACCGCGGCCCCTGCCCCCACCCAGCCGAACGGCGGTTCCGGCCGCCCCTCCTCCCGGAACAACGGCCCGGCGGCGGCCACCATGGCGAAACCCACGATGAGGATGGCCGCGGTAATCCAGTCCGGACCGCGCAGGAGGGCGAGGACGGCTCCCAGGGCCAAGCACGGGGCGGCGATCCGATGAGCCCACCGGGCCTGCCGCAAGATCCCCCAGGCCACGGCAAGCAACACGGCCCCCACGCCGCCCGCGAGGAGATGCGCAGGCTCGGCAACGATGCGCGGCAAGTCGCTGGGCGGCGGCACCGCGCCAGTGAACAGCAGGAAGGCGCCGGCACCGAAAGCCACCACTGCAGCCATCGCCGGCCCCAGCGCCTGGAGCCATCCCGGCTCGGCCACGTGACGGCGCCTCTGCACCACCTCGAACACGGTAAGGACGGTGGCGGCGAGCAGCAGGGGTAGAAGGTTGTAGAATCCCCGGAAAATCAGCATGGCGGCAAGAACGGCGCGCGGGTCCAGCTCGGGCAGCATCAGCACCAGGGCGCCCTCGAAAACCCCCAGCCCGCCAGGGACGTGGCTGAGGGTGCCGGCCAGGGTGGCGACGACGTACAGACCGACAAAGGCGGGGTAGGAGATGTCCTTGAGTGGCAACAGAACGTACAGCGCCCCCGCCACCAGAGCCAAATCGATGGCGGCCACCGCCATCTGGGCGAAGCTCATGCCGAGGCTGGGTGTCGCGAAGCGCCAAACGCCGACGGCAAGCGGACGGCGGGCCAAGCCCGTCCAGATGATGTATGTGCCCAGTATCCCGATGATGAGCCAGCCGAGGATGGTGACAACCGCCGGGGGGATGTGCAGCAGGTGCGCGACCTTGTCGCCCTCGGTGACGAAGGCGAACGATCCCAGGGCCGCCGTTCCCAGGGCAAAGGCGAGGCCTGCAAAGGCGACAATCCCCGCCACCTCCGCAACCCCCAACCCGAAGGCCGAATACATGCGCAGCCGGACCGAACCGCCGGTGAGGACGGCGAAGCCGGCATTGTGACTGATGGCGTGACTGACGAAGGAAATCAGGGCGATCCACCCCGTGGGAACCGGTCGTCCGATGTGCTTGAGTCCCAGTCCGTCGAAACCGCACAGGGCGATGTAGCTGCCCATGGAGAAGATCAGCGCCGTCACGAGGACGGCCGGTGGATAGTCGCGGGCTGCCGCCAGCACTTGCCTCGGGTCGAAACGCCCGACCGCCCTGTGGAGCACCCATAGCGCCAGCGCGAAGACGCCGACACTGAACGCGCCGGCCAGAATCCGCCGCAGCGCAGGCTTTGCCAGGATGGAAAGGACCTTGTGCACCATCACTCCGTCAACGGAGGTTGACGGCCTGGGTTCTCACTCCGCCGGGATGGTTTCCTCCTGGGCGAGTCCCGGCTTTCCCGCGAGCTTTTCGCCCTCTCGGTGCCGCTTTGCGAGCACGGTATAGGCGGTCGGCACCACGAAAAGGGTGAAAAGGGTGCCCACCGCGATACCCCCAACGATGACCCAACCGATCTGCTGGCGGCTCTCGGCGCCGGCCCCTGAGGCCAAGGCCAAGGGAATGGCCCCCAGAACCATGGCGCCGGTGGTCATCAGGATCGGCCTCAGGCGCATCACCGCCGCCTCGATTACCGCCGCGGTCATCGTCAGTCCGCGCTCGCGCTGCTGGTTCGAGAATTCGACGATCAAGATGCCATGCTTGGTGATGAGGCCGATCAGGGTGACCAGGCCGATCTGGCTGTAAACGTTCAGGGTTCCCCCGGCGAGCTTCAGTGCACCAAGCGCCCCGGCCATGGACAGCGGCACCGTCAGCATGATCACCAGGGGATCGACGAAGCTCTCGAACTGCGCAGCAAGCACCAAATAGATGAACACCAGCGCCAGCACAAAGGTCACCCACAAGGCCGAGCTCGACGACTTGAACTCGCGTGAAGGACCGTTGTAGTCCAGCTGGGAATTCGCGGGCAGAACACGCTTCGCCACCGCCTGCAGTTCGGCCAGCGCTTGGCCCATGGTGTAGCCAGGCGCCAGACTGGCGGTCATCGTGGCCGCACGCAATTGGTTGAAGTGATTGAGCTCACGCGGGGCGACGCCCTCCTGGACCTTCACCAGATTGGACAGCTGCATCATCTCGCCGCGGCTGCCCCGTACGTAGATCGCCGAGAGCGCATCAGGATTGGTGCGATCGACATCGGCGACCTGGACGACGACGTCGTATTGTTCGCCCTCGCGCTTGAAGCGGGTGACCTGCCGCCCGCCCAGCATGGTCTCCAGCGTGCGCCCGACCTCCTCAACCGACGTACCGGCATCAGCGACCCGCTCGCGATCCACGGTGACCCGGATCTGGGGCTTGCTGAGTTTCAGGTCGGTATCGACGTTGATCAGCCCCGGTATCTTGCGTGCCTCCTCCATGAAAGCGTCGTTGACCTTCTGGAGGTCCTCGTAGGTCCCGGAGGTTTGTATCACCACCTGCAGCGGCTTATTGGATGCCCGCTCGCCAAAGGACAGGGGATTGACGGCGAAGGCCAGCATGCCCGGGACCCCCATCAGCTTCGGCATCAAAGACCGAGCCACCTCCATCTGGGAAACGCTGCGCTCCTTCCAGTCCTTGAGCCGGACAAACCCCAGCATCTGATTGACGACCGGCACCCCGGTGAGAATGAAGTAGCGTTCCACGAACGGGTTCTTCGCCAGGTAACCCTCTATCTGGCGCGAGTACTTGTCGATGTTCTGGATCGTGGCACCTTCCGGGCCGATGCCGACCATCACCACGGTGCCGCGGTCCTCGACCGGCGCCAGTTCGGACTTGAGCATCAGAAACAATGCGACCGACGAGGCGGCAACGGCCAAGCCGGCGGCTCCGACCACGCTGCGGCGCGCCAGCGCCCGCGTCAGGGCGCGGCGGTAACCTTCGGTCAGCGCCAGCAGCCAGCCCTCGACCATTTCGTAAAAGCGGGAATGGCGGGCGTCGTGCCGCAGCAGGCGCGAGCACATCATGGGCGACAGGGTCAGGGCCACGAAACCGGATACCAGGACGGCCGCCGCCAGGGTCAACGCGAATTCGATGAACAGCTTGCCGGTGCGCCCGGTCATGAAAGCCAGCGGGACATACACGGCCGCCAGGGTGATGGTCATCGCCACCACGGCGAAGGCGATCTCCTTCGAGCCCTTGGTAGCGGCCTCGAACGGCCGCATGCCCTCCTCGATGTGACGGAACACGTTCTCGAGCACGACGATCGCGTCGTCGACCACAAGGCCGATGGCCAGGACCATGGACAGCAGGGTGAGCGTGTTGATGGTGAAATTGAGGGCATACATCAGCGCGAAAGCGCCAACCAGCGATACCGGGATGGTCACCAGCGGGATGATCGTCGCCCTGACCGTGCGCAGGAACAGGAAAATCACCAGCATGACCAGCACGACCGCTTCCAGGATGGTCTTGAACACCGCATCGATGGACCGGTCGATAAAGATCGAGCTGTCGTGGCCGACGTTGACGCTCATTCCCTCGGGAACGGTGGCATGGATCTCCGGCAACGCCGCGCGCACCGCCTTCGAGACTTCGAGCGGATTGGCGGTGGACTGCTTGACCACGCCGAGCGCGACGGCGCTTTGGCCGTTGAAGCGGGTGATGCGACGCTCGTCGCGCGCACCCACCTCCACCTTGGCAACGTCCTTGAGGCGGACCAGATACCCCTTCTCGTCCTTGAGGATGATTTCGTCGAACTGAGCGGCGGTCCGCAAGTCCGTCTCGGACAGGACCGTGAACTCCCGCTGGCTGCTTTCGATGCGGCCGGCCGGGACCTCGAGATTCTGACGCTTGAGGGCGTTTTCCACATCCTGGGCGGTGATCCGGTAGGCCGCCATGCGCGCGGAATCCAGCCAGATACGCATGGCATAGCGGCGTTCGCCGAAGATACGGACATCGGCCACGCCCGGCAGGTTCTGCAGCCGCGTGCGCACGTAGCGCCAGGCATAATCCGAGACAAACAGCGCATCGTGCCGGTCCGACGAAAAGGACAGGTAGATGATCGGCTGGGCATCGGCCTCGACCTTCGCCACCACCGGCTCGTCGATGGTATCGGGAAGCTTGTCGCGCACGCGGGCCACGCGATCACGCACGTCGCTCGCGGCGGAATCGGCATCCCGGGTGACCCGGAACCGCACCGTGATCTGGCTACTTTCCGAGCGCGACAGCGAGGTGAGGGTCTCGATCCCCTCGATGCCGGCCAGCGAGTCCTCGATCGTCTTGGTGACCTGGGTCTCCATGATCTCGGCACTGGCCCCCGGGTACCAGGTCTCGACGGTCACCACCGGTTCGTCGATGTTGGGGTACTCACGTACCGGCAGGCGCTGGTACGAGATGATGCCGACCAGCATGACGAACAGGCTCATCACCGTGGCAAAGACCGGCCGGCGGATACAGATCTCAGGAAGTTGCATGGCGTCAGCCCGCCGACGCGGATGCGAGAACCACCGGCACCCCCGGCCGCAGCTTCATTTGGCCGGCCGTCACCACAGTGTCACCCGCGGCCAATCCGTCCGTGATTTCGACCATGCCCTTCAAGCGCTTTCCGGTCTTGACCTGGGCGAGCACCGCCTTGCCATCGACGACCTTGAAGACCGAAACGGTCTCGCCGCGCGGAACCAGAGCCTCCTCCGGGACGCTAACGGCGTTGGTACTTTCGTCGACCTTGAGGGACAGGCGCACAAATTGGCCGGGTCTCAGGATCCCGTCACCATTGTCGATCCGGGCGCGCACCAGGATCGCGCGCCCGTTCTGATCGATGGCGGGATCGATGGCGTAGACCAGTCCGGTGAAGGTGCGGCCTGGATAGGCGTCGGCGGCAATGGCCACCGATAGCCCTTCGCGCACGACCGGCAGGAACATCTCGGGGACACGGAAATCGACCTTGATGGGATCGATGGCTTCGAGATTGACGATATCCTGGCCCGGCTGGACGTACGCCCCCACGCTCACCGACCGCAGGCCGACCAGCCCGGCGAAGGGCGCCGTAACCTGGGTCTTTTCCAACTGCGCCCGGGCCTGCTCGACCTTGGCATGGTCGACCCGCAACTTGGCTTCAGCCTCATCCCGGGCACGCTCGGTGCCGGCCCCTTGTACCGCCAGGCGTACGGCGCGCTCAGAATTGCTCTTCGACAGGCCGAGGTTGGCCTGCGCCTGCTGCAGGTCCGCGGCCAGGGTGGCGTCATCGAGCCGGATGAGAACCTGGCCCTTGGTGACCCGCTGCCCCTCCTCGAACCCAATGGCTTTGATCCGCCCGGCGATCTCGGGGCGAATGATGACCGACTCGCCCGACCGCAGGCTGCCAACCGCGGTGATCTCCCGAGAGATCGGCCCGACGGTGACCGCAGCCGCCTCGACCGTGACGGCCCCCGGCAGCGCGGCCGGACCGGAGGTGCCGGAGGCTGGCTGCGCCGGCGGATACAGCCACCATGCGCCGGCCCCCACGACGGCAACGACGACCATGATCAGGTAGGTCTTGCGCATCCCGAACCTTTCTTCAGCCTGCCGTCCGCCTCCGCTTGTCGATAACTGAACCGCCCAGTTCAGTCAATCAACCGCCCCGCTCTTAAGTCTTATGCCTTTCCCCCTTATGAGGAATGGGTTTCCGTATTATCCTGTGCGCCAGCCCCCTGAGCGACAAGAGGACCTACGGAGAATGATACGGCTGGCCAACGTTCTGATCGTCGATGCCGAACGAAAGCGCGCCGACGCTCTGGCGAAGAGGCTGATGGATGCCGGTTATCACGCCACCGTCGTGGACACGTCGGCCGCGGCGACCAAGGTGCTTGTCGAGCATCCCGACTTTGTCCTGGTGGGCTCCCCGGACGTCGAACCGGTGGAATTTGGACGACGGATCAAGGCGATCGACGATTATGAAGACATTCCCGTCGTCCTGATTGCAGAAAAGGTAACGCCCGACCTGTGTTCCGCTGCCTACGAAAACGGCTTGGATGACGTCCTTGCCGACGGGTGCGACGACGGAGAATTGCTCGCCCGGCTTCGCCCGCTCGGCCGCCTAGCCACCATGCATGCAGAACTGCGCCAGCGGGCGGCGACCGCCCAGCGCTTTGGTGTGATGGCGCGCGACCGTGCCGATGGTCCGACAGCCGGCCGGCCGTCGATCCTGGTGATCGGGGATGCCCCAGGTCCGGTCCGTACCTTGTTGGCCGAGGACGCCGAAGTAACGCTCGCCGCCACCCTGTACGAAGGGCAAGACCTTCTCTCGCGCACCAATTTCGATGCCGCCGTGGTGAGCTTCACCGCCGACCCCGATGGCCTTGACGCCTTCTGTGCCCAGGTGCGTCACAATCCGCGCTTGTTCAATCTTCCACTCGTGGTCGTGGCGGACGCCTCCGCGTCGGCAGCCGAAGCCTACCGGCGCGGCGCCACGCGGGTGCTGTCCCGCCCCTTGGATCCCACGGTCCTTCGTACCGCGATTCTCACCCTGGTCCGGCGCCAGAAGCTGAGGTGGGCCATCCGCAGTGCCCTGGACGACAGCCTGGCGCCGGCAACCCGCGATCCATTGACCGGATCCTATAACCGCGGGTTCCTCGAACCATACCTCGACGCCCGCCTGGCAGCTGCTTCAAGCCGTCACCGCCATGTGAGTGTGGTGTTCTTTTCGACCCCGTCCATCGCCTCCGTCCGGTCGCAGTTCGGCGATGACGCTGGCAACCACCTGCTGCAGCAGGTCGGTCAATGGATATCCGGATTGCTGCGAGCCGAGGACCTGACTGCCTTGTTCGCCGACAACGAGTTCTGCGTGGTGCTGTCCGACACACCGCTTGCCGAAGCGGAGGTGGTCATGCATCGCATCGCCGGCGTCCTCGCCTATACCGACTTTGCGGTTCGGGAAGTCTATCAGCCGGTGAAGGTCTGGGTTCAGGTCGGCGCTACCGACATCCGGGCGGGAGACAGCGTGCCGACCCTGCTGGCCAGAGCCCGTCAACTGCTGGACTGACACCCGTGCGGATCGACTTCATCTTCGATACGGTCTGTCCCTGGTGCTATGTCGGCAAACGCCGCCTGATGAGAGCGTTGTCCATGCGGCCGCGCGGCCGGCTCGAGATCCGTTGGCGGCCCTTCCTCCTCAACCCTGAAATGCCGCTGGAAGGAATCGATCGAGGGACCTACCTCGACCGCAAATTCGGCGGGCCTTCGCGTGTCAATCGCATCCACAGTGCCGTAACCGCTGCCGGGCGGGCCGAGGGGATCGATTTTGCGTTCGACCGCATCTCCCGCACCCCCAGCTCCCTGCATTCCCACCGGCTGGTCCGCTTTGCCGAGCGCCAGGGCCGGGACAGCGACATGGTGGAAGCGATCTACCACGCGTATTTCGTCGAGGGCCTCGACATCGGCGCAATCGATCAGCTATCAGCGATTGCGGGCCGGGTCGGCCTCGATGCGAACGAGGTGAGGACCTTCCTGATGTCCGATGCCGACATCACCACGGTGATGAGCGACAACGCCCGCGCCCACCGGCTGGGCGTCAACGGCGTTCCCTGCATCATCATCGATGGCCAATACGCCTTGGCCGGGGCACAGGAACCCGACATCCTCATGCGCCTGATCGACATCGCCCGTGAAGGCGAACCGGAAGTGGCGATCAGTTAGGACTTGGCGATTTCGACCAGTTTGGCGATCAGCTTCTGCACCGCGCCGACGCGCTGTTTGGCGTCGTCCCACACGCGGATGAACACCAGCTTGTGGTCGGGACGCAGCTTGGCCGTCCCCTGCGCCCTGCTGATATAGGCCACCAGGCCGGCGGGATTTGCGAAGACGTTGTTGCGGAAGGTGATGACCGCGCCCTTGGGGCCGGCGTCCACCTTCTCGATCCCGGCCTGCTTGCACAGCGCCTTGATGGCCACGACCTCAAGCAGGTTCTCCACCTCGGGCGGCATCTTGCCGAAGCGATCCACCAATTCGGCGGCCAGCGCGTCCAGTTCGTCGCGGTCGGAAACGCCGGCAATACGCCGGTACAGCCCAAGCCGGACCGACAGATCCTTTACATACTCCTCAGGGATCAAAACCGGCGTTCCGATCGTGATCTGGGGCGACCATTCCTCGGCCGCCTGGGCCAACTCCCCTCCCCGCGCCGCTGCGACCGCCTCCTCCAGCAATTGCTGGTAAAGCTCTATGCCGACCTCACGGATATGTCCCGACTGCTCCTCGCCGAGCAGGTTGCCCGCGCCACGTATGTCCAGGTCATGGCTGGCCAATTGGAAGCCCGCCCCCAGGGAATCGAGCGCTTGCATGACCTGAAGTCGCTTCTCGGCCCCCGGGGACAGAACCCGGTCGCTGGGCAGGGTGAGATAAGCGTATCCTCTCAGCTTTCCGCGGCCGACGCGGCCGCGGAGCTGGTAAAGCTGGCCGAGGCCGAACATGTCGGCACGGTGGATGATCAGCGTGTTGACGCTCGGCATATCGATGCCGGATTCGATGATGTTGGTCGACAGCAGCACGTCGTACTGCTTGTCGCCGAAAGCGGTCATCACGTCTTCCAACTCGGTGGGCGTCAGCCGGCCGTGAGCGACCACCGTCTTCACCTCTGGCACCAGGCGGGCCAGACGCTCGGCAACCCGGTCGATGTCGGCTAGGCGCGGGCAGACGTAGAAGATTTGGCCGCCGCGATAGCGTTCGCGCAGGATCGCCTCGCGAACCACCACGGGATCGAACGGCAACACGAAGGTGCGCACCGCCAACCGGTCGACCGGCGGTGTGGCAATGACGCTCATCTCCTTCACGCCGGTTAGCGCCATTTGCAGCGTGCGCGGGATCGGAGTGGCCGACAGGGTCAGCACGTGCACATCGGCTTTCAGGGCCTTCAGGCGCTCCTTGTGGGCGACGCCAAAATGCTGCTCCTCGTCGATGATGAGAAGGCCGAGGCGTTTGAACTCGATCCCCTTGGCGAGCAGTGCGTGGGTGCCGACGACGATGTCCACCGAACCGTCGGCCAATCCCTTCTTGGTCTCCGACGCCTGCTTCGCGGGAACCAGTCGGGACAGTTGCTCCACCCGCACCGGCAATCCCTTGAACCGCTCGGCGAAGGTCCGATAGTGCTGGCGTGCCAGCAGGGTGGTCGGCACGACCACCGCCACCTGCATGCCGGCCATGGCCGCGACGAAGGCCACCCGCAGCGCCACCTCCGTCTTCCCGAACCCGACGTCGCCGCAAACGAGCCGATCCATCGGTCGGCCGGACCCCAAATCCTCGATGGCATCTTCGATGGCCCGCTGCTGGTCATCGGTCTCGGCATAGGGGAAGCGGGCGCAGAATTCGTCCCACAAACCCTCCGGCGGCGTCAGCGCGTCGGATTTCTTGAGCTGGCGCTGTGCGGCGATGGCCAGCAGGTGGTCGGCGATGTCGCGGATACGCTTCTTGAGCTTGGCCTTGCGATTCTGCCAAGCGACGCCACCCAGCTTGTCCAACTGTACGCCGGCTTGCTCCGAGCCATAGCGAGTGAGCACGTCGAGGTTCTCTACGGGCACGAACAGTTTGTCGTTGCCATCGTAGAGAACGCGCAGGCAGTCGTGCGGCGCGCCCCCGACCTCGAGAGCCACCAGACCGTCATAGCGGCCGATGCCATGCTCCACATGCACCACGAGATCGCCTTCGCTCAGCGCCGAGGCTTCGGCGATGAACTGCGCCCCCTTCTTCTTCTTGCGCGCCGGGCGCGCAAGCCGGTCGCCCAGCAGGTCCTGTTCCGTCACCACGGCCAGATCAGGCCGAAGGAACCCGTGATCGATCCCCAGAACCACCAGCGGGACCGCATCCGACGGCAATTGCTCGCCGTCGGCCCAACTGTCGACCGACCGAGCCTTGATCCCGTGATCGGTCAGCAGGTGGGTCAGTCGATCACGTGAACCCGCGGTCCAGGCCGCAATTACCACTCGGCGGCCTGATTTCGTTTCGCTGTCGACATGAGAGCGGAGCGCCTCGTAGACGTTGGCCCCAGGCTGCGCCCGGACGTCGGAGAAATCCCGGCCTGCCCGGCCTTCCGCGTCAACGGCCCGGTTGACATTCTCGGTGACGCCGAACGGCGACAGCACGTACGTCGTCCGAACCGCCATCAGGCGGTCCCACTCCTCCCGTTCGATAAACAGGGCGGGCGGCGGCACCGGATGGTAGACCATGCCGGATTCCATCAGTCCCGCACCGGTAATGGTCCGACGCGCCTCGTAATACTCGAGGATTACCCCCCAACGCGCCTCACGCGCTTCATCCGCCTGGTGATCGAGGACAACGGTGGCGTCCGGGACATAGGCGAACAGGGTGTCGAGGCCATCATGGAACAGCGGCAGCCAATGCTCCATGCCATTGAATTTCACGCCCTGGGAGATGGCCTCGTACAGCGGGTCCGAGGCCTGCACCACTCCGAACATCTCGCGGTAGTTGGTGCGGAACCGGGCGATCGAGGCCTCATCGAGGGTTGCCTCGCTGACCGGTTCCAGGGCAAAGGACTCCAGCTTCCCGGTCGTACGCTGGCTCATCGGGTCGAAGCTGCGGATCGATTCCACCTCGTCGCCGAAGAAATCCAGGCGGACCGGCTCCGGCGCCCCCGGCGGGAAGAGGTCGACGATGCCGCCACGCACCGCGAACTCCCCAGGCTCCATTACGGTGTCGGAACGAACGTAGCCGTTTCGGTTCAGGAACGATACCAGGGCGTCGACGTCCATCTGCCGTCCGACGGACGCGGCGAAGGATGCCCCGGCCATTGTCTCGCGCGGCGGCACCCGTTGCAGGAGCGCCGATACCGTGGTCAGCACCACCCGGGGCTTTCCCGCGCTGGTTTGCGCGAGTTTGGTCAGCGTGTCGACCCGTCGCGCCACGAAGTCAACGTTGGGTGACACCCGGTCGTAGGGCACACAGTCCCAGCCGGGAAACTCCAGGACTTCGACGTCGGGCGCGAAGAATGCCAGGAGCTCGGCCATGCGGGCCATGCGCCCGTCGTCGCGGGCGACATGCACCACGTCGCCGGCACGCCCCGAGCGCGCCACCGCGGCGACGACCAGCGAATCGACGCCCTCGGGAGCCCCGCCTACGGCGACGCGCCCCGGCGTCCCGAGAAATTCCTCAAGCTTCTTCAAGCGCGTGCAGCTTCGTTCTTCACGTAATTTTGGATCTTCGCCATCACGTCGTGATCAAGCCGGGTGGGTACCGGCTCCTTGGCGGTGACCCAATTGAACAGATCATTGTCAGTCTCTTCCAGCAAGGCCTCGAAGCGGTCGAGCTGGTCGGGCGTGAGGGTGGCAAGATAGCGTTCGGCGAAGCCGCCAAACAGGATGTCATTCTCATTCGAGCCCATGTGGTGGGCACGGAAGATCAATCTTTTCAGTCGGGCATCCATCGCGCGGGCATTGCGTCCAGTGTCGAGAGGCCTAGGATATAGAGCCTCACGGCCTCCCTGTCAGCCACCAAGCTCGCCAGCCCCCCATGCGCCCCGCCGCCCTCTTCCCCCTGTTTGCGCCGGTCACCACGCTGCCCGGTGTCGGCCCGAAGCTCGCGCCGCTGTACGAGCGCCTTGCCGGCCCCAAGGTGCTGGATTTGATGTGGCACCTGCCGACCGGGGTGGTCGATCGCCGCGCCAATCCCAAGGTCGCCGAGGCGCCGGCTGGACGAGTGGCCACCTTGGTGGTGCAGGTGGACGCCCACATGCCGTCAGGCTCCAAGAGCCGCCCCTATCGGGTGCGCTGCTCGGACGAGACCGGCTTCCTGCATCTGGTGTTCTTCCACGCCCACGAGGAGTGGCTGAGGCGAACCTTGCCGGTTGGCGAGACTCGGGTCGTCAGCGGCACGGTCGAGCACTTCAACAATGAGATTCAGATCACCCACCCCGACCACATCGTGCCTTTGGCCGAGATGGCGTCGGTGATGACGGTGGAACCGGTCTACCCGCTGACCGGGGGCCTGTCGGCCCGTCCGGTCGCCCGCACGGTCAAGGCCGCACTGGAGCGTGCCCCGGACCTCCCCGAATGGCAGGACGCCGCGTGGAAGGCGCGCCAGGCTTGGCCGGGATGGCGCGAAGCGCTGATGGCACTGCACCACCCCGGGTCCGAACGGGCTGTGAGCGAGGACTCACCCGCGCGCCGCCGCCTCGCCTACGACGAGCTGCTCGCCAATCAGCTGGCACTATCGATGGTTCGCGCCCACCAGCGCAAACTGAAGGGCCGCTCCATCCACGGCGATGGTCGGCTGCGCGACAAGGTGATGGCGGCGCTGCCTTTCGCTCTTACCGGCGCTCAAACCCGTTCGCTAGCAGAGATCGATGCGGACATGGCCGAGCCCACCCGCATGCTCCGGCTGCTGCAAGGCGACGTCGGCAGCGGAAAGACGGTGGTGGCCTTGCTTGCCATGCTGAGCGCCGTCGAAGCCGGAGCCCAGGCGGCCATGATGGCCCCGACCGAGATCCTTGCCCGTCAGCACCTTGCCACCATCGAACCCCTGGCGGTCGCCGCGGGTATCAGGGTCGGGCTGCTTACCGGCCGCGACAAGGGCAAGCCCCGCGAGCGTGTCCTCGCCGACCTCGCCGCCGGCGAGTTGGACCTGGTGGTCGGCACCCATGCGCTGTTCCAGGAAGATGTCGTGTTTCGAGATCTCGCGCTGGCGGTGATCGACGAACAGCATCGCTTTGGCGTCCACCAACGCCTTGAATTGGCGTCCAAAGGCCAGGCCGTGGACGTGCTGGTCATGACCGCCACTCCGATACCGCGCACCCTGCTTCTCACCGCCTATGGCGACATGGACGCTTCGCGCCTCGACGAGAAGCCACCGGGGCGTCAACCGGTTGACACCAGGGCCCTTCCCCTCACCCGCCTCGACGAGGTGGTCGGCGCGGTGGGGCGCGCGGTTCAGGGGGGAGCGCGAGCCTATTGGGTCTGTCCACTGGTCGAGGAGTCCGAGACCAGCGATCTCGCGGCGGCAGACGAGCGCCACCGCCACCTGACGCAGATGTTCGGCGACCGCGTCGGCCTGGTGCACGGCAAGATGAAGGGACCGGCCAAGGACAAGGTGATGGCTGCCTTCGCCGGGGGCGACCTCGATATCCTGGTGGCCACCACCGTGATCGAGGTCGGCGTCAACGTCCCCGAGGCAACCGTGATGGTCATCGAGCATGCCGAGCGGTTCGGCTTGGCCCAGCTGCATCAGCTGCGCGGCCGCGTCGGACGGGGCGGCGATGCCTCGCGCTGCCTGCTGCTCTATGATTCTCCACTGTCCGAGACCGCCAAGGCCCGTCTGGAGATCATGCGAGCGACCGAGGATGGCTTTGTCATCGCCGAGGAGGATCTGCGCCTGCGGGGCGGCGGCGAGCTCCTCGGCACCCGCCAGAGCGGCCTGCCCGAATTCAGGGTGGCCGACCTCGCCATTCATGGCGATTTGCTGGCCACCGCCCGCGACGACGCCCGCCTGATTCTCGATCGTGACCCCGAATTGGCCTCGCCCCGCGGCGAGGCCCTGCGCATCCTGCTCTATCTCTTCGAGCGCGACGCGGCGGTCAGGACGCTGCGGTCTGGCTGATCCGCGCCGGTTCCAGCTTCTTCTTCTCCGGTGGGGTCAGGATGCCGGTCGACACCACCATCTTGATGCCGTCCTCGACGGTCATGTCGAGCACCTGCACCTCGCGGCGCGCCAGGAACAGCAGAAAACCCGAGGTGGGATTGGGGGTGGTCGGTACGAAGACGTTGACCATTTCCTCCTGGAAATGGGCCCGCACCTCGCCGCCGGTAGTGCCGGTGATGAAGCCCATGGTCCAGATGCCCTTGCGCGGGTATTCGATCAGGACGACTTCGCGGAACGCATTGGCCTTCTGCGCCAACACCGTCTCGAAGATCTGCTTCACCGCCGAGTAGATGCTGCGGATGACCGGCATGTGGACCAGTACGGCCTCCGACAGCCTGACGAACAGGCGGCCGGCGAACCCGGCGGTCAACGCACCGATCAGGGTCAGGGAGACCACCACGACCACCAACCCAAAGCCCGGCACGCCCCAATTCTGCGGGTGAAGCGCCGGCGGGATCAGCGGCGACACCTGGTTGTCCATGAACTTGATGAACTGCCAGGCGATGTAGAACGTGATGGAAACCGGGGCCGTCACCAGTATGCCGGCGAAGAAATAGGCGCGAAGACGCGCCCACAGCGTCATATGCAGGCTTTCGCCGGTTTCCAGGCTGTCAGCAGAAGGCGGCGGAGGCACGGAATTTTCAGTCATGTTGGGAAAGCCGAGGAGCGGGGTGGGTAAGCCCAGAGGATGGCGGACTGCCCAGCCGACTGCAACAGGCTTGCCGGCTAATCCATCCGTTGCCCTCGCACCAGCCTAGCCCCCCGCCCATCTTTCCAGGGGTGGAGCCGCAACGAAGGGGAATGACGTGAGCCCCCACCTCATGGCACTGGCGACCGCCGTGCCCGCCCATGAACTGAGGGACGAAGCGGTTGCCGCGTTGGCGCGGCAGCTGTTCGGCGGTGTGCTCGAACGTGTCGGGCCCGTGCACGCCAATTCCGGTGTGCACCACCGCTATTCGTGCGTCGCCCCGGAATGGTATCTGAGGCGCCACGGATGGGCAGAACGCGCCCGACTGTTCGCCCGCCACGCCACTGATCTGGCAGCACGGGCGACCATCGACGCCCTGGCCCGTGCAGGCCTGTCCATCAAAGCAGTCGACGCCATCGTCGCCGTCAGCACTACCGGCGTGGCCACCCCCAGCCTGGATGCGTTGCTCATCGATCGTCTCGGCCTGCGCCCGGACGTGGTGCGCCTCCCGATTTTCGGGCTCGGATGCGCCGGCGGCGTGCTGGGGTTGGCCCGTGCCGGCGCCCTGGCGAGGGCCATGCCGGGGGCGAACGTCCTGCTGGTCGTAGTGGAGCTCTGCGGCCTCACTTTCCGGGTGGATGACCGCACCCCTGCAAACGTGGTTGCCACCGCCCTGTTCGGCGACGGGTGCGCGGCCGCCGTCCTCTCCACCCGTGGCCAAGGGCCACGCCTGTCGGCATGGGCCGACCACACTTGGCCAGACACGTTGGAGGTAATGGGGTGGCGGATCGAGGATGACGGATTCGGCGTCCTGTTTTCGCGCGACATCCCGGCGATCGTCACCTCCCGCCTCCGCCCCGCCTTGGACGGCTGGCTGAGCGGGCTGGGCCTGACGCGCGCCGACATCGACGGATGGGCCTGCCATCCGGGCGGGGCCAAGGTCGTCACTGCCCTGGAGGAGGCGCTTGGGATCGATCGGGGGACCCTCGCCGATGAGCGGGCGATCCTAGCGTCCCACGGCAACATGTCCGCAGCCACCGTGCTGTTCGTGCTTGCCCGCCGCCTTGCCGCACCGCTGCCGCGCCGGGTGGTTGCAACCGCCCTTGGACCCGGATTCACCGCCGGATTTCTGCTGTTGGAGGGGCCGTGATCCCGCTGTGGCTCGTCCTCGGGGTCATCGTGCTCCAGCGCCTCGGGGAGCTGGCCTTGGCGCACCGCAACACCCGCCGGCTGCTGGCCGCCGGTGGGCGCGAGGTCGGGGCCGGCCATTATCCGCTGCTCGTGGGGCTGCACGCCGCCTGGATGGTGGCCATCGCGGGCACCATTCCCTTGGAGGCCCCCGCTGAGCCCGCCGTGATCCTGATGCTGGCGGCCCTGCAGGCCTTCAGGCTGTGGGTTATCGGCAGCCTGGGGCGCTTCTGGACCACGCGCATCGTCACGGTCCCAGAGGCACCGCTGGTGGCGCGCGGCCCCTACCGTCTGGTGCGCCATCCCAACTACCTGGTGGTGGCCGGAGAGATCGCCCTGGTGCCGCTGGCCTTCGGTGCCTGGCCGCTCGCTGTCGCGTTCTCAGCCGCCAACGGCGCCCTGCTCGCCCTCCGCGTCGCCGTGGAGGAGGCCGCACTGGCCTCCCGCCCCAGGCTCACCGCTCGTGGAACGACTGGCGCAGCTGGGTGAAGATCGGCTTCAGCATGTACTGCAGCAGCGACTTGTCACCGGTGATGATCTCGGCGTTGACCGTCATGCCAGGGGTAATGACGTGCAGCCCGGGGGTGTCGCCGACATATTCCCTGTCCAGCGCCACCGACGCCTTGAAGAAAGGCTCGCCCTTCTCGTTGAGGAAGCTTGAGGCGGACACGCGCTCCAGCGTCCCCAGCACCGCACCGTAGCGAGCAAAGTCGTACGTCGTCACCTTGACCTTGACGCGCTGGCCGACCTTCACGAAGCCGATATCGCGCGGTAGCACCTTGGCGTCGACCTTGAGCTCCCGGTCGACCGGCACGATCTCGCAAATCACGCCGCCGTTCTGGATGACGGCACCGGTGTTGTGGACGGTCAGCCCCTTCACATACCCCTTGGACGGAGAGACCACCACCAGCCGCTGCACGCGATCCTCGAGACGGGAAATGGTCTCCTGCACCTGCGCGAGTTCGGACACGGTGACGCCCAGTTCGTCCATGGTCTGCTTGTGGAGCGTCGCCCAATTGTCGGTCAGACGGTTCTGGACCTCGGCGAGGGCTTCACGGGCGGTGATCGTCTGTCCCTGGACGCGCGCCAGTTCACCGCGCAGCCTGGCGTTCTCACGCTTGTTGTCGAGATAGATGACACGCGACACCAGCCCCCGCTCCACCAGGTTCTCGCGCATCTTCAGCTCTTCGGTGGTGGCGTCCACCTGGTCCTGCAACGTCTTGTGCTGGCCTTCCAGCAGCGCCAATTCCGAGCGCTTCTGGTCGATCTGCGACAGGATGACCTGCCGCTGGCTTTCGCGCGCATTGTTCTGGGTGGTGAAGATGGCGAGGTTGTCGCTGACCAGCCGCGCATATTCAGCGCCGGCGAAGGAGAAATCCGGGTGACGGATTTCGGCGAAAGCACGCAGCCGTTCGGCCTTCAGCAGCAGCGTCATTTCGCGCGCACGGGTCTGATCGAGATCCGCCATGGCCTGTGATGGCGACAGTTTGATGAGGGGTTCGCCCTCCTGCACCAATTGCCCCTCATGCGCCAGAATTTGCTCGACAAGTCCGCCCTCAAGGTGTTGGACGGTTTGCAGCGAACCGGTGGGAACGATCGAGCCCTCGGCGCTTGCCACTTCCTCGACTCTGGTCAATGCGGCCCACACCAGGAACGCCAGGACGGCAAAGCTGGTGATGAACACGGTGAAGCGGACGAGAGGCGCCGTCCCGCTCTCTTCCAGCTGTACTGCCTGGGCGAGGTGGCGCGACTGGCGGCTCGACCGGCGCACCACCGGACGCTCGGGCTCGGCCGCAGGCTGACCGGCGTTGGGATCGGAAACGTTGACGAGGCTCTGGCTGGTCATGGCTCAGATCAGATCCGGAGGGATGCGCGCCCTGACCTCGTCGGCGGGGCCGGCAAGGCGCAGATAGCCGCCGTCGAACACCAAAATCCGGTCGGCAAAGCGCAGGTGGCTGGGACGGTGCGTCACCATGAAGATGGTGGACTGGCCGCGGAACATGTCGACGGCCTGCATGAACTGGCGATCGCCCTCGAAATCGAGACCGTTGACCGGCTCGTCGAATAGCATGATCGGCGCCCGCTTGAGGTAGCCGCGGGCAAGCGACAATTTCTGAATGAAGCTGGTGGACAGGTGGTCGTTGGCGCCGTCGCCGATCCTGGTCTCCAGCCCACGCGGAAGCGCCTTGATCTCGTCCCACACATCGGCCACCTCGCACGCCCAGCGGATGTCGGCGTCGGTGGCGGTCGGGTGGGCCAGCCGCAGGTTCTGGGCGACGGTGCCGAAGAACAAGTTGCACACCTGCGGCACGTAGGACATGGCATGACGCAGTTCAATCGGATCGATCTGGCGGATATCGGCGCTGTCCACCCGGATCGAGCCGGCTTGCGGCGCATACAGGCCGAGCAACAGCTTGAGGATGGTCGACTTGCCGGAGCCGTTGCGGCCGGTCACCGCCACCACCTCGCCCGGTTCGACTTCGAACGACACGCCGACCAGCGCCGGATCGGCGTCGTTCGAGTAACGCAGGCTGACGCGCGAGAAGACCACCCGCCCCTTGACGTTCTTCAGAGGCTGGACGATCGCTTTGGGATCGCGTTCAGGCTTGAGGTTCATCAGCGCATCGATCTGGCCGATCGAGCCCCTCACCTGCTCGACGCGCTGGATCAGCGTAAAGGCGGTCTGCAGCGGAGACAGTACGCGCCACACCAGCATCATCGCGGCGATCAGCGATCCGATGGTCATGTTGCCGTCGATCACGCCCAGCACGCCGATCGCAATCGTCGCCATGCCGGAGCTGACGATCATGATGTTGGACATGGTCGTGATCACGATGGCGAAGATGCCGTTCTTGAACCCGCCATAGGCGGCGCGCGCCGACATGTCGCGGTAGCGCCTGATCCACATGTGCTCGCCGGCCGACAGCTTAACCGCCCGCATCTTGCCTAGGGTCTCCACCAGGAATTCCTGGCGCCGCGACGCGGCGCGGGAGGCGCCCGATACGTTCTTCTTTACGACCGGCAGCACCACCCAGCCCGCGATCACGAACAGCAGCGTGGCGATCACCGGAACCAGGGCGAGGACACCGCCCAGCAGGAAGATGACTGCGAAATAGAAGATCGCGAATGGCAGCTCCATGAACACCGTCGCCAGCGGGCCGGTAAAGAACTCGCGGACCGACTCGAAGTCCTTGATACGGGCCACCTGGGCGCCGATGGTGGCGCGCTCGGTGAAGCCGGGCGGCAGCGACAGGATATGCTGGAAGATGTTGTTGCCCATGATGTTGTCGAGCCGCGCGCCGATGAAGGCGAGGATGCGGGCGCGGACCATCCTGAGGATGGCATCGAAGACCAGGGCCATACCGACGCCGATGGCCAGGGACGCCAGCATCGACAGCGACCCCGTCCCGATCACCTTGTCGTAGACCGACATCACGAACAGCGGCGTCCCCAGCGACGCCACGTTCAACAGCAGCGTGACGAAGAAGGCCTGCCAGAACAGCGGCCGGAAGCGGTCGAGCACGGTCCGGAACCAGCCGATCTTCAAGGGGGCGGCATCGGCGGACAGCGGGCTGAACAGGAAGGCCGTCCCCCGCATTACCGGCCGCTCCAGGGTGTCGGCGGCCCCCTTGGCACTATCGAACACCTCGAAGCGGTCGCCGTTGATGCTCTTGACGACCAGGGCATGGCCGTTGTCGGGCAGGAACAGGCACGGCGCGAGGCGCGGATCGAGTGTCGCCAGGTTGAGCCGCATCGGCCGGCTGGAATAATTGAGATGGGCCATCACGTTGCGAAGGCCCGTAAGGTCCAGGTCGTTGGCGAAGTGCGGCAGCGATTCCGCGACGTTGCGGGGATGGCCTTTCCAGTTCAAGGCCTTGAGCAGGGGCAGCATGCACGCGGCCAGGTCCGAGGCAGCCGCGAAGCCGCCCAGCGCGTTCTGCGCCAGTTGCTGCTCGTAAAGCTCGATCGCATGGGCGTTGGGCTTGGGCGGATGGGCGCCATGCACGGCCGCGGTCATGCCGGACTCCCCTGCGGAAGCAACCGCGGGCCTGCCGGCTGCGGCCGCTCGTCCTTGGGGGCACGCCGGGTCAGGCGGCCTCCCTCGAGGTCATAGACGCTGTCGGCCAGCTTGACCAGCGACGGGCGATGGGTGACCAGGATCAGGGTACGCTTGCCCTTGGCCCGCTCCAACCAGACTCGCAGGAAGTTGTCGCCGGCCGAATCGACGGCCGTATTGGCTTCGTCGAACAGGACGATGCGAGGGTTGTTCAGCAGGGCGCGGGCGATGGCGATGCGCTGTTTGATGCCGCGCGGCAGGGAATCGTAGGCGCCGTCGCCGACGGGGGTGTCGAAGCCCATGGCCATGGTGGCCACCACCTCATCCAATCCCAGCAACCCGGCGGTCTCGATGGCGACGTCGTCGAGTTCCGGACGGAACATGGTGATGTTCTGGAGAATCGTGCCCTGAAATAGCACCCCCGACTGGGGCAGATAGGCCACCTGGTCGCGCACGCTCTGGGGCTCGAAACCGGAGATGTCCTGGCCGTCTATTTGCACCCGGCCCCGGACCGGCCGCAAGGCGCCCTGCATGAGGGCCAGCAGCGAGGTCTTGCCCGACCCGTTGCCGCCTGAAATGCAGACGCATTCGCCCTCCTCGATGGAGATGGACGCATCCTCGATAATCCACGGAGCCTTTTCTCCGTAACGGAAGCTCACGCCCTCCATCTCCAGGCGCCCCTTCACCGCCGGCAGGCGCGGCAAGCCGGGCGGGGCCTCGGCCGGCATGGTGAACAGGGCGTTCAGGCGGTCGCGCGCCAGCACGAAGGTCTGGAACCGCGTCCACACGCCCAGAGCCTTCTGGATCGGCGCCATCGCACGACCGGCGAGCAGCGAGCACGCGGCGAGGCCGCCGGTGGTCATGTCGCCGTGGACCACGACCATGCTGCCGAACGCCGCTACGGAGATCATGGTCAGTTGCGAGAAGAACGAGGAGACGCCCAGGGCGTTCGCGCTCTTCAAAGCGACGTTGTGATAGCCTTCGGCGCATCCCTCCTGGAGCCGCTCGTAGCGCCGCACCATGGCTGATTCCATCGCCATCGCCTTGACGCTGTGAATGCCGCCCAGCACTTCAATGATGAAATTGAACCGGCGGTCATCAGCGGTCATGCGCTTTTCGATGGCGTCGCGCAGCCGGGTCCCGACTTTGAGAGCGCTCAGCCCGAAGGCCACCAGCAAGACGATCGGCACCAGCACCAGGACGCCGCCCATCAAGGCGACGAGACTGAGATAGAAGATGGCGAAGGGCAGGTCGAGCAGCGTCAACAGCGCCTGGCCGGCATAGAAATCGCGGACGGTCACCAGCGAGTTCATGCGCTCGAGATGGACGCCCGCCCCCTCCTTCTCGAAGTCGTCGATGCCGGCGAGCATGAGACGCTCCATCGCCGTGACGCCGGCCTTGTGCTCGAACCGCGCCCCGACCCAGCCGGTGATGTATGAACGACCGAAGTTGAGGATGGACTCCATCAGCAGCGCGCCGAGCACGCCACCCAGCAGCAGGACCATGGTCCCCGTCGACTTGTTCGGCAGGATGCGGTCGTAGACCTGCAGCAGCGACATGGGCAGGGCCAGACCGAGCACGTTCAGGAATACCGAGGCAACGCCGAGATCGAACATGTTCGACTTCAGCGTGGACAATGCGCTCAGCGAAAATTTCTGCCGCCGGACGTCTCCCGCGGAACCGCTTTGGCTCATCCCTACCCTATCCAAGGCCGGGGCCGTCTCTGCCCATTGAACGGCCCACCCCTTCAAGCTTACCTAACAAACGTTGCGCGAACGTATAACCGCACCTCGTGACGCGGTCCACCCCACCCTCTATGATCCTGCGGATCTGACGGAAGCATCCAATTCAGCTCATCGACGAAAACTCGGCCCATCGACGAAAAGAGTGCTTCAGGTGAATACCTCACGCCCGTACCAACCGCCTCAAAGCGTCGAAATGCTCCGGCGACTGATTGGCTTCGATACTACCAGCTACAAGTCGAACCTTCAACTAATACAGTGGGCCGCTGACTATCTCGAAAGCCTGGGTGCATCTGTGCGCATCACTTTCGATGATCGGCAGGAAAAGGCGAACCTCTTTGCGACAATTGGCCAGGACGACATCCCGGGCGTAATCTTGTCTGGTCACACCGATGTTGTCCCGGTCGACGGCCAGGACTGGTCCAGCGATCCCTTTGCGGCGGTCCTGCGCGACGACCGACTGCTTGGCCGCGGCGCGGCAGACATGAAGGGCTTCATCGCCGCCTGCCTGGCAATGGCGCCGGAATTTGCCGCGGCCCCCTTGTCCATGCCCATCCACTTCGCCTTCTCCTACGACGAGGAAGTCGGCTGCGTCGGCGTGCGCCGGCTGATCGACGATCTGGCCAACGTGCCGGTGCGGCCACGCCTCTGCCTGGTCGGCGAGCCCACCGAGATGAAAGTGATCATCGGCCACAAGGGGAAGAAAAGCGTCCGCTGCCATGTCCACGGCAAGGAATGCCACTCCGCCCTCAATCACCAGGGGGTCAACGCGGTCGAGGTCGCGGCGGAACTCGTGTCCCGCCTGCGGCAGATGCAGCGCAGGATCCGCGAAACCGGTCCGTTCGATCGCGGCTACGACCCCCCCTACACCACTGTTCACACCGGGATGATCCGGGGCGGCACCGCCCTCAACATCGTGCCGCGTGACTGTTCGTTCGAGTTCGAGTTTCGCAACCTGCCCACCCAGGACGTCGAAACGCTGATGGCCGAGGTCCGCGGCTGGGCCCAGGACCTGGTCCCCGAAATGCTGGCCGTCGATCCCGCCTCCGGCATCATGTTCGACGAGTACAACGTCACCGCCGGCCTCATCGCCCGGGAAGACGACGTGGCCGCCCGCCTTGCCTGCGAACTGTCCGGGGAACACGATCCCGCACGGGTCAGCTTCACGACGGAGGCGGGATTGTTCCAGCTGGCGGGCATTCCCGCTGTGGTGTGCGGGCCGGGCAGCATCCTCCAGGCTCACAAGCCCGACGAATTCATCGAACTCGGGCAATTGGCCCGATGCGAGCATTTCTTGCGGCGGCTCATGGGCTGGATGGCACGCTAGTGAGACCGTCCGGGGGCCGGATAGCCCCCGATACGCTCGTCGCGCGGCGGCAGCGTGCTCGATGACCAGATTTCGTAGATCGCCTGGGTGCAGGCGGGATCATCCAGGCTGGCGATCGTCACGTCGACCGTTTCGGTACTGCCCGAGTATTCGAAGGCGACGACTGTCCCGCAATCCGGGCAGAACCTTCGGATGGCGCGGCTGGAGGCCTGGAACGCGGCCGGCATGCCCTTGACGAAACGAAACTCCCCGCGCCGGAACGCCACCCACGCCACCACCGGTGCTCCGGCGGCGCGCCGGCACATCCGGCAATGGCAATAGCCCGCCGACAACGGCTCGCCCTCGATCCGGTAGCGTACAAAGCCACACCGGCATCCACCTTCATAGACCATGTGCCAACTCCCCATCCTTTGGCTTGGTCCGATGGATGTCGGGGCCTCCCCGCGGCCCGGCCATCACCCGGGATGGGGGGACGCGGAGCGCATGGGAGGGAGTTACCTGCGTCGACGCAGGGATTGGAACAAGTCGATCAGGCCCAGCCCGACCAGGATGACGACTCCACCGGCAAGGTAGCGGAAGTCGAGGACCGGGGCGAACAGCGCGAGGACCGCGGCGGACCCGAGAAAGAGCAAGGGCTTGGCCGCCGCCTTCACGGCCGAACCTCGACGTAGTCCATCACCTTGCGCACGCCGCTTCCATCACGGGCGCGCGCCAACGCCTTGCGCGCCTCCTCGGTGGAGCGGGCACGTCCCAACAGGTAGAGTGTGCCGAAGGCATCGGCCGTGACGCGGAAGTTGACATCGGCCACCCCCTTGGTCCCGACCAAGCGCGCCTGCGCCTTGGTCGCCATAAGGGTCACGTCACCCCAATCAAGCATGCCCTTGCGCCGATCGTCCGCCTTGGGGATGTAGGCAACGTGCCAATAGAGCTTGCGGATGCCAAGAACGGCCCGCACCCCTTTCTCGAACCGCTCATAGGCCGACTTGTCATCAAAGGTGCCGGTCACCAGCAGACGCTGCTCGTAAATCTCTGTCGAAGCCTTAAGGGTGCCGAGGTCGGCCATGACGCGGTTCACCTTGAAGACGATCTCATTGTCCTTGGCGATGTCAGGGGCTGAACGAGCCTCGATGGCCCGGTCGATCAAGGTCTTCGGTGCGGTGAGGACTTCCATCAACTGGGCAGCGGCCGGCCAGGACACGACCAGCAGGGCCGCGACTGCAAACCAAATTCTAAGCATGGTGACGTCCGAATTTCGGTGGCGCTCTCCGGCGACAATAGGACGTCAGCCGACCGCCGCCAAATCTTCTTGGCCGGGGCCGCCGTGTCGTTCGAGCTGGCGCGCCAGATTAGCCTGCAGGCCCGGATTGCGCCCTTCGCTCATCAGCCTGGTATAGACCCGCCGGAACAGCCTGAGGTCGCTGTGCACGCGGCACTCGTGGTCATGATGCGGAATGGGGGCGGCGCAGATATGGCAGCGGTCCATGGTCGAATGTCCGGAAGGTTTCCCTTGGACCAAAGTGTGACTCCGACCAGGGCGATAAACCATCCGGGCAAAGGACTCTCGGCCTTCTACGGAAGATTAAGGACCAGGGTTAAGCCCTTACCCCAATTGGTTCTTCAGGCAAAATGCAAAAAATTTTATGCAAGGGCGAGGCCTCAGCCCTTCAAGTGCTTGTGCACCGCCTGGCGACTGATCCCCAGCACCTTGCCGATGCGGGCCAGCGACCAATCCGGATTTTCCGCCTTGAGCCGGCGGGCCCTTTCCTTGGTCCCCTCGGAGGGGCGTTGCAGCCCACCCGCCGCCATGACCGCACGGAGGTCACCCAAAACAACGGCATAGCCGGCACCGTCATCGCCGCCGCGGCTTGACCAGTACTCCAGGCGGGCCTCCAGTTCGGCCGCTCCCCGGACCGGGAGATCGCGGCGCCACATTTCCTCGACCACACGCCAGCGGGCGGCGCAAGCGGTGGGAAGCGCGGCGGCGCCGGGTCCACCGGACAGCAGGTCGAGTTCGCGGCGGCGCGCTTCCCAGCTCAGCACCTCGTCGCGGGCATCGGTGACGGTGGCAGGGAGCGGACAAGCGGCGGCAACGGCCGCGCGGAGGGGCGCCGGCACCGGATGCCACGGCAGGGACCAGCCGGCCAGCGACGACCAGGCGTCGACCTCACCGTCCTCGCCGTCAACGAGATGAATCGCGGCATCGATGAACATGCGTTCCAGGGCGGTGGGCGCCAGCGCCTGTTCCAGGCTGCCGTAACGGGCGATTACCGCCGCGCGCTCCCGGTCCTCGCGATTTGCTTCGAGACGCCGGCTGCGGGCCGCGCGGATAAGCGCCCCGGGGTCCTCGGCCTCCTCCCTTAGGCGAAGGCCATCCAGGCTGGCGGAAATCGGGTCATCGGAGCGGGCTTCCACCCGCTTGGCCAAGGCTTCCATGCCCGCCTTGTAACCGCCCCATTGCTTGCCGCAGATGCCGATGGCGCGGGCAAGCGCCTCATCCTGGACGGAATCGTCATCGGAATCGTAGAGCGCGACCACGGTCTCGAGCCGTTCGAGGACAAGGTCCTCGGGATCGGCTCCCTGGGTCATGAGATCAAGCAGGTTCATCGGCGCCCCCGTCAACGGCGGCGTTGACAGTGGTCAAGCAGGCCCCGCTTGTCAACGCCGAGCGTACACCGAGGTGCGCCTCAGTATTCAGGCAAGACTAGCTGCGGGTTGCTAGAACCACCACGACCATGACTCCTCACGGCGACGGTCATGAGGATCGGCAGGCCGCTCACCGATCTCCGGCATCTGCATGCGAGGATCTTCGAGGGCCAATTGGACTAGGGATTGGGGGGCGGTAAGCAGGTCGTGGCCCTGGTCGGCCAGCCAGGCGGCAATGGCGGGGACACGGTTCCGCGGGATCATTCTCGACATGACACGGCTCCCATTCTGGATCGCCCGTCATTATCGATAGCACGGTTACGGTTAAGGCGCGGTTACCGCCTCCCCCTTATTCGCGCCCCGTCATGCATCCGCCCGCTTCCCACATCCTGATCGATAGGAGGTGTCGGATGCCTGAAAACGTGAAGCTCCAGGAGACCGGCTTTCCCTGGCTGCCGCTGGCGGCCGGCGTGGTGGCGCTGCTGGCGGTGGTGTTCGGCGGCATGTGGCTGGGCTTGAAGCTGGCGGGCCTGTCCCTGGTCGCCAGCCTCGTCGCCTTCGCCGTGTTTGCCGCCCTTCTCGGGATCAATCGCCTGCGTTCGAAGTGATGTCAGTCGGCGATGTAGGACCAACTGCCGTCCGGATTGGGGCACACGGTGCTCGCCGACTTGCCCTCGACGGTGACCGTCGGCACGGCATGGCAGGCGGGCTGGCCCGCGGCCGCCGCCGGACCACCGGTTGGCGTCGGCGCCCCGACGACACCGCCCCGCACGGCGTAAGGCGGGTTCTCTCCGGGCGCCACCGCCGGCATCTGCTGCACCTGCCCGGGCGGGAGATAGGTATTGGTGTAGGGCAGAGGGATCGCCATGTGCGAGCGCGGCACTTCCGGCTGCGGCCAGCCGGGCGCCTGGCCTGGCGCCGGTGGGGTGTAGCCGCCGGAGCACGCGGCAAGCGCAACGCAAACGGCCGGAAACAGCAACCAGTTCATGGGCTCCTCCTCACTTCCACTGCCGCATCAGGCTTTCCATCACATTGTACGCCAGATTCTGGGCGATCTTCTGGAGCTTCGGGGGCTTGCGGCGCCGCTCGAAGCCGGACCCGGTCGCCTTGAAGCGGTCCTCACCCACGGGGCCGAAGGTTTCATCATCCTCGTCGGGCAACTGGAAGCCACGGCTGGTCGCCACGATCTCCTTCTCGGGGTTCCATTCCTTCAGGCCCCTGGAGTTGACGTAGGCGACGATTCGGCCGGTGCTGACATCGAGGATGCGCGCCCGCAACTCGTAGCCTACCGAGGACTGGCCGTTGGGGGCTCCCAGGATTTCCATCAGGTAGTCAGCCTTGCCCTGAAGGGCGCGCACTTCGACGGTGCTGGCGCTGGAACCGACCATGTCGGCGCCGGTCAGGCGGATGATGGCCGTGCGGTCGAGCACGCTGGCCCCCGCCTCCAGGAACGGCGCCAGATAGCCGTCCTGGAATTCCCACTCGAAACTTTCCGAGGGTTGGGCCCGCTGAGCATCATGGATGCGGCGCTGGACCTCCAGCGTGCTCTCCGACGAACCGGTCTGGTTGAGAGCCGCGTCGCCCGAAAGCCCGCCCTTGAGGTTCAGATTGCCGGAAATGTTGTTGGTCGTATCGGAGCGACCGACCACGCGCACGTCGGAATACCATTCACTCAGGGTGTCGGAGAGCTGGCGGTTCCAGTACAGCGCCAGCCGTGGACGGCCGTTGCGCTGGTAGGCCGAGGTGAAATTGGCCACCAGGTCGGCCCGTTGCCGGAAGGCCTCTCCCCCGGCCGGGGCCGCACGCGGGGCCACCACCTCGCCGTCGCGCTGGACCGAAACGGGCGGCGGCGGCTCATAGGCCGGGACGCCCCCCGATTGCGCCTGCGCGGCGAGCGGCAGGATCGCGGCGCAGGCAGCCATCACCACGCCGACGTGAGGAAGCCGCAGCATCACCGGGTCTCCCGCAATTCGACCATGTAGTACTGCACGTTCTTGGTGCCGATCGAGCTTTCCCGATAGGTGTTCGAGGTCCGCGGCGGCAACGCCATCCGCTTCCAGGCACTCACCGGTTCCGACGGAGCCTGCCCTTGATCGTAGAACTGCGTCCGCGCCTCCACATTCAGGGGGTAATCGGTGCAGTTGATGACCTGCGCGTAGGCCTCGACCGTTCCGGTCGGAGTCCGGCGCGCCGACGCCGAGCGCACGTAGATTTTCTGGATGATGTTGAAGTCGGTGATGCTGACCGAATTCAGCGGCATTTCGAGCAGCGGCGACGGATCGGACGGAGTGGCAGCCGGCAGGGCGACCAGCTGCCGCTGCGCCGCGATCCCGGCCATGTTGCAGATCGGCGCCGGCTCCATGGTCTGCTGGCAACCGGCAAGAGCGGCAACGGTCATCACGGCCGCGACGGCGGTAAGGGAAGTCTTCATGATCCTTGGTCTCCGTTCATGGAGGTCAGCTCTTGGGTTGGCCGCCGGCGGCCGCGCTTTCCGGCTCCTTCGGCGGCTCGGCAGGAGAAGCGGGGGCCGGTGCGGCCGGCTTCGGCGGGATGACCACCGGCGCCGCCATGGCATCCGCGCTGGTGCTGTAGGGAGCACGCGGCGACGCGGGGAACGCCGATTGGCCACGGACCCAGGCGAGGCCGCAATTCCCCGCCCGGACCACCTTGGCCTCCTTGGTGCGCAGCACCGCGCCGTCCGGAGCCAGGAAATCGACACTGAGGCGGTCGACCGACGCGGGGAGCTTCACAGTCGCGGCATGGATCCGGTCGGGAAGGTTGTCCCAGTACCGGGTATCCGCATCCGGCTCGGCCGCTTCGGCCGCGGCCTTGGCCGCGACGGCCAAGAGGAGCAACACCCCGGCCGCCGCGGCGTCGTTGCGGTTGCCGGTATAGCTGGCGCGGGTGGCCGCCACCGCAGCCCCAACGGCGGCGACGTCGCCGACCACGTTGGCGCCCTGCTTGAACTGGGCCTTGCCCTGCAGGACGGAGTCGAACTCACGGCCGCCGCGCGACGACGCCTGGAAGAAAATGTTCTCCAGTTGCTCGGCCTTGACCAGCCGCTCCTTGGCCTCGGGCGGCGGCGGCACCTTCGCACCCTTGGGCGCCGGCGGCTGGAACATCTCGGTCAGCCGCACCTGGGCACCCTCGGTCGGGCTGATCCGCTGGAACTTCAGGTAACGCGGCTTGGAAGAATTGGGATCGGTCGCCGACACCTTCACCGGCGCCGCCCCAGTTTCGGCCAGCACCAGGACGTTGTCGTCGGTTCCGGGCATGGGGAACGCGCTGTTGATGCCGCGGAATTCATTGAAGTCGTCGGCAGCGGTGGTGGGGTTGCCGCGGCAGCGCGACGACCATCCCTCGAGGAATGGGAAGAGCGCGAAATCGGCGCGGTTCTGATCCTCGTCCGCGAAGGAATCCTGCAGGAAACCTCCCTTGAAGCTGGCGCGCGCATTGTCGTAGTCGCCACTGCGCATGTAGAGCAGGCCCCGATAATAATAGGCCATGGCGCGCTCGTAGGGCTCGCCCTTGAAGTCCTTGACCAGCTCCTTGGTGAACAACTCGCGCGCCTTAGCCGCGTTCTCGTTGTTCGAGTAGATGGTTTCGATGTTGCCGAGCGCGTCATCGAACAGTTCCGACGCCAGCTTGTCGTTGTCCATCTCCAGGGCGGCGAGGCCCAGGCGCATGTCGTTGAGCACCTGGTTTCGCTTGCCCTGGGTCAGGGTGACGTAAAAGTGCTTCTGCAGCTCCGCCGGCTTGTCGGCGAGATAGGCGTGGGCGACCTCGGGCTTGACCCCGCTTTCCTGTTCCCGCACCGTCTGGCAGCCGGACACCAGTGCCGCCACGGCGACGCCGGCCAGCAGCCGCGCCATTTGGCTCCTGCCCATTTCCCCCTCCCCTTGATTATTTTCCTTTAGCGGTAGATCACGTCGTCGGCCCCCGCCTTCGACATCTCGTAGATGCCGCTCCAAATGATCTCACCGGATTCGAGATCGATCATCTCGAAGGTGATCTGGGTGTAGCGTTGGAGCATCCCGGTCTTGGCGTCACGCTGATCGAGCGACGTGATGCGCCCGCCCAGGCGGTAGTCGCCGCCCTTCTGCGCCGCCGCCATCGGGTTCTTGCCCTTGTCGGTGACGCCAGCGCGCTTGAGCGTGCGCTCCTTCTCGACCATGTCGGCATAGTGGCGGCCGACGAACTGCATGCGCCCCTGGGCCGCGCGGTTCAGCGACACCCGCAGGCGGTCGGTGATGGAGTTGCGGTTGAGGCGCGACGAGCTCTCGTTGACGAAGTATTCCGCATCGATGATGACGTTGGGCGGAACCTGGGCGTTGCCGAGGCGCGGTTCGGTCAGCATGTCCCGCATCATCTGGTCGGTCATGCTGACGATGTCCTGGCTCTCGATGCCCACCCCGCGCACCGCACCCATCGAGGCCGGATCCTGGTAGGTGGTAGGCGCGCCGGCCTGGTTCTGGACGGTCTGGCATGCCGTCAAGGTAAGCAAAGCGGCGACGGCCGTCGGCAAACGACGCATTAATTCCCTCCCCTGCGAATCACGTGACCGAAGGTCACCTTCGGCGCGCGAAGTTTACCACCGAAGTGCGATCAGCGCACAGAGAGGGAATTGTAACTGTGAGGTAACGCCTGCCGTCAGAACGCAGGAAGGCCGGGGTCCGCGTGGGACACCACGGCGATGCCCTCCACCTCGATCAGCCATTCCGGCCGGCACACCGGCCCGTGAACAAGCACCATCGGCAGGTTGGGGAAGCGGTCCCGCAGCCGGTTGTCGACGGCGCCGTGATCGGTGGGATCGCGCAGGTAGACGATCAGGTGCATGAGATCGTCCAGCCCGGCGCCGGCCGGGCGCAGGATGGCGTCGACATTTCCCAACGCATGGTCCAACTGGGCGATGACGTCGCCTCGGTGCACCACATGGCCGCGATGGTCGATGCTGGCGGTCCCGGACACGAACAGATGGCTTCGGTCACCATAGGCGATGCGCGTGCCCCGCTCGAAGGTGACGTTGTAGTCCTTGGTCGGGCACATGCGGCTGAAATCGTTGAGGAACGACATCCGGCCGGGTGCAATACCGGGGATGGAGTAGGCATCCATCGCCACCACATCGAACTGGTGGGAACACGCACCCTGGATCCCGGTGCTGGCGATGAAGTGGCTGTCCGACGTCAGTCCGTGGTGGGAAAACAGCTCAGCGCGGCTGCGCACCATCCCCTTGTAGAAGACGTCGACGTCCTTGACGTAAAGCCAGGTGCGGATGCAGTGATCGCGCAGATTGGCGTCCTCGGCGGCAAGGGCATTGGTCAACTCGCCGAATACCCGGCGCGTCTGCTCCTCGGCCGAGACCTCCCCGGTCGTCTGGCCGGCACACAGGCCCGTGCTCCACAGGTGACGGTGCGAACCGCTTTCGACCAGGAGATGACGCGGCGACAGACGCCGCTTCCCCACCGGGCGTGCTGCGGAGAGGTGGTAGGCCATCATGCAGACCTTGCCCCCGGGCAAGGGTGGCTGCTCGACGACCGACACCGCAACCGGATTGTCGGGATCCTCGCGCACCAGCCAACTGTCCGAGAGCTGTCCGTTCTGGTTCTGCAGGTCGCTGACGAACAACCGGCGGAACACCGCCGTTTCGGGACCGATGCCCAAGGCCAGCATCGCCCCGCGGTAGCGTTGTTCGAGTGATGCCAGTTGCTCGCTCAGCCCGGCGCCGCCGGAGGCCGTGACAGAAATATGGTGCTCCGCCGCGCCCATGGGGGCGTGGAAGCTCTTGGCGGCCACGCCGCTACCGATGTGCATGGGAAATCTCAGGCGATGGTGACGGGACGATCCGGGAAGCACAGCTGGTCACGGTCGCGCCAGCTCGGATGGACGTAGTTGATCTCCATCAGGCGACGGATGCCGACGATCTTGCGCTTCTCGAAGCCGTGCCAGGTATTGGCCCCGGGAATGAAGATGGTGCACGAATTGAATTCCGCGGCGGAGCGTCCGACCCAGCGAACCTGCTCGTCGTAGATGTCGGTGCCCCAGTCGGCGGCTTCGGGGCCGGTGCACAGATAGATCACCATCGAGCAAAGCTTCTCGGGAACGTCGTGATGGGGCTGCAGCCAGGCGCCGTCGGTGTCCTGGATGTATTCCATGCGCAGATAACTGCCTTCGGCCTTGAAGCCACAGGTCTCGCCCGCCAATCGCGCGACTTCCGGCCGCTGCAGCGCCTCCGCCAGACGGGCGCAGACGGGAAAGCGCGACTGCAGATCGGGGGTGAAGAAGGTGCGCAGATTGTTGTCGCGGTCACGCACCCCACCACAATCATCAATGATCAGCGGCGCAATCGGCAGGCTGATGATGCCGACGCACACCGCCTCAGGCAGCACCTCCTGCATACGCCAGTGCGTATAGGGAAGCTCCCTGCGGTCGGAATCCAGCAAGGCGCGCCGGAAATGGCGGGCGATCTGCTCAGCGGACGGAAGAACATCGAGGATCATTAATTCTCTCCCGGTTGGGGCCGGCCGAGAGTTAATCACATCGCCCCATCCGCCAATATATGTCTACCGAGAGATGAAAAGTGTAATACGTCATATAACCATATTGGATGTGGCGGACAGCAAAAAGGCCCGGGTTTCCCCAGGCCTTTGAACCGTCCGCTTGGTGAGCGCGCTGGGACTCGAACCCAGGACCCTCTGATTAAAAGTCAGATGCTCTACCGACTGAGCTACGCGCTCCCGCCAAACGGGCGCCCACCATAGGGAGGTGGGCCGCCCCGGTCAATAATGAAGGCCGGTCACTGCTTCACGTCGGCGGCCACGCGCATGCGCACCAGCTTGTCGGGCTTGGCGACGATGCCGTTCTCGCTTTCCGGCCCCTTGGTGATCTTGTCGACGTGCTCCATGCCTTCGACCACGCGCCCCCAGATGGTGTACTTGCCATCCAGTGACGGCGCCGAGCCCAACATGATGAAGAACTGCGAATCGGCGCTGTTGGGGCTGGACGAACGGGCCATGCCGACGACGCCGCGCACGAAGTGCTCGCCCGAGAACTCGGCCGGCAGCTTGGTGCCCGAGCCACCGGTCCCGGTGCCGGTGGGGTCGCCGCCCTGGGCCATGAAATTGGCGATCACGCGGTGGAACGGCGTGCCGTCATAGAAACCCTTGCGGGTCAACTCCTTGATGCGCGCCACGTGGGTGGGGGCGAGGTCGGGCCGCATCTCGATCACCACCCGGCCCCACGGCAGGTCCATGAACAGGGTGTTTTCCGGATCGGCGGCCACGGCCGGGCGCAGGGTGAGGAGAAGCAGCGCCGCAGCGGCAAACGCAATCTTTTTCAGGGAGTTCATGGTCATTCCTCAACGTCCGCCGCAACCCGCAGGGTCACGATCGCATCGGGCTCTTCGACGGCGCCGTTGCGCCAGGCCGCCCCCTTCTTGATGGCATCCACGTGTTCCATGCCGGAGACCACGCGCCCCCACACCGAATACTTGCCATCCAGATGCGGCGCATCGTCGAGCATGAGGAAGAACTGGGAATCGGCGGAATCGGGGCTGGCGGCGCGCGCCATCGAACAGATGCCGCGCACGTGCTTCTCGCGCGAGAACTCGGCCTTGAGCTTCTGGCCCGAGCCGCCGGTGCCCGTGCCGGTCGGATCGCCGCCCTGCGCCATGAAGCCGTCGATGACCCGGTGGAACACGGTCCCGTCGTAATAGCCCTGGCGGGCCAGTTCCTTGATGCGGGCCACATGGTTGGGAGCGAGGTCGGGGCGCAGTTCGATCACCACGCGGCCGTCCTTCAGCTCCATATACAGGGTATTCTCGCGATCCAATCCTTCCTCCCTCGTGGCCCGGCCCTCAGCGTCCGAGCTTCTCCTCGAGCCGCGCCTTGACCCGCGGGCTGACGAACGACGAGATGTCGCCCCCCAACCGGCCGATTTCCTTGACGAAGCGCGACGAAATGAACTGGCAGCGCTCCGAGGCCATCAGGAACAGGGTCTCGATTTCCGGCGACAGGCGGGCGTTCATGCCCGCCATCTGGAATTCGTACTCGAAATCGGATACCGCCCGCAGCCCGCGGACGATCAGGCGCGCCCCGCAGTTCTTGGCGAAATCCACCAGCAAATTGTCGAAGGACCGCACCTCGATGTTGACCCCGTGGATGCGGGCGAGGTCGGCCACCTCCTCCTTCACCAGCTGGACGCGCTCGTCGAGCGTGAACAGCGGCCCCTTGCCGGCATTGACCGCGACGGCGACGATCAGGCGGTCCACCGCCTTGGCCGCACGCGCCACGATGTCGAGGTGGCCGTAGGTGATGGGATCGAAAGTGCCGGGATAGAGCCCGATGCGTTCACTCATTCCTCCCCTCCGGGCTGGACGGTGTCGTCGGTCTCCTCCCCATTCTCGTCTTCCTCCGGCTCTTCACTGGAGCCGTTGAGGTCGCACAGGCGGGCGGCGGATACCACCCGTTCGCCTTCGGCGGTGCGGAACAGCGTCACGCCCTGCGTCTTGCGGCCGGCGATGCGGATGTCATCCACCGGAGTGCGGATCAGGGTGCCGCCATTGGACACCAGCATGATCTCGTCCTCGTGGCCGACCGGGAACGAGGCCACCACCGGGCCGTTGCGCTCGGTCATGTCGATGTTGGCGATGCCCTGGCCGCCGCGCCCGGTGATACGGTACTCGTAGGCCGAGGTCCGCTTGCCGAAACCGTTCTCGGTGATGGTCAGGATCATCTCCTGGTCCGCCGACATGCGCTCGGCCTCGGGACCGGTCAGGTCACCGCGCAGGAACGCGTCGCGCGTCTCCATGTCGAAATCCACGTGCTTGAGGATGGACATGGAGATGACTTCGTCCTCGCCGTCGAGGCGGATGCCGCGCACGCCGGTGGAATCGCGGCCCTTGAAGACGCGGACCTCGGGGACGGCGAAACGGATCGCCTTGCCCATGCGGGTGGCCAGCAGCACGTCGTCGCTTTCCGAACAGGTACGCACGGCGATCAGCCGCTCGCCCTCGCCCAGCTTCATGGCGATCTTGCCGTTGGCGCGGATGTCGACGAAATCCGACAGCATGTTGCGGCGGATGTCCCCCTTCGAGGTGCAGAAAACCACGTTGAGGTCGCCCCAGGTGGTCTCGTCCTCGGGCATGGGCATCACGGTCGAGATGCTCTCGCCCTCGTCCAGCGGCAGGATGTTGACCATCGCCTTGCCCTTGGCCTGCGGCGTGCCGAGCGGCAGCCGATAGACCTTGAGCTTGTAGGCGATGCCGGTCGACGAGAAGAACAGCACCGGGGTGTGGGTGTTGGCCACGAACACCTGGGACAGGAAGTCCTCGTCCTTCATGCTCATGCCCGAGCGGCCCTTGCCACCGCGCTTCTGCGCCCGGTAGGTCGACAGCGGCACCCGCTTGATGTAGCCGGTGTTGGTCACCGTCACCACCATGTCCTCGCGGGCGATCAGGTCCTCGATGTCGGCCTCGAACTCGGCGTCCTCGATGGTGGTGCGCCGGGGGGTGGCGAATTGGTTGCGAATCTCCAGCAGTTCGCCCTTCATCACCTCGAGCAGCTTCGGCCGCGACGACAGGATCTCCAGAAATTCCTTGATCTGGTCGCCGATGGACCGCAGTTCCTCGCCGATCTTGTCCCGCTCCAGGCCGGTCAGGCGGTGCAGGCGCAGATCGAGGATGGCCTTGGCCTGGATCTCGGACAGCTTGTAGCAGCCGTCCACGATGCCGCGGCCGGGTTCGTCGATCAGGCGGATCAGCGGCTCGACGTCGCCCACCGGCCAGTCGCGCGCCATCAATTGCTCGCGGGCGGTAACCGGATCGGGAGCGGCGCGGATCAGCGCGATGACCTCGTCGATGTTGGCCACCGCGATGGCCAGACCGGCCAACACATGGGCCCGCTCGCGCGCCTTGCCGAGTTCGTAGATGGTGCGCCGGGTGATGACCTCCTCGCGGAAGGCCACGAACGCCTTGATGATCGCGCCGAGTGGCATCATCTCGGGACGGCCGCCGTTCAGCGCCAGGGCGTTGACACCGAACGAGGTCTGCAGCGGCGTAAACTTGAAGAGCTGGGCCAGGACCACATCGGCGATGGCGTCGCGCTTGATCTCGATGACCACCCGCACGCCTTCGCGGTCGGATTCGTCGCGCAGGTCGGAGATGCCCTCGATCTTCTTGTCGCGCACCAGCTCGGCGATCTGCTCGAGCATGCGCGCCTTGTTGACCTGATAGGGCACCTCGGTGACCACGATGGCCTCGCGGTCCTTGCGGATCTCCTCGACGTGGCAGCGCCCGCGCATGACCACCGAACCGCGCCCGGTGGTGTAGGCCGAGCGGATGCCGGCCCGGCCGAGGATGGTGCCGCCGGTCGGGAAATCGGGCCCGGGCACGATCTCCATCAACTGCTCGGGAGTGATCTCCGGGTTGTCGATGAAGGCGAAGCAGGCGTCGATCACCTCGCCGAGATTATGCGGCGGGATGTTGGTCGCCATGCCGACGGCGATGCCGCCGGCGCCGTTGACCAGCAGATTGGGGAAGCGCGCCGGCAGGACCGTCGGCTCCTCGATGGAATCGTCGTAGTTCGGCTGGAAATCGACGGTTTCCTTGTCGATGTCCTCGATCAGCGAATGCGCCGAGCGCGCCATGCGCGCCTCGGTGTAGCGCATCGCCGCCGCCGGGTCGCCGTCCATCGAGCCGAAATTGCCCTGGCCGTCGATGAGCGGCAGGCGCATGGAGAAATCCTGCGCCATGCGCACCATGGCATCGTAGATCGCGGCGTCGCCGTGGGGGTGGTACTTACCCATGACGTCGCCGACGATGCGGGCGGATTTGCGGAACGGCTTGTTGTAGTCGTAGCCGTTTTCCTTCATCGCAAAGAGGATGCGCCGGTGCACGGGCTTCAAGCCATCGCGCACGTCGGGCAGAGCGCGGCTGACGATTACGCTCATGGCGTAATCGAGGTAGGACCGCTTCATCTCCTCTTCGATGGTGACCGGAGTGATGTCGAACTGCGGCGTCGAAGGAGGCGTCGTCAAACGATTGGTTCCCGTCGGTGTGCGGAAGAATCCCAGGAATTGGGGATGGCACGGCTGCCACGGTGGCGAAAGCTACCAGATATCGTGGAGGGCCACAACTGCAAGGGAGGGCGGGCCGGCCGCGCGACCGCCGCATCCCTCCCACCACCGCACCAGCCCCTTCGGCTTCCCCTTCCGGCTACCCCTTCTACGATCGGCGATTCTCCGTTTGAGACCGCCCCCGCGTGCACCCGAGGGATTAGATTCCCCATCGGCGCGCCGCCCCACTCCTTGTTCGCGCGCCCTGGGAGGTCGACGATGCGCATGGTTCTGGCGGTCCTTTGCACGGCCCTGCTGGCCGGCTGCGGGTCGGAGCGGCCTTTGGCCGAGCGGCTGGGGCAACCCACGACCATCAGGGTGAGCGGTGTGCCGTTCCATCCCCAGGACGGCTTCGGCTGCGGTACCGCATCGCTCGCCATGATGCTGGAGTGGTCGGGCCTCCATGTCGGGCCCAAGGACCTGGAGGGCCAGCTCGCCGCCGGCCGCGACGACCCCCGCACGGGCATGATCGACACCGCCCGGCGCTGGGGACGGCTCTCCTACGCGGTCAAGGGCTCCGACGCGATGATGGCCGAACTGGCCGCCGGCCATCCCGTGCTGATCCTGGAAAACCTGGGACTGCGCAACGAACCGATGTGGAACTGCCCCGTCGCCATCGGCTACGACCGCGAGCGCGGCGACGTGCTGATGCACTCGGGCGTCGATCCGGCCAAGCGGACCCCCGTTCGCCTGCTGCGCCGGCTGTGGTCCGAGACCGACGAATGGGGGCTGGTGGTCCTGCCTCCCGGCGACCTGCCCGCCATGGCCGAACGGGATGCCTATCTCGAGGCCACCGCCGGCCTGGAACAGGCCGGCCGCCATTGGGAGGCGGTCATGGCCTATGACGCCGCCCTGTCGCGTTGGCCTGCCGACGCCGGAGTGCTGATGGGCCTGGGGTCCAGCCTCTACCAGCTCGGCGACCCCCAGGGCGCCGCCGATGCCTACCAGGCGGCATCAGCCCTGGCGCCGGACCCCGGTCCCGCCCTCGACAAGCTGGCGCAGGTGCTGGCCGGCCTCGGCCGGCGCGACGAAGCGGTCGCGGCGGCCACCAAGGCGGTGGCCCTCGGCGGCCCCATGAAGGCCAGCTACGAGAAGACGCTGAAGGACGTGACGAAGAAGTAAGGAAGACCTCAGGCGCCGGGCGCCCGCATCCGCGGGCTGGGCTCGCGCTGCGCGGCCTCAACGGCCCAGTCGCTCGCAAGCTCGCTCCGTTTCCTTGCCCTCAGGCGCCGGGCGCCCGCATCCGCGGGCTGGCTCGCGCTGCGCGGGGCCTCAACGGCCCAGTCGCTCGCAAGCTCGCTCCGCACCCCTTTCCCTCCCCCCAACATTCGGGTATTGTCCCGCGCGTGAAACACTACATTTCGGAGCGGGGACATGGCTGGCAGCGTCAATAAGGTCATCTTGGTAGGCAACCTGGGACGGGATCCCGAGGTGCGCACCTCCCAGGACGGCTCGAAGATCGTCAACCTCTCCATCGCGACCTCCGAGACCTGGAAGGACCGCGGCACCGGCGAGCGCAAGGAAAAGACCGAGTGGCACCGGGTGGTGATCTTCAACCCCAATCTGGCCGATGTCGCCGAACGCTTCCTCAAGAAGGGCAGCTCGGTCTACGTCGAGGGCGCCTTGCAGACCCGCAAGTGGACCGACCAGCAGGGCGTCGAGAAGTACTCGACCGAGGTGGTGATCGGCCGCTTCAAGGGTGAGCTGACCCTGCTGGGTGGCCGCGAGGGCGGCGGTGGCGGCGGCTACGACGATGGCGGCCAGGGCGGCTACGGTGGCGGTTCGGGTGGCGGCTACGGCGGCGGCCAGGGTGGCGGCGGTGGCCAGCGCTCGGGCGGTGGCGGCAGCCGCGGCGGCCAGGGCGGCGGCTCGGGCTGGGAGCCTCCGGCGGACCTCGACGATGAAATTCCGTTCTGAAATTCACCGTCATGGTGTTTGTAAAGGAAAGGCCCGCCAATCAAGGCGGGCCTTGTTTTTTGTGCCTGACACACCCCTGTCAGACACGTTGGCAGCCTGCACCGAAATGAGTAATGCCTGTTTGTAAACCCACCTATTTAATGCCCTCGCCCTTTTTCCGCATATCAAACAACGTCTTTATAATTGCGGTCGCAGCCTCAAGCTCGTGCAGCGCAAGGCTATCCACCATTAGCTGAAGCTGTGATCTCATTCCCTGGGCAGGTAGGTCTGGAAAAAAATATCCAGGGGAAACGCCCAGCCCTTCTGCAAATGCAAAAAGCTGCGGCACGCTGAGCCAATTTTTCCCTCGCTCAACATTAGAAACCATTTGAGGCGTGGTGCCACAGCGCGCGGCAAGCTCTGCCTGGGTTAGTCCACGGGCACAGCGCATATCACGCAAGCGTGTGGCTATCGTTGAAAGAAGCAGTTGGTCGTTCATCGCTAAAGTGTCGCTGTTTTTTTGCGGGCACGCAATCAAGTGCCACTTGAGTCGCGGAAAGGGCGATGGTATCAAGTGTCACTTGAATCGCTAGCGCGACGCTGGCCTCGTCTGGGGAGGCGTCGGTGGGGGATGCATGCTGCGGGTTCAAATCGCTGTCTGCTCAAGCGGGGAACGCCTTCCCCTTCTAATAGGGGAAAACGGCGTACCGCTCCATGTTCCAACGATATGGATGCTCACAATGCGGCGAGCGAGGAATCTCGCCACCAACACACTACAGTCAAATTTAATTGCAGTTAAATTGCTGTACATGTGGTCACAAATTAACAGCATTAACATAGAGAGGCGGTTTTTGTTAGGTGATTACCTAAACGCCCAAGAAATCAGTTCACTGTCCGATGCTGCACGACGCCCACTGAAACTTCTGACACAGAAACTTTCTGCACAACACGATAACGTCATGAGGTTTTCCACGGTGGTGGATAGTGCGACCACGGCTGGGCGCATGTTGGCCATCGCAGACTACCTTTCGTGGTTGGGTCAGGAAGCATTAGCGAGGCACCCACTCGATAGTAAGTCGGAAATTGGCCGCCGCCTGGACGAATTCATAAGAAACGTTCGCATCCGAGCACCAAAAGTTGGTTCTCGCAATGTTGTAGGAAAGCGGGAAGCGCCGCCACAAGAAGTAATTGAGACCATGCTTAATTCGGTTATGCCTGGGTCAAGGCAAAATCCATGGAGGGATACGGGCCTCCAGCTACGAAACCAACTCCTTGTTCATTTGTATTTTGGCCTTGGCATCCGGAGAGCGGAGGCCCTCGGGATTAAGACGTCGCATCTGGACTTTCGCCAAGGAAAAATCCTGATCGCCAGGGCCGCTGATGACCCAATTGATCCAAGAAAACATCAACCCCTGGCCAAAACGCGCGATAGATGGCTGCCTATGGGAGGGGAGCTTTCCGAGATGATCAGAAACTACGTCATGCATATTAGAGCAAAATTTACAGGTGCGCGTCGCCACCCATTTCTACTTATTTCACACGCAGACGGATCACCACTCAAATTAACCACTGTAAATAAGGTCTTCTCGGAGTTGCGATCCAGGGTGGATGGGCTTCCCGAAGACCTTTCCCCCCACTGTTTGCGCCACGCTTGGAACGACGCATTCAGCAAATTTGTGGACCGAACGGGCGTCCCCCAGGACCGAGAGGCTCAACTGCGTTCAGAGCTAATGGGGTGGTCCCCGACCTCTGGCACTGCCGCGACCTACAATAGGAGGCATGCAAGGGAGGCGGCCAAGGAACTTTCACTCCGCATGCAAAAGGCGATGCTGGAAAATGATTAAGAAGCCCAAAGCAATTGGCACAGAATTTTCTGAATGCAGCCGCGATGGCGCAGAGTGGCAACCCCACGACGAGATATGGAGAATTAGATCAACATCCACCGTGCATTACCTGTCATTCAGAAAGATGTCTCATCTGGTTGGCTGTGAATTTCTTTCATCAGCGAAGGAGGTGTTCGCCACTTATTTGAAAACGCACTCTTCCGCGCACGCTAGAAACATGCACGACAGACTATGCGCATTCCTCGTCGCAGTTAAGCCTGATAATGGTGTGATCGAGGAAATTACAGCAGAGCATGTTCTGCGCTACAGAATGTCCCTAAACAAGCGGAATGAATACTTCCTTGGGACGTTACGGGCCTTCGTTGAAACGTGGTTAACATTAGGATTGCCGGGCATTTCTGCGACAGCACTCGATTCTCTAAATGAAATGCGCCTTGCGGGGAATGTGAAGGGAGAAGCCGTAATGACGGCTGATCCAGAGAAAGGGCCGTTTACTGATACTGAGTTGCAGGCAATCCTGCACGCCCTCAACAGGGGCTATTGTGATGGCAGCATCAGTCTAGAGGACTACCTTCTTATATTGATTTTCGTTTCAACAGGCGCACGCCCCTCGCAAATCGCAGCGCTTAAATTTTGCGACTTGAAAACTGTCAGAGCTTCTGATGGCTTCACAACGTACATTTTGAATATGCCGAGGGCTAAGCAACGAGGAATGCGACCACGCTCAGAATACAAGGTGCGTCATTTGGTATCCGATGTCGGAGCATTGATTGAGCACTTTCAGGAAACGTTGCCGAATATCTGGCCGGTCCTGCCGCTCGACCTTGGAAACATGCCAATTTTTGCCGCCCCAAATGCGACAACCACTCTCAGGGGGTTAGAGTACCACTGTACCGGCTCTGATCTACGTGACCGCATGAAAGCGCTGTTCTCGCGGATACAGGTTTTCAGTGAGAGAACGGGAAAACGTATAAACATCACTCCAAGGCGATTTAGATACACCGTCGGCACGCGCGCTGCGGCGGAAGGCGCATCAGAACTGGTAATTGCGGAACTTCTTGACCACTCGGACACCCAAAACGTTGGCGTCTATATTGAGGCTGTTCCGGAAATAGTCGAGCGCATCGACCGCGCCATGGCAATCCATCTGGCCCCCTTGGCTCAGGCGTTCGCAGGGCAACTCATTGAGAATGAAGATGAGGCCGTCAGAGGTGACGATCCTCGCTCCCGTGTGGTTTCACCCAACAATCTGGACAATCCCGTCGGTAATTGCGGTTCGCATGGCTACTGCGGTGCGGCTGCACCTATCGCCTGCTACACCTGCCAGAACTTCCAACCCTGGCTGGATGGCCCCCACGAGGAAGTTCTCACCAGCCTCATTGCGGAACGTGACCGCGTGCTTGAGGCAACAGGCGACCTCGCCATTGCGGCCATTAACGACCGCTTGATCTTCGCGGTTGCCCAGGTCGTTGATCTCTGTGAAGGGCGGAAACAGGCATGACAAATGTAATCCACTTCGTCCCAAGGTCACTCGTCGATGCCTCGGCAAATCTAGCCTCATTTATCGAGGCGTGTCGCCCCCTTCTCAACTCCTATCCCAACGTGACCGAATGGGAACGCAATGACTGGGACCTTGGCGGCGTAGTCGAATGGAGCGGCAGAGGTAGCGCCAGAATAGCGGCAATCTTCAGCAATCACGACACGGCGGGGGACCGTGAAGCTACGCCGATGGCATTGCCTTTCTTAAATTTTGCAAAAGCCTACTTTCTCTACTCCCAAGCCGTGCGGCCATCAAAGGCTATCAACAGCCGCCTCGCGGCTTTGCGTGCGCTTGAGAAGGCCCTCTACACCGTGAAAGGGTGTGTGCGGCTGGAGCTAGTAACGCCTGAAATCCTTAACATTGCCGACAACTTGATCCGCGAGCGATTTGGGGCCGGGGCCGCATATCGGGTTGGCCGAGAGCTAACCGCGATTGGCGAGTTCGTCTCCACTAAGCGGTTAGTATCCACGCCCTTTCAGTGGGTTAGCCACCTTGGCCGTCCGTCCGACAGAAACCGTGTTGGCAAGGACGCTGACGAAGCTCGCGCGGCAAAACTCCCGTCTCAAGCAGCGCTGGATGCCCTCCCAAGGTGTTTCTTACTCGCCAATGATCCGGTGGACGTCGTGATTTCCTCGGTGGCTGCGCTGCTCTGCACCGCACCAGATCGGGTGGGTGAACTCTTCGCGCTGCCCGCTGAGTGCGAAGTGGAGCAGGATCACAAGGGGAAGCCCATTTACGGTATCCGTTGGTGGCCGAAAAAAGGTGCCGACCCCATGGTGAAATGGATCGCACCGACGATGGTTGAAGTCGCGCGATCAGCCATTCAAAACTGAGAAAAATATCTGAACCTGCGAGAGAAATAGCTGCTTGGTACGAGGCTAATCCGGGCAAGGTCTTTCTCCCGCCAGAATGTGCCCATTTAAGAGAGAAGGCTTATCTCCGCACCGATGAGGTCGCGCAAATCCTGGGGCAAAAAGGCCATCCTGGGCATTGGCTTAAAACCAATGACATTCCGATTGAACCTCCGCTGAGAGGGGAAAAAGCAGGTCGCGTGCGATTCGCTGACGTGGAGCGAGCAGTTGTCGGCATGCTGCCAAAAGACTTCCCGTTCATGGACGTCGAGAATGCACTCCCGTTTTCAAAGGCACTGCTCGTCGTTCGGCCTAACGAAATGCACGGTCAGCGCGGCACCATTCCATGCATGATCGAACCCATCACTACCGAGCAGATCAATGACGGTCTTGGTGCGAGGGTATCCCACGGATTTCCATCAATGTTCTCACGCCTTGGCTTCACGGAACCAAATGGCGCGCCGATCAGAATGACTTCGCACCAGTTTCGCCATTGGCTGAACACGCTCGCCCACCGAGGCGGCCTGTCGCAGCTAGACATCGCTAAATGGTCTGGCAGGAAAGATGTTCGTCAAAACCAAGCGTATGACCATATGACCAGCGACGAGTTGCTGGCCATGGTCCGCACTCTGTCGGACGATGACGAGCGCCTATTCGGTTCCCTGGCTGAACTTACCTCGAAGGCCCCCATGTCGAGGGACGAATTCCTCGCATTAGAGTTCCCGACTGCACACATCACACCCTACGGGTTCTGTATCCATGATTACACGATGCTTCCGTGCCAAACGCACCGAGATTGCATCAACTGCAACGAACATGTCTGCGTCAAGGGTGACCGACAGAAGACCGCTCGGATCAAAGCGCAGCTTGAGCTTGCCCTCGAACAACAGCGGAATGCACAAAACGCGATTGGCGAGGATTACTTCGGCGCAGATCGCTGGTTCGAGCATCATACGGCGACTGTAAACCGTCTTCAGAGTTTGGTTGACATTCTTGAGGACGTGGATGTGCCAGAGGGAAGCATCATTCGCCTTGCGAACCCTGACCAATTCTCCTCAATCGAAATGGCCGTAAGGCAACGATCACTTACAGCCTCCTCGTAAAATGAACTTTTCAATGAAATTCAAGGCTTGATTGGCTGACCATGAGCAAGCGACTTTCCGAGGCCGACATATCAGCAATTTGCGAATTGATTGACGGATGGCGCGGCCCCCTCACCTGGGAAAGCCTTGTTGACGGCGTAGAGGGCCTGCTCGGCAAGCGTTACTCCCGTCAGGCATTGCATGCCCATGAGCGCGTCCATGAAGCGTACCGTGTTCGCAAAAACATTCTGCGCAACATGCCAGAGAGCGCCCCGAGAGGCTCGGTAGAGATCAAGTGTGCTCAGGATCGAATTGATCGGCTTGAAGCTGAAAACGCGCGCCTCCGAGCGGAGAATGACCGGCTGCTAGCACAGTTCGCAACATGGGCATACAACGCTCATCTAGCGGGCCTGACGCCCGAGCGGCTCAATAATCCCCTGCCCCCGACAGATCGTGATCGAACCCGGATCACGACTATCAGACGGTAGCTCCCATGGCCCGCCAATCCCCTTCTGCACGCATTTTACCCATCGTCGAAACTTTCGTGGACCACATCGAGGGTAAGCGGCGTGAGCGCCTCCGTTTCCTATTCCCCGCGCAGAGCGCCTATGAAAACGCCCTTGAGCGCACGGACAATTGGGAAAACGACGAACGCCTACCCGCCACCAATGATGGCAAGGTCAATGTGCAGGCCCTTGTTGAGCGGATGGGGCTGAAGGAGACCGACCGCCAGTGGATGTATAAGCTCGAAGACCTGGCCGGACCAATCAATGCGTTGGCGCTGGCCCAGGGTCTCAAGCCAATCAAATCCCGTGTCCAGCAGCAGGTGGATGATGAAGTCGCTGTCGCAGCGATTACGCGGGCACAGACCGACAGCAAGCGGTTGGCCGAAGCCCTAGTCGAGGTAACAAGGGAACGCGACCAGCTTCGCGCCCAGCTTCAGATGGTCCGCGAAGGTGGCTGGGTCATTCGCACAGGCAAGGTGATGGACGACCGCCGATGATCGACACCTCGATCACCGTCAAGCGTGTCCTGAGCCAACGATTGGGTGGCTGTATCTTCATAGGCCAGTCGCCGGATCAGAAATCGCTGCGCGTTGTCGCCGCCGCCAATCTCTTGGGTGCGGCACCTGTGCTCGGCGAGGTTTGGCGGGTTCGTGGCCAGTTTGAGGACAGTAAATGGGGGCCGCAGGTCCGGGCCGTTTCCCTTTGGCGCGCAACACCCTCCGGCAAACTTATCGGCGAGTGGATCGCGGCCAATGTCCCCGGCATCGGCAAGACGCGAGTGAAGCGCCTCATGGATGCATTCGGCCCTCGACTGGTCGATTTGCTCTCCGCTGGCGACCCCGAACCGTTGGTTCCGGTTCTTGCCCCAAATCATCCTTATCTCGGTGCCCGCCTTGCCTCAAGCGCCATCGGAATATGGCGCGACCAGCAAGCTTCCGCCGACCTTCATGCATGGCTAGATGGCCATGGCGTGCAGGCGGCCAGCGTCGCTCGGAAATTGGCGGAACTTCTAGGAAGCAAGGGCATTGAAACGCTGGAAACCAACCCTTACACCCTGGTTGGTCTGTTGCCCTGGGCTGAGGTAGATCAGATCGGCATGCGGCTGACCGCCGCCACCGCCGACCAAGCCCATGATCCAAAGCTCGATGCTCGCCGGATGGTCGGAATGGTCGATGCCATTGTGATCGAGTGCATCAGTGAGACCGGCGACACAGCCCTGACCGCCCGTCAGCTTCATGAGCGCTGCAAGGCGCGGCTGCGAAGTTCGTTGCAGTCAGGGGCGGTTCCCTCTGCCGCCTCGGAGGCCATTCGCCTCGCCGCTCTGAATCATGCTGTTATTGCTGATGAACTCGCAGATGGCACGCCGATCTGGCGCGCCCCAGGCTGCGCGATGATGGAAACCATGCTCGCCGAGCGCGTCATCGCGCTGATCAGCGGCAACGGCAGATGGCGCAGCACCGTAACTGCTTTGAATGCCGAGGCTGGCCGCGAGCATCACCTGGACACGGCCTGCCGCCAGGAGGGCATCCACCTACATCCCGAGCAAAGGCAAGCCTGCCTGCGAGTGCTGGGCCAGCCCCTGGCCGTTCTGACCGGCGGCGCGGGCACCGGCAAGACCACCACTACCAGAGCCATCGTGGCGACGTGGGAAGCGGCTGGAGGAAGGGTTGAATTATGCGCTCTCGCCGGTAAGGCTGCCCGACGGCTTGGCCAATCCACGCACCGCATGGCCCGTACTATCCATCGCCTGATCCGTGATCTCCGTCGCCGCCAGGATGACCCTACCCTGCCAATGATCGACGCCGATGCCGATGTAGGCTTCCTTGATGACAGGACGCTGCTGGTGATCGACGAGGCCAGCATGGTCGATCTCGGGCAGTACACTCAGCTTCTGGTGGATTATTTGCCGAACGGTTGCCATGTCGTGCTCGTCGGCGATCCGGCGCAGCTTCCGCCGGTCGGACCTGGGCTGGTATTTCCCATCTTGTGCCAGCTATCGCCCATTGTGGCCGAGTTGACAGTCGTTCACCGTCAGCATGGTAAAAGCGGCATCCCGTTGGTCAGTCGTGCCGTGCGCGAAGGTGAAATCCCAGAATTCCAGGCTTTCGATCCGTTCCATCCCGATGGGGTGTCTCTAATCCCCTGCGATGCCACAGAGATGGAATACCACGTCCGGCGCACGGTGAGCGCGTTGGGCGGTCATGGATCGTCGGGTCACAGCCTTCTTGTGCTGGCCGCAACCAACAACGGCCAACCATGTTCTGTTGCCCAGCTTAATAGGGCCTTTCAGGCCCAGCACCTGCGGGTCAGCGGTGCGAGCGAGGAAGACATACTCGTGGGTAGTTTTGGCCAGCAGTTTTTGGTCGGTGACCCCGTGGTGTTCACCCGCAACCTCTATCAGCGCGGTCTGTGTAACGGCACGTTGGGAAGGGTCGTCAGCCTGGATGTCCGAGAACGGCGTTTAATGATCCGCTGGGATGACGATGAAGAGGGGGAGATCGACGGCGAGCAGATCGCCGATCTTCAGCTTGCTTATGCGCTGTCATGCCACAAAGCCCAAGGTTCGTCGGCCCAGCGTATCGTGGTTCCGGTCTACCGGAGCCAAGTCCTCGACCGCGCTTGGGTCTACACGGCCATTACCAGGGCTGAGGAAGCGTGTGTATTGGTCGGCGAGGTCGAAGTGCTACGAAAAGCCATTACCGCTCTGCCATCGTCCAGCAGGCGGCTGCACGGGTTCAGGCTATAAGTACGAGCGGGGAAGTCTAAGCGCACTTCGAGTCCGGCTGGGGTGTGGCGATCTCCACCAGTCCAAGAAGCCGTTCCTGGAGATGTGGACTGCCGAACCAATAGTCGGCCAGGAGATCGGTTGCCAAGGAGTGGACCGCAGTCTCGTAGTCGGCTGTGGTAGCGATGCCTGTGGCGACCAGATACCGCAGCAGCAGGGCGTAAGCCACATAGGCTTTTGCCTCTGCGTGTTCGACGGCTCGTTCCAAAGCAGCCTTGTTTCGGCCCGTAAAGGCCCGCCAAACGGCCTCATAACTGGGCGCGGCGAAGACCTCGCAGAAATCTATGCCCTTGCGGTGGATGCCGACGATGCCTGGAACGGGCAATAGGTTGAGGTGGTATCCAAGCCGGAGAGCAGGGAGATCGTAAGCGTGGCCGCCCAGGGTCAGCAGAACAGCCTTTTCATGTCCGGCTAAATTGGCAGCCACCTTTGCCAGCATAGTGCGTTCGGCGGTTGTCGGATCGCATTGCGTTAATTCTGCCCTGGTCGAGAATGAGAAGGAGGATTTGGCCTCTACCCAAAGTCCCTCTGGCCGGGTCGCCATATGCACGTTCAGCACAGTGACAGCCTGGATTCTATTGGCAGTCATTCCGTCGTACAGAGCTTCCGGCCATTGCTGAGGCCCTCGGTCATCAGGACCAACCGCCGTCGCAAGGATGATTACCTCCGTCGGCAGATTGGTAGCGTCAGGTGCCAGCATTGCTTAGGCGCTCCTCTTTGTGACGCCTAAAGAATATCGTCATACTTATGAAAAATAAAGCCCCACTTAGTTGCCGAAGGGCTGGTGACGAGCCACACTCCGCCCATGGCAGCCGATTCTCTCCTTCAAATAATCGCCTCGCGCTTACGGTCACTGCGCGACGAAAAGGGACTCACACAGGCACAACTAGGGGAGATTGCCGGACTTAGCGGCCCGATGATCTCGCACATCGAGCGCTGTCAACATTGGCCCTCTCTGCCACAACTGGCTACCATTGCAGACGCCCTCGGGGTGCCGGTTGCGTATTTCCTGACAAGCCCTGATGAGGGCAACCGCGCTAGAATCGTTCACATTTTGGAGGGCTTAGCGCCCGAAGATGCTGAACTGGGAGCGGCCATTCTGGCGACAATTGCTCGCCAACGAGATGCCCGGCCAAAATAGGCTTTTGCCAGAACCTTCAGCACCTTCTGGCACTTGCTCCAGAGCACTGACGTTAAGCTCGGACGTTGTGCTCGCCACGCAAACAGTTCCAGTTGCCGAGCCGCCATCGCAGCTTGAGCAGTTTTGTTTATTGCTCGAACAACGGTTCGAGAACGCCGCCGGTTGGCAGGGCCTGTCACAAGTTGACCGTTGAAATAGCCCCGATACTGCGCGAGGTCTCGCTCGTAGAACTGCCCGGCGAACAGCGGATGCTTGGCATCCAATCGACGTTTCAGTGCTGCACGTCGGACTTGCGCACGGATATAGCAATTCCCCACTTTATCCTCCTCTTCGCCACATGAGGGATGGGCATTGCCTCCCCCTCCCCTCGTCAATCGGGTGCAGGCCCGCCTGCACCTCTGCCTCGCGGCGAGCGTGGGGGTAGCAAAGGCAACCCGAGGCGCAGGGACCCGTCCGCAGCCATAGGCGAGGATGGGTGGCCGCAGGGTTGACTGCGCGAGGGGCGAAGCCCCTTAGTTTTGAGGTGGTGGCCGCGCGAGAGACGCACGATGAACGTGAATGAGCTAAAAGCTGGACAGCAAACTCTGACCAGAGAACAGCTTTATTCGCTGGTCTGGTCCGAACCAATTCAGCGGCTGGCGGCGCGATTTGGCATATCCGATGTCGGACTGGCGAAGAACTGCCGGGCTATGCACATCCCGCTCCCACCACGGGGTTATTGGGCGAAGCTGAAGGCTGGTCAGAAGCCGTTGGTCACTCGGCTACTGTCGCCGCCAAAGGGCACGCCCCTAGCCATGACGGTGCGCGTGTTGGAGGCCGGGGAAGTTCAGGTTCGGAAGCCAAAGCCGAAGGCTAGCCCTGATCCCGAGGTCGAGGCAAAGCGGCTTCGCCTCCCAGCCTCGCTGGAAAAGCCACACCCCTTGGTCCGAGCAACCGAAGCCGCACTCCTAAAGCAGGCCAAAAAGGACCCGGATGGAATGCTATACGCCTGGGGAGACGGTGTTCTCGACGTCCGGGGCATTGGCGTAAAAGGCATGGATCGCGCCCTACTCATCCTGGACGTGATCGCTAAGGCTGTCGAAGCCCGAGGGCACGAGATCGTCTTCAGGAAGGGCAAGCCTTGCGTAAAGGTCGGCAAACATGAGGTCGAGTTTTACCTTTCTGACCTCCATGAGACTCATCCCCATGTGGTAACCGCAGAAGAGAAGGTCCGACAGAAAAAGGAGCCTTGGTTTACCCCGTCCAAGTATGAAAGCCGCCCGTCTGGGAATCTGGTATTTCACCTCGACGATCAGTACGCCGGGGCACCAAGAAAATCTTGGCGGGATGGAAAGCGTCAGCGGCTCGACAACCTGCTGGACGATATCGTCGAAGCCTTCGAGATCGCCGCAGCGTGCATCCAGGCTCGGGAAGATCGTTGGGAACGCGAACGCCAGGAAAGTGCGGAGAGAGAACGACGCCGCCACATTCTTGAACAGCGCCAACGAGAGGAAAACGCCCGCGTCGAGAGCTTCGTCAAAGCCGCTGAAAATTGGGATTTGGGGAAAAAGTTGGACGCCTACGCCGACGCAGTGGAACAGAGCGCCAAGATGCGCGGGGAGGATGCTGCTCCAGAGGTGCAACGGTGGCTGGCGTGGGCGCGGGCCAAGGCGGCACAGTTGGACCCGCTCAGGAAGGATTTGCCTCGCCGCAAGGCTGAGTGGGACGAACCGCCTGACTTCAGCAAATAGGCGCGGTTATCTCCAGCCTCTCATGGTGCGCAACCACCCTGCGGCACAACTCGACAAACTCGGCCACGGACATATCGTTCTTAGCATCATTGGTCCGCCATCCGCAGATCACGAACTCGTAGGTGCCGTCTTCGGCGAGGACATGATCCACCGTGGGCAGCAGCGCCATTGTCGCCTTATAGGCCGACCGTTGCGCCTTGGACTTAGCATTGTCGTAAGTGCTGATACGTTCCCACTCCAGCGCTTCCCCCGTGTACCAATCGTGCCCGAGGGACGCCTGCACGGCGGCGTGTATTTGCTGTTTGTATCCCGACACGGTGACAGTTTGGCCGCGCTTTCGGTCGCGGATTACGTGGGCCTGGGCTTTGGCCTGAAGCCATTTCCGATACACAGCGAGCGCAACACGGCCCTCAAGGAACCGAGGCAGCAGATACCTCATCAAGCACTCCCTTCCATGGAACCTCCCGTGTCGGGGAGCGACGGATTGCCATCACGCAAAGGTGGCGCTAGGCTGGGCGTAGAATATCTTACAGGCGTAAGCACTTATGGCGCTACCGGCGAAAGCTCCCCTGGCAAATCCTCAACAGACACAAGCGATCAACGCCATCCACGGGCCGGTGCTGATCATTGCCGGTCCCGGCTCGGGGAAAACCTTCACGCTTGTCGAGCGCGTCACCAATCTGATCGTGAATCACGGGGTTTCCCCCGAAGCCATCCTGGTATCGACCTTCACCGAGAAGGCGGCCCAGGAGCTTCTAACGCGCATCTCGAACCGCCTGCACAGCATCGGCTCGAAGGTGAATCCCAACGCGCTGGAGGTGGGCACCCTTCACTCGATCTTCCTGCGCATCCTGGAAGACCACCGCGAGTTCACGCGCCTCAAGCGCAACTTCACGCTGATGGACCAGTTCGATCAGCAGTATTTTTTCTATCAGCGGCTTTCGACCTACCGAGCCATCGAAGGCGTTGAGGCGGTGATTGGCCCCGCAGAAGGGCAATCCGCATGGCATCAGGCGCAAACGCTTTGCCAATGGATCAACAAGGTCAGTGAAGAGGCGCTGGACGTTGATCGCCTGCTTTCGGCAGAGGACGGAGCCGCTGCTGCCTTGGGGCGCTGCTATCGCCTCTACCAGCAGCAGCTTGACGAGGGAAACGCCCTTGATTTCTCGACGATCCAGTCCGAGGCGCTGAGGCTGCTTAGCGAGCACCCTTCGGTGCTGGAGGCCATTCAGTCCAAATACCAGTACATCATGGTCGATGAATACCAGGACACCAACACGGTCCAGGAAATCATCGTCATGAAGCTTGCCGCAGCCCACCACAACATCTGCGTCGTGGGCGATGACGATCAGGGCCTGTACCGATTTCGTGGCGCTACGGTTCGGAACATCCTGGAGTTCCCGGCCAAATTCGGAGCCGGAGAGTGCAAGCAGATTTATCTGACGACGAATTATCGTTCGGATGCCCGCATTGTCGAACTGTACAACGCCTGGATGGCCCAAACCGATTGGGAAGGTGGCGACGGACAAAGGTTCCGCTTCGATAAGGTCGTAGAAGCCCAGAACCCCACGCCAGCCCCATATCCCACGGTATTCAAGGTGTCTGGCCATGATCACGCGGACGATTGGGGCGATGAGGTAATTGCCTTTCTGCGCCATCTCCGCAGCATGGGCATCCTCAAGGATTGGAACCAAGCGGCCTTCCTGTTCCGGTCGGTGAAGAACGAGCGCGTTGTCCGGCTTGCGGAGGAGCTTGAGGCGGCGGGCATCCCCATCTACGCCCCCCGTTCGGCCATGTATTTTGACCGGACTGAGGTTCGGCTGATGGTCGGCGCATTACTGTTCCTATTCCCCCAGATGAAGCGGCTTCAGGTGTTGCCCAACGGCGGGCGTCTGGCGATCTGGGAGGACTATTACGATCCCTGCCTCATGGAGTTCGCCTCCGAGCTTCGCAAACCTGAGAACAAACTGCTGTTCGATTGGTGTCGGCGGACTGCGGGTGAACATGCCGCCTTGGCGAGCAACGCCAATCATGCATTTGCGGGCCTGCTCTACGAATTGCTCCAATTCCCCCTCTTCAGCCGCTGGCTCCGTGATGTGGATGAGACCGATGTCCGCGACAGCCGGGCGGCGCGAAACTTGGCGATGTTCTCGCGCCTGCTCGGGAAGTTCGAGTACCTGCATCACATCTCGGTTCTGACCCCTGACTTCCTCGACAAGAACCTCAGCGACCTTTTCAACCGCTACCTTCGTTTCCTGAAGGAGGGCGGCATCGAGGAGTACGAGGACGAGACGGCCTACGCCCCCAGCGGCTGTGTCTCGTTCATGACCATCCATCAATCCAAAGGGCTGGAGTTTCCGTTGGTGCTGGTCGGCTCCATGGACGCCGTGCCCCGAAAACAGTACGACGATCTCGATGTCCTGTTGCAGGAGCGGTTCTACCACCGGCCACCGTTCGAGCCGATGGAGCGGACCAAGACGTTCGACTTCTGGCGGCTGTTCTACACGGCCTTCTCCCGCGCTCAGAACATGCTGGTCCTGACCTGCCAGGAAAATGTCCCAAGTGGAAAGGGGCAGAGGAACGTCCCCTCGCGCTATCTGGCCGCGACCTACGGGCGACTTGCGGACTGGCGGTCGTTAAATTTCGCCCCCTCCATCGCCTTGGCCTCCATCAAGCCGGTGAACCTGAAGAACGAGTATTCCTTCACCTCACACGTCCTGGTCTATGAGGGCTGCCCCCAGCAATACCGATTCTTCAAGGAGTTGGAGTTCGCTCCGGTCAGAAAGAACGCCATCCTGTTCGGCACCTTGGTTCACCAGACCATCGAAGACGTCCATAAGACGGTGCTCCGGGGCGAGGAAAGCAGGGTCACCGACGAACAGGTCCAAGTCTGGTTCCGCACGAACTACCACCACCTGACCAAGCGCGAACGGGTCTACCTCACGCCGGTCGCCCAGGAAATTGCCCTCGCCCACGTTCGCCGGTACGTCCAGCGTGAGAGGCACAACTGGCATCGGCTCCAGGACGCCGAGGTCGAAATCTCCCTGCTCAAGGACGCCTACATCCTGAAGGGCCAAATCGACCTTGTGCGAGGCGAGAACGAAACGGTCGAGATCATCGACTTCAAATCGGAGCGCAAACCCGACCTCGTAGCCGACCGCGAGAAGCTGGACCGTTACCGCCGCCAGCTTCAAATCTACGCACATCTGGTCGAGGAGCAGCTTGGGCAGACGGTAAGCCGGATGCACCTCTATTACACGAGCGAGGAGTCCGGGAACCCGTACATCAGCTTCCCGAATAACAAACATGCGGTGAACGACACCATCGCTGCTGTGGACGGGGTGGTGAAGCGCATTGAAGGCAAAGATTTTTCCATGGCAGCCCGACCGGCAAAGGCATGCCCAGAATGTGACTTGCGGTCCTATTGCGACATGAACTTCGTGGCGAGGAAGTGTTGATGGTTTGGAACGGTTTTCTAGAGGAGTTTACCTGCCCGGCAGCGCACACTTTTACAGATATTCGCTCAACATTCAGCCCCCGACGCCCGCTCGGCTCGCTTGCAAAGGTTCCTGATAAGTCTGGGGTCTACATCCTGATCGCCCCTAATCATGAGTTCACTTATCCGCGCCGCGCAGGGTCTGTGTTCTATATCGGGGAGGCCGAAAGCCTATCAGTGCGGCTGGCTCAGCACAGCGTTCACACCGCTGCGGTAGCCGCCAACGCCCGGATTGGCTACGACGTCTACTGGCCAATCTACGAGTACGCAGGGGCCTTCGGGGCGCAATTTTCCTATTCCACCACGGCAGATCACAAGGCTGAGGAAGGGAAGCTGTTGGAACGGTTCGCTCGGCGGTTTGGTGCTATCCCGGTAGCCAACACCAAGCATTCAGATTTCTGGCATAGGGTTCAGGTCGATGCCTAGGGGGCGGACTGGCATAGGCACCTGAAATCGCTTACACCATGCGTACACACGCATGCTGGCAATCACTTTGATCATTTGGGGTTACAATGTCTGAGCAACTGGAGCTTGTGGGTGCGACGCATCAAAAGTCCGAGAGCGTTGACGAATTTCGTTTCGACGAGCTACCCCCAATCAAAGGTTTTCCACGGCTCCAATGGCATGGAAAGCGCCCCTTTACGTCTACCCACTTTTACCCTGCCCAGAAGCGAGAGACATACGGGAACCCCGTCTCCGGGTGGATGAACAAGATTTATTGGGGCGACAACCTTCAGGTGATGAGCCACCTCCTAAAAGATTATCGGGGGAGGATACCGCTTATCTACATCGACCCACCCTTTGATTCTCGCGCCGATTACAAGAAGCGGATCACCGTCAAAGGGACAAGTGTATCTGGCGATATGAGCAGCTTTGAGGAAAAGCAGTACACAGACATATGGAACAACGATAGTTATCTACAGTACATATATGAGAGACTAATTCTTTGCCGCGAGCTTCTATCCGAAGCTGGCAGCATCTATGTTCACTGCGACTACCAGCGGTCGCACATGATAAAACTCATTATGGATGAAATTTTTGGTCCAGATATGCTCAGGAACGAGATCGTCTGGAAGAGGACTGCCGCAAGGTCGGACTCGAAGACGTTTAACCACGTTCATGACTGCATTTTCTTTTACACAAAGAGCGACAAGTTCACATGGAACCCGCAATATACAAAACACTCAGACGAATACATTAAATCAAAATACAATAATATAGATGATAGCGGAAAGCGCTACATGCTTGACAACATGACAAGCCCCAACCCCCGGCCCAATATGATGTACGAGTGGAAGGGCTTTCCCTCGCCCGAGAATGGCTGGAGATACAGCCAGGAAACCATGGCAAAATTGGACGCAGAAGGGCGAATTTATTACCCTGACGACAAAACGAAGCGCCCACGTCTGAAGCGATACCTAGAGGACTCCGAAGGACGTCCATTGGATTCTGTCTGGACCGATGTTTACCCCGTGAACTCGCAAGCCGCCGACCGCCTCGGTTATCCGACCCAAAAACCTGAAGAGTTAATCGAGAGGTTCGTTCGGTCTTCGTCGAACCCTGGCGACATTGTTTTGGACGTCTTCATGGGATCGGCAACCACCCAGGCTGTCGCTATGAAGCTTGGCCGTCGCTTCCTAGGAGCCGACATCAACCTAGGTTCCATTGAAACCGCTGTGACGCGCCTAAATGCAATTCGAGAGGAAATAGACGCCCAGCTTCCAACGGATGACGCCGCGATATTCACTGGGTTCGAGGTCAGCAACGTAAACAACTATGATATTTTTAGAAATCCTGTTGAGGCCAAGGAAATTCTCAGGGAGGCCCTTGAGGTGCAGCCACTGGCCAACTTGTCTGTGTTCGACGGCGTAAAAGATGATTTTCTTGTGAAAATTATGCCGGTAAATCGAATCGCCACTCGATCTGACGTTAATGATCTTATAGCTGGAATGGATTTCAAGCAGTACGAGAAGCGTAGAGAAGAAAGCCCAGGAAAGCCTGTCGAGAAAATTCTGCTGGTTTGCATGGGGCATGAACCGGACTTAGCCGCTGCTCTCATTCAAGAGGCGAAGCCATACCTAATCGAGGTTAAGGTTGTCGATATTCTACGAGACCGAGACGACATCCAATTCAAGCGGTCGGCTGAGGCAAAGGTCGTCATTCGTGACAGCAAGCTCGTGATTAGTAAATTCTACCCGCTAAACCTGATGCAGAAACTTAGTTATCAGGAAGATAACGTCGAAGATTGGCGTCAACTGGTGGATAGCATCAAAATTGACTGGAATTACGACGGCGCGGTTCTGGAACCTGTCCTCATTGACATGCCGGGAGGTGAGTCTCTGGTGTCCGGCGTTTACGATGTCCCGAAGGACGCAGGGACGGTGCGCGTGAAAATTACCGACCTACTCTCGGAATCCCTCGAACTGACCGTAAACGCTGAGGAATAGGGATCGCCATGGCCAGGAAGCCGACGAAAGCCACTCAGGTGGACTTCCCCTTTTTCGACGTTTTGTGCCGGTTCTACCAGGGCAACAAGGGACGAATCCGCCAGCGCTATAAACAACTAACCAAGGTTTATCTGGACTTTAACGACCCCGCCAAGGGCAGCGGGTTCCTCCGCACGCCTCAGTTCGAGGCGCTCGAAATGTATGTGTTCCTGAAGGAATTCGGGAGCAATGCCTCCATTCATGCGCTGTTCGAGGACTGGTATCGCAAAACGGGGGTGTTCGAGTCCGATAAGACCGTCACACAAAGTTTAGCTGATACTGGGCAGATTGATTTCTTCCGAGAGATCGACCTTTCCGACCAAAAAGCCTATAAGGCCGTTTTCAATCACTTAGAGAAAAACTCGGCCAATTACCCAAATTACATATTTGCACTGACCATGGGGACCGGAAAGACCATCCTCATGGCCACCTGTATTTTCTATGAGTTTCTCCTAGCCAATAAATTCCCAAAGGACGAGCGTTTCTGCCACAACGCCTTGGTCTTCGCCCCGGACAAGACCGTCCTTCAAGCACTCAAGGAAATCGAGACATTCGATCTGGCTAAGGTCGTCCCCCCGGAATATGTCGCCTTCCTGACCGCTCACCTGCGTTTCCACTTCCTCGACGACGCAGGCATGGGCCTTGGCACCCAAGATGGGTCACGCTTCAACATCGTGATTTCCAATGCCCAAAAAATCATCGTTAAACAGCGCGAGAAGCCCAAAGGCACCTGGAACCGCTTGGACGACCTCGCCGCTAAGACCACTGCGGCCCCCTCCGTTTACGACCAGATTGCGGACCTCTACGACTTGCAGCCCGAAGATGACAAGGAATTGGTCATCAATGCCCGTTTCCAGCGCCTCGGTCGGCTGCCTCAATTGGGTATCTATGTGGATGAGGCGCATCACGCTCTTGGCACCGATCTCGCCAAGGACTTCGACATGGCCAAACCCAGCCGCCTGCGCGAAACGATCAATCGCCTTGCCGCTGAGTTGAAGCACGTCGCGGGGAGCCGGGTTGTCGCCTGCTACAATTACACGGGTACGCCCTATGTCGGCGAACAGATCATGCCCGAGGTGGTGTACGCCTACGGCCTGAAGGACGCCATCAAGAACAACTTCTTGAAGCGCCCGCAGATCAGCGGTTACGCCAACACCCGAACCGAGGACTTCCTGCGCGACGCGGTGGCCTCGTTCTGGCGGAGTGAGGGTGAAAAGCGGCGCGAAGGCATGCTGCCCAAGCTGGCCATCTTCGCCGGAACCATTGACGAGTTGCGTACCGAGGTTCGTCCCGCGCTCGAAGCGGTTCTCAGCGACTTGGGTATCCCCATCAACCGCATCCTGGTCAATGTCGGCGACGACAAGCTCACGACCAGCGAGGACATCCGCGAATTCAATCGGCTGGATACCCCAGATTCAAACAAGCAATTCATCCTGCTGGTTAACAAGGGCAAAGAAGGCTGGAATTGCCGCTCTTTGTTTGGTGTAGCGCTTCACCGAGAGCCGAAATCCAAGATTTTTGTTCTCCAAGCTTCGATGCGTTGCCTCCGCAACATCGGAGACATCCAAGAAACCGGGCATATTTACCTGTCGAACGACAACTTGGCCATCCTGGATGACGAGCTTCAGAAAAACTTCCGCGTGACCAGGGCTGACCTGGAGGAAGCCGGAAAATCTGACAAGCTGCCCTATATCGTCCGCGACGTTCCGCCGCCTCGGAAGGTGAAGATCAAGCGCGTCCGCAAGCTCTACAAGACGACCAAGAAGGCTCCGTCTGACGGGCTGGACTTCAAGCTCGGGGAGATCGACACAATGCCCTACACAGCGGTGAAGACCGTCCGAGACGGCCTGAACCAGAGCGCGCACACTACCACCGAAGACATTTCAACCGCACGCAAGCAGCGGCGCTACAGCGCCTTCACCCTGGTCGCCGAGATCGGACGCTACTTCAACACCGAGGAAATTTCCTGCCTTCAGATCGAGGATACCCTGCGGTCTTCGGCTGATGGGCTGGACGCCATCCTGGCGATGGTCAACAGGCACAATGAGGTCCTTTACGACCACATCATCCCCTCGTTGTTCCGGCACCTCTACGACATCTCTGACTACACCCACCACGAGGAGATCGAGGTCGAACTCGTCAAGTCCGGCGGTTCGGGCGGCGGCTTTGAAAAGACTTTCCAGGGCGATCCTCAGAAAGTGGCGTCCGTTGATGATGCAGCCTATGCGCAATTCAAGGACCGCAGCTTCCACTTGAACCACTACATCTTCGATTCAAAGCCCGAGAAGGCATTCTTCGACACGGTGGTGGCCAAGGAAGACATCGAGGAGATTTTCTTCACCGGCATGCTGACGCACGGCCAGTCCGAGTTCTACATCAGCTACGTCGATCCCGAGACCCACACGGTTCGGCACTACTACCCCGACTTCCTGGTGCGCAGGAAAGACGGCGGCTACGTGCTGGTCGAGGTGAAGGGCGACAACATGATCGACGACGTAATCGTGCGGGCGAAGGAAACGGCTGCAAGGGAGATGGCGGCTGCCAGCGACTTTACCTACATCATGATCCCTGGCTCGACCGCACAGTTCGGTCTTCCTGCATAACGAACTCCTCCTGGTCGTTAGGCCAGGAGGAATTCCACCAACCTCTGAAGAGACGGGAAGCGATGGCCCGCCTCCCAGGCCAAGGCCATTCGCACGCCGATGTGAAGCGTATTCTTCTTCATATTGGCGATATGTCCGAATTGGGCATCAGCCTGCTGGGAGTAGAGGTTCCAATCATTTCCCACCTCCGCCGCAGTCATCTCCCCGATATCCGAATGCCACATGACTAGGTTGTTTCCCCACACGGTTACCGCCGGGAACGGGTCCTTGCCAGCGTGGCCCATTATCGAAAGAATGGCCTTGTTGTCAGCCTCCTGCTTAGCGCGGCTTCCATTCCGATCCGGTTTGTCCGCGTCGGAGTCAAAGACAACGAGGGTGGGTATCTGCAAACGCGCAGCAATCAGCAGGGGCTGGATCAACTCGCTCTTACCGTTGACGGGCACAAAATGAATACCCTTTGCCCGCACGGCCTCCTCAAGCCCGGCCAAGGCAAGGTAAGCGCTGATGTAGGCGATGTCCTCAAGCCCCTCAACCAAGACCAACCGGCGCGTGAAAAACATCTCGCTGAGGTGCGGCACCAGCGCCTGATGGACTTTTGCCATGGCCCCCGCAGCACGGCGCATTTGTTGTCCGGTGTGCTGTTGATAGTCCGCAGCAAGGTCCTGGAAAGTTGCCCAGGAAACAGTAGACGAACTGTCTCTCTCCTTCCTCACGTACCTGATGCTGGCGAATTCCTCCCCTGTCACGAATAGTGGGCTATGGGTGGTGATAAGCACCTGCCCTCTTTCCGCCAGCCGGGCGAGCACCATGCTCAAGTGGCGAGCTTGAGGGGGGTGCTGGAATAGCTCCGGCTCCTCGCATCCCAAAATCAGGGCAGGAGCGCCCTCCTCCGCTGAATCGGCAATCTCGTGCAGCAGGGCAAGCAGGTAAGAGCGCTGAAGGCCATGACCGAATCGAGCCAATTCGCCCTCAAAGCCGCTCTCACCAGCGAGAACTCTCGCGGAGGGTTCGTCAAATTTGACCGTTTTGTCCGGCTCATCGCGCCATGCAATGCGAACCGTTGCATCAGGGTGCGCCCAGTCCGCCAGTTTCCGCTGCAAGCCCGCCGTAATCCCGTCAAGCGCGGCTTGGTTCTGGCCTAAGAGGTTCCGGTATTCCTCCTGCGCCCGTCGTCGCAGTTCTTCAACCTGGGCGGTGACAGCGGTTTTCGCGTCCACGGCGCGTGCCAAGAGCTTCGAGAGGGCGGAGCCTTTCGCCTCGTATTGTTCTCCGGCGGCATCCTTGACCGCCGGGACGTACACCCACTGAAGGTATTTGGCCAACCTATTGGCCCCCTTCGTCACGCCGTAGAACTGGTCTTCGCTTGGAATGAGTTCGCAGGCTTCAGAATGCTCCGCCTCATACTGATGCAGAGCGTCGGCCATCGCATCCTTCGTCCGAACCGCTGCCAGTTCAGGGCAGGTCGCGCGGAGCCGCTGGTAAACATCAAGGAGTTCTCCGGCCTTAGCTCCATCACCAAGCTTTTCAAAAAACTCGGCGAAAAGCCGCATTCCCAATCGCTCGCCGAATTGCTTTACCTCCGCGTAGCCACGTTGAGGATCGAACTTGGCTTCAGCGGTGATGACCAGCTTGTCCTGGCGCACATAGTCCTGGAAGTCGGCTTTCGCCTCGTCCGAAAGTCCTTCAAACGTCACGCGGATGCGGATTGGCTCTGAGGTATCGCGCGCGTGGAAGTCTTCCTCCGATAGCCGGGTGACATCCGTCGAGGAGTTCTCTACGGAGCGGAAGAAGATGTTCAGGGCGCAAAGGACCGTCGATTTTCCTGCCCCGTTCGGGCCGACAAGGCGCGTGTACCGATCCAGAGGGATCGTGACATTCTTGAACGAGCGAAGGTTCTCGATGTGGATCGAAGCTAGCCGCATATTCGCCCCCTGATGACAACACCCTCAACACGCGACAATTTCGCACGCCGCTCGACTGATGTCATCAGGTTGCATGCCATGATGTCCAAACGCCACGGCGGCACCATTTTGTAAATTTTGCCGCATGACCGGCACGATCTGGGCACCGTACTTAACATTTCTGGCCATGCGGCCTGGGAACCACCGCCGTAACCACTTGCCAATTCGGCAAAAACACACACACTTGACGTTCTGAGGGTCTACATAACCCTTTTGACGGCCCGCTAAGAGTAGTCAGATGTAAACGCCCGGGGGCTCACCCTGGGCGTTTTTCGTTTCAAGAGCGGGCGGGCATGGCGGCGGCAAGGAACCGCAGCAAGTCCTCAAGCGACTTGGCGCGGACCGAGGAATCGAAGCCCTGGGTATAGCCCCGGGAGGCCTTGCCGCAGGCGCGCCAGCTCTCGAGGTCGACCGGAGCGACCTCACCCGCCGCGGTCAGTTCCCGGGTCGGCCCCGCGGGGTTGAGCAGCAGGAATGTGCAGTTCTTGGCCGAGGAGTGGAACGGATGCTCCTTGGCGAAGGTGAAGCGTTCTTCGGTCCAGGCATGATAGGCGCCCTCGTAGACCACCTGCTCGACCGGCGCACCGCCGCGGCGGACGTAGTCCAGGTAGGGCAGCACCTTGGCGAGCGGCCCGGCATCCTCGCGCTCGGCCAGTTGGAAGCGGACGGGCGCGCCGGTGAACGAAGCCGGACCGGCGACCACGCCCCACACCGCCGCGGGATAGAACGGCACATGCGCAGCGAAGCGCAGATCGTCCGGCAACAGGGCACGGCGCAACGGCTCGAACGCGGTATAGTGGGCACTGTCGCCGCCTAGGGAGAAGCCGATCACGGCGATGCGGCCGGCATCGATGCGGGGATGCGTGGCCAGGAGCTTCAGGGCGTTGAAGGCATCAGCCGTCTGGCTGGCGGCAAGCATCGGCCCGCCCTTGGATGCCATGTCGCGCCATCCGCGCGGGGAAAAGGTATCGGGGAGGAAGGTGGCATAGCCGGCCTCCACCAGCCGCTTGGCAAACCAGCCCTCATTGCTGTCCGAGCGTCCGCCGATGGTGTGAAGCACCACCACCGCCGGCACCTTGGCGCTGCCCGCCGGCAGGGTCAGCACGCCTTCGCCCGTCACCGCCTCGGCGGGCTCGCCCTTCATCAGCTTGGGCAGGCCGTCGTAGGTGGCCGACGGGAAGGTCAGCCGCCCCTCGCTGTCGGCGCGCAATTCCTGGGCCCCCGCCGGTGACAGCGCCAGCAAACACAGGGCGGCAACCACCCAGAACCTCATCCTCATGTTCCTCTCCCTCTCGATCCGGGGAAAGGATAGGCGGCCGCGTGATCCCGGCCAATCCTTATCCGGGTGCCGCCCCCGCCCGCACCTCCTTCTCCAGCGTCACGTAATCGGTCTTGCCGGTCCCGAGCAGCGGCAGCTTGTCGCGGATCTGGACGGTCCGCGGCACCGCCAGGTCCGAGGCGCCGCGGGAGCGCATGGCCTGCGCCAGTTCCGCCCGGTTGGCACCTTGGTGCGTGGTCACCAGCACGAGCTGCTCGCCCTTGCGCTCGTCGGGGACGGTCACCACCGCGTGGGAAGCGCCCGGCCACAAGGCCTCGACCACTTCCTCGACGCCGCCCAGGCTGACCATCTCGCCCGCCACCTTGGCGAAGCGCTTGGCCCGCCCCTGAATGCGCACGAACCCCTGGGCGTCAACCGCCACGATGTCGCCGGTGTCGTACCATCCCTCGACCGGCGGCTGGATCTCGCCCGGACGATCCGCCTTCAGGTAGCCCACCATCACGTTGGGCCCCCTCACCCACAGCCGCCCGCCCTCATCGATGCCTGGCACCGGGTCCAGGCGCCATTCGATGCCGGGCAGCATGCGACCGACGGTGCCGGCGCGATAGTGCATGGGGGTGCTGACCGCGAGAACCGGTGCCGTCTCGGTGGCGCCGTATCCCTCCATGATGCGCACCCCGAACTTCTCGAACCAGGTGGCGCGCGTGGTGTCCTTGATCTTCTCCGCCCCCGCGAAGACATAGCGGAGGCTGTGGAAATCGTAGGGGTGGGCGCCCCGCGCATAGCCGCTCAGGAACGTGTCGGTCCCGAACATGATCGAGGAGCAGGTGTCGTAGACCAGTTCCGGCACGATGCGATAATGCAAGGGCGACGGATAGAGAAACACCTTCACGCCCCCAAGCAGCGGCATCAGGGTGCCGCCGGTCAGGCCGAAGGCATGGAACAGCGGCAGGGCGTTGAACACGGTGTCGGCCGGGGTGAAATCGACCCGGGCCGCCACCTGGGCGCAATTGGCCAGGATGTTGCGGTGGGAGAGGACGACGCCCTTGGGCGTGCCTTCCGAGCCCGAGGTGAACAGGATCACCGCCGGAGCATCGGGAGTGCCGCCGCGGCGGCGATGGATCCGCCCGGCGAAGGGCAACGACAGCAGACCGGCCAAGCGCGCCAGCGGACCGATCGAGCCGCGAAGGTCATCGAGATAGATCACTTTGGCCGTCAAGGCGCCGATGGTGGGCCCCAGCCGGGCCGCCTCGACGAATTTCCGCGACGTCAACACCAGGTTGACGCGCGCCAGGCGGCAGGCCGCCTCGATGTTGGCCGGTCCGGCGGTGAAATTCAGCATGGCGGGAACGCGGCCGAAATTCTGCAGGGCCAGCACGGTGACCATCGATCCCGCGGCATTGGGCAGCAGCACCCCGACCGCTTCGCCCAGTTGGGTCATGGCTGCCAGGCGCCGGCCGAGGACCAGGCTCCCGAGGACCAGGCGCCGGAAGCCCATGGGCGTCCGGTCGATATCCTCGATCACCGGCCGCGAGCCGCCATGGACCGCCCAGGCATCGAGCACCGCCCGCGGCAGGGTGCGCTCGACTTCGGTAGTGACGTAGACCAACTCGGACAGGATGTCGTAAAGCTGCTCTCCGGCAGCGCGGCGGCGGGCGCGCCCACGCAGGTCGGCGTTCACGGCCAGCCGGCGCGGCGGCAGCACGGTCAGCGCGATCTTGGGGAAAAGACGGCGCCGGATTTTGCCCTTGAGATACGAGAACAGGGTGTATTGGGCGCCGTCGATGCGCACCGGAACCACCTCAGCGCCCGCCTTGTCGGCAATCATTCCGGGTCCGTCATAAACCTTCATGAGCGCGCCGGTGACGGTGATCCGGCCCTCGGGGAAGATCACCACCCGCCGTCCCTGCTCCACCGCATGGGTCAGCGCGCGGACCGACAGCGGATTGAGCGGATCGAGCGGGAAGGCGTCGACGATCTTAAGGAAGGGAGCCACCCACCACCACTGCGCCACCTGGGTGTTGATGGCGAAGGTCGGCCGACCGGGCAGGAAGATCGCCAGCAGCACGGCATCGAGCAGGCTGACGTGATTGGCCACGATCAGCACCCGCTCGCCCGCCGCCGTCAAGTTCTCCACGCCCTTGACCTCGACCCGGAAGGCGAGCCGGAGGACACGCCCGAGGATGGTCTTGAGCGCCGCCTCGGGCAGCAGGCCGCAGATCACCACCGCCACCATGCCGTTGGCCAGGGCGAGCAGCATGAACACCCCGGTGATGGGAAGTCCCACCGCCAGCAGCGCGGCGGTGACCAGCGAGCCCACGGTCATGAAGGCGGCGTTGAGGACGTTGTTGGCGGCGACGTTGCGGGCGCGGTGGGCGGGCTCCGAGCGCGCCTGCAGGATGGTGTAGAGCGGGACGCCGTAGATGCCGCCGAACACCGAGACGAGCAGCAGGTCGGCGATGATCCGCCATGCGGCCGGCTGGGCCAGGAAGGCTCCCACCCCCATCAGTTCGGCGGTCGGCGGCCAGGCCGAGGCCGCCAGCGACAGGTCGAAGGAGAACACGGTGATGGCCAGCGCCGCCCCCGGGACATGGCGGCCGCTCACCTCGCCCTTGAGCAGCCTGGAGCACAGCATGGAGCCGGCGCCGATCCCGACGGAGAACAGCGTCAGGAACAGCGTCACCACATGGTTGTCGGCGCCCAGCACGTCCTTGGTGAAGGCGGGGAACTGCGACAGATAGGTCGCGCCGACCAGCCAGAACCAGGAAATGCCCAGGATCGACAGGAAGACGTCGCGTTTCTCGCGAGCCCGGCGGACGATGGCCGCGGTCTGGGCGAAGACGTTCAGGTCGACCCTCAGGGTGGGATCGGCGGCGGGGGCGCGCGGCACACCGCAACTCGCCAGATACCCGGACACGGCGACGGCGACCAGCGCCGCCGACACCAGCACGGTCCCGTACTGGGTCAGGATCAGCAGGCCGCCGGCAATGGTGCCGATCAGGATGGCGAGGAAGGTGCCGGCCTCGATCAGGGCATTGCCCCCCACCAAATCGTCCTCGCCGAGATGGTCGGGCAGGATGGCGTACTTCAGCGGCCCGAAGAAGGTCGCCTGGGCCCCGGTCAGGAACAGCACCCCCATCAGGAACCACGCATTGCCGGTGACGAATCCGACCGTCGCGAGGCCCATCAGGACGATCTCGGCCGCCTTGACCAGGCGGATGATGCGCGACTTCTCGAAACGGTCGGCGATCTGGCCGGCGGTGGCGGACAGCAGGAAGAACGGCAGGATGAAACTGGCGGCGGCCAGCGTCCCCATCACCGAGGGGGCGATGCCCGCCGCCTCACCCAGCCGGTACACCACCAGGATCACCAGTGCGTTCTTGAACACGTTGTCGTTGGCGGCTCCCAGGAACTGGGTGACGAACAACGGGCCGAACTTGCGGCTTTTCAGCAGGGTCAGCGGATGGTGGACAGTCATGGCGGCCTCAGCGTGAGAGCAGCACGGCCTTGCAGGCGGTGACGAGCGTGGGGGCAAGGTCTCCCATGGGCAGGGAAATCCGGCCGTAGAGCTTGAAGGTGGCCGCCTGCAGCACGATGCCCATCACCATCGCGGCACGCAGTTGGGGATCGCCGGCCGGGATTTCGTCCCCCTCCATGCCCTTCGCCACGGCCTCGATCACCTGCTGCACCGGATTCGGCATGTCGGCGGGGACCCGAGCCAGCTGTCCGTGCTGCACCAGCAGCAGGAAACCGAACAGCACGGGATCGGCGTCATGCAGCGCGCAGAACACCCGGACCATGCGGCCGACGGCGTCGACGCAGCCCTTCGCCTCGGCCGTCGCCCGCGCCAGCTCTTCTCCGAGCGCGGCGAAATGGAGCGAGAACAGGTGCCACACCAGTTCGTCCTTGCCGGCATGGTGGCGGTACATGGCGCCTTCCGACACCCCTGCCCGCTCGGCGATGTCCTTGATGGTGGTCTCGCGCACGCCCTTGTCCACGAACAGCTCCATGGCCGCCCGTTCGATCCGCGCCCTGGTATCGCCGCCCTTCATTCGCCCCTCCTGCATGTGAACGTTCATTCACGCTATCAAATCGCACCGGAACGGTCAATCGGCCGAGGGGCATGGCATCGCTTGACGCCAAGCCGAGCGCTCCCCATCTGGGCTATGCGTTTGGTACAAGGCCCGTTGCCGCCATCGGCTCGCCGCTCGGCCTTTATCCGCCTTTCAAATCGCTCTAACATCCCCGCCCCGGGCTGAACGAGGATCCACGGCTGATGACCGGCTTCATTCGCGTGCGTGGCGCGCGCGAGCACAATCTCAAGAACATCGACATCGATATCCCGCGCGACAAGCTGGTGGTGATCACCGGCCTGTCCGGCTCGGGCAAATCGTCATTGGCCTTTGACACCATCTACGCCGAGGGCCAGCGCCGCTATGTCGAGTCGCTGTCGGCCTACGCCCGCCAGTTCCTCGAACTGATGCAGAAGCCGGACGTGGAATCCATCGAGGGGTTGTCACCGGCCATCTCGATCGAACAGAAGACCACCTCGCGCAATCCGCGGTCGACGGTGGGCACCGTCACCGAGATCTACGACTACATGCGCCTGCTGTGGGCGCGCGTCGGCATCCCGCATTCGCCCGCCACCGGCCTGCCCATCGAAAGCCAGACCGTCAGCCAGATGGTTGACAGAATCCTCGAAATGCCCGAGGGCACGCGGCTTTACCTGCTGGCCCCCTACGTGCGCGGACGCAAGGGCGAATACCGCAAGGAATTGCAGGATCTGCAGAAGAAGGGCTTCCAGCGCGTCAAGGTCGACGGCACCCTCTACGAGATCGACGAGGTCCCGGCGCTCGACAAGAAGCGCAAGCACGACATCGAGGTGGTGGTCGACCGTCTTGTGGTTAAGCCCGGGCTCGGCAACCGCCTCGCCGACTCGGTCGAGACCGCCCTCGGTCTTTCCGACGGCCTGTGCATCGCCGAGAGCGCCGATACCGCCGAGCGCACCACCTTCTCGGCCAAGTTCGCCTGCCCGGTGTCCGGCTTCACCATCGAGGAGATCGAGCCCCGGCTGTTCTCCTTCAACAACCCCTTCGGCGCCTGCCCCAGCTGCGACGGCCTGGGGGTAAAGCTCTATTTCGATCCCGAACTGGTCGTTCCCGACCAGGATTTGTCGCTACGCGACGGCGCCATCGCCCCATGGGCCAACTCCACCAGCCAATACTACCAGCAGACGCTGGAGGGCCTGGGCAAGCATTACGGCTTCGACCTGTTCACCCCGTGGCGGCGCCTGCCGAAGAAGGCGCAGGACGCCATCCTGTTCGGCTCCGGCACCGAGGTGGTGCCGATCCGCTACGAGGACGGCTTCCGCGGCTACACCACCGACAAGCCCTTCGAAGGCGTCATCAACAACATGGCGCGCCGCTACCGCGAGACCGATTCGTCCTGGGTGCGCGAGGAACTGTCGCGCTTCCAGGCCACGGCCTCGTGCGAGACCTGCAATGGCGCCCGCCTCAAGCCCGAGGCGCTGGCTGTCAAGGTGCGCGGGCTTGACATCTCGACGGTGTCCGAATTCTCGATCCTGAAGGCCCGCGACTGGTACGCGGAACTCGACCAGCATCTCAGGCCCAAGGACCGCGAGATCGCGAGGCGCATCCTGCGCGAGATCAACGAACGCCTGGGCTTCCTGGTCGACGTCGGTCTCGACTACCTGACGCTCTCGCGCGGTTCCGGCACCCTCTCGGGCGGCGAAAGCCAGCGCATCCGCCTGGCCAGCCAGATCGGCTCCGGCCTCACCGGCGTGCTCTATGTCCTCGACGAACCGTCCATCGGCCTGCACCAGCGCGACAACGACCGCCTGCTGGCCACCCTCAAGCGCCTGCGTGACATCGGCAACTCGGTCATCGTGGTCGAGCATGACGAGGACGCCATCCGGACCGCCGACTATCTGATCGACATGGGCCCCGGCGCCGGCATCCACGGCGGCGAGGTGGTGGCCGAGGGCACCCCCGAGCAGGTGATGCGCCACCCCGACAGCCTGACCGGCCATTACCTGACCGGCATCAAGCAGATCCCCATGCCGGCGACGCGTCGCACCGGCAACGGATCCAAACTGCGGGTCATCGGGGCGCGCGGCAACAACCTCAAGGACGTCAATGTGGAGATCCCCCTGGGGACATTGACCTGCGTCACCGGGGTTTCCGGCGGCGGCAAGTCCACCCTCGTGATCGAGACCCTGTACAAGGCGCTGGCGCGGCGGCTGATGAACGCCCGCGAGCAGCCCACCGCCTTCGAGCGCATCGAAGGCATCGAGCACCTGGACAAGATCATCGACATCGACCAGTCGCCTATCGGCCGCACGCCGCGTTCCAACCCGGCCACCTATACCGGCGCCTTCACCCCCATCCGCGACTGGTTCACGGAATTGCCCGAGGCCAAGGCGCGCGGCTACAAGGCCGGGCGCTTCAGCTTCAACGTCAAGGGTGGTCGTTGCGAGGCCTGCCAGGGCGACGGCGTCATCAAGATCGAGATGCACTTCCTGCCCGATGTCTACGTGCAGTGCGACGTCTGCAAGGGCAAGCGCTACAACCGCGAAACGTTGGAAATCACATTCCGCGGCAAGAGCATATCGGACGTTCTTGACATGACGATCGAAGAGGCAGCCGACTTCTTCAAGGCGGTGCCCTCGATCCGCGACAAGATGGTGACCCTGCAGCGGGTCGGCCTCGACTACATCCACCTCGGCCAGCAGGCGACGACGCTGTCCGGCGGCGAGGCCCAGCGCGTCAAGCTGGCCAAGGAACTGTCGCGCCGGGCGACGGGGCGCACCCTCTACATCCTCGACGAGCCGACCACCGGTCTGCATTTCGAGGACGTGCGCAAGCTGTTGGAGGTGCTGCAGGCACTGGTCGACGGCGGCAACACCGTGCTGGTGATCGAGCACAACCTCGAGGTCATCAAGACTGCCGATTGGATCATCGACATGGGCCCCGAGGGCGGCGACGGCGGCGGCCGCGTCGTGGTGGCGGGGACGCCGGAGGAGGTCGCGGCGACGCCGGAAAGCTACACCGGCCGCTACCTGGCGCCCTACCTCGGCAGCAAGGCGCTCAGGCGGGCCTAGTTCTTGACCTCGGGCACCGTGCGCACGAAGCAGGTGCGCCCGCGCTCGTGCTGCCATTGCGGACCGGGGAAGGCCATGGGCTGCTGCGCCGGCATCGCCAGAGCGAAGTCGGCGCACAGCTCGTATTCTCGGTCGGTGCGGGAGCGATACTCATAGGGCCTGCCGGAGATCGGATCGACGGTGGCGGCGGCGAACACCGCCTTGTTCTTCACCAATTCATCCAGATCGGCCGGCAGTCGCTTGTTTTCACGATGGAATTGCGCGATCCCCATGGTCAGGCTGTTGAGATGCTGCACCCGCTGCGCGTCCTCACGCACCTGCCGGGCCTCGGTCGGTCCGGCCACATGGGTGAACCCCAGCCCCAGGACCGCGACCACCGCGGCTAGGTAGGCGAAGCCGGACGAGCGGACGATGCGATCGCGCACGAAGGACTTCCGGGTCAGGTCGTAGGTGAAGTAGGCCAGCACCGCCGCGGCGATCCCGAGGATCGTCAGGGCCTTCAACAGGAAGCGTACGGTCAGCTCGCCCCCCAGCAGCGCGTTCAGGCTGACCACCAGGTCGACGATGGCCGTCTTGGCCGCCACCAGCAGGATCAGGTAGGTCAGCCAGCGGCGCACGCCGGCTTGGGCCGCCAACGTTCCGCGTTCCAGTGCGAGGTTGACCGCCCGCAGCACCAGATAGAGTACCGGCCCCGCCACGATCACACCGGAAATCCCCAACCGCATGCCGCCCTGCACCGCCCCCGGGAACTCGCCGGGCAGCGGATAGGCCTGTTCGATCACCGCGAACAGCACGCCCCCGGCGCCGCAGGCGACAAAGCCGAGGGTGAACAGGACCAAAAGGTAGAAGAAGGCGTGCTTGGCGTTGTTGGCGGCAACCATGGGCGGCGGGCTCCTTTTACCGGAACGGTACCGCAACCAAAAAGCGTTGTCGATCGAGCATCCCCCTGCCTCCCGACCGTCTTGCCGACGCGCCGCAACCCGATAATATGCATGGGTCGATCCAATCGGAGGTCCCCATGATTCGTGCGTCCCTGTTGTGCGCCGCCGCCGTGGCCCTGGGTTTCGCCGCCCAACCTGCCGAAGCCGCCAAGGCTGGCGGCAAGGAGCCGCCCAAGTGCGCGGCGGTGTCGTTCCGTCCGATCGCCAACCTGGCCAATGACGGAACCATGACCGCCGGCCATTACGCCTCGCGCTTCGCCAAGATCGACGTGATCGGCACGGTCCAGAACGGCCAGGACAGCTACAAGCTGCAGGTCAACAACAAGGACATCGTGCCGCTGCAGGGCGAAGTCCCCAAGTCCACCTTCGGCTGCCTCAACTCCAAGCACGTCAAGACCCCGCCCCAGGCCATCCAGGGCGCTTGCCGCGGCTCACGCCTGCGCACGGTCATCGATTCCTCGGGCAAGGAAAAGCTCTACATGCTGTTCGCCCTGCAGGGTGACGACTGGAAATTGTGCCAGGCCGGGCGGCCGCAAGGCTGACCGCGCCCCGTTTACCGGACGGCGACGCCCCGTTTACGGGGCGTTGACCGCCGGCGTGAAATTCCGTCAAGGGCGCGTGGTATCACCGGGTCGAACCCTCGACGGACCGGATCGCCGTGCCCCAGCCCAAGTCAGCCCCGCTAGCCCAACACTCGGAACGACGCCGTCATCGCCGTTATCCTGGGGTGATCATGGGTGTCTCGATCAACGGCCGGCCGGGCACGCTCCTCGACATCTCGGAAGGCGGCATCCGCGCCGCCTGCCGCGCCCCGTTGAGGGTGGGGCAACGGGCGGAAATCACCCTGTCCGCCCCCGGTCAGATACCGGAAGCCATCAGCGTGGCGGCCGAGGTCAAGGCGGCCGCCGACGGCAAGGCATCCCTGGCGTTCCTCAAACCCACCTTTGCCCTGATGCGCTTCGTCATCCACTACCTGGCTCGCCAGCATGGGGTGCGGCCGCACATCTTCTGACGCCCCGTACAAGCGGCATCCACTTCCGTTTCCATACCGAAATAGCCTAGGCCTTCTCTGCCCAATGGGGGAGTTGGAAGCGAGCCCCTACGACTTTAGCCCATCTTCCATATTGCAATGCGGCATCCGTTTCCGGTACAAATTTGTCTCAGCATCGGGGGGGATGCGAAAGGAAATTTCACCCAAGTGCAAGCAATTGCACGCGAAAAGGATCGATGGGTATGCTGGGACCTGCCGAACTGCGCGAATTGGATGAGGCCTTGAGCGAGGAGGCCCCGGAGGGCGCCCGTTCCGACGGCCGCAGCCCCTACCTCACCACCCACTTCGCCGCCGGCGTGGCCATGACCCGCGCCGTCGCCGGCCAGATCAAGCAGCATCTGGCCCTCACGCCGACCGCGCCGCGCCGTCGCTGAGCGCCTAGCGCCGCCTTCGTGACGGAGGCGGCGCCTCGCGCCACTCGCCGGGTTGCAGCCCGGCCAGGGTCCACTCCCCCACCGCCCAGCGGATCAGCCGCAAGGTCGGGAACCCCACCGCCGCCGTCATCCGCCGCACCTGGCGGTTGCGGCCCTCATGCAGCACCAGTTCGATCCACGACGTCGGGATGTTGGCACGCCAACGGATCGGCGGGTCGCGCGGCCACAGGGTCGCAGGCTCGTCCATCCGCCGCGCCCCCGCCGGCAAGGTGGGGCCGTCGTTGAGGGTGACGCCGCGGCGCAGGGCCGCCAGAGCCTCTTCGGTGGGAACGCCCTCGACCTGAGCCCAGTAGGTCTTGGGCAGCTTGTGCCGCGGCTGGCTGATGCGCGCCACCAGGCCGCCGTCGTCGGTCAGCACCATGAGCCCCTCGGAATCCCGATCCAGGCGTCCCGCGGGATAGACTCCCGGAACCGGCACATAGTCCTTTAGCGTCCGCCGCCCGCCCTCGCGGTCGGAGAACTGGGACAGCACGTCATAGGGCTTGTTGAACAGGACGATCATATTGCGGCTGGCGGAGGGCGGCTGTCGATGGGCCGACAGACTACCCTGCTCCGCCGCCCTTCGCGAGTGCCGAGCCAACCGACGGCGGCGGGATACCGTGCCGCCGGTTCCTCGCGAGGACGCGTGATGAGCGAGAGGGGCGCGCCGGAGATTTCGTACTCGGGCCTGGCGGAGATGAGCGCCTTGCTCGCCCGCCTCGACTGCGCCCTGGCGGTATCGACCTACACCCACAGCCTCCTGATGCTGTTCAGGAACGATCCGGAGGGCGGGCATGGCCAGCCCTGGGACATCCAGGCCAACCGGCGAGTTCGGCTGGGCCGACCTGGCCGCACGTCGCTTCGTGCCGGTCGCATTCTGCTCCGGCTATCTGCGCGGTCTGTCGTTCAGGGAGGGCATCGCATTCATCGGGCTGTCGCTGCCCAAGAACCAGACCTTCAGCGGCCTGCCGCTGGCCGACCGCCTGGAGGACGCCGGCATGGCCCCGCAATGCGGCATCCTGGCCATTGACATCGAGACCGGTGAGGTGGTGTCTTCCCTGACCTTCACCTCGGGAATAACCGAATTGTACGATGTGGCGGTGATCGAGGCCTTCCGCGCCCCCATCGCCCTCACCCCGGGCGAACCGGCCGCCAACACGACCATCAACATTGGTCCGATGGTCGATCTGGCAAGCCAGTCCTAAACCAGGCAGGCCCATGGCACGACCTCCCGCGCGGACCAAACCCAGAGAAGACCTCGACAAGATCGCCGGCCTGCCCGCGGTCACGGCCCTGTTCCAGCATGATCCCGCCCGCGTTGAGCGGCTGTTCTACGACGAGCGCCTGAAGCCGCTGGTGGGCGAGTTCTGCCGGCAGCAGGCGGCGCGCCACAAGCCCTACCGCCTCGTTCCCACCGACGAACTGACCAAGATCGCCGGCAGCCCCCTGCACGGCGGCATCCTGGCGGTGGCCAAGCCGAAGCCGGTCCACCTGTTCGACGTGGAGCAGGCCAAACTGTGGGCGCAGGCCGGCACGCCCCTGGTCATCCTGGACGGCGTCGGCAATCCCCATAATCTGGGCGCCATCGCCCGCACCATGGCCTTCTTCGGCCTCGACCTCCTGGTGGTGTCGGACCATCCCGGGCAGGCCTTGCCCAGCGAGGCGGCCTACCGCGTCGCCGAAGGCGGGCTGGAGTGGGTCGAGATCCATCGTTGCCCGCGGCTGCCACAGGTCCTGAAGCGACTGCGAGCCCATTACCGCGTGGTCGGCACCGCACTCGGCGCCCACCGGCCGCTGGAACAGGTGATGGCCCGCGGTGGCGGCAAGCCGCTGGCGGTCGTGCTGGGCAATGAGGAGCAAGGATTGGGGCCCGCCACCCAGGCGGCATGCGACGAGGTCGCCACCATTCCGGGCTCGGGCCGGGTGCAGTCGCTCAATGTGGCGGCCACCGCCGCCATCCTGGTGCATCTGCTGGCGGCGGGCGTCCGCCGCTGAGAACTAGCGGTCCTGCTTGGCGCGCTGGGCCTTGGTGGCCAGGACATGGCCCACCACGTACTTGGCGACGATCAGGCCGGCGCCGAAGACAACACCCGAAGCGATGGCGATGGTTTCAATGTCCATCGTGCGGTCCCTCTCGTCTGACGATATTAGAGTTGTACCATTTCCGAATGCGCGAACGCGAGCCCGCCGTTTCGGGCTGACAGGGCCAACCTAGGGCGATATGGTCGCCGTTTCCTCTATCGACTACGGAGTTTCGACCATGTCCGGCCAAGTCCGCGCCTCGCACATCCTGCTCATGTACAAGGGCTCCATGCGCTCCATGGCGGACCGCTCCAAGGACGAGGCGATGGTGCAGATCGCCGCCCTGCGCGACAAGGTCATCGCTGGCGCCGATTTCGGCCAGCTCGCCCGCGAGCATTCCGATTGCCCGTCCGGCCAGGAAGGCGGCGACCTCGGCTATTTCGGCCGCGGCCAGATGGTGCCGGAATTCGAGGAGGCGACCTTCAAGCTGCAGCCCGGCCAGGTCAGCGACGTGGTCGAGACCGCGTTCGGCTATCACCTGATCCAGCGGACCGACTGACATGCCGCGCGACGCCGCCGACATCGTGACCGACTCCCACGTCGGCGAACGGTCGGACGGCGTCGCCTTCTACTGCGCCGCCTGCGGCGCCTTCATGACGCGGGCCTCGCTGTCCATGCGGATGGGCGGCGAGCACGAGCACGTGTTCTTCAACCCGGCAGGCGTGGTGTTCCGGGTTGTCTGCTTCAAGGACGCCCCGGGAGCGGTCGCGGTCGGCAGCGCCTCGCCCCAGTTCACGTGGTTCCGCGGCTTCGACTGGCGCATCGCCCTGTGCAAGGGCTGCAACGCCCACGTGGGCTGGATGTACGAGGGAATGGGGCCGCCCGCGGTGTTCTTCGGCCTGATCAAGCCGATGCTGGTGGAGCGGCCGGGCTGAATTACCCGCCCCCTTCACTCTCGTCATTGCCGGGCACGACCCGGCAATCCATGGCCCCCCGGGTCAAGCCCGGGGGTGACGAGGAAGGGACCGGCCCGCCGTTACTTCGACGGATAGATGCGCAGCCGGTCGACCGGCTTGCCGTTGCGGAAATGGCTCTCGACGATCTCGTCCATGTCCTCGGGCTTGGTCGGCTGGTACCACACGCCCTCGGGGTAGACCACCATCACCGGGCCGAACTTGCAGAAGCCCAGGCAGCTGGACTGGGCGACGCTGACGCCGGCCTCCCACAGCTGCTTCTCGTTGATCTGGCCGACCAGACGATCGAACAAGGCCTGCCCGCCGCCGCGGCTGGTGCAGCAGCCGCGCGGATGCTCCGGCGGGCGGCTCTGGACGCAGACGAAGGCATGGTACTTGTGAGACATGGCAAAACTCCCCTGGCTGTTTGGCCAAGGGAGATAGCCTAAAGTTGGTCACTGTTCCAGGGGGTTCAGCGCCCGGTTCACGCTTGGCGGAGCTTCAGTTCCTCGGCCGTGCACAGATCGTACCGGGTCAGGGCCGAATCCACCGTGCGGCCGGTCAGCTCGCGCCACTTGTCCATGGCGGTCTTACGGTCGAACGGACCGTAGCTTTCCAGGGCCTTGCCGGCGGCAATGGCCTCGAACCGCGTATCGGCATATTCGCCGCCGATCACGAACCAGCCGTCGGGCTCGCTCTCGTCGCTGCGGATGAAGTAGCGGATCATGGCGTTGTCGACCGTCTTGCCGGTCAGCGCCCGCCAGCACACATGTGCCTCACGCTCATCGAACGGTCCGAAACGCTCCTCGGCGTGGCCCGAGGCAATCTGCGTGAACGAGGTGTCGGCATATTCGCCGCCGACCACATAGTATTTCTTGGCCATTGGTAGTTTTTTCCCTACTCGATAGGGTGGCGCGTGCGCTGCTTATAGCGCAACTCGCGCCGGGAAGAAATGGCCTTCCTCGCGCCAGCGATGCGTTTGATGCAAGGCAGGAATTGCCTACCCGCTCGGCCGGTTTCCAGGCATTTCAAGGGGTTTTGCCGTGGCACGCTCCCTGCATCGCAGGCGGCAGTCACTTTTTTCGAAAGGTCAGACGATGCAACCCGTCACCGCCACCCCCGCGCACCTGCTGATGCAGCACACGCAGCGGTCCAACGACCACCTGAAGCGAGACGACGAGGGCGCCGCCTCGACCTTCGCCTCCTACGCCTTCGGCCCGATGCAGATGCCGGATGCCAAGGCCCAGGGCAAGGACCGCCAGCCCGAAGGCGCGCCGATGAAGGGCAACCCGCTGGGCGCGACCAGCATGGCGTGGGTGACCACCGTCCAGGGCGTCGACGGCGACGCTTCCGGCGGCAAGGCGGGCGTCTAGACCGCCTTCACCACCACCAAAGTGACGTCGTCGGCTTGCGGCCGGCCGCCGCGGAATGCGGCAAGGTCGGCCGTCACCGCCGCGACGATCTCGCCGGCCGATCTGGTGCAGGTGGCGCGCACCAGCCGCTGCAACCGGTCGATCCCGTACATCTCGCCCGTGGGGTTGCGGGTCTCCCACACCCCGTCCGTACCGATGACCAGCAAGGCGCCGGTCGGCCAGCCGCTGTGCTCCAGTTCGTGGAAGCGCCAGTCGGGGTCGATGCCCAGCGGGATGTCGGGTCCGCCGACCTCGCGGAAGCGGTCGGTCTCGGGGTAATAGGCAATGGCCGGCCCCTGCCCGGCATTGACCCAGTGGATGCTCCGGCTGCCCGCCACCAGCACCGCCAGGAACAGGGTCATGAACCGCCCGGCCCGCATCTGCCGGGCGAGGTCGCGATTGATCCTGCCCAGCATGTCGGCCAACTGCCCGGGCGGCGCGGCGTGGGTCCGCACCGAGGCGCGGGCGAGATGCATCAGCTTGGCCGCCAGCGCGTCATGGCCGGCGACGTCGCCGACCGCCACTGCCATGCGGCCCTCGGCATCCCCCGGCGGAATGAAGAAGTCGTGGTAATCCCCGCCCCGGGTGTAGCGATAAAGCGACTGGCCGGCGAAATCGAAGCCCGGGACCCCCTGGGGCCACAGGGTGCTTTTGGCGGGGTCGCGCCGTGCGGCGCGGACGGCCAATACCGCCGCGATGCAGGCGATCCCGACGAGCACCAGCAAGAGTTCCATTCCCCAAATGTGACCGTCCGCCCCCGCCCCATCAAGCCCGGGGAGGCGGCCACCACCAAAGCCGCTGGACAGCGGCGCGCTTGGGCCTTATGTCCAGGGCCATGACCAATGCTCCCATCCATATCGTCGGCGGCGGGCTGGCCGGCAGCGAGGCCGCGTGGCAGATCGCGCGCGCCGGCATCCCCGTCGTCCTCCACGAGATGCGCCCGGTGCGCTCGACCCCCGCCCACCAGACTGCCGGCCTGGCCGAACTGGTGTGCTCCAATTCGCTGCGCTCCGACGACGCCGAGTACAACGCGGTCGGCCTGCTGCACGAAGAGATGCGGCGCACCGGTTCGCTGATCATGGCTGCCGCCGACCAGCACAAGGTGCCGGCGGGCGGTGCGCTGGCCGTCGACCGGGACGGCTTCTCGGCCGAGGTCGAACGCCGCCTCACGGCGCTGGGGAACGTCGAGATCGCCCGCGAAGAGGTGGCGGGACTGCCGCCGGCCGAGTGGGGCACGGTCATCATCGCCACCGGCCCGCTCACCTCGCCCGCGCTGGCGGAGGCGATCCGCGGGCTTACCGGCGAGGAGTCGCTATCCTTCTTCGACGCCATCGCGCCGATCATCCACAAGGACAGCATCGATTTCGGCAGGGCCTGGTTCCAGTCGCGCTACGACAAGGGCGAGGGCTCGGACTACATCAACTGTCCGATGTCCAAGGACGAATACCACGCCTTCATCGACGCCCTGCTGGCCGGCGAGACGGTGCCCTTCCACGACTGGGAGAAGGACACACCGTACTTCGAGGGTTGCCTGCCCATCGAGGTCATGGCGGAGCGAGGGCGCGAAACGCTGGCGTTCGGGCCCATGAAGCCGGTCGGCCTGACCAACCCGCACGGGCCGAAGCCCTACGCGGTGGTGCAGCTCCGACAGGACAACGCGCTCGGCACCCTCTACAACATGGTCGGGTTCCAGACCAAGCTGCGCCACGGCGAACAGGCCCGCGTCTTCCGCATGATCCCGGGCCTGGAAAATGCCGAGTTCGCCCGCCTGGGCGGCCTGCACCGCAACACCTTCGTCAACGGACCACGGGTGCTCGACGGCACGCTCAGGCTCAAGGCGGAGCCGCGCTTGCGTCTGGCCGGCCAGGTGACCGGCTGCGAGGGCTACGTGGAGAGCGCGGCCATCGGCCTCCTGGCGGGCCAGTTCGCCGCCGCCGAGCGGCTGGGCGCCCCCATGGCACCGCCGCCGGCGACGACGGCACTGGGAGCCCTCCTCGCCCACGTCACCGGCGGCGCCAATGCCGAGACCTACCAGCCGATGAACATCAATTTCGGCCTGTTCCCGCCGCCGCCCGAGCGCGACGAGCGGGGGAAGCGGGTGAAGGGGCGCGACCGCAAGAAGCTCTATACGACGCGGGCGCTCGAGGATCTGACGGCCTGGCTGCCGCCAGCCCCGTCCGGATCGCCGTAATCAGGGCCTCGCAGGGGCTGGGCTTGCGCACGAGGCCATGGCAGGCGAGAAGGTCGGCCTCGGCCTCCTCGATCTCCTCGGCGGTCACCACGATCACCGGGATCCGGGCCAGCCGTGGGTCGGTGCGCTGGATGGCGCGAAACTCCCAGCCGCTCATCACCGGCATGGACAGGTCGAGCAGAATCAGGTCCGGCTTGTCCGCCCGGACACGCTCCAGGGCCTCACGGCCGTTTGACGCCGTCGTGACCGACATTCCCTCGATTTCGAGGACGAGCGCGTAGGCCTGCCGCAACGACGCACTGTCGTCGACCACCAATACCCGAAAATTGACGATGCCTTCCATTCTGGCCACCCCGGTCTGAACCCGGTCATAGTCCAAAAGCCGAGGGCGCGGCTCAACGTCCCGACCGGGGTATACCTCTCCCGGGAAGCCTTCAGGGGAGGTCCGCGACCCAATCGGCGATTGCCGTCGCCGCGCGCCGCCACCGGGCGTCCAGCATCGCCAGATGGGGCAGCCCCGGCACCACCGTGAGGCGGGCCTGCCAGAAGGCGGCGGTGGCCTGCAGGGCCGCCACGGGAATGAAGGCGTCGTCGTCGCCGCCGACCACCAGGACCGGATAGCCGGGCCGCGGCCGGTGAACGGGCTGGGGGAGCATCACCTCCATGGTGGCCCGACGCGATTCGCGTTGCAGGAACGGCAGATAGCGTAGCGCCTGCGCGGAAGGGGTTTCCGGGGAGAACAGGTTTTGGGACAGGATCTCGGGGTCGACGCTTGCGGCGCCGGCGGCTTCCAGCACGGCGAGCTGCCAGGTGAAGCGCGGCCGGTGCAGCGTCATCCACCAGGTGGGGCCTGCCATCCCGGTGGGCGGCGCCGAGGCGAGCAGCACCAGCCCGGCCGACGCCCGGCTGGTGACGAAGCGCTGCGCCACCGCTCCGCCCATGGAATAGCCGATGACCACCGGCGGACGGCCCAGCGTCGCCGCGGCCTCGGCCACGTCATCCACGTAATCGGCAAGGCCGCAATGGTCGAGGCGGTCCCGCCCCGAACTCTCGCCATGGCCACGCAGGGACACCGCCGCACACTCCCAGCCGGCGGCGGCGAAGAACGGCAGGAAGTGCTCGGCCCAAATCCAGGCGCCGGAAAAGGCGCCGTGCACGAACAGGAGCGGAGGACGCTTGGGATTGGTCTCGCCGGCTCGAAGGATTTCCAACATCGCCGCCACACCTCTCCACGCTCGCCCGGTCCCTCGCTCCGCTCGGGAGGACACCGCCTAAGATGTCATCCTGATGACCACCGGGAGGAAGGATCTCGTCCGGTTCCGCCCGAAAGGTGCCGGCCCGCACGAGGTCCCTCGCTGCGCCGGCTCCGCTCAGGACGACCCACCCAAGATGTCATCCTGACGACCACCCGGGAGGAAGGATCTCGTCCGGTTCCGCCCGAAAGGTCCCAACCGCACGAGGTCCCTCGCTGCGCCGTCTCCGCTCCCCCGCGCCGACTACTTCTTCTCGATCAGCTCGATCTTGTAGCCGTCGGGGTCCTCGATGAAGGCGATCACGGTGCTGCCGTGCTTCATCGGCCCCGGCGGGCGGGTGATCTTGGCGCCGTTGGCGGCCAGGGTCTCGCAGGCGCCGTAGATGTCGGGAACACCCAACGCCAGGTGGCCGAAACCATTGCCGAGGTCGTAATGGTCGGTGTCCCAGTTGTGGGTGAGCTCGATCACCGTGTTGTCCGCCTCGCCGCCGTAGCCGACGAAGGCCAGGGTGAACTTGCCCTCGGGGTAATCCTGCCGCCGGAGCAGCTTCATCCCCAACAGACGGGTATAGAAGTCGATCGAGCGGTCCAGGTTACCCACGCGGATCATGGTGTGAAGCATGCGCCAGCTCAATTCGCGCTCCTCTCGGCAATGAAGGTCAGAACGGCGTCGGCGGCACGGGCGCTCGGGCTCTCGCCGCCCCAGCCCAGGCGGAGCATGGCCTCGCGCATGCCAGTCCTCATCGTCTCCCGCGCCGCCGGGTCGCCAAGCAGGCGCTCCACCTCCCCCGCCAGCCGGTCGGGCGTGCAGGCGTCCTGGAGGAACTCGGGCATGATCGCGGCATCCATGACGATGTTGACCAGCGTCACCCACTTCAGCGTCTTTCCCAGCCCCAGGAAGCGGGTGGCGACGAAGGCGGACAGCGGCGCCACCTTGTAGGTGATGATGGTGGGCAGGCCTGCCAAGGCCAGCTCCAGCGCGACGGTCCCCGAAGCGGCCAGCCCGACGGTGCCGGCGGCAAAGGCATCGATCTTCTCCTGGCGGCCCTCCACCACGATGGCGGGGAGCGCCCAGCCCGCCGCGGCCTGGCGCACCGTCTCGGCCACGGTTTCCACGGTGGGCACCACCACCGTCAACCCCGGCTGACGCGCCGCCAGCAGCTCGACGGTCTCGGCGAACACCGGCAGCAGGCGCCCGGTCTCCGAGTGGCGGCTGCCCGGCAGCGCGACCAGCACCGGCGCGTTCGCCGCGATGCCGTGACGGCTGCGAAAGCCCACCCCGTCGCCGGCCTCGGCGCCGCTCTCGATCACCGGGTGGCCGACATGAAGGGTTTTCAGGCCCTCCTTCTCGAACCACGGCGGCTCGAACGGCAGCAGCGTCATCAGCATGTCGAGGACGGCCGCCAGCTTCTTGGTGCGTTTGGGCTTCCAGGCCCACACCATGGGAGCGACGTAATGGATGCGCGCAATGCCGGGAAACTGCTTCTGGACGCGCTTCTGCACCCGGCCGGTGAAGCCCCACGAATCGATGGTGACAATGGCGTCGGGCCGGCGGGCGCCGATGTCGGCCAGCGTCTGATCCAGCCGCTTCAGGATGCGGGGAATGCGGGGCAAGACCTCGACCAGCCCCATCACCGACAGTTCCGCCATGGGGAACAGGCTGTCCAACCCCTCGGCCCGCATGCTTTCGCCGCCGATGCCGGCAAAGCGGACCGCCCCGCCGGTTCGCGCCTTGAGACCCGCCATCAGCCGGCCGCCGAGCAGGTCGCCCGACGGCTCGCCGGCGATGATGTAGATCAGGGGATGCTGAGGCGCCGGCACGGACGGACTACCCCTCAACCCCGAGCACGAACAGGCCCATCTGGTCCGCCTCGAGGCCAATCCGCTCGCGGCCCAGCACCAAGGCGCCACCCGCCTCGACGGCGATGCCGCGCAGGCCGGCGTCGGCGGCACGGCGAACGGTGTTGAGGCCGATGGTCGGCAGGTCGAGGCGGCGGTCCTGCTGCGGCTTCTTCACCTTGACCAGGACCCCGCCCGGGCCCTCGCGCTTGAGGTCGCGGCAGCGCTCCAGCAGACGGTCGGTCCCTTCGATGGCCTCGACCGCCAGCACCAGACCCTGCTGCACCACCACCGCCTGGCCGACGTCGAGCGCCCCCAGCCCGCGGGCCACCTTGATACCGTGGGCGATGTCGGCAAGCGCCTGCGCGTCCGGCTGGATGCGGCCGTAGGCGCCGGCGACCGCCAGGCAGTCGGACAGCACCTGATCGACCCCCACCACCTGGAAGCCTTCCTCCCCAAGGGCATGGGCGAGCGCGCTCAACAGCCCGTCATCGCCCAGGGCCCTCAGCCCCACCTTGGCGAAGAATTTGGCCGTCCACATGTCGGGAGCCAGTTCGAACAGGCTGGGCCGGCGCACCGGCCCGATCATCACCAGTTCGGTCACCCCCTGCTTGCGCAGGATTTCCAGGCCGGAGCCGGCGTGCCCGAGGCGAATCCAATCGGCCGGCGCGTCACCGATCACCGCCGGGTCGGCATGCCCCTCGAGGGCCAGGACATGGAAGGGCCGTCCCTGGGCGCGGCAGGCGGCGATGACGAGTCCCGGGAACTCGCCGCCGCCAGCCACTATCCCCAGCTTAGCGTTCATCCTCGAAGCCGGGCGTGCACAGCGAGCGCGAGGAATCGGAGCGGATGAAATCGACGATCTCCATGACGCCGGCATTGCCGCTGAACTGCTCGGCGACGTCGGCGAGACGCTCCTGCAGGGTGCCCTCGGGGGCGAACAGCAGGCGGTAGGCGTTGCGCAGCGTGTGGATGTCCTCACGCGAGAAGCCGCGGCGCTTCAGACCGACGATGTTCAGGCCGTTGAGGTGGGCGCGGTTGCCGATGACCATCCCGAACGGGATCACGTCGGCTTCCACCCCGGACATGCCGCCAATCATGGCATGCTTGCCGATGCGCACGAACTGGTGCACCGCCGACAGCCCGCCCAGGAAGGCGCATTCGCCGACGATGACGTGGCCGGCCAGGGTGGCATTGTTGGCCATGATGACGTTGTTGCCCAGGATGCAGTCGTGGGCGACGTGGGCGCTGGCCATGAACAGGCAGTTGTCGCCCACCCGGGTCACCATGCCGCCGCCCTCGGTGCCGGGCTGCATGGTCACGTATTCACGGACCTGGTTGTTGCGGCCGATCTCCAGGGTCGACGGCTCGCCGTGGTACTTGAGGTCCTGCGGTTGATGCCCGATCGAGGCAAAGGGGAAGATGCGGGTGCCCTCGCCGATGGTGGTGCGGCCTTCGACGACCACGTGCGACAACAGTTCGACGCGCTCGTCCAGACGGACGTGGGGCCCGACGACACAAAAGGGACCGATGACGACGCTGTCGGCCAGTTCGGCCTTGGAATCGACGATCGCGGTGGGGTGGATCTGCGGCATCAGTTGTCCATGATCATGGCGGCGTAGACTGCTTCGGCCATGAGGGTCTCACCCACCTTGGCCTCGGCGCGGAACTTCCACACGTTGCCGCGCGAACGCTCCTTCGAAACGTGAATCATCAGCGTGTCGCCGGGGCCGACCGGCTTGCGAAAGCGGGCCTCCTCGACACTCATGAAATACACCAGCTTCCCCTCGGCCGAGGGGCCCAGCGTCTCGACGACCAGCACCGCCGCCGTCTGGGCCATCGCCTCGATGATCAGCACCCCGGGCATCACCGGACGCTGGGGGAAATGGCCCTGGAAGAACGGCTCGTTGATGGTGACGTTCTTGACGCCGACCGCGCTCTGGTCGGGCACTACGTCGATCACCTTGTCCACCATCAGGAACGGATAGCGGTGCGGGATCATCTGCATGATCCGGTTGATGTCGATGACCTTCGAGCGCTCGGTTTCGCTCACCATGTTCATCTTTCCCCTGCCCTCTCTCCCGTTGGATGGCCAGATCAGCCCTTGCGCCGGCTCATCTTGTTCAACGCTGCGCATTGGCGCAGCCATTCGGTCATCGGCATCGCCGGCGCTCCGCCGACCGTCTCGCCCGGCCCGATGTCCTTCATCACCCCGCTCTGGGCGGCGATGCGGGCACCGGACCCGATCTTCAGGTGGCCGGTGATGCCCGCCTGGCCGCCGGCGGCGACGAAATCGCCGAAGCGCGTCGATCCGGAAATGCCGACCTGCGCCACGATGACGCAGCCCCGGCCCAGCTGCACGTTGTGCCCAATCTGCACCAGATTATCAATCATGCAGCCGTCGCCGATCACGGTATCCGGACCAGCACCGCGATCGATGGTGGTGTTGGCGCCGATCTCGACGTTGTCGCCGATGACCACGCGGCCAAGCTGCGGCACCTTCAGATGGCCCTGGGGGCCCATGGCGAAACCGAAGCCGTCCTGGCCGATGCGGGCGCCCGGGTAGATGTTGACGCGGGTGCCGACAATGGCGAATTGCACGGTCGAACCGGCACCGATGATGCTGTCGGCGCCCACCACCACACCGTCGCCGACCACGGCATTGGCGCCGATGCGGCAGCGCGGGCCGATCTCGGCGCGGGCACCGACGACGGCTCCCGGCTCGATCCGGCAGCCCTCGCCGACCTTGGCCGAGGGGTCGACCCAGGCAGTGGGGGCGACCCACGGCTCCGGCGCGCGTGCCGGGTAGAACGCCTGCGCGATGTGTGCGTAGGCCCGGTACGGGTCCTTGGACAGCAGCAGGGCCATGCCGGCCGGCGCCTTGTCGGCGAGATCGGGATGAACGACGCAGGCGCCCGCCTTGCTGGCCTGGAAGGCGGAAAGGTATTTGCGGTTGTCGAGGAACCCGACGGCCTGCGTGCCGGCCACCTCCAGCGGAGCGACGTCCGAGAAAATCGCGTTCGGATCGCTGCCGGGTGCGATCTCGGCACCGGAAAGCTCGGCGAGACGGGCCAGCGTGAACGGCCCGGAGACGGAAAAGAACCTGGAATCGGCCATGAGCTATTTCTTTCCCGGCTTTGGTGGGGCGGTCGGGGTGCCGGCCGGGGCTTCCAGCTCGGGCGGCGGGAAAGCGACGGTCGGCAGGCGCTTGTTCAGCCGCTCGATGATTCGGTCGGTGACATCCATGCGGGGGTCGTGCAGGAACACGGTCTGCTTGTGGAGCACAAGGCCGGCCCCGAGCTCGCTGGCCACCTCGCTCGTCACCTCGATGGTCGCTCGCTGCAGCTCGTTATGGGCCGTCGCGGTCGATTTATCCAGCGCGCGACTGGCTGCCTGGGTCCGGCGATTGAACGCCGCGGCCTCCTCCTCGAACGCGCGCGCCTTCTGTTCGAAGGTCTGCGGGTTCATGGCGGAGCGCTGCTTGGCCAGCTCCATTTCCTGCTGCTGCAACTGCTTGCGCGCCGGCTCGAACTCGGACTGGAACGATTGCTGGAACTTCTCGCGCTGGGCGGTGATCGCCTTGCCGGCCAACGCTTCACGCTGGATGCGGCTGGTATCGACGATCACCACCACCGGCGCCGTCAGCTTGGCGGCATCGGTGGTCTGGGCGAAGGCTGGCCACGTGAGGACGGAGCACAAGAGAGCTAGGGCAGCCCACCCGAGGCGGGCGCCCGGCCTGGCAAGCATTGATCAGAACCTCGTGCCGAAGTTGAACCGGAACAGCTCGTCCTCGTCGAACGATTCCTTCTTCACCGGAATGCCGATATCGACGGCCACCGGGCCCATCGGCGACTTCCAGGTCACGCCGGCACCGACCGAGACGCGCACCGAGCTCGACTGACGGATGTTGGTCTTGTCGGGGTAATTCTCGGTCGGGCCGATCGAGCCGAAATCGGTGAACACGTGACCGCCGAAACCCAGCTCTTCAGGCAGGCCGAGCGGGAAGCGCACTTGGGCGCTGCCGTAGTACTGCCACAGGCCGCCGATGGCGCCGTTCTTGGTCGAGATGTCGCGCGGGCTGACACCGGCGCTGGCGAAGCCGCGCAGCGTGTCGCCGCCCAGGTAGTAGCGCTCGGTGATGCGGATCTGCTTGTCGCCGTAACCGGTGATGATGCCCGCGTTGCCGGTCAGGCTGAGCACCACCTGCTCCACGAGCGGGAAGTACTGGCCGGCGCCCACGTTGTTGCGCACGAACTGCTGGTCGCCACCCAGGCCGGCAAGTTCGTTGTTGACCCTGAAGAAGTACCCTTCGGTCGGCTCGATCCGGCTGTCGCGGTAATCCCACAGCAGGGTCTGCTGGATCGACGACGTCGTGGACTCGCCCTCCTGCTCCTTGATGAAGCGCGAGGCCAAGGACGACACGTTTTCGACCTGATCGCGCTTCAAGAGGTACTTCACCTCCTGGCGAAGGTGTTCGGAGATTTGGTAGCCGGCGCGCAGCGCACCGCCCAGGGAGTTGGCGTCGTAATAGCTTTCGCGCTGGAACTTGCGGTTGATGGCGAAGAGATCGAAGCCGGCCGCCAGATTGCGGTCCATGAAATAGGGTTCGGTGAACGAGAACTCGGCGCTGTTGCGGCGTTCGCCGACCGATGCGCCGATGCGGACGTCCTGGCCTTTGCCGAGCAGGTTGCGTTCGCGCAGCTGCGCCTCGACGATCGCGCCGGCCACCGTGGACCAGCCGATGCCGAAGGACAATTCGCCGGTCGATTTTTCCTGCACGTCCACCTTGATGACGGTGCGGTCCGGCGCGGTCTCGGACGGAACGTTGTTGACCTCGACCTTGTCGAAGAAATTGAGGTCCTTGATGCGCTGGCGCGAGCGGCGCAGCTTGGCGGTGTTGAAGGCGTCGCCTTCCACCAACCGGAACTCGCGACGGATCACCTTGTCCAGGGTGCGCACGTTGCCGGTCACGTCGATGCGCTCGACATAGACGCGCGGCGCGTCCTGGATGTCGAACACCAGATCGACCGTCTTCTTCTCGCGGTCGCGGCGCACCTGCGGCTTCACGTCGACGAAGGCGTAGCCCTTGTTGCCGAGGGCGTCGGTCAGGTTCTGGACGATGGTCTCGACCTGGTCGGCGTTGTACCACTCGCCCTCTTCCGCCGTGATCAGGGGCTTCAACTCGTCGCCGTTGACGTCCTTCAGGGCGACCTTGAGGTCGGACTTGCCGAACTTGTAGCGCTCGCCCTCGTCCACGGTGAAGGTGATGAAGAAGCCTTCGCGGTCGGGGGTCAGCTCGGCGACCGCCGAGACCACCCGGAAATCGGCGTAGCCGTGCTTGAGATAATAGCGTCGCAGCAACTCGCGATCATAGGTCAGGCGATCGGGATCGTAGGTGTCTTCGCTGGAGAAGAAGCGATACCAGCGCTCCTCCTTGGTCTGCAGCACCTCACGCAGATTGCCGTCGCTGTAGCGGTGGTTGCCGATGAAATTGATGCGCTTGACGTAGGTGGGCTCGCCCTCGGCGATCTCGAACACCAGGTCGACGCGGTTCTGCTCGAGCTGGATGACCTTCGGCTCGACGGTGGCGGCGAAGCGGCCCTGGCGGCGGTACAGATCGAGCATGCGCTTGACGTCGCTCTGGACCTTGGTGCGCGTGTAGACCACGCGGGGACGCAGCTGCGTCTCGCGCTCCAGGTCCTCGGTCTTGATCCGCTTGTTACCCTCGAAGGCGATGCGATTGATGATCGGGTTTTCGAGCACCCCCACCACCAGGACATCGCCCTGGCGGCGGATGTTCACGTCGGCGAACAGCCCGGTGTTGAACAGCGCCTTCAGCGAGCGGTCGACACGATCGGCATCGTAGGGGTCGCCTTCGGCGATCGTCATGTAGGACTTGACGGTCTCAGCCTCGACGCGCTGGGTGCCCTGGATGACGATCTGGCGGATGCGCCCCTGCTCCTGGGCGAAAGCCGGCAAGGCAACGGCCATCAGCCCCAAGGCGAGAGCGGCACGACGCACGAGACTCATAAAGGACCCCCCAAGAGTTCGCCCCGCCGCGCTTCTTACGTCACGACAGCAGCTTCACCAGAGCATCCCACATCGGAAGGGATACGATGTCGTTCCGTGTGGCGAAAACCATCAAGGCCAATACCAGAAACAGGCCGATTCGAAAACCATATTCTTGTGCCCGCTCCCCAAGCGGCCTACCAAGGATCGCTTCGAATCCATAGAAGAGAAGATGCCCGCCGTCCAATACCGGGATTGGGAAGAGATTTATGAGACCGAGGTTCAGGGACAAGAGAATGGTGTAGTAGACCACGCTCGACAGCCCCAGCTGCGCCGCTTCCCCGGCGCCTTTGGCGATACGGATCGGGCCGCCCAGCTGGTCGGTGTCGCGGGTTCCTGAAATCATCTGACCGATGCCGACGAACGTCGAGGTCACCATCGCCTCGGTCTCGCGCAGGGATTCAAGCAGAGCGGATCCGACGCCATGCTGGACCACCCGCGTGCTGGCCGGGTCGGCGCCGATACCCAGGATCGGCACCTTTTGCATCTCGCCGAAGACGCTCTTGCGCTCGACGATGCGCGGCTTGGCCAGCACCTCGAACCGGCCGCCCCCCCGTTGCACGGCCAGATTCAGCGGATGCTCGATCTCGAGCATGACGATGCGCTGGATGTCCTGGAAGCGGTCGACCCGGCTGCCGTTGATCGCGACGATGCGGTCACCGGGGGCCAGGCCGGCATCCGCCGCCGCCGAACCTTCCAGGACCTTGCCCACCACCGGTTCGACCACCGTCTGCCCCAGGACCATGAACATGGCGCTCATGCCGATGATGGCGAAGATGAAATTGGCCGCGGGACCGGCGAACACGATGGCGGCGCGCTGGCCGACGCGCTTGTGATGGAAGGCGACCGCCTTCTCTTCCTCGGTCATCGGCCGGTCGTCGGGGGTCGAAGCGGCGTCGGCATCGCCGAACATCTTCACGTAGCCGCCGAGCGGCAGCAGGCTCAGGCGCCAGCGCGTGCCCGACTTGGCGTTGAATCCCCAGACCTCGGGCCCGAAGCCGATGGAGAACACCTCGACCTTGACGCCATTCCACCGCGCCACCAGGAAGTGGCCGAGCTCATGCACGAACACCACGACGGTGAGGATGAGCAGGAAGACGACGACGTAATTCCAGATACCGGCGAGAAATTCCATGGGTTCCGCTCTTAAAAACCGCGGCCGCGCTTGATCACGTTCCACGCAAGTTCGCGCGCCCGCCGATCCTGGGCGAGCACGTCGTCGATCGAAGCGAGCGGGATGACCTCGCTGGCTTCCAGGGTCGCCTCGACAACCCCGGCGATATCGAGGAAGCCGATGCCGCGGGACAGGAACGCCTGGACGGCAACCTCGTTGGCGGCGTTCAAGACAGTAGGTGCCGACCCACCCGTTTGCAAGGCGCGCCGGGCCAGCCGCAGCGCGGGGAACCGCGCGGGGTCCGGCGCCTCGAAGGTGAGCTGCCCGATGGCGGCGAGGTCGAGCCGGGGGGCCGGCGCCTCGATGCGCCGCGGCCAGCCCAGGGCATAGGCGATGGGGGTGCGCATGTCGGGGCTGCCCATCTGCGCCAGGACCGACCCGTCCACGTAGGCGACCATCGAATGAATCACCGACTGGGGGTGGACGACGATATCGATGCGCTCTTCCGGCAGCCCGAACAGATGGTGGGCCTCGATCAGCTCGAGCCCCTTGTTCATCATCGACGCCGAATCGACCGAGATCTTGGCGCCCATCGACCAGTTGGGGTGGGCCACCGCCTGCTCGGGGGTGACGCCCTCCATGTCCTCGCGCGAACTGCGGCGGAACGGGCCGCCGGAGGCGGTCAGGACGATTTTCTCGATCCTGTCCTTCTGGGCGAAGTCGAAGACCTGGAAAATGGCGGAATGCTCGGAGTCGACGGGCAGCAGGGTCGCACCGGCCCGCTCCACCTCGGCCAGCATCAGATCGCCGGCACAGACCAGGCATTCCTTGTTGGCCAGCGCCACGACGGCGCCGCGGCGAGCGGCGGCGAGCGTCGGCTCGAGGCCAGCGGCGCCGACGATGGCGGCCATGACCCAGTCGGCGGGCAGGGTGGCGGCGTCGACCACCGCGGCGGCTCCGGCGGCGGCGGCGATCCCGCTGCCGGCCAGCGATTCCTTGAGGCGGCCATAGGCCCCCTCGTCGGCCACCACCGCCAGCCGGGCGCGCAGCCGGCGCGCCTGCTCGGCCAGCAGCTCGGCATTGACGTTGGCGACCAAGGCCTCGACGCGATACAGGTCGGGACGCGCCTCGATCAGCTCGACCGTGTTGCGGCCGATTGACCCCGTGGAGCCCAGGATCGTGACGCTACGCCGCGTGTCGGTCATTCTCGGCTTCTCCCGCTCCGCTACCAGGACAGCACGGGCGCACCCGACGCCCAGGTGGCGATGGCGACCGCGACCGCGACGGTGAGCAATCCGTCGACGCGGTCCAGCACCCCGCCGTGCCCGGGAATGATGTTGCTGGAATCCTTCACGTCATATCGGCGCTTGATCCAGCTCTCGAACAGATCGCCGGCCTGCGCCACCACGGCAAGCAGGGCGCTGCCCACGGCGAACCCGGCGACGCCGGCCAGTCCGAGCACCAGGGCGACCCCCAGACCGACCAGCCCGGCGCACAGCATGCCGCCCAGCAGCCCGGCCCAGGTCTTCTTCGGGCTGACCGCCGGCATCAGCTTCGGGCCGCCGATCATCCGCCCGAACGCGTAGGCGCCGATATCGGTGGCCCAGACCACCAGCAGCAGCCAGAGGATGGTGGCCCGCCCCCAGGCCGGGTCGGTCTCCAGCCACACCAGCGCCACCGACGGCACCCCGGCATAGAGCGCCCCGAAGCCGGCCCAGAGATGGGCGTTCTCGGTGCGGCCCGGCGACAGGGCGGTGGAGGCGATGGCGGCGCCGATCACCAGCGGGACGGCCAGCAGCGGCTGGACCAGGGTCAGCAGCGCCGCAAGGGCGCACCCGGCCGCCGCCACCCGCCCGGCGAGATCGAAGCGCTTGGAGACGATGGTGTGCCACTCCCAGCACATGATCGCCACAGCGAGGGCAACCAGGGCGGCGAAGGCAAGGCCGCCCACCCAGACGGCGGCGAGGGCCGGCGGCGCGAGCACGAGGGATGAAAGAGCGCGGGTCCTCAGCACGTCGGGCGGCCTAGACGCAGGCAGCGCCGAAGCGGCGTTCGCGGCCGTGGAAGTCGCGGATGGCGGCCTCCAGTTCGGCTTGGCCGAAATCGGGCCACAGCACATCGACGAAGACCAGTTCGGCGTAGGCGCTCTGCCACAGCAGGAAATTGGAGATGCGCTTCTCGCCGCTGGTGCGGATGACGAGATCGGGGTCCGGCATGCCTGCCGTCGCCAAGTGGCCGACGAACATCGCCTCGTCCACCGCGTCGGGGGAGATCCGGCCGGAGGCCACGTCCCGGGCGATGGCACGGGCGGCGTCCAGGATCTCCTGGCGGCCGCCGTAGGACAGTGCGAGCGTCAGGGTAAGGGCGGTGTTGGCCGCGGTCTTGGCCTCGGATTCCTCGATCAGGGCGACGATGTCGGGCCCCAGCCGCGAGCGGTCACCGATGATCTTGAGGCGGATGCCATTTTTGGCAAGCGAGTTGACCTCGTTGCGCAGGTACAGCCGCAGCAGGCCCATGAGGTCGGTCACCTCGGACGGCGAGCGCTTCCAGTTCTCGGAGGAAAAGGCGTACAGGGTCAGATAGCCGATGCCCATCTCCCGCGCACATTCGACGGTGCGACGCACCGCCTCGGCCCCACGCTTGTGCCCCGCGGTGCGCGGCAAGCCGCGCGCCTTCGCCCAGCGGCCGTTGCCATCCATGATGATGGCAACATGCAGCGGCGGCGGCGGGATCTGAGCGTGGGAAGCGGCGGGTTCCATCGCCATCAGACCTGCATGATTTCCTTTTCCTTGTGCGCCAACGCCTCGTCGATCTTCTTGATCGTGTCGTCGGTCAGCACCTGGATTTCCTTCTCGTGCTTCTTGGTCTCGTCCTCGGAAATATGGCCGTCCTTGGCCATCTTCTTCAGCGAGTCCATGCCGTCACGCCGGACATTGCGCACCGCGACGCGGGCCTGCTCGCCGTACTTGCCGGCGACCTTCTGCAGTTCCTTGCGGCGCTCCTCGTTGAGCGGCGGAATCGGCACGCGCACGAGCTGGCCGTCGGCCTGGGGGTTGAGGCCGAGGCCGGCGTCGCGAATCGACTTCTCGACGGCCTTGACCAGGCCCTTGTCCCACACCTGGACGGTCAGCATGCGCGGCTCGGGCACACCGATGGTGCCGCACTGGGTGATCGGCATGGTCTGGCCGTAGGCCTCGACCACCACCGGCTCCAGCAGGCTGGCGGCGGCGCGGCCGGTGCGCAGGCCGGCAAATTCCTTCTTCAAGACCTCGACCGCATTGTCCATGCGGTGGTGGATGTCCTTCTTGAGGTCGTTCCAGTTGGTGACAGACACGGTAATCAACCCCCTTCGCCGATGATCGTGAAGCGCCCCCGGCCCGAAACCACCTCGGCGAAGGCGCCCTCGTTGTGCATATCGAAAACCAGGATGGGCACATTGTTCTCGCGGCACAGCGAAATGGCCGACGCGTCCATGACCGCGAGGTCGCGCGCCAGCACCTCATGAAAGCTGAGCCGTTCGTAGCGCACCGCGTCGGGCACCTTCTTGGGGTCGGCGGAATAGACGCCGTCCACCTGGCTGGCCTTCAGCAGGGCGTCGCAGCCCATCTCGACCGCGCGCAGCGCCGCGGCGGTGTCGGTGGTGAAGAACGGATTGCCGGTGCCGGCGGCGAAGATCACCACCCGCCCCTTCTCCAGGTGGCGGATGGCGCGCCGGCGGATGAAGGACTCGCACACGGTCGGCATGGTGATGGCCGACTGCACGCGGGTCTCGGTGCCGATGCGCTCCATGGCGTTCTGGAGCGCCAGGGCGTTCATCACGGTGGCGAGCATGCCCATGTTGTCGGCCGCCGCCCGCTCCATGCCCTTGGCGGCCCCGGACATGCCGCGGAAGATGTTGCCGCCGCCGACGACGCAGCAGACCTCGACCCCGAGGTCGCGCACCGCCTTGACCTCGCCCGCGATGCGGTCGACGGTGACGGGATCCATGCCGTAATCGCGAGGGCCCATCAGCCCTTCGCCGGAGATCTTGAGAAGAACGCGGCGGTATTTGGCGTCGCTGGCCATGCTGCCCTCAAAGCCTGGATGGGTCCGGGAGCCGTCGCACCCTCGGGTGCGCCGGAAGTCGTCTCTGGAGGACGGCTGGGACCGCGATCATATACGCCGTCTCGCCGCCTGTCTCGCCTTTCATAAGGCAGAGAGGCAAAGGCCGCCGCCCCTGAGGAGACGGCGGCCTACCCAAAAAAGACCGACGATCGATCAGCCACCCAGCTGGGCGGCAACCTCGGCGGCAAAGTCCTTCTCTTCCTTCTCGATGCCCTCACCCAGCGCGAAGCGGGCGAAGCCGGTCAGCTTGACCGGGGCGCCGATGGCCTTGCCGGTGTTCTCGACGACCTTGGAGACCTTGTTCTCCTGGTCGATCACGAACACCTGCTCGAGCAGGCAGACTTCCTCGTAGTACTTGCGAATGCGGCCTTCGACCATCTTCTCGATGACGTTGGCGGGCTTGCCCGACGCGGCGGCCTGCTCGGTCAGAACGGCCTTCTCGCGCTCCAGCGCGGACTGGTCGACCGACGAGCTGTCGAGGAACAGCGGGTTGGCGGCGGCCACGTGCATGGCGATCTGCTTGCCGAGCTCGGCCAGCTTGGCCTTGTCGCCGGTCGACTCGAGAGCGACCAGCACGCCGATCTTGCCGAGGCCGGGGGCGATCGAGGAGTGGATGTAGGAGGCGACGACGCCGTCCGACACCGACAGGCTGGTGGCCCGGCGCAGGTTCATGTTCTCGCCGATGGTGGCGATCAGGGCGGTCAGCTTGTCGCCGACGGCACCCTTGAGGGTCTCGACGTCGGCGCCCTTGGCCAGCGCGGTCTTGGCGGTCTCGGCGACGAAGGCCTGGAACTGCTCGTTGCGGGCCACGAAGTCGGTCTCGGCGTTCACCTCGACGACGACGCCCTTGGTGCCCTCGGCGGCGACGCCGACCAGACCCTCGGCGGCGACGCGGCCGGCCTTCTTGGCGGCGGCGGCGAGGCCCTTCTTGCGCAGCCAGTCGACGGCGGCCTCGAGGTCGCCCGCGGTCTCGCCCAGCGCCTTCTTGCAGTCCATCATGCCGGCGCCAGTCTTCTCGCGCAGCTCCTTAACAAGCGCAGCGGTAATCTCGGCCATTGGATTTTCCTCTCGTCACGGATTCGAACAGTTAACTAAGGAAATGGCGGCGACCAGGTCGCCGCCATCCTCGTCTCGGAACGTGAACGGCCTCAGCCGGCCGCGGCGTCCTCGCCAGCCTCGGCCTCGACCGGGATGACCTCGACCGGGGCCTCGGCAGCGGCGCCGATGTCACCGCCGGAGCGGGTGATCTCGGCCTGGATGCCGTCGAGAGCGGCGCCGACCATCAGGTCGCAGTAGGTCTGGATGGCGCGGATGGCGTCGTCGTTGCCCGGAACCGGGTAGGTGATGCCGGCCGGGTCGGAGTTGGAATCCAGCACCGCGACGACCGGAATGCCCAGCTTGTTGGCTTCCTGGACCGCCAGCGCTTCCTTGTTGGTGTCGATGATGAACAGGATGTCCGGCAGGCCACCCATGTCCTTGATGCCGCCCAGCGCCCGGTCCAGCTTCTCACGCTCGCGCGACAGGACCAGCTGCTCCTTCTTGGTCAGACCGGCGACGGCGCCGGAGGCCAGTTGCTCGTCCAGCTCGCGCAGGCGCTTGATCGACTGGGAGATGGTCTTCCAGTTGGTCAGCATGCCGCCCAGCCAGCGGTGGTTGACGTAGTACTGGCCGCAGCGCTTGGCGGCGTCGGCGACGATCTCGGACGCGGCGCGCTTGGTGCCCACGAACAGCACGCGGCCGTTGCCGGCGGTGACGTCACGGACGGCCTGCATGGCGCGATGCAGCATCGGCACCGACTGCTGCAGGTCGATGATGTGGATGCCATTGCGGACGCCGAAGAGGAACGGAGCCATCTTCGGGTTCCAGCGGCGGGTGTTGTGACCGAAATGGACGCCGGCCTCGACGAGCTGGCGCATGGTGAACGACGGCAGAGCCATGGGAGATCCTTTGCTTCTCCGGTTGAGCCTCCGCGGGGCAGTCGGGAAATTCCCGACACCGGAGCGACGGACAGTGCGTTGTCGGCACGCCGCCGCGAACCCGCGTGTGGTTTGATGCGCGGGTATGTATAGCCTTTGCCGTGATTTGGCAAGGCCGCTGTTGATCAGCGGCGGCGAGTGCTGGCCTGGATGACGCCGCCCGACTTCAGCACGCCGTCGCACGCGGCCGGCAGGACCGGCCGGCGGTGGTTGGGCAGGTCGGTCGCAGTGATCAAGGTGGGGCGGGCCGACCACGAGGCCAGTTCGGGACCGCAGCCGTCGCCGTCCGGGACCGGCTTCTGCGGCACGCAGCCAGGATCGCCGACCGGACAGGACAGGCGCACGTGGAAATGTTCGTCATGGCCCCACCACGGCCGCAGCTTGCCCAGCCAGGTGCGGTCCCCCTCGGTTGAGCGGCAGGCCGCCGCCTTGATGGCCGGATTGACGAAGATACGATCGACCTCCGGCGAGCTCGCGGCCAGTTGCAGCAGGCGCAGGTGTGACGGGGTGAAGGCCTCGCCGTCGATGGACTGCCCCTTGACCATGGAGATCCCCACCGGACGCTCGCGCTCCTCGTCCGACAGCCGGTCGGAGACGATGCGGAACCAAATGTCGACGTCGAGGCCGGTCTGATGGCTGCCATGGCCGAACGACATCGGTCCGCCGCGCGGCTGGGAGAGGTCGCCGACCAGGATGGTGCCGAGCCCGTCCCTCGCCGCCGATGCGCCCAGGCCCTGGACGAAGGCGATGGTGCGGGGATGGCCCCAAAAGCGGTTCCGCCCCAGCCTCAGCGTCTGATAGCCCTCGCCGTCGGACGGCAGCGCCACCGCGCCGGAGATGCAGCCCGCGGCAGGCCCGCCCAGGACCGTGACCGGCCCCGAGGCCGGCACGTTCGTCCTGGCCCAGCGCTCCGGCGAAGTGCCCGCCACGGCACAGGACGCCGACAATGCCAAACCGACTGCAACCACGCCCACTGCCGAGAACCGCATGCCCCTCACCTCCGATGCCCCCCTGTGATACTTCGGAGGCAGTTAAAGGACGGTCAATTGGCCTCGACTTCAGTGAATTGGCTCTGGATATCGGCGATGGCGGCCTGGCTCTTGGCCAGCATCTCGACCGCGCTCTTGTCGAACTTCCGTCCGGCCTGCTCGATCAAATAGGACATGGCCGCCTCGTTGGTCCAGGCCGGTTTGTAGGAGCGTGGCGAAGTCAGCGCATCGAACACGTCGGCAACGGCAACGATCCGGCCCTCAAGCGAAATGTCGTCGCCCGCCAGCCCGCGCGGATAGCCGCTGCCGTCCATGGCCTCGTGGTGATGGGCGACCACGTTCTTGAGAATGCGCACGAACGGCGCGCCCCCAAGGCGGAAGGTGTCGGCCATGGTGTCGACGATCTCGATGCCCTTGGCGACGTGCCCCTTCATCACCTCGAACTCGGCGGGGGTCAGGCGGCCAGGCTTGAGCAGGATGTGGTCGGGCACGCCGATCTTGCCGACGTCGTGCAACGGCGCGAATTGGAACAGGAACTCCACCCACTCGTCGGACATGCCCAGGCGCGGGGCCAGCCGCAACGCGATCAGCCGGGTATAGCGCGCCATGCGCTCGAGGTGGGCCGCCGTCTCCTCGTCGCGGGCCCGGCTGATCTGGCGCACGGTGCGCACCGCCGCCTGGATCATGCGCACCGCGTCGAGGTCCATGACGGTCTGCAGCGACAGCACCTCGGCCACCGGCTTCAGCCGCCGCAGCAGTTCGGGGGTGAAATAGTTGGCCTGGAACGAATTGAAGAACAGGAAGCCGTGGAAGGTGCCCTTGTGGAAGATCGGCACCGTATAGCTGGATCGGTAGCCGGCCTTCAGCAGCCGCTTGAGATGGGCCGGCATGGTGGTGGTGTGGGTCGAGAAGTCCGCGACGACGCGCCGGGCCCCGGTCTTGGCCAGCTGCACCAGCGGCTTGAGTTCCGACAGGCGCGCCACCGCATGCTCGAATGGATTGGGCCCCTCGCTGGAATCGACGAAGGATTTCAGCAGGTCGGTGCGGGGATCATAGATGGCGATGCAGATCCGGTTGAGGCCGTCGAAATCGCGCTTCAACTCGTCATGGGAGCAGGCAAGCCTCTCCGCCAGCCCCTGATGGACCGGCCGGAAGCTGCGCGCGGCCTTCAGCGGCACCGGCACGCTGCCCACCTCCATTCCGTCGTCTCCCCGGTCCTTATCTTTGTTGACGCGGATTATAGTCACGCGGATGCCTGTGCGTCAAAAGGCGCACGGGCCCGAATGCAACTTTCACGATATCTTAATCAAAAATCGATTCGGCGAACTGCGCCTGGATTTCCTGGATGGCGGCCAGGTTGTCGACCATCGCTGCGACGCAGTCCGGATCGAACTTGACCCCGGCGTTCTCGCTGAGCAGCGCGAGGGCGTCCTCGTTCGACCAAGCCTTCTTGTAGGGGCGGGTCGAGGTGAGAGCGTCGAACACGTCGGCCACCGCAGCGATGCGCGCCTCGATGGGGATGGAGTCGCCGGTGCGCTTGTAGGGATAGCCGCTGCCGTCCATGGCTTCGTGGTGGAAGGCGACGATGTTGCGCAGCAGCTCGAAGTGCGGCATCGACTGCAACCCGAAGTCGCGCATCATCATGTCGATGATCTCGACGCCGCGGGCCACGTGCGACTTCATGATGCCGAATTCTTCGTCGGTCAGCTTGCCGGGCTTGAGAAGGATCGAGTCGGGAACCGCGACCTTGCCCACGTCGTGCAGCGGGCAGAACTGGAAGACGAACTCGACGAATTCGTCGGACAGGCCGTACTTGTCGGCCAGCTTGGCGGCGATCAGGCGGGCATAGCGGGCCATGCGTGCCAGATGCGCGCCGGTTTCCTCGTCCCGCGCCGACGACACCGAGCGGATGACCTTTACCGCCGCCTGCATCATGCGCACCGTGTCGAGCTCGCGCATCACCACCAGCGCGATCAGGTCGGCATAAGGGCGCAGCCGCTGGATCACGGCCGGCGTGAAGAACCCCGCCCGCAGCGAATTGAAGAACAGGAAGCCGTAGAAGGTGCCCTTGTGCTGGATCGGCACCGTGTAGCTGGAGTGGTAGCCGGCGGCGACCAGGCGAATGGCGTGCTCCTGGCCTTTGGCCGCCGGGACGGTCATGTCGTTGACGGTGCGGCGCGCCCCCGTCCAGGCCAATTGCTGGAGAGTGGGCAACTCGGACAGGCGGGCGACGGTATGGTCGAGGGGGCTGTCGCCATCGCTCGAATGGATGAAGGTCTTGAGGATGTCGGAGCTGTCGTCGTACAGCGCCACCGCGATGCGCGCCAGGGACGAAAGCAGGTCGTCGCCCTTGATCTCGTCATGAAGACAGATCAAGCGCTCTGCCAAGCCGCGCTGCATGAAAGGCATGGCGGCACGCGCCGCATCGGTCATTGGTCCCCAAGCCCCGTTTGACAATTGTCAACCCCGGGATGAACCGTAGACCAGCTTGCGCGCGAACGCAAACCTGCCGTTTACCTAAATGAAGACGGGCCCGGCATCCTGGGATGCCGGGCCCGATTGCATCGCGTCGCCTCAGTCGTTCAGCTTGCGGGCCATTTCCCTCAACACGAACTTCTGGATCTTGCCGGTCGAAGTCTTCGGCAGGCCCCCGAACACCACCGTGCGCGGGCACTTGAAGCCGGCCAGCTTGGTACGGCAGAAGTCCATGATGTCCTTCTCGGTCACGGCCGCCCCTTCCTTCAGGGTGACGAAGGCGCACGGCGTCTCGCCCCACTTCTCGTCGGGACGGGCCACCACCGCGGCTTCCATCACCGCCGGATGCTGGTAAAGGACGCTTTCGACCTCGATGGTCGAGATGTTCTCGCCGCCGGAGATGATGATGTCCTTCGAGCGGTCCTTCAGTTCGATGTAGCCATCGGGGTGCCAGACGCCGAGGTCGCCGGTGTGGAACCAGCCGCCCGCGAACGCCTCGTCGGTGGCCTTGGAATTCTTCAGGTAGCCCTTCATGGTGACGTTGCCGCGGAAGAAGACCTCGCCCATGGTCTTGGCGTCCTTCGGCACCGGCTCCAGCGTGTTGGCGTCGGCGACCATCAGGCCTTCCTGCACCGCGTAGCGCACGCCCTGGCGGGACTTCAGGCGGGCCCGCTCCTCGAGCGGCAGCTCGTCCCACTCGTCGTGCCAGGCGCACACCGAGGCCGGGCCGTACACTTCGGTCAGGCCGTAGACGTGGGTGATCTTGAACCCCTGCCCTTCCAGGCGGCCGATCACCGCGGCCGGCGGCGGCGCGGCGGCGGTCATGAACTCGACGGTATGCGGCAGCGGCTTGCGCTCGGCGTCGGAGGCGTTGATCAGCATGCCCATGACGATCGGCGCGCCGCACAGGTGCGTGACCTTGTGCTTGGCGATGGCGTCGAACATGTGGGCGGCGTCGACGCGGCGCAGGCAGACGTGGGTGCCGGCCAGCGCGGTGATGGTCCAGGGGAAGCACCAGCCGTTGCAGTGGAACATCGGCAGGGTCCACAGATAGACGGGATGGCCGTTCATGCCCCAGGTCAGCACGTTGCCGACCGCGTTCAGGTAGGCGCCGCGGTGGTGGTAGACAACGCCCTTGGGATTGCCGGTGGTGCCCGAGGTGTAGTTGAGCGCGATGGCCTCCCACTCGTCGGCGGGCTGGCGCCAGACGAAACCGGGGTCGCCGGTCTCCAGGAACTGCTCGTAGGTCATCTCGCCGATCAGCTCGCCGCCGGTGGCCAGCGCATCATCGATGTCGATGACGATCATCTTGCTCTTGGCCAGCGCCAGCGCCTTCTTGATCACCGGCGAGAACTCGCGGTCGGTGATGAGCACCTTGGCCTCGGCATGGTCGAGGATGAAGGCCAGGGCCTCGGCGTCGAGACGGATGTTCAGGGCGTTCAGCACCGCGCCGATCATCGGGATGCCGAAATGCGCCTCGAAGATCGCCGGGATGTTGGGCGCCATCACCGCCACGGTGTCGCCGACCCCGATGCCCCGCTTGGCCAGCGCTGAGGCCAGCCGGCGCGCACGAGCGTAGGATTCCGACCAGGTGAAGCGCTGCTCGCCGTGGATCACCGAGACGCGGTTGGGATAGACGCTGGCCGCACGCTCCAGGAAACCGATGGGCGTGAGAGGAACGTAATTGGCCGGGTTCTTGTCGAGATGTTGTTCGTATGGGCTCGTCATAGCGTTCCTCCGGAAGGCGAGCAATGGACACGACCCCTACCCGATGTCGGGTAGGCCGATGCGAGCATGCTTCGGTCCGATGGCTTTTTCAACAGGAGGACCGACCTGAGGCAGTAGTTGACAGCGCCCCCCTTTGGGGCATGTCTTTGGTCATGCGTCTCGCTCTTGTCGTCAACCGCTCCGCCGGCACCTTCCGCCGACTCCCCGTCGAGCCCACGATCGTGGACATCTCGGAGGCCCTGCGCTCGGCCGGCCACACGGTGGAAGTCATGGCGGTCGGCCGCCGCGACCTCGCGGCGGCCCTGTCCGCCGTCGCCCAGCGCGCCGACATCGACGGCGTCATCGCCGGCGGCGGCGACGGCACGGTGCTGACGGCGGTGCTGGCCGGCCTGGGCGAAAGCAAGCCGCTCGGGCTGCTGCCGCTCGGCACCCTCAATCTCTTCGCGCGGGACCTGGGGCTGCCGGCCGACCCGGTGGAGGCAGCGTGGCGGCTAGCCCGCGCCGAGGTGGCCGAGATCGACCTTGCCGAGGTCAACGGCCTGCCCTTCGCCATCTGGGCCAGCCTCGGCATGCACCCCTGGACGGTGCGCCGCCGCGACCATCTGCAGCGAAAGGGAACCTCACGCTGGCAGGCCATGGCACTGGCCGCGCTAAGGGCGTTCCGCCGCTACCCCATGGTGACGGCGACGTTGTCGGTGCGGGGCGAAACGCTCACCGTGACCACGCCGCTGCTGGTCATCTCCAACAATGCCTGGCGGGAAGAATCTTTGCCGCTGTCGCGGGAGGCCCTGGACAAGGGAGAGCTGGTCGTCCACGTGGCGATGGTGCGAACCCGTCTGGGGCTGCTGCAACTAGCGTTCAACGCCCTGATGGGCCGCTGGAAGACCAGCCGCTACCTGCACACCTATGTCGCCGACGAGGTGCGCGTGACCAGCAAGAAGCGGCGCCTGATGCTGTCGCTGGACGGCGAGGTCACGGTGATGCGCTCGCCGCTGGTGTTCCGCCTCCGGCCCAAGGCGCTGAAGGTACTGATGCCGATGCACGAGGCGCCATGAGGATCTTGGCCCACCTGTCGGATCTCCATTTCGGGCGCACCGACGCCCGCGTGGTCGAGGCATTGCTCGACGACCTTCACCGTCATCGGCCCGATTTGGTGGTCATTTCCGGCGACCTCACGCAGCGCGCACGCTCGCATCAGTTCGCCGAGGCGCGCGCCTTCCTGGAGCGGCTGCCGGCGCCGGCGGTGGTGGTGCCCGGCAACCACGACCTCTATCCCCTCTATCGCCCCTTGAGCCGCATCTTCCGTCCCCGCAGCAAGTTCCACCGCCACCTGCCGGAGCACGGCCCCCTGCCGGTGTGGAGCGACGGCGAGGTCGTGGTCATGGGCCTCGACAGCACCCGCTCGCTGCGCTGGAAGGAAGGACGGCTGAAGGACCGCCACCTGGAGCACGTCGCGGAAACGGTGGCCGCCTTCCCCGCCCAGGCCTGCCGCGTCGCCTTCCTCCACCACCCGCTGTCGGCGTCGCTGCACGGGCATCCGTTCGAGGCGCTGGCCGAACGGGGCGTCGACCTCGTGCTGGCCGGCCACGTCCACAAGGTGCATGTGGAGGTCATCCAGGCGGACACCGCCTCGTGCATCCTGGTGCAGGCCTCCACCGCCTGCTCCACCCGCCTGCGCGAAGATGCCAACGGCTACGGCCTGATCCGGGTCGACATGCCGGACATCGAGGTGGCCGTGCAGGGCTGGTCGGGCGAAGCCTTCCATCCCGTGCACCATCACCGCTTCCGCAAGAGCGGCGGGCATTGGCAGCCGGTCAAGCCCTAGGGCCCTATTCCGCGAACACCGCGGTCCAGGTTTCGGCGTAGGCCCCGTTCATTCCCGCCAATTCCACCGCCTTCGTCGCCGCGACCCGCGCCTCGGGGCGCCGGCCCTGCTCGTGGAGGACGTGGGCGAGATTGTTCCAGGCCGCCGCCGACCCGGCATCGGTTTCGGTGGCACGGCGGAAGGCCGCCTCGGCTCCCGCCAGGTCGCCCATGGCGTAGCGGACGTTGCCCAGCCCGATCGCCGCCGCCTGGTTGCCCGACCAGCGCGACAGCACGGCCTCGTAGGCCCGCGCCGCCGCGGCGCCGGCGCCGGCCCGCTCCAGCCCGGCGGCCGCCTCCACCACGTCAGCCTCCTGGCCGGTGGCCGGCAGTTGGTCGGCCGGCAGGACGACCACCGCCCAACGCCCCGAGCGTGCCCAGGTGTGCTCGAAGGTGTCGAGCGGCAGGCGCAATCCCTCGTCGAAGCCCGAATTGAGGATGATCTGCCGCGACGGCAGGTCGTAGCCGACCGCCACGGCGAAGTGCCAGACCGGCGCCATCTCCAGGCCGAGGTTCTGGAAGACGAGGACCGGGTGCCCGGCCGCCACCTCGGCCAGCACGGCCGGCAACCCGTGCACCGGCACGGCGAGCCGGCCCTGGCGGCGGGCCGCCCCCAGCAGGTCGGAGGCCAGGCTGCCCTCGCGCCCGGGGGTGTAAACCATGGCTGACAGCGCATCTGGGCTGGTGGACATCCCCGACCACACCAGCACCATCGCCAGCGACGCCGGCCCGCAGGCCTTGTCGCCCTGCGGATAGAAGGGCACGGCCTCGACGCGGGCGGCCGGCGGCAATCGCCCCGGCGCGGCGATCAGGGCCTCGGTTTCGCGGCCGGCGCAGGCGGCCACCAGCACCGCCAGCAGCCCGGCCGCGAAACGCTGCGCAACCCGGGTGATCACCGGGCACTGCGGGTCCAGGGGAAGACCTTGGTCAGCCCGGTGACGTCGGTGATCAGCAGGATGATGAAGATGAGGACCACCGCTCCGACGATGACGCCGAGGGCATCGCCGCCGGCCGGCATGTCGTTGATCCGCCCGGCGATGCGGTGGACCTCCTCGTCGGACAGGGTGGCGACGCGGGCGCGCGCCTCGTCCGGCGACACTCCCAGCGTGCGCATCTGCGCCTGCACGTCCTGGCGGGCGAGGAATTCGTCGACCCGGCCGCGTTCGGCCGACGGAGCGGCCTGTGCCACTACCGCATCGGTCGAGACGAGTGCGGCATAGGTGGTCGACGGCACCGAGGACAGGAACAGGGCCGACGCGGTCATCAGCGCGACCAGGGGGCGCGCACGGAAACTACCAGCCATCGCTCACCTCTCTCAACTTGGGGGCAAGCGGGCATGTGAGCCGGCCGGGGCACCGAACCAAGCCCATCCAGGCGGACTAGGACCCTCGTCTAGGGTTGCCTTATGGCCTGTTGGCGCTTGCGGATTTGCTCGGGCCACGTCGACTTGATGTACGCGAGAATGGCGCGGATCTCGGCATCGGACAGCTTGTCGCCGTAGCCCTGCATGGCCGAGCGGTAGCCGGGAGGGGCAAAGGGGCCGATGCCCTGCTTGGTGATGGCGAAGAGCTGCTCGTCGGAATGGTGCCAGGTATGGCCACTGGCGTCGTGGGGCGGGGCCGGCAGTTCACCGTTCGGCTTGCGCACCTGCCAATCGGGCTCCCCCTTGAGGTCGGCGCCGTGGCAAGAGGCGCAATGCCGGTCATAGAGGCTGTGTCCCAGGGCGACCTGCCGGGCATCCGAAGGGGCGATGCCATCGCCGTGCCGGTTCCATGCGAGGAAGGCGGCCGCACCGCCGATCACCAGCGCGACCGCGCCGTAAAGCCATATCCGTTTCATCCGCCCACGGTATCAGAAGCGATAGCCCCAGCGGATGCCCAAATTGTCCATCCCTTCGTTGCGGTCGGCGAGGTTGGCGTTGCTGATGTGCGCCAGGTAGACCGAGATGGAATGACGTTCGGTGAGGTTGAAGCCGATGCTGGCCGATTCGCGGAACAGAACGCGCGACCCCAGGCTGACCCGGTCGGGATCGTTGGTGTCCAGCTTGCCGTTGTGGATGGCCGGGCCGAAGCTGAAGTCGAAGAAAAATCGTTCGGTCGGCTGCCACGTCCAGGTGACCCCCGCATAGGCGACCGAGGTGTTGCCCGCGGTGTTGACCGCCACGCCCACATGCGGCCGCGGCGACCAGATGGGGGCGAGGAAGTCGGGCGAGCTGAACAGCACCTCGCCGTTGATGTCGATGCCGTCTTCGTGGTTGGTGCCGAAGACGCCGACATCGTGGCCGAGGACGCCCAGACGGATTTCCTGCGCGCCGGCCGCAAGCGGCAGGGCCAGCAGGATGAGAGACGGGAAGAGGATGTTGCGCATGTGGGGAAGATAATCGGCGCCACGGCGATTGCGGGCGGCGCGGAGGACCGGGTGGACGGCGGAGTCACCGGCAGCCAATTCGATCCAGTCCTCCCCAACGGCGGAGTTGCAAAAGGCTGGCTCTGGCGCATGATGGGGCGGCCGTTCCCGTGGAGTTCCACCATGACCACTGCGCTGATCTCGATCTTCTGCCCCGACCGCACCGGCCTCGTCGCTGCGATCACCGGCCGCCTGTTCGAGATCGGAGCCGACCTTGGGGACACCAGCTTTTCCATGCTGGGAACCGGGGCGGAGTTCACCTCGGTCTGCCAGGTCCCGGACGACGTCACCCTCGAGGAGCTCAAGAACGAACTGGCCGGCCTGCCCGGGCTCGAACGCGCCCAGGTGTCGGTGCGGCCGTTCGAGCTCGATTCCTCGCAAGGGCCGGCGGGCCGCATCACCCATCGGATCGTGGTGTCGGGTGGCGACCGCCCCGGCCTGATCGCCCGCCTGTCCGAGGTCTTCGGCCAGTTCGGCGCCAACATCGTCCGCATGGACGCCCAGCGCATCCCCGAACGCGACCTTTACGCCACCCGCTTCTCGGTGGCCATCCCGCCCGAGCGCGCCGATGCCTGCCTCGCCACGGTGGCCAACACCGCCGGCGAGCTGCACCTGTCCTGCGACGTGGAAGCCGCGTAGCCCCTCCCCTACCCGTTGACCGGCTCGCCGCCGTTGGGGTGGAGGACCTGCCCCGACATGTACGAGGCGTCGCCGCTGGCCAGGAAGATGTAGCAGGGGGCGACCTCGTCGGGCTGGCCGGGACGGCCGAGCGGCTGGGCCCCCCCGAACGAGGCCACGTGCTCCGGCGTGAAGGTCGACGGGATCAGCGGCGTCCAAATCGGGCCGGGAGCGACGCCGTTCACGCGGATGCCCTTTTCCGCCAGATTGACCGCCAGTGACCGCGTGAAGGCGGTGATGGCGCCCTTGGTGGCCGAGTAATCGATGAGCCCGGGATTGCCGCGGTAGGCGGTGATGGACGTGGTGTTGACGATTGCCGCCCCCGCCTTCAGGTGCGGCAGCGCCGCCTTGGTCAGGAAGAACATCGAGAAGATGTTGGTGCGGAAGGTGCGCTCCAACTGCTCGGCCGAAATGGCCTCCAGGCTTTCCTGGGGATGCTGTTCGGCGGCGTTGTTGACCAGCACGTCCAGGCGCCCGAACTCCTTCACCGCCCGCTCGACCACCTGGCGGCAGAAGCCCTCGTCGCCGACATCCCCGGCCATCAGGACACACTTGCGGCCGGCCGCCTCGACGTGGCGGCGGGTCTCCTCGGCGTCCTGATGTTCGTCCAGGTAGGCCACCAGGACATCGGCGCCTTCCTTGGCGAAGCCGATGGCCACCGCACGGCCGATGCCGGAATCCGCCCCGGTGACGATGGCCGCGAGGCCAGCCAGCTTGCCGCTGCCCCGCCAATTCTCCATTTCGGCCTTGGGCCGGGGAGTCATCCGTGTCTCGAGGCCGGGCTGGCGGTCCTGATGCTGGGGAGGATTGATGTCCGGCATGTCCGCCTCCTCTTGCGCCACGTCGACCGCGATTGACGTGGCGCGGCGGGGTGACGGATCAACCCGCCCTCGCCTTCCGCGCCAGGCTCTTGCACGAGCGCAAGGCCCGGCGGTTGGCGCGCGCGCCCTTGGTCAGCGCCTCTTCCATGGCGGCACGCAGGGCCTCGGGCTGCACCGGCTTGTGCAGCAGGCCATGGCCGAGCGCCCGGGCCTGCACCAGGCGCTCGGGCGCGGTGTCGCCGGTCAGGATGATGGCCGGCACCTTCACCTCGGAGCGCAGATGGACCTCGACCCTGGCGATGGCCTGGCCGCCGGTGTCGCCGTTTTGCAGGCGGTAGTCGGCGAGGATGAGCTCGGGATGGCGGCCCAGTGTCGGCAACCGGCGGATCGCCTCCTCGGCGCTGGCGGCCGACACCACGTGATGGCCCCAGCTTTCCAGCAGCAGTTCCAGGCTCTCGCGCACGTCGGGCTCGTCGTCGATGATCAGGACGGCGGCCCCGGTGCGGGTCAATCCCAGGGGGAGCTGCTTCGGCTTTGGCGTCGCCCGCACCCCCGGCACCAGGGGAACCTCGACGGCGAACACCGAGCCTTTGCCTTCCACCGACTCGACGATGATGCGATGACCCATCAAGTCGGCGAGCCGCTCGACGATGGCCAATCCCAGTCCCAACCCCTGGCGGCGGTCGCGGCCCGGGTTCCCGATCTGATGGAACTCGCGGAAGATGTTCTTGAGCTCCGAGGCGGGAATGCCGATGCCGGTGTCCCACACCTCGATGCGGAGCATGCGGCCGCGACGGCGGCACCCGAACAGGATCCGCCCCTGCTTCGTGTAGCGGACGGCATTGTTCAGCAGGTTCCTGAGGATGCGGTCGAGCAGCGACGGATCACTCCGGATGGCGCGGGACGAGGGCACCACCGACAGCTTCAGCCCCTCCGCCTCGCACAGCGGCTCGAATTCCGAGGCGAGGCGGTCCATCATCGTCCGGACCGAGAAGTCGTCCGGCACCGGCACGATCAGGCCGGCCTCCAGCTTCGAAACGTCGAGCAGGCTGTTGAGCAGCCCCTCCAGCGCCGTCACCGAATCCTGGATGCGGGTGATCAGGCCGACCTGCTCCGCCTCCTTGTTCTTGGCGGCGAGCACGGCCACGAACATCGACAAGGCCTGCAAGGGCTGGCGCAGGTCATGGCTGGCGCTGGCCAGAAAGCGGGTCTTGGCGACATTGGCCTCTTCCGCCGCTTCCTTGGCGCCGTAGAGTTCGTCCTCGAACAATTGCTGCGCCGTGTGGTCGTGCATGAAGGCGAAGTAGAACTTCACCCGGCCCTGCTCGTCGCGGACCGCGCCCGAACGCTGCCACAGCGGGAAGTGGCGGCCCGAGGAGTGCAGGGCCTCCAACGGCCCCTCCCACCCTTCTCCCCGCACCAGGGCCGGCCCGACCACGGTTTGCAGGGCATTGTGGGTCTCGGGCGGGAAGTAGCTGAGGTAATGGGTGCCGCCCACCTTGTCGGGGGCCACCCCGAACAGCGTGCCGTAGGCCTGGTTGGCGTACAGGAGATGGCCGGACGGCGACAGCACCGTCACCGCCTCGTGCGCCGCATCCATCACCGCGCGGAACAGGGACAGGTTGGCCTCGGCCCGCTTGCGGTCGTCGATGTCCTCGATCATGGCGAGGATGAATTCGCCGCCGCTGTAGGGCAGCCGCGACACCGTCACCCGCCCCCAGAACACGGAACCGTTCTTGCGGCGGTAGCGGTTCTCGCGGCTGTAGCCTTCGGCGTCCCCTGCGGACATCTGCCTGGCCTCGCCGGCATCGGCCACCCGGTCGCCGGGATGGATGAGATCGGGCAATTTCCGCGTGGCAAGTTCCGCGGCGGAATAGCCGAACATGGATTGCATCGCGCGGTTGGCGAGGACGATGTCGCCCCCGCCACGGATCGCCGCGATGCCCAAGGGCGCGTGATCCACGATGGCGCGGAATCCGCATTCATCGAACGAGACGGGATCGCCCAAAGCCAGGCTACCGTCAACACGACCCCCCCGGCCGTCCGTCGTGCCAAACACCGTCATTGGCTTGTTTTGCCACCTGCTGTGTGTCTGGGTGCAGCCTAGGCTTCGGCCCGACGACACAGCAATATGGCGCCCGGCTTAGAACCATTGGGGGTTGTTCATGGCACCAGAACGGCCATCAACAGCGTCGCCTGCAGCGGGCTGAAATTGTCGTCCGAAATCAGGTAGGCGACGACCCGCCCATCGGCGCGACGGCGCACGGCCACCCCTTCGTAATTGTCGACCAGCAGCGGCGGCCGCAATTGGAAGATTTCGCGGCCACGGATGGCGTTGCCCGGCCTCAATTCGGCGGCGGCGACACGAACCAGGCGGATGGCGAAACCGCCAAAGAGGGAAAAGCCGCGCTCCAGCACCAGTACGCCGCCGTCGGGGAGCGCTGCGGCACCGCTGGGGTGGAGGTCGCCGTGGCGGGGATAGGTCATGGCCTGCCACGCCCCCGGCCCCCCGATCCAGGCGGGAGAGGCGTTGCCGACGCCCCCCTCTTCGCCGATGACCAGCAGCCGCCCGTCAGCCAGACGGGCCACCGCTTCCGCCCCGCCGTTCCGCGGCAGGCGCTGCAGCCCGGGCGGCGGATCAAGCGGACGGGCGGGCGCCGACAGGCCGTTCGCATAGAGCATCAGGCGGTGACGCTGCTCGAAGGAAACGATGTAACCATCTGGCACAGCAACGATTTCTTCCGCATCCCCACCCTTCTTGGTCCCGTCCGTGCTCCCCAGCTCGCCGACCGTCAATCCGTCGGCTGACAGCGGCCGGCCCTCGGCATCGGTCCGCAGGTCAAAGCGGAGCCAATGGCCTTCGTCGCTGATCGCCGTGACGCGGTCGCCGTCCAGCACCAGGCCGGACAGGCCTCCGAACCGGCGCTCGCCGGGCGCCTTGAGCTCGAGGATGCCGAGCACCCGCGCCTCGCCCAGCTCCTCGCGTTGGGGATCGTCGGCGGACAAATGGCGGGGCTCGGAGACGAAGTCGGCGGCGGAAGGCTCCGGTCCCAGGCAAGCTGCGAGGAGCAGACCGAGGAGCGCGTTCAGGACGGTGCGGAGCATGGCCGGCAGTCTATCCGCGCACCGGCGGCTTCGGAAGCACCCTTTCGCTCGACCCTGCGTTTCGGCAGAATGCCCGCCATGGACCAGATCATCGCCCGAACCTTCCCCCGTCTCACCGCCCTCGATCCCGATTCCTTGACCGTGCTCGAGGCGTCGGCGCGGGTGGCGTCCGTGCCGGCCGGCACGGTGATGTTCCAGGACGGGGCCGCATGCTCCAGTTACGTGCTGGTGATCGAAGGCTCGATCCGCGTGCAGAAGGTGGCCGAGAACGGACGCGAGATCGTCCTGTACCGCGTGGAAGCGGGCCAATCCTGCGTGCTGACCACCAACTGCCTGATTGCCCGCGGCGATTACTCGGCCGAAGGCATCGCCGAAACCGAGGTCAAGGTGCTGGTGCTGCCGGCCGCGACCTTCCGCACCCTGCTGTCGCAATCCGACGTGTTCCGGGACTTCGTCTTTTCCGCCTACGCCTCGCGCATTTCCGACCTGCTGATGCTGATCGAGGAAGTCGCCTTCGGCCGCATCGACGTGCGCCTGGGATCATGGTTGCGCCAGCACGCCGACACCGGCGGCGAGGTCCGCGCCACCCACCAGGACATCGCCGTCGAACTTGGCACCGCGCGGGAAGTGGTCAGCCGCCAGCTCAAGGAGTTCGAGCGTCGCGGCTGGGTCGCCCTGCATCGCGGCCGCGTCGAGTTGCGCGACCGCGCCGGCCTGGAAAGCCTCGCCCACGCTGTGTGACCTAGTCACGGAGTTCCCTACGTCTTCGGGTCATGATGGCGGCATCGCGTATGCCATTCCGGAGTTGACCCATGTCGAAGAACGTTGGCGGCATCGACCGCATCCTGCGCATCGTCGTCGGCCTCGTGCTGATCGTGCTGGCCGCGACCGGGACCGTCGGACTCTGGGGCTGGATCGGCGTCGTTCCGCTCGCCACCGGCGCCATTGGCTGGTGCCCGGCCTACCTGCCGCTCGGCATCAAGACCTGCCGTAGCTGAGCCGCGCCCGGAGGGGGCGTCACGCCCCCTCCTCGATCGCCAGCAAGGCGGCAACGCCGCCGGGGGGCGTCACGCCCCCTCCTCGATCGCCAGCAAGGCGGCAACGCCGCCCGATCGCCAGCAAGGCGGCAACGCCGCCGGGGGGCGTCATGCCCCCTCTTCCATCGCCAGCAGGGCGGCGTTGCCGCCGGTCGCCGCCACGTTGACCGAGACCGTGCGCTCGGTGGCGAAGCGGTAGAGATAATGGGGCCCGCCGGCCTTGGGCCCGGTGCCGGACAGGCCCTCACCCCCGAACGGCTGCGAGCCCACCACCGCCCCGATCATGCTGCGGTTGACGTAGAGGTTGCCGACCGCGACCCGGCTGCGGATCCGCTCGACGAAGGCGTCGATGCGGGAGTGGATGCCCATGGTGAGGCCGTAGCCGGTGGCGCTTACCGCGTCGATCACCGCATCCAGCCTGTCCGCGGAGAAGCGCACGACGTGCAGGATCGGCCCGAACACCTCGCGCGTCAGCAGGTCGGGCCGGTCCAGTGCGAAGGCGCGGGGCGCGAAGAACAGGCCGTGCCGGCATTCGGGGGGCAGCGGGCACTGGAACAGCAGCCGCCCGGCGCTCGCCATGTGCGCGGCATGGATCTCCAGCATCTCCAGGGCGTCGCGGTCGATCACCGGGCCCACGTCGGTGCGCAGCAGGCCAGGATCGCCGATGGCCAGCTCCATGGCCGCCCCGGCCAGCATGTCGATGACGCGGTCATGGATGTCGTCCTGCAGGAACAGGAGCCTGAGCGCCGAGCAGCGCTGGCCGGTGCTGTGGAACGCCGACACCAGCACGTCACTCACCACCTGCTCCGGCAGGGCCGACGAATCGACGATCATGGCGTTGAGCCCGCCGGTTTCGGCCACCAGCGGCACCAGCGGACCATCCTTCATGGCCAGGGTGCGCTGGATCGCGCGGGCCGCCGCGGTCGAGCCGGTGAACGCCACTCCGCCGATGCCCGGCGCCCCAACCAGGGCCGCCCCGACCGTCCCATCGCCCGGCAGCAGGTGGAGCACCGCTTCCGGGATACCCGCCTCGTGCAGCAGGCGGACCGCCCGGGACGCGATCAAGGGCGTCTGCTCCGCGGGCTTGGCGATGACGGCATTGCCCGCCGCCAGCGCGGCGGCGATCTGGCCGGTGAAGATCGCCAGCGGGAAATTCCAGGGCGAGATGCAGGCGAAGACGCCGCGTCCGTGCAGCCCCAGGGTGTTGGTCTCGCCGGTGACGCCGGGCAGCGCCTCGGGCCCGGCGAACTTGGCGCGGGCATCGGCGGCGTAATAGCGCAGGAAGTCCACCGCCTCGCGCAATTCCGCCACCGCATCGGCGACCGTCTTGCCGGCCTCCCGGATGGCGAGGTGCATCAGTTCCGGCGCGGCAGCCTCGTAAAGGTCGGACGCCCGCTCCAGCAGGGCCGCCCGCTCGGCACCGCCCCGCCGGTCCCAGTCATGCGCCGCCGCCGTGGCGTGGCCGACCGCCGCGCTGATGTCGGCCTCCGTCGCGGTCGCCACCTGTCCGACCTGCCGCCGCAGGTCGCCCGGGTCGAGCAACGGCTCGGCCGGCCCCGCCACGATCTCGTTGCCGGCGATCACCGGCGCCGCCGCGTAGGTGCGGCCGGCCGCCGCCTCAAGGGATTGCATCAGTGCATCCACGGCCACCGGGTCGGCAAGATCGTAGCCGCGTGAGTTGCGCCGCCCCGGGAACAGGTCGGCCGGCAAGGGGATGCGCGGGTTGGGCTTGGGGGCGAGCCCCGCGAGGACGTCAACCGGATCGTTGACAATGACGTCGATGGCGACGTTTTCGTCGGCGATGCGATTGACGAACGAGGTGTTGGCACCGTTTTCCAGCAGCCGCCGCACCAGATAGGGCAGCAGATCCTCGTGACTGCCGACCGGGGCATAGGTGCGGCACGGCCGGGCCAAGCCGCCTTCCGCCACCACCTGGGCATAGAGGGCCTCGCCCATGCCGTGCAGGCGCTGGAATTCCCAGTCGGTGCGATCCGCCCCCATCTCCAGGATCGCGGCCACGGTGTGGGCGTTGTGGGTGGCGAACTGGCAGAAGAACGCTTCCGGCGCGGCCAGCATCTTGCGGGCGCAGGCGAGATACGACACGTCGGTGGCCACCTTGCGGGTGAACACCGGATAGCCGGCCAGCCCCCGTTCCTGCGCCCGCTTGATCTCGCTGTCCCAATAGGCGCCCTTGACCAGGCGCACCATCAGCCGGCGCCGCCGGCCCTGCGCCAGCTCGGCCAGCCAATCGATCAAGGGCCAGGCCCGCTTCTGGTAGGCCTGCACGGCCAGGCCGAGCCCCTCCCAGCCCGCGAGGCCATGGTCGGCGAACACCGCCGCGATGACGTCCAGCGACAGGTCAAGGCGGTCGGCCTCCTCCGCATCAACGGTCAGGCCGATATCCACGTGCTTGGCCATGCGCGCCAGGTCCGCCAGACGGGGGACCAGTTCGCGCGTCACCCGCTCGCGCTGGGAGGCCTCGAAGCGAGGATGCAGCGCCGAAAGCTTCACCGAGATCCCCGGGCCGGCGACCGGCCCGCGCCCGGCGGAAGCAGCGCCGATGGCGGCAATCGCGTCGGCATAGGCCTCGAAGTAGCGCCGCGCGTCGTCGGCGGTCCGGGCCGCCTCGCCCAGCATGTCGTAGGAATGCCGGTAGCCTTGGGATTCGTAATCGCGGGCCCGCGCCAGGGCTTCGCCGATGGTCCGGCCCATGACGTACTGCCGCCCCATGATGCGCATCGCCTGGATCAACGCCTCGCGCACCACCGGCTCCCCAACCCGGCCGGCAAGGCGGCGAGCCGCCGCGACCAGGCCGCCCTCGGTGGCGCCTTCCTCCATGCGGAACAGCCGCCCGCTCAGCATCAGCGCCCAGGTCGAAGCATTGACGAAGGCGGAATCGCTTCTCCCCAGATGGGCCGCCCAGTCGGCCGATCCGATCTTGTCGCGGATCAGGCGATCCTGGGTGTCGGCGTCCGGAATGCGCAGCAGGGCCTCGGCCAGGCACATCAGCACCACCCCTTCCTGGGTGGACAGCCGGTATTCGCCCAGGAAGGTGTCGAGATCCCCCAGCCGCGGACGGCGCTCGCGGACGCCCTCGACGAGGCTGGCGGCCACGCGCCCGACCCAGGCGGCGGCCTCGGGGCCGAAGCGGGCAGCCTCCATGAGGGCGGCGTCGCACGCCGCCTCGTCGGCGGCGAGGTACTCCTGCACGCGGCGGCGGATGGGGTCGGCGTGGGCGGTATCGGTCATGGCGCACCACCTCCTTCTTCCGAATGTTTGCCGCTGCGGCCGGGAAGGCAAGGTTGCTCACGATTCGATCATCGCCCTGCCCACGGATTGAGCCGCGGCCGGCGCTGCCGACGGGCGCCGGGCCTTGGGGCACTCAGGCACGGGCTGCATCGCCCTCCCCGGGGGTCGTTCGAACGGAAGGGAGACCATGGCGTTCGACCCGCCCTGGGCGGCGGAGTGACGGACGGTCAGAACCGTCCCAGCACGGCGTTAAGCGCCAGGCGCACCGGCATGGGCCGGGTGCGGGAGACACGGGCGTCGAACACGTCCCAGCCGGTCTTCTCCAGCGTGCGCAGGTGTCCGGAGGCCAAGGCCGCGGGCAGCAGCGCCGCGACGCCGCGCCGATCGACCTTGCCGTGACGCGCTTCCGCCAGCAGGGCCTCGGCCCGTTCGCCGACGGCGCGGACGGCGCGGGCGATGGCGGCCTTGGGGGCCTGGCCGGCCAGCACATCCTCGGCGGAGCTGCCCGCCTCGCGCAGCACGGCCTCCGGCAACGCAAGCCGTCCGGCCGCCAGGGCATGCGGCAGCGCGCGGACCAGTCCGGTCAAGGCGAAGGCCGTGCCGACCTGCCGGCCAGCGGCGAGGGTGCCGGGATCGCGGGCGCCCAGCAATTCGAGCGCCAGCACGGTGAGCGTCCCCGAGGTGTCGGCGGCGTAAGCCTCCAGTTCGGCGAGATCGGCGAAGGGTTCCCCCGTGAGGTCGCGCTCGCGCGCTTCCAGCAGGCGCTCGAAGCATTCGCCGCTCGCCTTGACCGCCCGGCACGCCTCGATCAGGGGCGCCGCCACCGGGTTGCGGGCGGTCTCGGCGGGGCGCTCCCCGGCCAGGGCCTCGCGCCACCATTGCAGCCGCATCATGCCCGCCACCGCCTCGTTGACCGTGTCGCGCACCCGCGCCACCTCGGCGTTGAAGGCATAGAGGCACATCAGCGGCTCGCGCCGGTCGGCGGGGGCGAACAGGGCGGTGACGAAGCGCTCGCGATCCATCCGCCGAACGGCTTGAGCGGCGTAGGAGAGTGGCATATCCGAAGGCATGAATAGGGCCTTTCCCCTAGGCGCGTGCGGGTTGGACGTGGCATATATAGACGGTTCCGGCCGCCCAACCAATGGAAGGACGCCCGTTTGAGCCGAGCCGCCATCGCCCCCCTTCCCCCCACCACCGGCAAGACCGCCGGGGGCGAGAGCTTCCCCGTGGCGTCGTTCCTGCTGCCGACCGCCGTGCGCCGTCAGGTGATGGCCTTCTACCGCTTCGCCCGCACCGCCGACGACATCGCCGACGACCCCGCCCTCGAACCCGAGGACAAGCTGGCGCGGCTCGACGCCCTGGAGGAGGCGCTGGAAGGCCGGGGCCGTACTCCCGCCGCCGCCCCGGCTTTGGCGCTGCGCGAAGCGGTCGAGGCCGACGCGCTGCTGCTGTACCACGCCGCCCAACTGCTGCAGGCGTTCCGGCGCGACGCCGTGTGGGACCATTGCCGCGACTGGTCCGACTTGATGACCTATTGCCGCTTCTCGGCGGCGCCGGTCGGACGGTTCCTGCTCGACCTCCATCACGAATCCCCCGAGACGATGTTCCCGGCCGACGCCCTTTGCGCCGCCCACCAGATCCTCAACCACCTGCAGGATTGCGGCACCGACTACCGGGCGCTGGGACGCGTCTACATCCCCCGCGACTGGCTGCTGGCAAGGGGGATCGGCAACGAGGAATTCCGCGGCGATGCGGTGGGGCCGGACCTGCGCGCGGTGATGGATTTGATGCTGGAGGGCGTCGACGCCCTGATCGAGCGTGCCGCCCCCCTGCCCGGCCTCATCGCCGACCGCCGCCTGCGGCTGGAAGCCGCCGCCACCCTGGCGGTGGCCGAACGCCTGTCGGCCCTGCTGCGCAACGGCGACCCCCTCGCCGGTCGGGTGGCGCTGTCGCCGTTCCAGTACTTCTCGGCCTTCACCAGGGGCATCGCCCGCGGCCTGGCCCGCACATGAGCTCGGCCCACGACGCGGTACGGCGCGCCCGCTCCTCCTTCTACTGGGCGATGCGGCTTCTGCCCGCCGAGCGGCGCGAAGCCATGTTCGCCGTCTATGCCTATTGCCGCGCCCTCGACGACATCGCCGACGGTCCGCAGGCGGCCGAGGAGAAGCGCGCCCGCCTGGCGGTGGTCCGCGGTGCCCTGGCCGCCTTTTTCGAGACCGGGGTGGCGCTCGACCCGCTAATCGCCGCCCTGGCGGCGCCCATCCGCCGCTTCGACCTGCCGAGGGCCGAACTCGAAGCGCTGATCGACGGCATGGAGGCCGACGTCGCCGCGCCGCCGATGGCCCCGAGCATGGACGAATTGCGCCTGTACTGCCGGCGGGTCGCCGGGTCGGTCGGCCTGCTGGCGGTGCACGTCTTCGAGCGGCCGGACGCGCGCGACTTCGCCCTGTCGTTGGGCGAGGCCATGCAGTTCACCAACATCCTGAGGGACGTGGCCGAGGATGCGGCGCTCGGGCGCCTCTATCTCCCTGCCGAACTGCTGGAGCAGGCGGTCATCCTGGCCCGCGACCCCCAGGCGGTGCTCGCCCATGCCGGCCTGCCGCGGGCCTGCGCCCGCCTGGCCGCCCTGGCCGAGGAGCGCTTCGGCGACGCCGAGGCGGAACTGCGCCGGATCGGTCGCAAGCGCCTGTGGCCGGCGGTGGCGATGATGGCCACCTACCGCACCCAACTGGCGTGGTTGGTTCGTCACGGCTGGAGAGGGCCGGCGCCGCGGGTCGGGCGCTTCACCCGCCTGTGGATCGCCCTCAAGGCCGCCGCCACCCAGCCGCCATGACCGCGCGCCTGCACGTGGTCGGAGCCGGCCTGGCCGGGCTGGCCTGCGCCGTGGCGGCAGCCCGCGCCGGCATGCGGGTCAGCCTGTACGAGGCGGCGGCCCATGCCGGTGGCCGTTGCCGGTCGTTCCGCGACGAACGCCTGGACCGGGTCATCGACAACGGCACCCACCTGCTGATCGGCGCCAACCGCACCGCCTTGATGTTCGCGGCAGCCATCGGCGGCGACGAGGCCATGGCTCCCCAGCCGCCCCTTTTCCCCATGATGGACATGGCCAGCGGCGACCGCTGGATGATCGAGGGGGGGCGCCTGCCCGCAGGTTGGCGCGAATGCGCGAGCGCCCTCGGCCTGCCCTGGGTGGGGCGGCAGGAGACCGTGGCCATGCGCCTGGGCCCCACCGCCTCCTTCGAGCGCATCTGGCGCCCGTTGTGCGAGGCGGTGACCAATACCCCGCCCGAGGATTGCTCGGCCCGGCTGTTCGCGCGGGTGCTGCGCACCGCGATGCTGAAAGGCCGCCGCGCCATGGCGCCCGTCCTGTTTCCGGTCGGTGTCTCGGCGGCCTTCGCCGCCCCGGCGCTGGCCACCCTGGCCGTCCATGGCGCCACCGTCGAGTTCGGCCGCCGCCTGTTGGCCGCCCGGCCCGGCGAGCTGGTGTTCGAGGACCGCACCGTCCGGCTGTCCTCCGACGACCGCGTGGTGCTGGCGCTGCCGCCATGGATCGTCGCCGGCATGCTCCCGGACATCCCCCAGCTACCCACCAGCACCATCGTCAACGCCCATTACCGCCTCGATGTCGCCCCGCACGGGCCGGCCATGCTGGGGCTGGTGGGCGGCACCGCGCAGTGGCTGTTCACCCGCGACGATTTGGTTTCGGTCACCGTTTCCGCCGCCGACCGCCTGGCCGACCGGCCGGCCGACGAGATCGCCGCCCTGCTGTGGCGCGACGCCGCCCGCGCCCTCCGCCTCGCCCCCTCGCCGCCGCCCTACCGGGTGCTCAAGGAGCGCCGCGCCACCCTGGCCCACACGCCCGACGCCGTCGGCCGCCGCCCCGGCGCCACCACCTGCCATCCCTGGCTATTCCTTGCTGGCGATTGGCTGGCCTCGCCATGGCCCTGTACCATCGAGGCGGCGGTCGCGTCGGGCCTTGCCGCCGCCCGCCTTGCGATGGCACGACCCAATCTCTCGTTCGCCGTCTGATCTTTTGGGCTTAACATTCCGTCGAAGGTGACCTATCTTCATCAACAGATTTAGACCTTTTCCAATTTTCGGTCCAACCGCTTAACTCAATGAGGTTCCCGATGGCATTCGAGCTTCCCCCGCTCCCCTACGCCAAAGACGCGCTCGAGCCGCACATCTCGGCCCGCACCCTCGAATTCCACCACGGCAAGCACCACGCGGCCTACGTCACCAACCTCAACAACCTGACCAAGGACAGCGACTTGGCGAGCAAGTCGCTGGAAGAGGTGATCAAGGCGGCGGCCGCCGATCTGCCGGCCAAGCAGGGCATCTTCAACAACGCCGCCCAGGTGTGGAACCACACCTTCTTCTGGCACTGCATGAAGAAGGGCGGCGGCGGCAAGCCGACCGGCAAGCTGCTGGCGCGCATCGAGCAGGATTTCGGCAGCTACGAGAAGTTCGCCGAGGAGTTCAAGAACGCGGCGGTGACGCAGTTCGGCTCCGGCTGGGCCTGGCTGGTCGAGAACAACGGCAAGTTGGCGATCACCAAGACCGCCAACGCCGACCTGCCTCTGGCGCATGGGCTCAAGGCGCTTTTGACCGTCGACGTTTGGGAACATGCGTACTATCTGGACTACCAGAATCGCCGGCCCGATTTCGTCCAGGCGTTCCTGGACAACCTGGTGAACTGGGAATTCGTCGAGAAGAACCTGGGCTGACCGGTTCTGATGAACTGCCGAGGCCCCCGCCGCCCGGTGGGGGCCTCTTGATTCCACCCTGCCTCCGGAATGTGCGTTTCCGGTCGCAGTTCTGCCATGATCCGATATGATGCTGCCCAATCGTTGGCAGACAACCGTCAGGGGAAAGCTTTCAATGCGTAACACCGTCCTCACCGCAGCCGCCCTCGCCGCCATGCTGGCCGTGTCCGCCTGCTCCAGCTCGAGCACCGACACCGGCGCCGCTTCGGGCACCGGCAACGCCCTGGGTCGTCAGTCCACCCTGCCGCCCTCGCAGACTCTGACCGATGCCGAGCGTCTGGCGCAGATGCAGCGCGAACTGTCGACCACCGTCGGCGACCGCGTGTTCTTCGACACCGATTCGTTCTCGCTGAACGGCGAAGGCCGCGGCGTCCTCGACCGTCAGGTGGCGTTCCTGCGCCGCTACCCGACCGTCCAGCTCCAGATCCAGGGCCATGCCGACGAGCGCGGCACCCGCGAGTACAACCTGGCGCTGGGCGACCGCCGCGCCAACTCGGTGAAGGAATACCTGGTGGCCAACGGCATCCCGGCCAGCCGCCTGGTGACCGTGTCCTTCGGCAAGGAGCGCCCCGAGGCCGTCGGCGCCAACGCCTCCTCGTGGGCGAAGAACCGCCGCGCGGTCAGCGTCATCGCCAAGTAGGCTGCGCCCTCGCGGCAACGACAAAGGGGCGGTCTGCAGACCGCCCCTTTTGTATTGGGGCTGGGTGTCATCCCGAGCGGAAGCGAGGATCTCGTACGGGGGTCCCTCCTCCCGTTGGTCGTCGGGATGAGAGGGAGTCACACCGCGATCAGCGCGGCGGCGACGCGGCGGTCTTCGGTGATAAGCACGTTGTAGGTGCGGCAGGCGGCGCCGGTATCCATCGGCTCGACGACGATGCCGGCGGACTTCAGGGCGAAACGGATATCGCGCGGGATCGGCGCCATAGAGCGGCCGCAGCCGATCAGCAGGATCTCGGGCCGCACCTCGGCCTCCAGCACCGGCGTCAGGCTTTCCACGGTCAATTCCGCGATGGCGCCGAGCCGCCAGGGATGGGTGCGGTCGGGGAGAATGACCACGGAGCCATCGTAGCGGGTGCCGGTGACGGTGAAGCCGTTGTCGCCATAGCCCTGGATGAGCTGGCGGTCGGCGGAAACGACGGGGGTGATATCCATGGTCCACCATATGGGGGGCGAACGCCCCCCACCTCAAGAGCGGCTCAGGGAGCCGCCTCTTCCGCCACGTCCTCGGCAAACTTGCCGCTGCGCAGGTTGAAGTAGATCAGCACCGGCATGGCGACGTAGATCGACGAATAGGTGCCGATCACCAGGCCCCACAGCATGGCGATGGCGAAACCGCGCAGCACCTCGCCTCCGAACACCAGCAACGCCATGACGGTCAGGAACACCGTCGCCACCGTCAGGATGGTGCGGGCCAGGGTCTCGTTGACCGACAGGTTCAGCAGGTCATACAGCTTCATGGTCTTGTACTTGCGGAGGTTCTCGCGAACCCGGTCGTACTCAACCACCGTATCATTGATCGAGTAACCGGCGATGGTGAGGATGGCCGCCACCGTGGTGAGATTGAATTCGAGCCCGGTGATGGAGAACAGGCCGAAGGTGGTGATGACGTCGTGGAAGATGGCGATCAGCGCGCCGACGCCGAATTGCCATTCGAAGCGGAACCACACATAGGCGGCGATGGCCAACACGGCGAGAGCCACCGCCAACGCGCCGTCGCGCTTGAGTTCCTCGCCGACCTTGGGGCCGACGATCTCGACCCGGCGGTATTCGAAACCGGTGCCCAGCGCATCCTTGACGCGGCCGAGCGCCGCCATCTGCGCCTTCTCGTCGCCGGCCTGCTTCTGCACGCGCACCATGACGTCGGCGCCGGTGGTGCCGAAGCCCTGCAGCGCCACCTCGCCGAGGCCAAGGTGGTCGAGCTTGCCGCGCATCGCCCCGATATCGGCCTTGCCCTCGATCGCATGGGCCTCGATGAGCAGGCCGCCGGCGAAGTCGATGCCGAAGTTGAAGCCTTTGATCGCCATGGAGGCGATCGAGCCGACGACCAGGAGACCGGTGACCACGAACGCGATCATGCGCAGCCGGATGAAGTCGTAATCCGGCTTCTTGGTGTTGACCCAGCGGGAATAGAAATTCATCGCGGCATTCCTTACAGCGGCAAGGCCTTGGGTCGGCGCATCTTGATCCACGTGTTCACCAGCAGGCGGGTAACCATGATGGCGGTGAACTGCGAGGTGGCGATGCCGATCCCCAGGGTGACGGCAAAGCCTCGGATCGGGCCGGTTCCGAAGATGTAGAGCAGCGCCGCCGCGATCATGTGGGTGAGGTTGGCGTCGAAGATCGTGTTGAAGGCGCGATCGAAGCCCGACTGCACGGCGGACAGGATCGAGCGGCCGTTGTGCAGTTCCTCGCGCACGCGCTCGTAGATCAGCACGTTGGCGTCGACGGCCATGCCCATGGTCAGCACGATACCGGCGATGCCGGGCAGCGTCAGCGTGGCGCCCAGCACCGACAGCAGCGCCATCAGCAGGATCAGGTTGACCACCAGCGCCACGTCGGCCAGCACGCCCAGCGTGCCGTAGATCACCACCATGAACACCACCACCAGCGCCAAGCCGAGGAAGCTGGCGATGGCGCCGGCGTGGATGGAATCGGCGCCGAGGTCGGGACCGACCGTGCGCTCCTCCAGCACGTTCATGGGCGCCGGCAAGGCGCCGGCCCGCAGCAGCAGGGCGAGGTCCTTGGCCTGCTCCGAGGTGAACGAGCCGGAGATGATGCCCGACCCGCCGAGGATGGGCTCGTTGACGCGCGGCGCGCTGATCACCTTGTCGTCGAGCACGATGGCCAGCATCTTGCCGACGTTCTCACGGGTGGTATCGCCGAACTTCTTGCCGCCCTGGGTATTGAACTTGAACGACACGACCGGACGCCCGTCCTGGAAGGTGACCTGGGCGTTGGTCAGCATGTCGCCGCCGACCTCGACGCGCTTCTTGACCACGTAGTGGCTGGGCAGGCCGCGGCCGGTCTCGGTGGCCGGCAGCAGCACCGAGCCCGGGGGCACGCGGCCGCGCGCGGCCTCGTCCGGGGTCGTGGTGTCGTCGACCATGTGGAAGGTCAGCTTGGCGGTCTTGCCGAGCAGCGACTTGATGCGGTCGGGATCCTTCACGCCCGGGAGTTGGACGACGATGCGCTCCTTGCCCTGGCGCTGGATCGACGGCTCGCGGGTGCCGAGTTCGTCGATACGGCGACGCACGATCTCCTGCGACTGCTCGACCGCCTGCTGGATGCGCTTGGTCAAGGCCTGCTCGGAATAGCGCAGCGTCAGCAGGCCCTCGGCGTCCGAATCGAGGCTGGTCTCGGGATCGAGCTTGCGCAGCAGGCCGCGCACCCGGTCGCGGTCACCCGCGTCGATCACGCGCACCTTGACGCTGTCGGGCCCGGCCACGCCGAGGTCGGAATACTTGACCTTCTCCTTGCGGAGCTCGCTGCGAATGCCTTCCACCAGCGAGTTCAGCTGCTCGCGGACGACGTACCCGGTATCGACTTCGAGCAGCAGGTAGGAGCCGCCCTGGAGGTCGAGGCCCAGGCTCACCGGCTGCATCCACGACGGCAGGCGGTCGGTGGTCTCGCGCGGCAGCAGGTTGGGAATGGACAACAGTGTGCCCACCAGGCACACCGCCGCCACCATCGCGATCTTCCACTTGGGGAAATGCAGCATGTCGGTTCCGTCGTCAGCGGGTGGAACTGAAACTTACTTTTCGGCCGGCTTCTCCGGCTCGACCTTGGCCGGCTCGGCCTTCGCCTCGCCGTCCTTGCCGGCGGCGACCGGAGCGGGCTTGGTCAGGACTTCCTGGATGGTGGCGCGAACGACGCGAACCTTCACGTTGTCGGCGATCTCGACCACCACTTCGTTGTCGTCGGTCAGCTTGTGCACGGTGCCGATGATGCCGCCCGAGGTCACCACCTTGTCGCCACGGCGCAGCTGCCCCAGCATCTCCTTGTGGGTCTTCATGCGCTTCTGCTGCGGACGGATCAGCAGGAAGTAGAAGACGACGAAGATGAGGATCAGCGGCAGGAACGAGGTCAGCATGTCCTGCCCGCCGGCGGCGGGAGCGGCGGCCTGGGCGAAAGCTTGGGAAACGAACATCGGCGAATGCTCCTGGGGCGTAGCCATCGGAAAGTGTGCGGAATATAGCGGCGTTAGAGCCGCTTGCAAACGTTAACTCCCTCCTACGCCCGTATCTTGCGGAGCGGCGGGGTTGGGAAGTACCTTTCCGGCCATGACCCCGGACACCAACGCCCTGCTCACCCGCATCGCCGACGCCCTCGAGCGTCTGGCCCCCGCGTCCGCTCCCACGGCCGACCTCGCCGCCGCCGACGGCTTCGTCTGGCACGCCGAGCCCGACCGCCTGGAGCCGGTCGCCGAGATCAGCCGCGTCGACATCGCCCTGCTCAAGGGCATCGACCGGCAGCGCGAGCAGTTGCTCGACAACACCCGGCGCTTCGCGGCCGGCCTGCCCGCCAACAACGCCCTGCTGTGGGGCGCACGCGGCACCGGCAAGAGCTCGCTGGTCAAGGCCGTGCATGCCGCGGTCAACGCCGAGATTCCCGGCTCCCTGGCCCTGGTCGAGATCCATCGCGAGGACATCCCGTCGCTGCCGCGCCTGCTGAAGGTGCTGCGCGCCGCCCCCCGCCGCTGCGTGCTGTTCTGCGACGATTTGTCGTTCGAGACCCAGGACGCCGCCTACAAGTCGCTGAAGGCGGTGCTGGAAGGCGGCATCGAGGGCCGCCCGGCCAACGTGGTGTTCTACGCCACCTCGAACCGCCGCCACCTGATGGCGCGCGACATGATCGAGAACGAGCGCTCCAGCGCCATCAACCCCGGCGAGGCGGTGGAAGAGAAGGTGTCGCTGTCCGACCGCTTCGGCCTGTGGCTGGGCTTCCACCACGTCGGCCAAGATGTCTATCTCGACATCATCGACAGCTATGCCGACGCCTACGGCCTGTCCCTGCCCGCCGATGACCTGCACGCCCAGGCCAACGAGTGGGCGGTGACGCGCGGCGCCCGCTCGGGCCGCGTCGCCTGGCAGTTCATCCAGGATCTGGCCGGACGCCTGGGCGTGAAGATCTGAATCTGATTAGTCACCCCGGCCAAGCGCGGCGCGAGCCGGGATCCATGGTGCCGCCTGAACGGGGCCTTCGCGACGCTACGCCCGGACGGTAGTCGGAACCGCCTACTTCCGCTTGGCCAGCATCTTGGTGGCGGCCAGCGTCAGGACGAACAGGATGGTGCCGCCCACGAAGACGGCGATCCCCATCATGAAGGACGTATCGGGCGGATAGTCGAGCATCGAGGACCTCTGGGACGCTTTGCGTTGCGCCTAGACTGCGCCGTCGGCCACCGGCGAACCTTGCCCTTGGTCAAGAGCCTGGTCGCGCTGCAGGTGGTCCATGGGGTTGACCGCCTCGGTCCCCTTGCGCACCTCGAAGTGGAGCTGGGGCGAGGTCACGCTGCCGGTGGAGCCGACGGTGGCGATCTGCTGGCCCCGCTTGACGGTGTCGCCGCGCCCGACCATCAGCTGGTCATTGTGCGCATAGGCGGTCATCCAGCCGTCGGCATGTTTGATCAGAAGCAAATTGCCGAAGCCCTTGAGCTCGTTGCCGGCGTAGGCGACCACGCCGTTCTCGGCGGCCCGCACCGGGGTGCCACGCGGCGCGGCGATATTGATGCCGTCGTTGTGCTGGCCCTTGCCGAATGGGCCGTATTCCCCGATCACCTCGCCCTTGAGCGGCCAGATGAAGCCGCGACCGGCCAGCGGCGGCGGGCTGGGCGGCAAGGGCTGCTGCGGCTGGAAGGCGGCATGGCGCGGCTCGGGAGCCGGCGACGGAGCGGGCTGGGCCGCGGCGGTCTCGGTGGCGGCAGGCGGCAGGGGGGCCGGCCGCGCGGCCGGCTGGCGGCGGCCCTCGGCGGTGTTGGGCGAGGCAATGACCAGCGAGCCGGTATTGCCCGGCGAGCGGGGCGCTTCCGCCGAGGCGGAGGCCTGCCCTCCCCCCTGGGCATAGGACCCGGGCACCCGCAGCCTCTCGCCGGCGAAGATGGTATAGGGCGCCGATTTGCCGTTGGTGCGCGCCAGCGCCTGGAAATCGACCTTCAGCTTGCGCGCCACCCCCATCAGGGTATCGCCGCGCTGCACGACGTAGTCGCCGGCGCCCCCGGGCATGCGCAGCACCTGGCCGGACGTAAGCTGATAGGGCGGGGTCAGGCCGTTGGCCTCGATCACCTCGCGGACGGTGACGTTGCAGCGCCGCGCCAGCGAGAACACGGTGTCGCCGGGATAGACGGTGACGCTGGCGCCGCAGGCGCCCTGCGACGAGGGCGCGCCACGGGAGACGGGTGCGCCGCCCTGCCAGGACGGATCGCAGGCTGCGACCGCCGCCACCGCCAGGATCGCCAGAGACCGCACAATATGGAGTAGCCCGAACCTCATGCGGGCAATATACGCGGACGGGTGAATCGTGTCACCCATCGAGGGGCTAGTCGTCCGGCAGGCCTTCGACCAGCGGCACGAAGCGCACCGGCCCCAAATGGTCGATGTCCAGTCCATGCGCGGACTTGGTGACCTTGACCAAATCCTGCTCCAGCGCGTTGGCGTCGCCGACCGGCAACACCATGATGCCCCCCTCCTTGAGCTGGTCGACCAGGGTCGGGGGGATGTCGTGGGCGGCGGCGGTGACCATGATGCGCTCGAACGGCGCCTGCTCCGGCCAGCCGCGCGATCCGTCGCCCAGGCGGGAGGTGATGTTGTGGATCCGCAGCCTCTTGAAGCGCTCCTCGGCCTCGAGCAGCAGCGGCCTGTGGCGCTCGATGGTATAGACACGCCGGCACACCTGGGCGAGCACCGCCGCCTGGTAGCCCGAGCCGGTGCCGATCTCCAGCACCTTCATGCGGTCGGTCACGTCCAGCGCCTGGGTCATCAGGCCCACCACCAGCGGCTGGCTGACGGTCTGGCCGCAGCCGATGGGCAGGGCGCGGTTCTCGTAGGCCTGGTCGAGGAAGGGATTGGCGACGAACAGGTCGCGCGGCACCTTCTCGATGGCGGCGAGCGTCCGGGTGTCGGTGACCCCGGCGCGGCGCAGCTCCATCAGCAGGCGGATGATGCGGGCCTCGGCGGCCATGGTGCGATGCCTCAGGGGAACACGGTGGCGAGCGCGCGCATGGTGTCGCGGTCGGTGAGATCGACGCACAGCGGGGTCACGGCGACGGCGCCCCGGCACACCGCCTCGATGTCGGTCCCCGGCATCGAGCGGTCCTCGGCGCGCTGGGCCCCGATCCAGATATAGGGCTCCCCGCGCGGATCCAAGCGCTCGGACAACTCGTCGCCGATCTTGCGCTTGCCCTGCCGCGTCACCTCGATGCCGGTGACATGGGCCTGCGCCACGTCGGGGAAGTTGACGTTGATGAGCACGTTACGGCCCCAGCCGACCTTGGTCACCCGCCGGATGATCTCGGGGGCCCAGTGTTCGGCGGTGGACCAGCGCACCGGGTTGTCGGGACCGTAGTACTGGCTGAACGCGATGGCCGGGATGCCGAGGATCACCGCCTCCATGGCGGCGGCGACGGTGCCGCTGTAGGTGACATCCTCGCCGAGGTTGCCGCCGCGGTTGACGCCGGACAGCACCAGGGTCGGCCGCTTGTCCTTGAGCACGTGGTTGATGCCCAGCAGCACCGCGTCGGTCGGCGTGCCATCGACGGCATAGCGGCGACGCGACACCTGCCGCACCCGCAGGGGGCGGCGGATGGTCAGCGAATGGCCCGCCGCCGACTGCTCGGTCTCGGGCGCCACCACCCAGACGTCCTTGGAGATCGACCGCGCGACCTTTTCCAGCACCTTGATGCCGGGGGCGTTGATGCCGTCGTCGTTGGAAACGAGAATCCGCGCTTCCGACAGGTCGAGAATCGGCGGGAACATCAGCGGATCACGTCCAGTCCGCCCATGTAGGGCTTGAGCGCCTCGGGAATGGCGATGGACCCGTCGGCCTGCTGGTAGTTCTCCAGCACGGCGATCAGGGTGCGGCCCACGGCCAGCCCGGAACCGTTCAGGGTGTGGACGAAGCGCGTCCCCTTCTCGCCCTCGGGACGGAAGCGCGCCTTCATCCGCCGGGCCTGGAAGTCCCCGCAATTGGAGCACGACGAGATCTCGCGATAACGCCCCTGCCCCGGCAGCCACACCTCGATGTCGTAGGTCTTGCGCGCCGAGAAGCCCATGTCGCCGGTGCACAGCACCACGGTGCGGTAGGGCAGCCCCAGGCGCTGCAGGATGGTCTCGGCGCAGCCGGTCATGCGCTCGTGCTCGGCGTCGGAATGGTCGGGATGGGCGATCGACACCATCTCGACCTTCCAGAACTGATGCTGGCGGATCATGCCGCGAGTGTCCTTGCCTGCCGCGCCGGCCTCGGAGCGATAGCAGGGCGTGAGCGCCGTCATGCGGACCGGCAGCTTCGTTTCGTCCAGGATCTCGTCGGCGACCAGATTGGTCAGCGGGACCTCGGCGGTGGGGATCAGCCAGTGCCCGGTCGAGGTCTTGAACAGATCGTCGCCGAATTTCGGCAACTGTCCGGTGCCGAACAGGGCGCCGTCCTTGACCAGGGTCGGCGGGTTGCATTCGGTGTAGCCGTGCTCGCCGGTCTGGACGTCGAGCATGAAATTGGCGAGCGCGCGCTCCAGCCGGGCCAGCCCACCCTTCAGTACCACGAAGCGGGCGCCCGACAGCTTGGCCGCCCCTTCGAAATCCATGAGGCCGAGCTTTTCGCCGAGCGCATCGTGCTCCAGCGGCTGGAAGTCGAAGTCCCGGGGGGTGCCCCAGCGACGGATCTCGACGTTGGCGCTCTCGTCGGGCCCGTCGGGAGTGTCGTCGGCGGGCAGGTTCGGGATGGCGGCCAGCAGGGAGTCGATCTCGGCGCCCAGCGCCTTGTCGGCCTCTTCCAGCGCCGGCATCTCCTCCTTGAGCTTGGCCACCTCGTCCATCACGGCCGTGGCGTCCTGCCCCTGCTTCTTCAGCAAGCCGATCTGCTTCGACGCCTCGTTGCGGCGCGCCTGCATCTCCTGGAAGCGGGTCTGGGCCGCACGCCGGCGGGTATCGAGATCCAGAATGCGGGCCGACAGCGGCTCCAGGCCACGGCGGGCCAGGCCGGCGTCGAAGGCCTGCGGGTTGTCGCGGATCGACTTCAGATCGTGCATGGAAACCTTCCGGAAGACGCGGAACGCAAGGCTTATAAGCTGCGCGCGACCAATTGTCACGCCTCCCCGAGCCCTCGGCCCATTGTATCCTGACAGTTGATCCTCGCTGTTTAGACGCCTATAAATTGCCGCACGGCAACAGCCCGTTTGGGGGGGGAGTGCATATGACCGCGAAGTCTTGGGTCGCCATGGGACTGGCAGCCCTCATCGCCCTTCCGGCACAGGCCTCCGAGGGCACCCTGGACAAGGTGAAGCGCACGGGGACCGTGGCGCTGGGGATCCGCGAGGCCTCCTATCCGCTGTCCTATCTCGACGAGATGAAGAAGCCGATCGGCTACCACATCGACATCTGCCATAGGATCGTGGATGCGGTGAAGGCGAAGTTGTCCCTGCCGGGGCTCAAGGTGCAGTACGTGCCGGTGACCTCGCAGAACCGCATCACGATGCTGGCGGGCGGCCAGATCGACCTGGAGTGCGGCTCGACCACCAACAACGAGGCGCGCCAGACCCAGGTGGCGTTCGCGCCCACTACCTATCTGGCGACCGTCCGCATGGCGGTCAGGAAGGAGTCCGGGATTACCGACATCGCGCAACTGGCCGGCAAGACGGTGGTCACCACCTCGGGCTCGACCGGCATCGAGCTGCTGCGCGAGAACCCGATCGGCCGGAAGCTCGACTTCCATCCCGTCTACGGCAAGGACCACGCCGATTCCTTCGCCATGCTGGAGACCAGCGCCGCGGCCGCCTTCGTGATGGACGACAACCTGCTGGCCGGCCTGATCATGACCTCGCGCACGCCGTCGGCCTTCGAGATCGTCGGCCGGCCGCTCGACCTACAGCCGATCGCCATCATGTATCGCAAGAATGATCCGGCCTTCAAACAGGTGGTCGACGGCACCGTCGCCGGGCTGATGAAGTCGGGCGAGATCAATCGCCTCTACACCAAGTGGTTCGAATCGCCGATCCCGCCCAAGGACATCAGCCTCAACTTCGCCATGAGCGAGGTCCTGAAGCTGATGCTGCGCTATCCCGACAGCTCGCCGGCCGAGTCCTTCCGGCCGACGGAATAACTGTCGCGGCACCCTGCCGTCATCCCGGCCCGACGAGATCCCTCGTCGCGAAGCTCCTCGGGATGACAGGGAAATGGCATCCGGCCCTCATCCGGGCACGCCCCCCATTGTCATCCTGAGCGTAGCGAAGGATCTGCCCCCGTCCCACGAGATCCCTCGTCGCGAGGCTCCTCGGGATGACAGGGAAATGGCAGCCGGCCCCTCATCCCGGGGCGCGCCTCCCCCGCTGTCATCCTGAGCGCAGCGAAGGATCTGCTTCCGCAGACGACACTCCGCCAAAGGGGATGACAGGGAAACCTAGGCGTTGAAGTCGGTCTCTTCGACCACGTGGTCTTCGGCCTCGTCGGCGTCGGCCTCCGCCTCAAGCTCGGCGCGCTTCTTCTCGACCATGCGGGCCGAGACGATCGAGATCTCGTACAGCAGCACCATCGGGATGGCGAGCGACAGCTGGCTGACCACATCGGGCGGCGTGACCACCGCGGCGAAGATGAAGACGCCGACGATGGCGTAGCGGCGCTTCTCGCCCAGGGCCTGGGCGCTGACCAAGCCGACGCGGGCCAGCAGGGTCAGCAGCACCGGCAGCTGGAAGGCCAGGCCGAAGGCGAAGATCAGGGTCATGATCAGCGACAGGGATTCGCTGACCTTGGCCTCGAGCTGGATCGGCAGTTCGCCCGGCCCGGGCAACAGGTTCTCGAAGCCCAGCAGGTAGGTGTACAGCATGGGCAGGACGAGGAAGTAGACCATCGCCGCGCCCATCAGGAACAGGATCGGCGTGGCGACCAGGAACGGCAGGAACGCCTGCTTCTCGTGCTTGTAGAGACCGGGGGCGACGAAGGCCCACAGCTGGCCGGCCCACACCGGGAAGCACAGGACGGCGGCGGTGAAGGCGGACACCTTGACGTAGGTGAAGAAGGCCTCGGTCGGGGCGGTGTAGATCAGGCGGCGCATGCCGCCCTTGGCCAGCGCGACCCTGGCGTAGGGATCGAGCAGGAACTCGTAGATGTACGAGGCGAAATAGAAGCACGCCGCGAAGATGATCACGAAGGCGATCAGCGACCACAACAGGCGGCGGCGCAGCTCGACCAGATGGTCGAACAGCGGCATGCTCTTGTCGGTGATTTCGTCGCGGTTGCTCACGGCTGGGGCGGCCTATGGGATGCGGGATCCGCAGCCGGGGCCGGAGAGGCGCCGGGGGGCTCGGCCGCAGCGGGACCGCCGGCCGGCTCGGCGGCGGGCGGGGGCTCGATCGCGACGGGGGCGGACGGCTGCTCCAGCTTGGGAGCCTCCAGCGACCGGGCGATCTCGCCGGTGGGGTCGACCGCCGCCTCGACCTGACGCTTCAACGCGTTGGTATCGGCGGCCTTTTCCACCTGGGACTTGAGTTCGCTGAGCTCGGCTTCGCGCACCATGTCGTCGACGCCGCGCTGGAACTCGCCCGCCAGCTCACGCGCCTTGCGCATCCATTGCCCGGCGGTGCGCAGCACGTGCGGCAGGTCCTTGGGCCCGATCACGATCAACGCGACCACGGCCACCAAAGCCATCTCGTCCCAGCCGACGTCGAACATGTGCCCCTACTCCGCGGCCAGGGACATCAGTGCTTGGCCGCATCCTTCTCGGCCGCATGAGCGGCCGGCTGAGCGTCGATCTGCGAGGGAGCGGCGGCCTTGGCCTCGTCTTCCTCGGAGAGGCCCTTCTTGAAGGCCTTCACGCCCTTGGCCATGTCGCCCATGAGCTTGGGAATCTTGCCGGCGCCGCCGAACAGCAGCAGCACGATGACCAGGACGATCAGCCAGTGCCAGATGCTGAAACTACCCATGAAGCGTACTCCCTGCCTTCGTGTCATGGAGGGTTGGGCGCGGATCATCGCAGAAGATATGGGGCAGAGCAACCGCTCGAAAGCGATCCATCCGCCAAAAGCCATGCCCGCCCCCAGCCGTCACTCCGTCAGCCCGAGCAGCAATTCCTCGTCGAAGCTTTCCTCGACCTCTTCGTCCTCGGCTTCGTCGGTGTCGACCGGTGGCCCGGCCTCGGCGGCGCGGTTGCCGTAGGCATCGGCGGCCGGGCGGGCGTCGAGCAGTCCCGCGGCCTTCAATTCCTTGAGATTGGGCAGGTCGTCGAGGCTTTCCAGGCCGAAATGGTCGAGGAACGCGTCGGTGGTGCCCCATTGCAGCGGCCGCCCCGGGGTGCGGCGGCGCCCGCGCGGACGGATCCACCCGGCCTCGAACAGCAGGTCGAGCGTCCCCTTCGACAAGGCGACGCCGCGCACCTCCTCGATCTCGGCGCGGGTGATCGGCTGGTTGTAGGCGATGATGGCCAGCACCTCGACGGCGGCGCGGGACAGCCGGCGCGTCTCGGTCTGCTCGATGCGCAGCTGTTCGGCCAAATCGTCGGCGGTGCGGAAGGCCCACTTGCCGTCGCGCCGCACCAGCACGACGCCGCGCCCGGCATACTGGCGCTCCAGCTCGCCCAGCACCGCCTCGGCATCCACGCCCTCGGGCAGCCGTTCGACCACCGCGCGCTGGTCGATGGGGTCTGCGGAGGCGAAGATCAGCGCCTCGACCAGACGCAGGTGCTCGCGGTCGACGGTCATGAGCAAGCTTCCAATAAGATTGTCATCCCGAGCGCAGCGAGGGATCTCATTCGGCCGCCGTCAGATCGGGTGTCCGCCGCACGAGTTCCCTCCTCCCCATGGTCGTCGGGATGACAGGCCATTTTCACTCCTCCCCCATTGGTTCGTCTCCGGCCTCGGGCGCGGCCGCCTTGATGTAGATCGGGGAATAGGGCCCGCCGTCCTGGCGCACCACCAGCTTGCCCTGCCGCGCCAGTTCCAGGGCGGCGATGAAGGTCGAGGCGACGGCCGATTTCATCTTGAGGACGTCGCCCTCGAAGGGCGGCAGGTAGGTCGACAGCACCGACCAGTCGGGCATGCGCCCAAGCAACCGCTCCAGGCGACGCAGGGCGTCCTCGACCGACCACAGATCGGGCGCCTCGATGTGCAGCGTGCGCACCGACGTGCGCACCACGTGGTCGGCATAGGCCTTGAGCAGATCGTAGAGCTGGACGTCGAAGATCGAGGTGGTGACCACCGGCACCTCCTCGGGTGCTCCGCGCGCGAAGAACTCGCGTCCCAGCCGCGGCCGCGTCAGCAGGGCGGTGCCCGCCCGCTGCATGGCTTCGAGCCGGCGCAGGCGGAAGGCCAGGACCTCGGCCATCTCCAGCGCGCTCAGCTGGTCCTCGGCCTCGGGCTCCGGCTCGGGCAGCAGCAGCCGCGACTTGAGGAAGGCCAGCCACGCCGCCATCACCAGGTATTCGGCGGCGAGGTCGAGGTGCGTGCGCCGCACGCGTTCGACGAAGCCGAGATACTGGTCGGCCAGCTTGAGGATGGAGATGCGGGCGAGGTCGACCTTCTGCTCGCGGGCCAGCGTCAGCAGCACGTCGAGCGGCCCCTCGAAGCCTTCGAGGTCGACCAGCAGGCGCTCGCCCTCGTCGGCGCGGCCATCCCCGCGCTCATCGGCCTCGAACACGTCCCCTTGCATAACCCCCTGCCCCCAGCAATCGGCGCCGTCAGGTCGGTCCCACGGCGCCCAGGATGAGGTGCGCCAGGGCGTCGACCGGCCCGTTGACCAGCCAGCGGAAGATGTCGAGATCCACCCCGACCCGTTGACCGATCATCGGCAGGATGAACAAGGCGGCCAGAATGATCAACATGCCCGCGCCTTCCAGGCTGGCGAAGCGGATCGCCAGCGGCCGCGGCAGCAGGCCGGTCGCCACCCGCCCGCCATCGAGCGGCGGCACCGGGATCATGTTGAACACCGCCAGCAGCAGGTTGAGGTAGATGGCGTTGTCGAGGTTGAAGATCAGCCAGACCTTGCCCGGTTCCGGCACCCACTCGATGAAATTGGCCACGGCGGCGCACAGGGTGGCGAGCACCAGATTGGTGGCCGGGCCGGCGATGGCGACCGCCACCATGCCCCAGCGGGGGTTTCTGAGCTTGGAGAAATTGACGGGCACCGGCTTGGCCCATCCGAACACGACGCCGCCGAACAGCAGCAGCAGGCCCGGCAGCAGCAAGGTTCCGAACGGGTCGACATGCCGCAGGGGATTGAGCGAAATCCGCCCCATGCGCCGGGCGGTGTCATCGCCGAGCGCCAGCGCGGCATAGCCGTGCGCCGCCTCGTGCAGGGTCACGGCGAAAATCAAGGGCAGCGCCCAGACCGCCAGCCCCTGGGCTACGCCGGCAAGGCTCGTCATGCCAGCAACTCGTCGACGCGGGCCGCCGCGGCGACCACGTCGAGGGCGGCTGGCGCGCGCTTCAGGCGGGAGGCCTGGGCGATGCGCTCCTGGGCGATCTCGGTGAGCGGGCGCACCGCCGACGCGATCGCCTGCATCTCACCCATGTCGCCGTTGCAGTGAAGCACCACGTCGCAGCCGGCGTCGAGGGCGGCGCGGGTGCGGTCCTCGAAGCTGCCGCCCAGCGCCTTCATGGACAGGTCGTCCGAGACCAGCACGCCCTCGAACCCGATCACGCCACGGATGATCTCACCGATCACCTTGGCCGAGGTGGTGGCGGGCGCCGACGGGTCGATGGCCTTGTAGACGACGTGGGCGGTCATGGCCCAGGGCGCATCGTTCAACGCCCGGAACGGCGGGAAGTCCTGGGCCTCCAGCTCGGCGCGCGAAGCCTCGACCACTGGCAGCGCCAGGTGGCTGTCGACCATGGCGCGGCCATGGCCGGGGATGTGCTTGACGATGGGCAGCACGCCCTCGTCCAGCAGGCCCTCGCACACCGCGCGGCCGAGTTCGGCCACCCGGTCGGGGGTGCGGCCATAGGCGCGGTCGCCGATGACGTCGTGGGCGCCGGCAATGGGAACGTCGAGCACCGGCGCGCAATCCACGTCGATGCCGAGGTCGGCCAGTTCGCGGCCGATCAAGCGGAAGTTGAGGCGCAGGGCTTCCTTGGCGGCGGCGAGGTCGCGGCCGGCCAGGTTGGCGAACGGCTCGCCCGGCGGCGCCTTGCGCCAATGGGGCGGACGCAGCCGCTGGACGCGGCCGCCCTCCTGGTCGATCAGCACCGGGGCGTCGGCGCGGCCGACCGAGGCGCGCAGGTCGGCGACCAAGGCACGGACCTGATCGGGGGTGTCGACGTTGCGGGCGAACAGGATGAACCCCAAGGGATTCACCCGGGTGAAGAAGGCGCGCTCGGCGTCGGTGAGGACATGGCCGGCGCAGCCGAAGATGGCGGCGCTACTTGCGGGCAACGATGCACCCCTGGTTACGGTCCTTGAGGGCGGTGCACAGCGACTTGGCCGCCTGCTCGGACAGCGGCCCGGCGCGCAGGCGCCAGAACGTGCCCTTCTCGCCCAGCTCGACCCGGACGATGTCGGATTTCAGGGCCCCCAGCAGGTCGGCGTTGGCCTTCTGCACGCGGCCCCATTCCTTGTCGGCGGCATCCTGGCTGCGCAGCGCGCCGAGCTGGATGACGAAGTCGCCCGAGGGCGGCGGGGCCTTGGCGATTGCGGCGGGATGCACCGGGGCGGCCTCGGCCGCCGGCTTGGCCGGAGCCACGGTGGCGGCCGGAGCCGGAACCGCGGCGACCTGCGGAGCCGCGGCAGCGGGCGTGCGGGCCTGCACCGGCGCGTAGGCGTTGGAGGGGGCGGCCGCTGTCGGGGCGGCGGCCGGTGCCGCCGGCTTGGCCGCGGCGGGCGTGGGCGCGGCCGGTGCCGGCACGCTCCCGGGCAGCGGCTGCGCGGCCACCTCGGCCTGGGGCGAGGCCTTCACCGGCGGCGGTTCGGCCGGCTTGGCCGGCGCGGCGGCCGGCGGCGGCCGCAGCACCTCGGTGGTGGCGCTGGCCTTGATGGGCTCCGGAGTGGCGCCCCTGGGCGGGATGACCGGCTGCTCGGGCGGCGGCAGCAGGCGTTCGACCTTAGCGTCGCCCTCGCCTTCCATGCGCTCGTAGACCAGCTTGTCCTGGTTCGGCACCTGCATGCCGCCGCGCTCGTCGGGACGGGTCTTGATGGGGCGGTCGTCGGCCTTGATCACCGGCACGCCGGGGCCGCCGACGCGCTTGCCGCCGATGAAGTGCCAGCCGGCGGCGACGATGCCGCCGACCGCCACCACGGCGATCCCCAGCGTCAGAACCCCGCGGAAGCGGTGGCCGGCGCGGGCTTGGCGCGAATCGGCGTCGGCATCGAAGCGTTCGGGGATGATGTCCAGGATATCGCGTTCGAAATCGTCGCCGTGACCAGCCATCTCAGCGCATCTCCTCCACCGGCTCGACGCCGAACACCTTGAGGCCCGAGGCAATGACCAAAGTGACCGCGCGGATCAGGCCCAGGCGGGCGAGCGAGACTTCGCGATCGTCCTCGAGCAGGAAGCGGAGCCGGGCCTCGTCCTTGCCCTTGTTCCACAGGCCATGGAAGGCCGCCGCCAGGTCGTACAGATAGAAGGCGACCCGATGCGGCTCGTGCGATTCGGCGGCGCTTTCCACCAGGCGCGGCCAGCCGGCCAGGGCCTTGATCAAACCAAGCTCGGCAGGGTCGGTCAAGCGCGCCAGCGGCCCACCGGCCAAAGCGGGGCCGTCGATCTCGACCTCGGGCCACATGGTCTTGGCATGGCGCAGGACCGAATGGCAGCGGGCATGGGCATACTGGACATAGAACACCGGGTTGTCGCGCGACTGCTCCAGGACCTTGTCCAGGTCGAAGTCCAGGTGGGCGTCGTTCTTGCGGGTCAGCATGATGAAGCGGACCACATCCCGGCCCACCGCTTCGACCAGGTCGCGCAGCGTGACGAAGGTGCCGGCGCGCTTGGACATGCGGTAGGGCTGGCCGCCCTTGAGCAGGTTGACCATCTGCGCCAGCTTGACGTCGAGCGAGCCGCCGCCTTCGGTGACCGCCTTGACCGCCGCCTGCATGCGCTTGACGTAGCCGCCGTGGTCGGCGCCCCAGACGTCGATCATCTCGGGATAGCCGCGGCGGAACTTGTCGAGGTGGTAGGCGATGTCCGAGGCGAAGTAGGTCCACGACCCGTCCGACTTCTTGAGCGGACGGTCGACGTCGTCGCCGAATTCGGTGGCCTTGAACAGGGTCTGCGGCCGCGGCTCCCAGTCGTCGGGCAGCTTGCCCTTGGGCGGCTCCAGCACGCCTTCGTAGATCAGGCCGCGCGCCTCAAGGAACTCCAGCCCAACCTGCACCTTGCCGGCCTCGACCAGGGCACGCTCGGAGGTGAACACGTCGTGCTTGACCCCCAGCGCCGCCAGGTCCTCGCGGATCATCACCATCATGGCGTCGACCGCGAACTGGCGGAACAGCGGCAGCCATTCGGATTCCGGCGCGCTCTTGTACTTGTCGCCGTGGATCTTGGCCAGTTCGGCGCCGGCCGGCTTGAGGTAGTCGCCGGGATAAAGCCCCTCGGGGATCTCGCCGATGGCCTCGCCCAGCGCCTCGCGGTAACGCAGATGGGTCGAACGCGCCAGCACGTCGACCTGGGCGCCGGCGTCGTTGATGTAGTACTCGCGGGTGACGTCGTGCCCGGCCTTTTCCAGCAGCGAAGCCAGCGCGTCGCCGACGACGGCGCCACGGGCGTGGCCGATGTGCATGGGCCCGGTCGGGTTGGCCGAGACGTACTCGACGTTGACCTTGCGCCCCTGCCCCGCCTTCGAGTCGCCCCAGGACAGGCCGGCGGTCAGCACGTCGGCGAGGCGGGCGACCCAGAACGAATCGGACAGGCGCAGGTTGATGAAGCCCGGCCCGGCGATCTCGACCGCCGTCACGTCCGGCAGCTTGCGCAGCTCGGCGGCCAGAGCCTCGGCGAGGTCACGCGGCTTCTGGCCGGCGGCCTTGGACAGCACCATGGCGGCATTGGTGGCCACGTCGCCGTGGGCCTCCTCGCGCGGCGGCTCGGCGGTCACCTTGGAGGTGTCGATGCCCTCGGGCAGGCCGAGGCGGCCGATGGCGGAAACGATCTCGTCACGGAAATGAGTAAAGAGGTTCATGGCTTCTCTTGCATGTCGAACAGCCGGCGATGCTCGTCCAACGCGAAACGGTCGGTCATGCCGGCGATGTAGTCGGCCACCACGCGGGCGGTCTTGGCCGTGCCGCGCCCGTCGGCCTGGCGCCGCCATTCCGGCGGCAGGCATTCGGGTTCGGCGAACAGCAGGGTGAACAGATCCTTGACCACGCGCCGCGCCTTCGAGGTCATGCGATTGACCAGGAAGTGGCGGTACATGTGGGGGAACAGGAATTCCTTCAGCGCGCGGTCGTTGGCGCGCATCTCGTCCGAGAACGCGACCAGCGGGCGGTCCAGCCGGCGCACCTCGGCGGCCGAGCGCGGCTTGAACTCCTCGATGCGCCGCCGGGTCTCGGCGATGCAGTCGAGGATCATCAGGCCGATCATGCGGCGCACCGCCTCGTGGATCTGCAGGCTGCGGTCGATGTCGGGATGTTCCTTGGCCACGGCGTGGAACACCGGGCCGACCAGCGGCACGTCCTTCAGATCCTCGATGGTGAACAGGCCGGCGCGCAGGCCGTCATCGATGTCGTGGTTGTTGTAGGCGATGTCGTCGGACAAGGCCGCCACCTGCGCCTCGGCGCTGGCGAAGGTGTCGATCTCGAGGTCGTGGCGGGCGACGTATTCGGTGATGGCGCCGGGCAGCGGCTTGTCATGGTCTTTCCTGACCGCAAGCGGTCCGGACAGCGGCCCGTTGTGCTTGACCAAGCCTTCCAGCGTCTCCCAGGTGAGGTTGAGGCCGTCGAACTCGACGTAGCGCCGCTCCAGCTTGGTGACGACGCGCAAGGATTGGGCGTTGTGGTCGAAGCCGCCGTACTCGGCCAGCACCTCCTGCAGCGCGTCCTCGCCGGCATGGCCGAACGGGGTGTGTCCGAGGTCGTGCGCCAGCGCCAGCGCCTCGGCAAGGTCCTCGTCGAGCCCCAGCACGCGCGAAATCGAGCGCGCGATCTGCGATACCTCGAGCGAGTGGGTCAGCCGCGTGCGGAAGTTGTCGCCCTCGTGGTAGACGAACACCTGCGTCTTGTACTGCAGCCGCCGGAACGCCTCCGAGTGGATGATGCGGTCGCGGTCACGCTGGAACGGCGTGCGCGTCGAGCTCTCGGGCTCGCCATGGAGGCGGCCGCGGCTTTCCTCGGCCCGGCAGGCGTACGGCGCGAGAACGGCAGAGCGGGACGGCAGGCTGGCAGTCATGGTGCGGACACTACCCGGCAGACCCCGCGAACGCAACCGCAAGCACCTTAATTGACATTCTGCGCATCAAGGCCAGATATGGGTGAGCCTTTTCCCCCAAGGGAGAAGGATGATAGATTGTGTCCAATTCCTTCGCCCGCACTTTCGAGGTATTTCCCATGGCCGATACGGCAGTGGCCACCCAGGCCGGCATCACCGTCACCCCCAGCGCCGCCATGCGCGTCTCCAAGCTGATCGAGATGGAAGGCAAGGCCGGCCTGATGCTGCGCCTCGGCGTCTCCGGCGGCGGCTGCTCAGGCTTCCAGTACGGCATCACGCTCGACGACCACCTGAACGACGACGACGTCATTTCCGAACAGCACGGCATCAAGCTGGTGGTCGACCAGACCTCGCTGGAGATGCTGTCCGGCACCGTGGTCGATTTCGTCGAGGACCTGATGGGCGCCTCGTTCCAGATCAAGAACCCCAACGCCACCTCGACCTGCGGCTGCGGTTCGAGCTTCTCGGTCTGAGTGCTCTGTCATCCCGAGCAAATGCGAGGGACCTCGTCCGCCGAAGCGCACGAGGTCCCTCGTCGCGATGCTCCTCGGGATGCACGTCAAGTCCTCACCACCCCTTGCACTTGGCGGCGACGGCGCGGTAGCTGGCCGGGGTGTCGATGGCGGCTTGGCGCTGGCGCAGATCGCTCTCGAACGCCGCGATCAGGCTTTTCGCCTCTCCGAACAATTGCTGCATGCGCTGGTTGGCGTAGCGCTCGGGATCGCCGCCGACCAAGGTCGGCTCGAAGCCGGTGACCAGGTCGCGCAGCCGCGTCCGCATGCGGGGCTCGTATTCGGCGAAGGTGCGCCGGGCGATGGCGACGTGTTCGGCCTCATGGGTCTTGATGGCCTGGTATTCGCAGCTGCCGGGCTGGTATTCGCGGGCGATGTCCACCACCAGTTCGCCGATCCGCCACACCGCCTCGACCTCGTCCAGCAACACGCACGAGCGGCCGTCGCGGTAGGAGTAGCGCTGCATGCTGGGGCGCAGGCGAAATTCGGTGTTGGTGCGGGTGAGCCCCATGGTGTGGTAGCTGGCATCACCGGCCAAGCGGCTGATCTCGGTGCGGCTGCGGTGGTTGTTGGTGGCGACCGTCGCCACCTCCGTCCGCAGTACCAGCTTGGGCACCAGGTGCTGGACCTCGCGCGGCGGGCACTCGGCCGCCATCGCCGATGACAGGGCCGCCGCAATGGCGCACAGCAGCCAAACCAGCGCCTGACAGCCCCGCCGCAATGCCGCTATAACTGCCATCGCTCTCCCTTCGCGCCCGAGGCTCCATGGTCCGAATCGCCACGTGGAACGTCAACTCCATCAAGGCCCGTCTGCCCAATGTGATGGACTGGCTAAAGTCGGCCGCGCCGGATGTCCTGCTGCTGCAGGAACTCAAATGCCAGAACGACCAGTTCCCCTTCCTCGAATTCCAGAGCATGGGATATCGGGCCGAAGTGCACGGCCAGAAGAGCTATAACGGGGTGGCGATCCTGTCGCGGCTGCCGATGGCCGACGTCGTGCGCGACCTGCCCGAGGCCGACGGCGACGAGCAGAGCCGCTACATCGAGGCCACGGTGGCGGGAGTGCGCATCGCCTCGATCTACCTGCCCAACGGCAACCCGGCACCGGGCGACAAGTTCGACTACAAGCTGCGGTGGATGCGGCGCCTAGTCACCCACACCCGCACCCTGCTGGCGGCCGAACAGCCGTTCGTGCTGGCCGGCGACTACAACGTCTGCCCCACCGACGACGACGTCTACGACCCGGTCAACTGGCGGGCCGACGCGCTGTGCCGCCCGGAAAGCCGGGCGCTGTTCCGCGAGCTCTGCCACCTGGGGCTCACCGACGCCTTCCGCATCCTCCACCCCGAGCCCCACCGCTACACCTTCTGGGACTACCAGGCCGGCGCCTGGCAGCGCGACCTCGGCCTGCGCATCGACCACCTGCTACTGTCGCCCCAGGCCGCCGACCGCCTGATCGCCTGCGACATCGACAAGGACCCGCGCGGCCGCGACAAGGCCAGCGACCACGTGCCGGTGTGGGTGGAACTGGCTTAAGCCGTTCCCGCTTGTCATCCCGCGGAGCGACGCGACGAGGGATCTCGGTCCGACCAGGGACCGGCTGCCACATCCCTCGCATCCGCTCGGGATGATTGGAATTGCACAGCAAATTTCTGTGGTCCTAGACCATATAACACAAATCCAGTTGCATTACTGGCTTAAGAATGATTATAAGTGCTAACCGCACGTCAGCAAGCCGCAGGAAACCATGTCGTCGAACCTCCTCGAAAAGACCGTCCTCGACGTCCAGCACTGGACCGACACGCTGTTCACGCTGAAGCTTTCGCGTGACCCGGGCTTCCGCTTCGACAACGGCCAATTCGCCATGATCGGGTTGATGGTCGACGGCCGGCCGCTGATGCGCGCCTACTCGATGGTCAGCGCCAATTACGAGGAGCACCTGGAGTTCCTGTCGATCAAGGTGCCCAACGGCCCCCTGACCTCGCGGCTGCAGCACGTGAAGCCGGGCGACACCATCCTGGTCAACAAGAAGACCACCGGCACGCTGATCCTCGACAACCTGCTGCCGGGCAAGCGCCTCTATCTGCTGGCCACCGGCACGGGCCTCGCGCCGTTCCTCTCCATCGTCAAGGATCCCGAGACCTACGAGCGCTACGACCAGATCATCCTCACCCACACCGTCCGCCACGTGCGCGACCTGGTGTACGAAGATTTCCTGCGCCGTGAGCTGCCGGCCAACGACTTCTTCGGCGATGCCGCGCGCGAGAAGCTGGCCTATTACCCGACGGTGACCCGCGAGCCCTTCCCCACCCAGGGTCGCATCACCGACCTCGCCAAATCCGGCAAGCTGTTCGCCGACCTCAAGGTGCCGGCGTTCGATCCCGAGAGCGACCGCGTGATGATCTGCGGCAACCCGCAGATGATGAACGAGATGGCCGACCACCTCGACAGCCAGGGCTTCACCCAGGGCTCGCACGCCGGCGCCGGCCACTATGTGATCGAGAAGGCCTTCGCCGAGAAGTGAATTGCTGTCATCCCGAGCGCCTGCGAGGGACCTCACAAGCGGCCGCTCTTGCAAGCGGTGCCGTACGAGGTCCCTCGTCGCGACGCTCCTCGGGATGACGAATCAGGCGAACACGAACGGCACGTCGGTGCGGTCGCGATAGGCGGCCGCCTCGATCACCCGGTCGGCGCCGACCGACCGGCGCGCCTCGCGCAACGCCGCCTCGATGCGGCGGTCGGTCAGGCGGTAGCGGGCATCGAGGCCGATCTCGGCCAGGGTGGCGCAGCGCTCGCCGAACACATGGGCGTAGATGTCGGTTATCATGGCGAAACGGCCGGCCATCAGCGTGTTGCAGGCATTCTTGGCCGCGGCCAGGTCTTCCGCCCCGCGCATATGCAGGCTGGTCACCAGCATCACCGAGATGGCGTGCATCACGTCGTAGCGGACGTGGGCGATGAACACTTCCAGATCGCGCTGCGTCAGGGCCACCCGCTCGCGCAGCGCGAAGCGGATCAGGCCACCCAGCAGCAGGCTGAAGAACTCGGGCACGCCCCATTCCATGCCCAGCCCGACCGACGCCAACGCCTCGAGCGGCGTGAAGGCGGGATGTGCGGCCACCAGCCGCTGGGTCAGCACGTTGTCGGCCACCCCGTGGACCATCGGCACGTCCTGACGGTCGGGCGGGACCCCGAGGCCCTCGAACAGCTGCCGGTACATGACGATGTGGGTCTTGGCCAGCAGCAGATGGCCGAGCTCCGGGTAGTCCTCGACGGCGTGGGACCCGACCCCGTACTCGTCGGCCACCAACTGGGCCAGGGCGATCTGGGTGATCTCGGAGACCCGCTCGTTCAGTTCGCCGTAGGGCATGTCCAGCAGGCCGTGGAACCGGCCGATGGCCATGGCCACGCATTGGCGCGTGTTCTTGATCTGGTTGAAGTACTGGGTGGCGAAGCGCAGGACCTGGGCGGCCTCGATGCGGCCCTCGAACACCCGCACGAAGAACGGGTGACGCCACACCGGATGGCTCATGACGTGGTCGTGCAGGTCGAGGAACATCTCCTCCAGCGCGCCGGGACGGAACAGGGCGATGCGGTGGAAGGGGTTGTCGGACGGCACCCGGTCGCGCAGGGCGGCGAACAGGCGGTGCAGCTCGGAATCCGGGCTCTCGGCCTCGGCGACCACGCGCGAGAAATCGTCGCGCTGGCTGGTACGGAAGGCGGCCAGCACCGCCTCGGCGTCCCGATCCAGCAGGTCCGGCAACGGATGGACCTCCGGCGGCAGGACCTTCCGCCCGCCGTCGAGCACCACCAGGTCGGAAAACACCTCAGCCATTCCCGCCGTCCCGCCGCCGCGACAGCAGGCGGGCCAGACCGATCAGCAGCCCGCGCGCAGAAATGGGCTTCTCCATGAATTCGTCCGAGCCGGCCGCCAGCGCGAGGTCGCGGTTGGCGATGCGCTCGTGACCGGACAGGACCAGAACCGGCAGGTCCGCCACCTCGGCGGCGGAATGGCGCCGGATCCAGCGCACCAAATCGAGCCCACTGTCCTTGCCGACATGCCAGTCGGTGATGACCACGTCGGGAGGCGCCGCCCCCAGTTCGGCCTGGGCCTTGACGACCTCCTCGACCGTCCGGACGTCGGTCACGCCGACCCCGCCCAGGATGGTCCGCATGACGTTGCAGAAATTCACGTTGTCGTCGACGACGAGGATCCTGAGCGCCTTCCAGTCGATCCCACCCTCGCGTGGCTTGGCGCCGGTGATGGTCGTCCCTTCCGCCGCAGCGATCCCCGAGGGGTCGGCCAGCACCCAGGCGCGATAATCCATGTCGGCCGAGCAGATGTGCTCGATCAGCCATTTATGGAGGAAATCCAGGCATTCCTTCGCCCGCACCGTCTCACGGTCGGCATCGTAGCGTGCCTTCAGGTCCCGCACCTGCTGCGCCAGCTTGTGGTGCATGACGGTGTGGGCGCCCAGGGACGGATAGCGGTAGGCCGCCATCACCCGCTCCTCCCGGGCGAAGTGATACTCGGCGTACTCGGTCAGCGCTTGCAGCACGCTGCCCAGCGTCGCATATTCCTCGTGGTCGCCGATGGATCGGTGCAGATCGTTGATCAGCCCGACCAGAGTCTTGTGGTCGGCGTCCAAGGTGGGGACGCCGACGCTCATCCGCTCGCTCCAGCCAATCCCCCCCATGGCCGAGCGTCCCTTAGCGGCGTTCGAGCTGGGACACGTCCCGCACGGCGCCGCGGGCGGCGCTGGTGGTCATGGCGGCATAGGCGCGCAGCGCCTGGCTGACCGGGCGCTCGCGGTCGACCGGCTTCCAGGCCTTGGCGCCCTTGGCCTCCATGGCGGCGCGGCGCTTGGCCAGCTCGTCGTCGGACACCCGCACACTGATGCTGCGGTTGGGGATGTCGATGTCGATGATGTCGCCGGGCTCGATCAGGCCGATGGCGCCGCCCTCCGCCGCCTCGGGCGAGGCGTGGCCGATGGACAGGCCCGAGGTGCCGCCCGAGAAGCGGCCGTCGGTGATCAGGGCGCAGTCCTTGCCCAGGCCCATCGACTTGATGTAGCTGGTCGGATAGAGCATCTCCTGCATGCCCGGGCCGCCCTTCGGGCCCTCGTAGCGGACGATGACCACGTCGCCCTTCTTGACGCCGCCGCCCAGGATCTTGGCCACGGCCTCGTCCTGGCTCTCGCAGATCACGGCGGGACCGGAGAACTTGAGGCAGCTCTCGTCGACGCCGGCGGTCTTCACGATGCAGCCGTCCAGCGCGATGTTGCCGAACAGCACCGCCAAGCCGCCGTCCTTGGAGAAGGCGTGCTCGGCCGAGCGGATGACGCCCTTGGCGCGGTCGGAGTCGAGTTCCTTCCAGCGATTGGCCTGAGAGAAGGCTACCGTGGTGCGCACGCCGCCGGGCGCCGCCTTGAAGAATTCCTGCACCGACAGATCCTGGCTGCGGCTGATGTCCCACTTGTCGAGGGCCGCCTTGAGGCTGGGCGCATGGACGGTGGGACAGTCGGCATGCAGCAGGCCGGCCTTCTCCAGCTGGCCGAGGATGGACATGATGCCGCCGGCACGGTGGACGTCCTCGATGTGCACGTCGGCGATGTTGGGCGCCACCTTGCACAGGCAGGGCACGCGGCGGCTGAGGCGGTCGATGTCGGCCATGGTGAAGTCCACCCCGGCCTCCTGCGCCGCCGCCAGCAGGTGCAGCACGGTGTTGGTGGAGCCGCCCATGGCGATGTCGAGCGTCATGGCGTTCTCGAACGCCTGGAAGCTGGCGATGGTGCGCGGCAGCACGCTCTCGTCGCCCTGCTCGTAGTAGCGGCGGGTGATGTCGACGATCCGCCGGCCGGCCTCCAGGAAGATGTTGCGGCGGTCGGCGTGGGTGGCGACGACGGTGCCGTTGCCGGGCAGCGCCAGGCCGAGGGCCTCGGCCAGGCAGTTCATGGAATTGGCGGTGAACATGCCCGAGCACGAGCCGCAGGTCGGACACGAGGAGCGCTCGTACTCCGCCACGTCCTCGTCGCTGACGGCCTTGTCGGCAGCCTTGATCATGGCGTCGATGAGGTCGACGGCATGGGTCTCGCCCTGGATGTTGACCTTGCCGGCCTCCATGGGGCCGCCCGAGACGAAGATGGTGGGGATGTTGAGCCGCAGGCTCGCCATCAGCATGCCGGGGGTGATCTTGTCGCAGTTCGAGATGCACACCAGCGCGTCGGCGCAATGGGCGTTGACCATGTACTCGACCGCATCGGCGATGATCTCGCGCGAGGGCAGCGAATAGAGCATGCCGGCATGGCCCATGGCGATGCCGTCATCGATGGCGATGGTGTTGAATTCCTTGGCGACGGCGCCCGACTTCTCGATCTCGCGCGCCACCAGTTGCCCCATGTCCTTGAGGTGGACATGGCCGGGCACGAACTGGGTGAAGGAATTGGCGATCGCGATGATCGGCTTGCCGAAATCCGCGTCCGTCATGCCCGTCGCGCGCCACAGACCGCGGGCGCCGGCCATGTTGCGGCCGTGGGTGGAGGTACGGGAGCGGTATTCCGGCATGTCTGGGACCTTCGGCTAGGGAGGTGAATCGTTGCCTGTGAAAATAGCCCCCTCGTCCGCCCATGCCTAGTCCTTTAGGCCGCCACGCGAACGGGGGGGATTTGCCAAGAAAAAGGGCCCTCCGTTGCCGGAGGGCCCCCATGTCGCCGTTGCGGTGGGAAGATCACTTGCCGTGGGCGGCGTCCCACTTCTCGTTGAGCTTCTTTTCGGCCTCGTAGGCACCTTCGGGCAGCTTGTGGGCGATGCCCTTGTGGCAGTCGATGCAGGTCTTGCCCTGGTCGGCCGCCTCGGCATGGCGGTCACGCGCCCGCTTGGCCTGACGGGTGAGGTCGAAGGACGCGAAGTTGTGGCAGTTGCGGCACTCGCGCGAGTCCGTCTCCTTCATCGTGGTCCACACGTTGGTGGCCAGTTGGATGCGCTTGGCCTCGAACTTCTCGCGGGTGTCGACCGAGCCGAGGATCTTGTGCAGGACCTCGTTCGACGCCTGCACCTTGCGCTTGATCTTGTGCACCCAGTCCTTGGGCACGTGGCAGTCCGGACAGGTGGCCCGCACGCCGGAGCGATTGGCGTCGTGGATGGTGCCCCGGTACTCGGCGTAGACGTTGTTGCGCATCTCGTGGCAGGTGACGCAGAACGTCTCGTTGTTGGTCATCTCCATCGCCCAGTTGAAGCCGCCCCAGAACACGATGCCGGTGACGAAGCCGACCACCAGGATGGCTCCCAGGGACCAGCGGGCGGTCGGCCGGCTGAGCAGCGTCAGGGCTTGGCGCAGGAGTCCCTGCCCCCCGCTCGGTCGTTCGATCTTCATGGCCCGATCCTTTCCGTCAGCGGCCGGTGGTGGCCGGCTGGAATTTGTTCTCCACCAGCGGCTTGGCGTCGACCTGCGGCACGTGGCACTGGGTGCAGAAGTAGCGGTTGCCGCTCACCACGTCCTGGCGCACGCCGTTACGGTCCATGTAGTGGAAGTCGGAGATCTTGGGCGCCCGCTCCTGGTCGGCATACGGCCACTCGTGGCAGCGCAGGCACTGGTTGACCTTGACGTCGATCTCGTACTTCTCGACCTGGTGCGGCACCAGCGGCGGCTGCTGGCGATAGGCGCGCTCGTGGCGGACGCCCTCCTGCACGCGGTAGAGCTCAGGCGCCTTGTCCGCCACGTTGGGGGCCGTTTCGCGCAGCCCCTTTACCTCGCCGGCCACGGCGCCCAGACCCAGACCCAGGGCCAGGCAAAAGGTGACGGCGATTGCCATGATCTTGGTCTTCACAGCGGTCACTCCCCTTCCAGAACTCGATGTCAGCGGCGCGGGCATCATCCGGCCCGCGCGATTGGAGATTGCGGCTCCCGCTTCGGCTCGACGGTCACGGGCTCGACATCGCCCGGTCCGTTGGCGAAACGGGTGCCGAAACGGAATACGTCCTTGGCACACACGTCGATGCAGCGGCCGCAATTGGTGCAGTCGCGCGACAGGATCACCGGCCCGACCCCCTTGTCCCGGCCGCGCAGGGCGGGCGCGATGACCTGGCGTTCGGGGCAGACGGTGAAGCAATCCATGCAATTGTCGCAGGCGTCGCGGCGGCGCGCGGCCACCCGCACCAGGCTGCGCGTCCCCAACAGGCCGTAGAAGGCGCCCACCGGGCAAAGATGCCCGCACCAGCCATGCGACGCGACGCCGAGGTCGAACAGGAACACCGCCACCGTCACCGCCATGGCGGCGCCGCCGGTCCACAGGGTGCCGTAGACCAGGCCGCGGTGCAGCATGGTGACCGGATTGACGAATTCCCAGGCGATGGTGCCGGTGGCGGCGGACGCCACCAGAACCCCGCCCAGCAGCCAGTAGCGCAGCCGGCGGTCGAGCGCGATGCTCTCCTTGATCCCGAGCCTCCGCCGCAGCCAGGCCGCCGCATCGGCGACGATGTTGATGGGGCAGACGAACGAGCAGTAGGTCCGGCCGCCCAGCACCGCGTAGGCCGCCAGCACGATGCCGGCGCCGACCAGCGCCGACAGGCCCATGACGTGGCCGGCGAGCAGCGCCTGCAGCGCCATCAGCGGGTCGGTAAGCGGAAGGACGCGCAGGGTCAGGCTGGCCGACAGCGTGCCCTTGGTGATCCAGACCCCCAGCAACGGACCGGTCAGGAACAGGGCGAGGAAGCCGAGTTGCGCGGCGCGACGCGCCAGCAGCCACTTGTGGGCGGCAAGCCAGCCCCGGGCCGCCACGGCGGCCGCGCCGGGATGCAGCGAGGCGGCGCTCATGGCCGGAACTCCTTGAAGCCGCCGTTGGGCAGGCGCTGCGGCCCGGGGGCCGGCGGTTCGGGGACGCGGTCGGGCAGATCGATGATGTCGTCGATCAGCGCCTTGCCGGCCTTTTCCTTTTCCTTCCAGCCCAGGCGGTAGTGCTTGCCGAGCTCGCCCACCGCCAGCGCGTGCGGCAGCACCTTGATGGCGGCCTCGTCGAGCACGCAGCCCTTCTCGCACTTGCCGCAGCCGGTGCACTTGTCGGAGTGGACGGTCGGAATGAACATGGCGTGCTTGCCGGTGCGCTCGTTGTGGTGGCGCTCCAGCGTGATCGCCTTGTCGATCATCGGGCAGACGCGGTAGCAGACGTCGCACCGCAGGCCCAGGTAGTTGAGGCAGGTCTCATGGCCGACCAGCACGGCCGTGCCCATGCGGGATTCGGTGATGTCGGTGAGCTTCTTGTCGAGCGCCCCGGTGGGACAGGCGGCCACGCACGGGATGTCCTCGCACATCTCGCACGGCACCTGGCGGGCGCGGTAGTAGGGTGTGCCCAGCGCCGGCCCGTCGCCGGCCTCGGACAGCTTCAGCGTGTCGTACGGGCAATCGCGGACGCACAGGCCGCACCGCACGCAGGCCGACAGGAAATCGGTTTCGGCGAGAGCCCCCGGAGGACGAAGCGCCACGGCCTCGGCGCGACGACGCGCGGGCACGGCGACGAGCATGGCGAGCAAGCCCGCCCCGCACGCCGCGCGCACGCCGCCGGCGAGGAATCCCCGCCGTGTCACCGCCGCACCGTTGTCCCTGGTCCCTGCCATTCCGCGCCTCCGGGGGTTGGACCGCCGCGTGGGTCCTCAATCGCGGCGGCCCCCCTTGTCCTCTCGTCAGGCCTTCTCCACCTTGACCGCGCACTTCTTGAAGTCCGTCTCCTTCGAGATCGGGCAAGTGGCGTCCAGGGTGAGCTTGTTGACCAGGATGGTTTCGTCGAAGAACGGCACGAAGATCAGGCCCTCCGGCGGCTTATTGCGGCCGCGGGTGTCGAGACGCAGCTGGATTTCGCCGCGGCGGCTCTTGACCTTGACCACGTCGCCGTTCCTCAGGCCCTTCTTCTTGGCGTCGTTGGGATTCATGAAGCACACCGCATTGGGAACCGCCTTGTGCAGTTCCGGCACGCGCTGGGTCATGGAGCCCGAGTGCCAGTGCTCGAGCACGCGGCCGGTGCACAGCCACAAATCGTACTCGGCGTCCGGCTTCTCCGGCGGATCCTGGTAGGGCAACGCGATGATCCACGCCTTGCCGTCGGGCTTGCCGTAGAACTTCACGCCCTCGCCGGCCTTCACGTAGGGATCGTAGCCCTCGCGGAAGCGCCACAGGGTCTCCTTGCCGTCGACCACCGGCCAGCGCAGGCCGCGGGCCTTGTGGTAGAGGTCGAACGGCGCGAGGTCATGGCCGTGACCGCGGCCGAAGGCGGCGTATTCCTCGAACAGGCCCTTCTGGGCGTAGAAGCCGAAGGCCTTGCTCTCGTCGTTCTCGAAACCGGCATACATGTCGGTCACCGGGAACTTGTTGACGGTGCCGTTGGCGTAGAGCACGTCGAACAGGGTCTTGCCCTTGTACTGCGGCGCCTTGTCCAGCAGCTCGGCCGGCCACACCTCCTCCATCTTGAAGCGCTTGGAGAACTCCATCAGCTGCCACAGGTCCGAACGGGCCTCGCCCGGGGCCTTGACCTGCTGGCGCCAGAACTGGGTGCGGCGCTCGGCGTTGCCGTAGGCACCCTCCTTCTCCATCCACATGGCGGTGGGCAGGATCAGGTCGGCGGACAGCGCGGTGACGGTCGGATAGGGATCCGACACGACCACGAACGCATCGGGGTTGCGGTAGCCCGGATACCCCTCCTCGTTCATGTTGGGCGCGGTCTGCATGTTGTTGGTGCACATCACCCAGTAGGCGTTGAGCTTGCCGTCCTTGAGCATGCGGTGCTGCAGCACGGCGTGATAGCCGACCTTGGGATTGAGCGTGCCGGGCGGCAGCTTCCAGATCCCCTCGGTGATCTCGCGGTGCTTCTCGTTCATCACCACCATGTCGGCGGGCAGGCGATGGGCGAAGGTGCCGACCTCGCGGGCGGTGCCGCAGGCCGACGGCTGGCCGGTCAGCGAGAACGGGCCGCAGCCCGGCTCGGAGATCTTCCCCACCAGCAGGTGCACGTTGTAGATCATGTTATTGACCCACGTGCCGCGCGTGTGCTGGTTGAAGCCCATGGTCCAGAACGACACGACCTTGCGCTTGGGATCGGCGTACAGCTTGGCCAGCTCGATCAGCTTCTCGGCGGGAACGCCGGACAGCTTGGACACCTTCTCGACGGTGTACTCGGACACGAAGGCCTTGAACTCGTCGAAGGTGAAGGCATCGACCTTGTTGGGGTCGCCCTTGCCCTCGCCGTAGCCGTTGTTGCCGGCCGCCTGCTCCAGCGGGTGGTTGGGGCGCAGGCCGTAGCCGATGTCGGCCACGCCCTTCTTGAACGCCACCGCCTTCTCGATGAACTCCTTGTTCACCGCCCCGTTCTGGATGATGTAGTTGCAGATGAAGTTGAGGATGGCGAGGTCGGTCTGCGGCGTGAACACCATCCCGTTGTCGGCAAGGTCGAACGACTTATGCTCGTAGGTCGACAGCACGGCGACCTTGCAGCCCTCGTGGGTCAGGCGGCGGTCGGTGATGCGCGACCACAGGATCGGGTGCATCTCCGCCATGTTCGAGCCCCACAGCACGAACGCGTCGGCCTGCTCGATGTCGTCATAGCAGCCCATCGGCTCGTCGATGCCGAAGGTGCGCATGAAGCCGGTCACCGCCGAGGCCATGCAGTGGCGGGCGTTGGGGTCGAGGTTGTTGGAGCGGAAGCCGGCCTTGTAGAGCTTCGAGGCGGCGTAGCCTTCCCAGATGGTCCACTGGCCCGAGCCGAACATGCCGATGCGGGTGACGCCGTCGGGCTTCTTCAGCTGCTCCTTCCACTTCTCGGCCATGATGTCGAAGGCCTGGTCCCACGAGATCGGCGTGAACTCGCCGTTCTTGTCGAACTTGCCGTTCTTCATGCGCAGCAGCGGCTTGGTCAGGCGGTCCGCGCCGTACATGATCTTGGACAGGAAGTAGCCCTTGATGCAGTTGAGGCCGCGGTTGACCGGTGCATCGGGATCGCCCTGGGTGGCAACCACCCGGCCGTCCTGCACGCCCACCAGCACGCCGCAGCCGGTGCCGCAGAAGCGGCACACGCCCTTGTCCCAGCGGATGTTCGCCTTGGCGGGCTGGGCCGCCGCGGGAACCGCGATGCCGGCTGCCGCCGCCGTGGCGGCGACGGCGTTGGCCTTGATGAAGTCGCGCCTGGTGAGGCTCATGAAACGGTCTCCCCTTCCAGCTCAGTATCAAAATGGTGGTAGACGAGGGCGACGTTCAGCACCCCCTTGATCTCATTGAAACGTGAAATCGTGGCGCCGGCCCACTGGCCCTCGGCGTCCTCGACGGTGACGACCATGCGGCCGTCGTCGGTGGCGAGATGAACCTCGACCCCCGGCAATTCTTCGAGCTTGGCGCGGATCTGCTCGCGGTCGTCGGGACGGACGTGCACCAGGACGCCGCAGAGATTCTCGACCTCCTCGTGCGGGCGCTGCTTTTCCACGGCGACGAAATTATTCAGGCGCATGCGGCTTCCTCCGCGGCGGGCGGCACGGGCACCAGGGCCAGCGCCCCCACCGGACAGACGGTGAGGCAATCGCCGCAGCCGGTGCAGCTGGCGGCATCGATGACGGGAAGGGCGCGGCCGCCGACCAGCGGACGGACGCGCAATGCGCGCGGTTCGCACGGATCGGCGCAGACGCTGCAGGTGACCCCGTTGACGGCCAGACAGGAAGCCGCCACCTCCGCAACATGACGTTCGCGACGCTGCGGGGCTGACGGTTCGGACGGCTGCTGGCGGCCCAGGAAAAGGGCTCGCCGGGAAAGGGCCCGGGGCATCATTCGCCTCTTTCACGAAATCGACGACCCATTCGGCGATCCGTGCGAAGAGAAACCTGACACCCTTCCGGGCAGGGTTACTTGATATTGGTCAACTAGACCATTTTTCTTGTGGGGTTATTCCGACCGTCGAACTAGGACATTGGCCGGTCTCTCCCCCCGCGATACCGTGCCTTTCCTTACTCCTCCGTCGGTGCAAACCCGACCGGGATGGGCCCAGAACGGCAAGGGTTTTATTCCCTCCCGTGCCCGCGCCAGCACCTGGACACGGCCCGAGGGCTCGACCACCCCGATTTTCGGCCACAGCACGGTGTGGAGGGTATCGCCCTCCAGGCGCACGGGGCCCTGCGGGGCCGCCACCTCGCAATCCTTGGCGCATTCCCGGATATTGATGGGGTGGACGTCGCCCTCGGCCAGGCGCGAGAGCGCGTCCGCCAGCAGGTGGAACTGGAACCAGGTGGCCTCCGCCAGCGCGCTGGGGGCGACCTTGGCTCCGTGCCGGCGGCGCATGCGATCCATGAAGCGCCAGTTTTCCGGCGACAGCCACGAGGCGAAGTAGGGCTGAGCGGCGATGGCGCCGGCGGCGGCCGGTCCCGCCGCGGCCACCTCGATCTCGCTCAGCGTCGGACTGGCGACGGGGACCTGGCGCGGATCGATCCCGCCGGCCTTCATCTGCCCGAGCAGCGCCGCCGCCTGGGCGCCCTGCAAGGTGGAGAACACCGCATCGATGCGCCCGATCCACGCCGCCCGCACCACCGAGGAAAAATCGGTGTGGCCGGGGGCGACCACCACGTCCCGCCCCACCGCCTCGCCCCCTACCCCATCGAGGGTGCTGCGGCATACGCGCAGAAGTTCGGACGACAGCGCATCGCGGCCGCCGACCAGCAGGAAGCGGCCGCCCACCTGCTCGGCCAGCCAGGGCACCAGATGCTTCAGGCTCTGATGGGGCGTGGCGCCGCCGTGGATGAGGTTCTTCGAACACTCGCCGCCTTCGTAGGCGGCCGGGTCCCAGAACAGGCCGTCATAGCGTTCGACGAAGGAGCGCGTGTCGTCGCGCTCGTCGGGCGGGATCAGCCCGAAGATGCAGGCGACCTTGCTCTCCCACACCATCCGGCGCAGGGCCGCCCGGTAGCGGCGCGGGTCCGAACGGGTGTCCTCGCTGACGGCGGCGATCATCGGGCCGTCCCGCCCCGCCCGGGCGTTCACCTCGTCGATGGCCAGCAGCGCGGCGTTGCAGGCCATCTGGCCGCGCGCCGCGTCGAGGCCGCTCAAGGGGTAGAGCAGGCCGACACGCACGATCGGGCGAGTGGCCATCGCCGTTCCGGCGGGCAGCAATCCCAGGGTGGCGGCCGCGGCCGAGCGCAGGAAAAGTCTTCGGTCCATGCCCCAACGCTAGCCCCGGGGCACGGTCAAGGCGCAATCGGACGGACGAGGGGGCAAAGGGTTATGGCCGGTGGGGACCACCCGCCAGGACGGCCCTATCCCCTTGAAGTCGGGCGCCCTCAGGCAGAGCGGTTAAGGCGCCGACGGATGGCGAGGACGCGGCGGGAGAACCACCCTTTGCGCCGCCTGAGCGCAGCCAGGATGTCACGCGCCCTCGCCTTGGCCCGGCCGACCGCCGCCCGGGCCAGCCGCCAGACGGCGAAGCGGTCGAGCCAGGCGTGCACCGCCGCATGGACCGCGTGCAGCCATGCCACCAGGCGGGCGAACCAGGCCACGCGGCACGCGCTGTCCTTGAGCCGGCCCCATAGGCGCAGGCTGAGGCCCAGCATCAGCTTGGCGCACACGCTGGCGGCGGCGGCGGCGGCCACGTGCCCCATCCCGAGCAGGATCAGGTCGGCCGATTGCAGGGACGCGAAGGCGGCGAAGGGAAAGCTGAGGCAGGCGACGGCGCCGTAGGGCGGCAGCGCCGCCATCCAGTCCTCGAACCGCCGCCACAGGGCGGGCAGCGGCACGTGCTGCGCCAGCCGCACCAGTGCCTGCAGCATCTCGTCGAGGGCGACGAACAGCAGCGCGGCGACGAAGACGACCGGGGTGAGCAGCCGGCGCGTGCGGAGCGCCACCGCCTCAGCCCTCGCGGACGAGGACACCCTCGCGCAGCATCACCTCGAACGCGTCCGCCGGTACCGGCTTGGAGTAATAGAACCCCTGGACGGTGTGGCAGCCGTGCTGCCGCAGGAACTGGACGTGTTCCGCCACCTCGGCGCCCTCGGCCACCACCTCCAGGTTGAGCCCCTTGGACAGGCCGATGATGGCCCGGGCGATTTCGGCGGTCTTGGGGTTGGTGTCCACGTCGGCGATGAAGGCGCGGTCGATCTTGAGCGTGGTGATCGGGAAGCGGCCCAGATACGACAGCGACGAATAGCCGGTGCCGAAATCGTCGATGGACAGACCGATGCCCATCTCGCGGATGGCCGACATCTTGCGCACCGCGGCCTCGACGTCGTGCATCAGCATGCTCTCGGTGATCTCAAGCTCCAGCCAGCGCGGAGCGAGCCCCGTCTCCTCCAGCGCGCCGTCGACCATGTCGAGGAAGCCGCGCGAGCGGAACTGCCGCGGCGAGACATTGACCGACACCCGCACCGGGCTCAGGCCGGCGTCCTGCCAGGCGCGGTTATGGATGCACGAGCGCAGCAGCACCCAATTGCCGATCTGCTCGATCAGCCCGGTTTCCTCGGCGACCGGAATGAACTCGGCCGGCGAGATCATGCCGCGCTCGGGATCGTTCCAGCGCACCAGGGCCTCGGCGCCGACGATCCGGCTGGTGTCGGCACTGACCTTGGGCTGGAAGAACACCGCGAACTCGTCGTTGGCCAGCGCCCGGCGCATGCGCGCCTCCAGCTCCAGCCGGTTGCGCGCCTTGCGGTTCATATCCTTGGAGAAGAACTGGTACTGGTTGCGCCCCGAGACCTTGGCGTAATGGAGCGCGTTCTCGGCCTGCTTGATCAACGCGGGGCCGCCGTTGGCGTCCTGGGGATAGAGGGCGATGCCGATGGAGAAGGTGACCACCACCTCCTGCCCGTCGATGCTGAACGGCTCCTTGATGGAATTCAGGACCTTCTCGGCCACGATCACGCTGTCGTCGAGATCGGCGATCATCATCACCAGGGCGAATTTGTCGCCTTCCAGGCGGACCACCGTATCGGTCTCGCGGATGCAGTGGCGGAGCCGGCGCGCCACCTCGATCAGCAGCCGGTCGCCGGCGGCGTGGCCGAGGGCGTCGTTGACCAGGGTGAAACGGTCCAAGCCCATCATCATCAGGGCGACGCCGGCGCCGCTGCGATTGCATTGCAGCACCGACTGCTCGACACGGTCGATGAAGATGTCGCGGTTGGGCAGGCCGGTCAGTTCATCATGGCCGAACCGTCGCTGCCCGGGGTCGAGGACAATCTCGTCGGAGGGGCGCACCAGCCCGAGATAGTGGGTGGGGAAATCATCCTCGCCGTTCACGGCGGAGACGGTGACCTCGAACACCTGGTCGGAGCCGTCGGCACAGCGCAGCGCCCCCTGCCACCGCCCGCCCGATCCGCTCGACAGAGCCCGTGTCAGCAGGTCGTAGGCGGTGCCGGCATGCCCGTCGCGCCGGGCGAGCAGCGCCTCGGTGCTGTGGCCGGTGGCGGCCTGGAAGGCCTTGTTCACCCGGGTGATGCGGCGATCGCCGTCCGCCAGGACGACGGCGTCACGCATGGTCTCGAACAATGTTTCTAGAATCGCTTGGTCTGACACGGCCCGCCCCTGTATTGCGACCATTTTCGCGAAGCCAGCGGGAAAGGGCAATCGCCTTCATCATTCGGGCGGGGTTGAAGCGGTGAATGGCCCATGCCATGGTTCGGCCATGACGCCGATCCTGTATTCCGCCCTGCCGCTCGACCGCGCCCACCGCGTTCGGCGCGATCCGGAGGCGCTCGCCCGCCTGAGCCGCGCCCCCTCGGCCCGCATCGTGCCGTTCTGGCGCGGCAACTCGTTCCTGGCCGAGCCCCCGGCCGCGGTGATGGCCACCGGCGCCGACGCCGCCCGCCTGCTCGCCCTGGGTGGGGAGCCCGCCTTCCTGGGCATGGACGGTGAGGCCCCGGTGTTCGCGCTCGACCTCTCGGGCCTGGAGGCCGCCCAGGGGGGACCGGACATCGGCCTGCCCGGGCGCTGGGACCAGTTGCGATCGATCGGTCCGCTGCTTCCCCCCGACGACGCCGCCATCCTCGCCTATGCCCGCGGGCTGCTGGTCTGGCAGCGCCGCTCCGGCTATTGCGGCGCCTGCGGCGCCCCGGCCCGGCTCACCGAAGGGGGCCACGCCCGGGTGTGCACCGGCTGCGGCGAGCAGATCTACCCCCGCACCGACCCCGCGGTGATCATGCTGGTCGAGGACGGCGACCGGGTGCTGATGCACCGGCAGCCGCAGTGGTCACCCGGCATGTGGTCGGTGCTGGCCGGCTTCGTCGAACCAGGGGAAACCCTGGAGGAGGCGGTGGCGCGCGAGGTGCGCGAGGAGACCGGCATCCTGGTCACCGGCGTGCGCTATGCCGGCTGCCAGCCGTGGCCCTTCCCGTCCTCGCTGATGATGGCCTTCACCGCCCGCGCCTGTGGCGGCACGCTGGAGCCCGACCCGCACGAACTCGAGGACGCGCGCTGGTTCAGCCGCTCCGACATCGATTCGTTGTTCGACGACGCCCACCGCCCCGGAGGTCCCCGCCAGGGCGGTGGCCTCTACCTGCCCACGCCTACCTCGATCGCCCGGCGGCTGGTCGAGACCTGGCGCTCCGTCACCAGATGATGCGCGCGTAGGCGTTGCCGCCCGACACCGCGTTGGCAAAGCAGTCACGGGCGTCGGTCTCGGTCAACCAATCTTCGCCGACCACCTGGGCGATGCCGTCCTCGCCATCCGGGGCCTCGCGCCGGTGTTGGCCGTGCAGCGAATAGACGTGTCCGCACCGGGCTTCGACCACCGCCCAGTGCCTGCCGTCCGTGACCAGGCGGAAGCTGCCGCCGCTGTCCACAATCGTCAAAGCCATGACAAGACCTCCCTATGATAGGGAGACGCCGGCCGCTTTGCCCCTGTTCCCAGCCTTTCAGTGTTCTCCCAATGCGGCCTCCGCTATCCCCGTGCCCGTTTCCGTCGGGCAGGCCGGGTGCGCCAAGGTCGCTCTCAGGCACCACGATGACGGAGGGGAGGCATGATCACCGAGGTGATCCGACAGGATGCGCGCAGCGTGGTCGGGCGCCTGGGGGCGCTGATCGAGCCGCTGGCCGGCTCCAGCGTCGTGGTGACCGGCGCCGCCGGTTTCCTGGGGGCCTTCTTCCTGGACGTGCTCGACGCCTTCAACGACGCCCACCCGGGACGCCCGGCCCGCATCGTGGCCCTCGATAATTTCCTGGTCGGCCTGCCCGAGCGCATCGCCCACCTGCAGGCGCGGGCCTGGATCTCATGCCGCGCCGCCGACATCGCCAAGCCGGTCAGCGTCGGCATGACCCCGGACTGGATCATCCACTGCGCCTCCATCGGCTCGCCCGCCATCTCGCGCGCCAACCCGCTGGAAACCATCGCCGCCAACGTGCAGGGCACCTGGAACATGCTCGAACTGGCGCATGCCGGCGCCAAGGGCATGCTGTCGTTCTCGTCGAGCGAGGTCTACGGCGCGGCCGAGACCGTCCCCACCCCCGAGGATTACCGCGGCATCGCCGGCTTTACCGGCGCGCGCGCCTATTACGAGGAGAGCAAGCGCCTGGGTGAGACGCTGTGCGCCACCTATGTCGGGCTGCACCGGACGCCGGTGACGGTGGTGCGGCCGTTCGACGTCTACGGCCCGGGACAGCGCCTGGACGACGGCCGCATCATCCCCGACCTCATGCGCGCCGCCCTGGCCGGCGGGCCGCTGGTGCTGTTCGCCGACCCCGACGAGCGGCGGTCCTTCTGCTACGTGAGCGATTTCGCCGTCGCCTGCCTCACCCTGCTGATGATGCCCGAGGCCGACGGCGAGGCGTTCAATGTCGGCCATCCCGACGATGTCCGGCTGGCGGAGGCCGCCCACACCCTCGCGGCCCTGGCCTCGGACCCGCCGCTGGCGGTGGAGCTGCGCGGGGCGCAGGACGGCCTGCCGGCGCGGCGGCACTGCCCGGACCTCGCCAAGCTGGAGCGCATGACCGGCTTCGCCGCCACCGTCCCCCTGGCAGAAGGGCTGGCGCGCACGCTGGCCTCGTACCGCGAGGAGCGCGACCACATGAGCCTGCGCCGTGCCCGCGCTTGAGGCCGTGGGAATTGTGGCATGGTTAACGACCGAAAGATTTTTTTAATGCCACAACAGTGTTGGAAGGAATATCACAGACGCGCTCATGTCTACCTCGATAGTTACCTCCGCCAAAATGGCCTGGACTTAAGTCTGCGTTAAATCCCATTGGCTTACCACTGCCGCCGCGACAACGGCCTGGCGGCATACCACCGAGGAAATACCTCGTTAACAAGTGGTACGACTTTGCGGCAGAGCCGAGGCACCACCTTGGTGGTAAGTTTTTGTTAATGGTCCCGACGCAGGCTCCGTTCCCAACGCACATCCACAGCGAAAAGGAACGGTCTTCCGATGGCTCTCGTCCAAGACCAGCCCAAGCTCAGCCCGATCCGCCAAGCCCTCGCCTCGTGCAAGGGGGCAGTCGGCGCTACCGCCGTGTTCAGCTTCTTCGTGAACATCCTGCTGTTCGTCTCGCCGCTCTACATGCTGCAGGTCTATGACCGCGTGCTGGCGAGCCGCAGCGAATCGACCCTGTTGATGCTCACTCTTATCGCCGCCTTCCTGCTGGCGGTGATGGGCGCGGTGGAAGCGGTGCGCTCGCGCCTGTTGGTGCGGGCCGGCGCCCGCGTCGACCTCGCCCTGGCGGGCCGTACCTTCGCCGCCGTATTCGACGCCTCCATCAAGACCCCGGGCGCCGCCTCGGCGCAGGTCCTGCGCGACCTCGACAGCGTGCGCGACTTCGCCACCGGCCCGGCGCTGCTGGTGTTCTGCGACGCCCCGTGGGCGCCCCTGTTCATCATCGTCGGCTTCATCCTGCACCCGCTGCTGGGTGCGGTGACCCTGTTCGGCGCCGTGACCATCTTCACGCTGGCCGTGATCAACGAGATGATCACCCGCAAGTCCCTCAAGGAATCGGCCGCGGTGTCCTATAACGCCGGCGTCTTCGCCGACGCCTCGCTGCGCAACGCCGAGGTCCTGCACGCCATGGGCATGATGCCCGGCGTGTCCCAGCGCTGGCTGCTGCGCCACGAGACCGCTCTGGCGCTGCAGGCCCAGGCCGCCGACCGTGCCGGCACCCTGATGGCGGTGTCCAAGTTCGTCCGCCTGTTCCTGCAGTCCGCCATCCTGGGCGCCGGTGCCTGGCTGGTGCTGCAGGACGCCGTCACCGGCGGCTCGATCATCGCCGGTTCGATCATCATGGGCCGCGCCCTGGCCCCCATCGAGATGGCCGTCGGCCATTGGAAGAGCTTCGTGTCGGCCCGTGGCGCCTACGCCCGCCTGAACGACCTGCTGTCCAACGCCGACACCACCGAGCGCATGTCCCTGCCCCGTCCGGTCGGCGCCATCGACGTCGACAAGATCTTCGCCGTGCCCCCGGGCAGCCGCACCGCCGTGCTCAAGGGCGTGTCGTTCTCGCTGGAGCCCGGCGAAATCCTGGGCATCGTCGGTCCGTCGGCGGCCGGCAAGTCCACCCTGGCCCGCGTCCTGGTCGGCGTGTGGCCGACCGGCTCCGGCGTGGTCCGCCTCGACGGCGCCGACCTGGCCACCTGGCCGCGCGAGGAAGTCGGCCCGGCGCTCGGTTACCTGCCGCAGGACGTCGAGCTGTTCGACGGCACCGTCGCCGAGAACATCTCCCGCTTCGGCCGCCTGGATGCCGCCAAGGTGGTCGAGGCCGCCCAGCGTGCCGGCGTGCACGAGATGATCCTGGCCCTGCCCGACGGCTACGACACCCGCATCGGCGAAGGCGGCCGCGCCCTGTCCGGCGGCCAGCGCCAGCGCGTCGCCCTGGCCCGCGCCATCTATGACGATCCGGCCTTCGTCGTCCTGGACGAGCCCAACTCCAACCTCGACACCGTCGGCGAGCAGGCCCTGGTCGAAGCCGTGCACGGCCTCAAGGCCCGCAAGGCGACCACCGTGGTGGTGACCCACCGCCTGTCGATCCTGGCCTCGGTGGACAAGATCCTGGTGCTCAACGACGGTGAGGTCGAGCTGTTCGGCAGCCGTGAGGAGGTCCTCGCCCGCCTGGCCCGTCCCACCGTCGTGCCGTCGCAGCCCGCGGCCGCCGTCACCGCCGCCGCCAGCGCCACCGCCCGTTCGTGACCCGGAGAATGACCATGAGCTTCGACAGCAACCTTCCCGCCATGCCGAACCGCATGATCTACCCCGACCTGCCGGTGCCCCCCACCGACTTCCGCAAGCCCATGATCGCCGGCCTGGCGGTGATCGGCATCGCCCTGGGCGGCTTCACCCTGTGGTCGGCGACCGCCTCGCTCGACAGCGCCGTCGTCACCCAGGGCGTGGTCACCGTCGAATCCAAGCGCAAGACCGTGCAGCACCGCGAGGGCGGCATCGTCGCGCAGGTGCTGGTCAAGGAAGGCGACGTGGTTCCCGCCGGCACGGTGCTGGTGCGCCTCGACGACAGCACGGCCCAGGCGCAGATGGCCACCCTGTCCGACCAGTTCGACACCAAGACCGCCGAGCGGGCCCGCCTGCTGGCCGAGCGCGACAATCTCGACGCCATCGCCTTCCCCGAGGCCTTGACCGCCCGCGCCCAGGAGCCCAAGGTCGCCGAGATCCTCGCCCGCGAGCAGGACCGCTTCTCGCAGCGCCGCGCCACCCTCTCCGGCCAGCGCCAGATCCTCGAGGCCCGCATCGCGCAGCTGGAGTCGCAGCATGAGGGCCGCAGCGGTCTCGAGACCTCCAAGCGCCGCCAGCTCGACCTCCTGAAGCAGGAGATCGAGGGCCTGCGCCGCCTGGAGGCCAAGGGCTACTACCCGACCAACAAGCTGCGGGCCTCCGAGCGCGAACTGGCGCGCATGGAGGGCGAGATGCTGAACGACAACGCCGGCGTCGACCAGTCCGACAAGGAGATCGGCGAGACCCGGCTGCAGATCATGCAGACCGACCAGAAGTTCCGCGACGACGGGGTCGCCGAGCTGATCAAGGTCGAGGCCGAGCTGAGCGAGATCGGCCAGAAGCTGGTCGCCGCCCGCGACGCCGTCGAGCGCCTCACCATCGTCGCCCCGGTCGAGGGCACGGTCCAGAACCTCAAGGTCGCCGGCAAGGGCGCGGTGGTGCCGGCCAACGGCGAGGTCGCCGAACTGGTGCCCAACACCGACCGCCTGGTCATCGACGCCCACGTCCGTCCCAACGACATCGACCGGGTGCATCAGGGCCAGGGCGCCGAGCTGCGCTTCTCGACCTTCAACTCCAAGACCACCCCGGTGATCAACGGCGAGGTCGCGGTGGTGTCGGCCGACCGCAACACCGACCAGGCCACCCGCGAGGTGTTCTACAACGCCCGCGTCGAGGTCCCGGCCGACCAGGTGTCCCGCCTGCCCGGCACCCTCAAGGCCGGCATGCCGGTCGAGGTCATGCTGGAAGGGGGCAGCCGCACTCCCCTTCAGTACCTCACCAAGCCCCTTCTGGATGCCTTCGCACGCAGCTTCAAGGAGCGGTAATATACCCGAGGTGGACTTCCCAAGTACAATACTTGCGCCACCTCCACAATTTCGGGAAGCCCGCCACAAAAGTGGCGGGCTTTTCTATTTCTTTACCACCGAAGATGTTAAGTATTGTTGGAGCGATTTACACTCTGTTAACTGTCAGCGTCCACACTGCTTCTCAGACGCAGGGTGCGACGTTTGCTCGTGCTGTGTGTGAAGCAGCAACAGAAGACAGAGGATTTTACCTAATGGCTTCCAACCCGCTCTCCACTGCGGCGACCAACACCGACATGAAGTGGGCGTTCCCCCAGTTGGACAACCCCACGATCATCGACCTCAGCAAAACCGGCGCGCAGGACTGGTGGCAGTTCCGCCCGGACGAGGACGTGATCTTCATTGGCGCCAGCGCGACGCGGACGGCCAATAAGGTCCAGACCGACGGCGGCCGCAACATCGTGGTCCTCGGCGGCGACTACCAGCCCCAGGGCGACTCCCGCGGCGCCACCTTGCACTTCCTGAACCTCTACGGCTCGGTGCATGTCGAGGGCGTCCACATCGATTCCAAGAACTCGTCGCAGGACGGCATCGCCGTGGCCGGCGCCCCCGGGCATCAGCCCGACGTGACGGTGCAGAACTCGGTGATCGAGAACATCCACGGCGCCGAGGCCGAGATCCACGCCGACGTGTTCCAGACGCACGGCTCGGTCGGCAACATGCATTTCTACAACGTGACCGGCAGCACCAACTACCAGGGCTTCTTCATCTCGCCCCAGTACCAGCCGAGCCACAAGTCCGCCGACTTCGAGAACGTCAACATCAAGTACACCGGCGATTCGGGCTACACCTACCAGTACTGGTTCCTGGACGGCACCAACCAGTCCGCCTACCCGATCACTCTGAAGAACGTCTACGCCACCGAGCGCGCCGGCCAGCATGCCGAGGAAGGCAGCGTGTGGCCGAAGGCGGGGCTGGACGGCATCGGCGCGGTGCGCGTCGGCGACCAGATCACCTGGCCGAGCCTGCCCTACAAGGGCTCGATCACCGTCGGCTCGCCGACCAAGGATTTCGGCGATGTGACGAAGGCCGGCCTCAATTTCCACGTCAGCGGCACCGAGCTGCATTCGTCGCCGGGCACCATCCCCGACCATGACGCCGGCCATCCGGCCTCGGGCAACCCGACCAACTGGATCCAGTCGTCCGACCCCGCCTCCAAGGTGGTCGGCACCGACGGCAACGACCAGATCGCCGGCGTGGCCGGCAAGGCTGACGCCCATCTGGCCGGCGGCGCCGGCGACGACACCTATGTCGTCGACCATGCCGGCGACACCGTGGTCGAGGCGGCCGGCCAAGGCGTCGACACCGTGGTCTCCTATGCCCAGGCCTTCGTGCTCGGCGCCAACGTCGAGAACATCGTGCTGGCGGGCAACGGCCAGTCCAACGCCACCGGCAACGAGCTCGACAACCGCCTGGTCGGCAATTCCGCCGCCAACGTGCTCGACGGCGGCAAGGGCAACGACCTGCTGACCGGCAACGGCGGCGACGACACGTTCCTCATCCACAAGGGCGACGGCAACGACGCCATCACCGACTTCACCAAGGGCGACAAGGTCGCGCTGGACGGCTTCGGCTTCACCAGCTTCGACCAGGTCAAGGCCGCCCTGTCCCAGGTGGGCGGGGACGTCGTGCTCAAGCTGGCCGACGGCCAGACCCTGACCTTCCTCGGCACCAAGCTCGCCGACCTCACCGCCGACCAGTTCGGCTTCCAGGCGCCGTCCGGCACCGCGGCACCGTCCGCCGGCACCGGCACCCCGTCGGCCCCCACTCCGTCCACTGGCGGCACGGCGTCCGGCAGCACGGCGGCCGAAGCCGGCAACGTCCATGCCGAGTTGCCGCTCTCCGGCGCGCCGACCCATTGGCTGGCTCCGGTCAAGGCCCAGATCGGCGCCACCGGCACCGACGGCAACGACCGGATCGCCGGAATTGCCGGCAAGGTCGACCTGAAGCTGGCCGGCGGCCAGGGTGACGACACCTACATCGTCGACCACGCCGCCGACCGGGTGATCGAGAAGGCCGCCCAGGGCACCGACACCGTGCAGTCCTACGCCAAGGCCTACGCCCTGCCGGCCAATGTCGAGAACCTCACGATGGCCGGCAACGCGCTCAACGGCACCGGCAACGCCCAGGCCAACCTCATCCTCGGCAACGACAAGGCCAATGTCCTGTCGGGCGGTGCGGGGGACGACATCCTGGCCGGCGGCAAGGGCGCCGACCTGCTGGTGGGCGGCACCGGCCACGACACTTACCGCTATGACTCGCTGGCCGACGCCGGCGACCACATCCGCGGCTTCGTCGCCGGCCAGGACAGCCTGGACATCCGCAACCTGCTGCAATCCATCGGCTCGACCTCGACCAAGCCACTCTCGGACGGCGTCGTGCAACTGGTGCAGAACGGCGCCAACACCGACGTGATGGTGAAGGCGCCCGAGGGAACCGCCACCAAGCTGGTCACCCTCGACCACGTGGACGCCCATGCCGTCCAGGCCACCGCCGACCATTGGGGCTGATCGGCTCTAAAAGGCTAAGACCTCCTCCGGAAGGGGGCTCCGCAAGGAGCCCCCTTCTCGCCTTTCGTCCGTCCTGACACCTTCCCGCCCCCGCCCCACCTGTCCGAGGTCCTAGGAACTTCGAAGGGGGGCATGCCCCATGGCCGGGTTGCGGGAAGCCGTTCTGCTGATGACCCATTTCGTCGACGATGCCATCGTCGCCCTTTACCGCCGCCTGGCGGGCGAGGCAGGCGCGCGCGACGTGTTCGTGCTGCTGAACCAGACCGACAACGTCAATCCGTCCTATCGCATCCCCGCCGACGTCAAGGTCTTCGGATTCACGGTCGCCGACCTCAGGCGGCTCGGCTACCCCTTCAAGGGGCGGCGCCTCCGCGACAAGGACATCGAGCTGTTCCCCTTCACCTTCTGGAAGCGGCACCCGGACTACGACCGCATCTGGGTGGTCGAGTACGACGTGATGTTCACCGGCCGCTGGGGCGACCTGTTCGACGCCTTCGCCACCGACGATGCCGGCCTGCTCGCCACCAGCATCCACCGCCATCGGGTCAATCCCACCTGGCCCAACTGGCCGAGCGTGCGCACCCCGGAAGGCCCTCCCGACCCGGCCCGGCTGGTCCGCGCCTTCATGCCGCTCTACCGGCTGACGCGCGAGGCCTACGTGGTCTTGGACGCCGCCTACAAGCGCGGCTGGGAGGGCTTCTACGAGGGCATCGTTCCCGGCATCCTGATGGAAGCCGGGCTGACGGTGGAGGACATCGGCGGCGACGGCGAGTTCGTGCGCCCCGCCAACCGCAACCGCTTCTATACCTCGACGCCGTCCAGCAACGAGCTCTCCCCCGGCACCTTCGTCTTCCGCCCGGTGCGCACCACGCCCGGCACCGAGCCGGGGCGCCTGTGGCACCCGATCAAGCCGGACAGCAACCGCGTCGGCTGGCCGATCCGCCGCCGCCAGCAGATCGTCCACCGCGCCCGGGTGCTGGCCCGCAGCGGGATGGCCCGCCTGGCCCAGCTATGGGAGCGTTGACCCCCGGCGGAACGCCTTCCGGCTTACCCAAGCTCTCCGCCCGGCACCTCGTTCTATCCGTCTGCCAAATTGCCGGAAGGCTCCGCCGCCCCTGATATGAACAAAGACGTGAGCTTGTCTGGCCTAACCGGAACAGGAGGCGTGGACGATGGTGGCCGATGATTCGGAGACCCTAGCACCCACCCGGGCTCTGTCGGTGCTGTGGCAGCGCAGGGGCTTGATCGGCGGGATCGTCGGCGGCGCGACGGCGCTGGCCATCGTCGCCCTGCAGGTCATCGACCCGCTCTACACCGGCGAGGCGATGATCGCCATCAACACGCGGTCGGGCCCGAGCCAGCAATTGCTGACCACCAAGCAGTCCGTGGTCACCCCGCCGCTGACCCCGGTCCTGGTGTCGACCGAGATCGACATCCTGGAATCGCGCGGTCTGGCCGGCCAGGTGGTCGACGCGCTGGCGCTCGACCGCGACCCCGAGTTCAACACAGAGCTCAAGCCGTCGATCCTACCCGACGGCGTCGTCGCCCTGTGGCGGCGGCTGAAGGCGGCCATCGTCGGCGAGCGCGACCACAACCCGCGCACCGCCACCATCGATGCAGTGATGAAGCGGCTGTCGGTCAAGAGCGACACCGATTCCTACGCCATCCGCCTGCGCTTCGATTCGACCGATCCCAAGAAAGCGGCCCTGGTCGCCAACGCGTTCGCCGACCTCTACATCCGCGCCCAGCGGGAAGCCAAGCTGGGCGAGATGCAGGTGGCCACCGACTGGATCACCACCCAGATCAGCCGGCTGCGCGAGCAGCTGGCCAAGGACACCTCGGCGGTGGTCGCCTTCCGGCGCGAACACAACCTGGCGCCGGTGGACGTGCGCGAGAAGGGCCAGGTCGCCGCCCAGCAGCTGATCCTGCTGGAGACCGAAATCGCCCAGGTCGAGCGCGAGCGGGCCCAGGCCGAGGCGGCGCTCAACCAGGCCAAGAAGGCCATCAAGGGCGGCAACGCCATGGCGCTGACCTTCGTCGACGAAAGCACCTTCCTGCAGGAGATGCGCCGTGAGGAGGCCAAGCTGCTCGGCCGCATCGCCGAGATGAGCGTCGGCTACCGCGCCGACAGCCCATCGGTGATGTCGCTGCAGAACCAGCTCGCCGCGCTGAGGGGCGAGATGAACCGCGAGATCGAAAAGCAGGTCGACCGCCTCGCCAACGAGGCGGCGCAGGCCAAGGCCCGCGAGGACGTGCTGAAGGCCCGCATGGACCAGATCTCGTCGGCGACGTCGCGCTCCGACAACGCCATGACCGAGCTGGAGCTGCGGCAGAAGGAGATCGAGTCCAAGAACCTGATGCTGGAAAGCTTCCTCACCCGCTACGCCGAGCTGACCAACCGCTCCGAGATCGAGCAGTCCGACGCCCGCGTGGCCTCGCGCGCCACCGCGCCCGCCAAGCCGTCCTATCCCAAGCCCTTCCTGTTCCTGGGGGTGGCGCTGGCCGGGTCGACCGGGCTCGGCATCTCGCTGGCCTTCCTGCTCGAACGCTTCCGCACCGGCTTCCTCACCACCCGGCAGGTGCGCGACATCCTCAACCTGCCGACGCTCGGCATCATCCCCGACGTGTCGAAGCTGCCGGCCCGCACGCTGCCGGCCGACTATCTCGTCGATCGCCCCGAGTCGGTCTATGCCGAGGCGGTGCGCTCGGCGCAGATCACCATCATGAACGCCCGCGACGACAGGCGTCAGGCCGTGATGGTCACCTCGTCGCTGCCCGGCGAAGGCAAGACGGCGTTCACCGTCAGCCTCGGCCGCAGCCTCGCTCTGGCGGGCAAGAAGGTGCTGGTCGTCGATTGCGACCTCCGCCGCCCGTCGGTGGCCCGCCAGCTCAACGCCTACGAGGTTCCCGGCATCGCCGACTTCCTGCGCCAGCAAGCCTCGGTCGACGAGATCGTCCGCCACGATGCCCGCTCGGGCCTCGATTTCATCGCGTCGGGCGGCCGCACCCAGGATCCGCAGCGGCTGCTGGAGGATGCGGCGGTGCGCAAGCTGTTCGACCGCCTGCTGGTGTCCTACGACATCGTGCTGGTCGACACGCCGCCGACCATGGTGTCGTTCGACGCCGCCCTGCTGGCCGACGTGTGCGACATGGCGCTCTACGTCGTCGAGTGGGACGCCACCCCCCGCCGGGCCGTGGAGGCCGGGGTGGAGCATCTGCGCGGGTTCGACATCCCCGTCGCCGGTGTCGTGCTGACCAAGGTCGACCTCGACCGCCAGCGCCAGTACTCGGACTACGTCGATTTCTGCTTCCGCAGTTCCGAGTATTACGGCAACTGAGGCGCACGGCCGATGGCAGCCCGAAAGGTCCTGATGATCGTCGAGAACCTGCCGGTGCCGCGCGACCGCAGGGTCTGGCAGGAAGCCCAGACCCTGCGCGACGCGGGCTGGACCGTCTCGGTGATCTGCCCCGCCACCGCCGCCTATCCCCGCGGGCACGCCGTCATCGACGGCATCCACATCTGGCGCCACCCGCTGCCGCCCGAGGCCGAGGGCGCGCTGGGCTACGCCCGCGAGTACCTGGCCGCCCTGTTCTGGGAATTCGTCCTGGCCTGGCGGGTGCTGTTCGCCCGCGGCTTCGACGTGATCCACGCCTGCAATCCGCCGGAAACCCTGTTCCTGGTCGGCGGCTTCTTCAAGCTGCTGCTGGGCAAGCGCTTCATCTTCGACCACCACGACGTCAGCCCGGAGCTCTACGTCGCCAAGTTCGGCCGCAAGGACGCCTTCCACCGGCTGCTGCTGCTGTTCGAGCGCCTCACCTTCCGCACCGCCGACGTCTCCATCGCCACCAACGAAAGCTTCAAGAAGATCGCCGTCGAGCGGGGCGGCATGGCGCCGGAAGACGTGTTCGTGGTGCGCTCGGGCCCGGACGTCCGCCGCCTGAAGGTCTCCGCCCCCGATCCCGCCCTGAAGCGTGGGGCGCGCCACCTGCTGGCCTATGTCGGCGTCATGAACAACCAGGACGGCGTCGAGTACGTGCTCCAGGCCATGCACGACATCGTGGTGCGCCGCGGCCGCCAAGACGTCCGCGCCGTGCTGATGGGCGACGGCCCCATGTTGCCGCGCCTGAAGGAGTTGGCCGGGGAACTGGGTATCACGCACGCGGTGGAGTTCACCGGCTGGGCCGACGACGACGTGCTGATGCCCATGCTGAACGCCGCCGACGTGTGCGTGTCGCCCGACCCGGTCAATCCGTTCAACGACAAATGCACCATGAACAAGATCCTGGAATACATGGCGCTGGCCAAGCCGGTGGTCCTGTTCGACCTCACCGAGGGCCGGCGCTCGGCCGGCGAGGCGGCGCTCTATGCCCGCGACAACGATGCCGGCGACCTCGCCGACAAGATCGTCACCCTGCTCGACGATCCCGAGATGCGCCGGCGCATGGGAGAGATCGGCCGCGCCCGCATGGAAAGCGAGCTGTCGTGGGAACACCAGGCGCCCCGCCTGCTGGCCGCCTACCGCGCGCTCGGCCTGGAAACGCCGCGCCCGGGCGAGGCCCTCGGGCGCATCGAGGAGGGGTGAGCATGCAGTTGCCCTTCGTCGACGTCATCATCCCCCACCTCAACGACCACGAGCGGCTGGGCACCTGCCTGCATCGCCTCGCCGCCCAGAGCTATCCCCCCGATTGCTATCGGGTGGTGGTGGTCGACAACGGCTCCGACCGACCGATCGACGACCTGGTGGGGCGATTTCCCAGGAGCTCGGCCACCTTCGAGGCCGAGAAGGGCTGCGGCACGGCACGCAACCGCGGCGTCGCCGAGACCTCGGGCGACATCCTGGCCTTTACCGATTCCGACTGCCTGCCGGATGCCGACTGGATCCTCAACGCGGTGGCACGGCTGACCCACGACCCGGTCGACATCCTGGCCGGCCACATCAAGGTGTTTGCCGCCGACGAGCGGCACCCGACCGACGCCGAACTCTATGACAAGGTCTTCGGCTTCGAGCCCCGCCGCTATGCCGAGCGCAAGCATTTCGCCACCGGCGCCAACATCGTGGTGCCGCGGGCGGTGTTCCAGCAGGTGGGACCGTTCCGCAACGGCTGGCTGCCCGAGGACCTGGACTGGGGCCGCCGCGCCCACGCCATGGGCTTTCGCATCGGCTACGCCCCGGACGTGCTGGTCCGCCACCCGGCCCGCCGCAGCTGGCGGGAGCTGGCCGGCAAGACGGTCCGCACCGCCTGGCATTCGCGCAACTACATGGCCTCGGCCGATCTGTTCCACCTGCGCTGGGCCGCCTACACCCTGGCCATGGCCTCCCCGCCCCTGCTCAAGGCGGTGCAGATCGCCATGACGCCCGAGTTGCACGGCCTCGGCCAGCGCCTCAGGGTCATCAAGACCCTGCTGCGGGTGCGCTACTACCGGGTCGGCGTCATGGCCGGCTACCTGTTCGAACCCCGCCCGTCCGACGGCGCCTGAGCGGAAACGGAAGCAGCCCCATGCACAACACCCGCCTTACCCCCCGGCCGCTGGTCATCGCAGCCGTGGCGGTCGCCCTGCTGGCCTTCGCCGTCACGCTCCTGATCCCGGCCAGTTTCCCCGACCAGGTCGCTCTACTGACCATGCCGGTCACGGTGGTCGCCGCCCTGTGGCTGGTCCCGCTGTCGCTGGCGCTGGTCCGCGGTGAGCGCTGGGCCTTCGTGCTCGCCCTCGCCCTGCTCATCTTCGTGACCGACGCCAGCTTCCGCACCCGGGTGTGGGACGACAAGTCGCTGGACTGGCAGGTCATGCTCAAGGGCCTGGTCTGGGCCGGCGCCGGGGCCATCGGCCTGGCGCGGCTGAACCGCAGCGCCGCCCTGCTCGCCACCCCGCCGGGCATGTTCATGGTGGCCTTCATCGGCCTGATGACCCTCTCGTCCTTCTGGTCGCCGGTGCCCTGGTACACCCTGCAATCCAGCATCGCCTATCTATGGCTGCTGCTGTTCGGGCTCGCGGCCGCGCAGGTGCTCGACGAAGACGACCTGCTGCTGGCGCTGGCCATCGGCTGCGGCCTGGTCGTGCTACCATCCCTGATGGTCGCCCCGTTCGGCGCCGGCATCACCCCGCCGAGCCCCGGCTCCACCGGCGAGCCCCACCGCCTGCGCGGCATCACCGACCACCCGATCCCCTTGGCCGAGGAGGCCGCGCTGTTCACCTTCGCCGCCACGATGCTGCTGACGCGTGCCAAGAGCGGCAGCCGCCGGCTGCTCCTGTGCCTGCTGGTGGGCGCCGGCATCTTCACGGTGCTGCTGACCCGCTCGCGCATCCCCCCGCTCGCCATGGCCATCGCGGCGGCGGTGTTCCTGACCTACCGCAAGGGCGGCTGGCTGCTGCTGACCATTACCGCCCTGGCGGCCGGCATAGTCCTGCTGCTCGCCGACGCGCTCATGGGGGTGGGCGGACTGATTCCCGACGATCTCCTGCGGCTGATGTCGCGCTCCCACCGCTCCGGCGAGGTGCTGTCCTTGTCCGGCCGTCTCGCCATCTGGCCCTATGTCCTCGACCGCATCGCCGAGGCGCCCCTGTTCGGGCACGGGCATGCCGCCGGCGTCTCGCTGTTCGAAGGCTTCAGGCGCTGGCACGTCACCCACGCCCACAATGCCTACCTGCAGACCGTCCTCTATCTCGGGCTGGCCGGGCTGGCGCTGCTGGCCGGGGTGCTGGCGACCCAGATCCGGACCTGGGCCCGCGACCCGCGGCCGGTCCGCGACATCCTGGTTCTTTACATGTTGCTCAAAGGCGCCACCGAGCAGTCGTTCCTGGCCAACATGCCGTCCGGCGCCGTGGCGCTGTGGATGGTGACGCTGGGGATGGCGGCGGTGGCCTGGGGAAAGAGGACTCAGCGCAGCCGATAGTGCCGCTGGAACAGCTCCATCGTCACCAGCATCCAGATCGCCTTCTCGTGGTTCTGACGGCCGGCCACATGCTCGTCGAGAATGCGGCCGATCCGCTCGGAGCGGTACCAGTCGCGGGTGAGCGACTGGGGGCCCATCACCAGCTCGTACACCCAGCCCCGCAGGCGGCCGCTGAACCATTCGTTCACCGGGACGCGGAAGCCGATCTTGGGCCGGCGCAGGATCTCGCCGGGAAGCACGCCTTGCATGGCCTGGCGCAGCAGCCACTTGCCGGTCATGCCCCTGACCCGATAGCGGTCGGGCAGGCGTGACACCGCATGGGCCAGTTCGTGGTCCATGAACGGCATGCGCGCCTCGATGGAGGCGGCCATGGTCATGCGGTCGCCGCGTTCCAGCAAGTTGTCGGGCAGCCAGGAGGCCTGGTCGAACAGCAGCACGCGCCGCAGCGCGCTCTGATGCTTGGCGGCGCGGAACGGCCTGAGGTCGAGGGGACGCTCGGGCAGGTCGAAGGCCAGGAGCTTGCGCACCTCGGCGGGGGTGAAGGCGCCGAACCACCGGGGCAGGCGCTGGACCGGGTCGCGCAGCCCGACCGTGTGCACCAGGGTCTTGAGGCGCCGGTATTCATAGGGCAGGCGGGCGATCGCCGGCTCGACCACGCGTTCGTGGATTCCCTCGGACACCAGGCGCTGGTAGGCAGCCGCCCACGGCTCGGCCCGGTGCTTGGGATAGCCGCCCAGCACCTCGTCCGATCCCTCGCCGGTCAGCACCATCTTGACGCTGCGCGCCGCCTCGCGCGCCAGGCGGTAGACGGGAACGTCGGCGGGTTCGGCGACGGGGGCGTCGCGGAAGGCGGTCAGCTTGGGCAGATCGGCGATCACGTCCTCGGCGCGGATCAGCAGCTCGTGATGGTTGGTGCGGCAGCGGTCGGCGACCATGCGCGCGTAGCGCAGCTCGCTGTAGGCGGCCTCGGAGAAGCCGACCGAGAAGGTATTGACCGGATAGGATGAATGCCGGCTCATCAAGGCCACGATCGCCGAGGAATCGATGCCGCCCGACAGGAAGGCGCCGAACGGCACGTCGGCCACCATGCGCAGGCTCACGCACTCGTCCAGCAGCCGCATGAAGTCGGCGACGGGGTCGGCGGGGATGCCGGCCGAGGCGCGGTCGCCGGCGTCGGGCGGGATCCAGTAGCCTACCTCGGTGGTGCACCCACGCTCCCACATCGCCCAGCATCCCGGCCGCAGCTTGCGGATGCCGGCGAACAGGGTGTGCGGGCCGGGCACGTAGCGCCAGGCCAAATACTCCCCGACCGAGGCCCGGTCCAGTTCGGCCGGCACCCGCGGGTGCCTGAGCAGCGCCTTGATCTCGGACGCGAACACCAGGGTGCCGTCGTCGCCCTCCCACAGGAACAGCGGCTTCTTGCCGAAGCGGTCGCGAGCCAGGAACAGGCGCTCACGGGGAGCGTCCCACAGGGCGAAGGCGAACATGCCGCGCAGCCGCGACACGCACTCCGCTCCCCAGGCGCGATACGCCTCAAGCAGCACTTCGGTGTCGGAATCGGTGCGGAAGCGATGGCCCTCGGCCTCAAGCTCGCGCCGCAGCTGGTGGAAGTTGTAGATCTCGCCGTTGAACACCAAAACGGTCTGGCCATCGGGGGACAGCATGGGCTGGACCCCGCCTTCGAGGTCGATGATCGCGAGGCGCCGATGCCCGAGCGCCAGCGACCAGGCCCCGTCGCGGCTGGCCGCCCGGTGGATGCCGCTGCCGTCCGGCCCGCGATGGGCGATGGCCTCCGTCATCGCGGCGGTCGGGTCCTGGCCCGCCACCCGCGCGGTGGGAGCGATCCATCCGGCGATCCCGCACATGCTCGAACTCCGTCGATCCGCGAAGGGAGCGCCCGGGTTCTGGGCCCCGGGCGCCGGGAGACGTCAGTTGTTGAGGCCGTAACCGAAGCCGAACGGAATGGGGATGTTCTGGCGGATGTACTGGTCGACCCACTGGTTGACCTCGGCGATCGGGGTCTTGGGCACGAACACGATGTCGTAAGGCTCCAGCCGCATGTCCTGGCTGGTGTCGGTGCCGTCGATGGCCTTGTCGAGGTCGACCGGGATGACGATGGGCCGCTGGGCGCCGCTGCGGCGGATGACCAGGACCTCGGCCTTCTTGGAATTGTTGGTGAAGCCGCCGGCCGAGGCGATGGCCTGCATGGCGGTCAGGTTGCCGGCTATGTTGACCATCTGCGGCTGCCGCACCTCGCCGTCCACGTAGACGCGCTGGCCCGCGAAGCCCTTGACGATCACCGTGATCGCCGCCTGGCGCAGCTCGCGGGAATAGTGCTGGCGCAGGATGTCCTCGAGCTCGGGCACCGTCCGCCCGGCGGCACGCACCTGGCCGACCAGCGGCAGCGAGATGCCGCCATCGGGCCGCACGGTGATCTCCTCGTTGAGTTCGGGATTGTAGAAGAAGCGGACATCCAGCTGGTCGCCCGGTTCGACCACGTAGGACAGCTCCTGCGTCCTCACCGGCGCCGGAATGGGCGACGCGTTCTTGACGGTGGAGCCGCAGGCCGAGACGGCCGCCGCGACGACAAGGCCCAGCAGCAGCGCGGAAATGCGTGCGAACATGGACTTACCTCCTGCCCTTCATCCACCGCCATGCGGTGTCGACGATGCGCTCGATCTCGGCGATCCGCGGGACGGCGCCCAGCAACTGGCGGGCCCGTGACGGGTCGGCCAGGAGGACGGGCGGATCGCCGGCCCGCCGCGCCACCAGCTTCATCGGCACGGTGTGCCCGGTGACGCGCTCGACGGCGGCGACGATTTCACGGACCGAATGCCCGACCCCGGTGCCCAGGTTGAGGGCGGCCGACCCCCTGCCCTTCAGCAGATGGTCCAGGGCCGACACGTGCCAGCGCGCCAGGTCCGAGACGTGGACATAGTCGCGGATGCAGGTGCCGTCGGGAGTGGGCCAGTCGCCGCCATACACCTCGAGCAGCGGCAGGTCGCCCGCCGCCGCCATCAGCGCCCTCGGGATGAGGTGGGTCTCGGGATCGTGGTCCTCGCCGGTCTCGCCGTCAGGATCGGCGCCGGCCGCGTTGAAATAGCGCAACGCCGCCCACTGCATTCCGTAGGCGGCGCCGTAATCGGCGAGCAGGCGCTCGATCATCAGCTTGGACCAGCCGTAGGGATTGATCGGCCGCTGCTCCACGTCCTCGTCGATGGGGACGCGGTCGGGATGGCCGTAGACGGCGCAGGTGCTGGAGAACACCAGCCGTTCGATCCCGTGCCGGCGCATGGCGTCCAGCAGGGTCATCGTTCCCGCCACGTTGGCGCGGTAGGTTCGCGCCGGATCGCGCACCGACTCGCCGACCAGGCTGGCGGCGGCGAAATGCATCACCGCATCGGGGCGATAGCGGGCCAATACGTCGGACAGGCGCTCGGCATTGCCCACGTCCCCCTCTTCGAGCGGTCCCCAGCGCACCAGGTCGCGGTGGCCGGTCGACAGGTTGTCGTAGGTGACGGGTTCCCAGCCCGCGGCGGCCAGCGCCTTGCAGGCATGGCTGCCGACGTAACCGGCACCGCCGGTAACCAGGACAGACAGCATAGAACGCCCTCCCTCGCCGGGTGGTGGGTCTATGGCGAGGGTCGCATGGCGGACCGCGCACCCGCAAAAGGCCTTAAGGCGCGAGAAAGGCCCTTAGGGGGAAGGATCAGGATCGGATGGGGAGAGGCTCCCCTCCCTCTCGGGAGGGGAGTGAACGCTCACATGCGGCGGACGCCGTCCAGGAAGCGGTCGAGGCCGGTCTTCAGGCCCTCGGAATCGCGCGCCAGGGAAGCGGCGGCGGTCAGCACCTCGCGGGCGGCGCTGCCGGTCTGGTTGGCGGCGACGGTGACGGCGCCGATGTGGTTGGACACCTCGCTGGCGCCGGTGGCCGCCTCGCCGATGTTGCGGGCGATCTCCTGGGTGGCGGCGCCCTGCTGCTGGACCGCCGCCGCGATCGCGCCGGCGATCTGGCTCATGTTCTCGATGGTGCGGCCAATCTGCTGGATCGCGTCCACCGCCTCGGCGGTGGTGCTCTGGATGGTGCCGATCTGGTTGCCGATCTCGTCGGTGGCCTTGGCGGTCTGGTTGGCCAGGTGCTTGACCTCGTTGGCCACCACGGCGAAGCCCTTGCCGGCATCGCCGGCGCGGGCGGCCTCGATGGTGGCATTGAGGGCCAGCAGGTTGGTCTGGCCGGCGATGTCGTTGATCAGGCTGACGACCTCACCGATGCGGCCGGCAGCCTCGGACAGCCCGCGCACCACCTTGTCGGTGCGGTGGGCGGCGGCGACCGCGTTCTCGGCGATGCGGGTGGATTCGCCGACCTGGCGGGCGATCTCGGAGATCGACGCGTTGAGTTCCTCGGCGGCGGCCGCCACGGTCTCGACGTTGGAGGCGGTCTGCTGCATGGCCGCCGCCGCCACCGAGGTTTCCTCGGTGGTGCGGTCGGCGGTGCCGGCCATGGCGGTGGCGGTGGCACGCATCTGCGCCGCGGCGGCATTGACCGCCTGGGCCGCCGCCGACACGCCCTGTTCGAGGTCGCTGGCGAGGCGGGCCAGGGTCTCGTGGCGCTCGCTCTCGGCGCGCTGGCGGGCGCTGTTCTGCTCCTGCTGCAGCGAATTGACCTTCAGCGCATTGTCGCGGAAGACCTCGACGGCGCGCAGCATGTTGCCGATCTCGTCCTTGCGGTCACGGCCGGCCAGCGAGATGTTGGTGTCGCCGTCGGCCAGCCGCAGCATGCTCTCGGTCACCGACGCCATGGCATTGACCGCGCCGCGGCCGATCCACCACGACAGGGCCAGCACCAGCACGATGATCGCCGCGTTGGCGACACCCTGGCGGGTCGCCTCGCTCCAGAACGCGGCGTCGACATCGTCGACGTAGATGCCCGAGCCGACCACCCAGCCCCAGGCGTCGACGCCCATGACGTAGGAGATCTTGGGCACCGGCTGCTCGTGGCCGGGCTTCGGCCACAGGTAGTCGACGAACCCGGCCTTGCTCTTCAGCACGGTTTCGACGAAGGCGACGAACAGGCGCTTGCCCTCGGGGTCCTTGAAGTCGCTGATGTCCTTGCCGTCGAGTTCCGGCTTGATCGGGTGCATGACCATGCGCGGGGTCATGTCGTTGACCCAGAAATACTCGGTGCCGCCGTAGCGCATGTCCTTCAGCGCGGCCAGCGCCGCCGCCTTGGCGTCGGCCTCCGGCATGCGGCCGGCCTGCGCTTCCCTGACGTAGTGCATCACCACGCCGTGCGCCGCCTCGACCACGTGCTGGGTCTTGACCCGGCGGCCGTCCATGAGGTCGTGGCGCAGCGTATTGAGCCCCAGACCCAGGGTGACGGCCATGCCGACGAGGGAGGCGCCCACGATCAGCAGGATCTTCCACCGGAAGGTCAAGTTATCCAGCGACATAGGTTTTCACCAAGCTAATATTACAACAATTTGATGTTGGGCCGACCTATGCCCGCCGATACGCTTTAAGCATACCCGTCCAATTTTGGTCAATGCCTACGCACATCCGTAGCACAAACGTAATGACATGGGTGGGTTGTAATTGGCGATGCCTCCTCCGAAAGAATAAGTATTCCAGATTTCTGATACGTCCGTTTAAGGCAAACAAAAAGGGCCGCCCCTTTCGGAGCAGCCCTCTCTGAGCCTTAAGAAAGACGTTTACCGGGGCAGGTTGCTCGCCCCCATCAGGAAGGCGTCGACGGCGCGGGCCGCCTGGCGTCCTTCGCGGATGGCCCACACCACCAGCGACTGGCCGCGGCGGATGTCGCCGCAGGCGAAGACCTTGGGGTTGGAGGTCTGGTAGCTGTCGGTGTCGGCCTGGACGTTGCCGCGGCCGTCCTTGGCGATGCCGAGGCCGTCGACCAGACCCTCGTGCACCGGATGGACGAAGCCCATGGCAAGCAGCACCAGGTCGGCGGCGAGGGTGAACTCGGTGCCGGCGATCTGCTGGAACTTGGTGTCCACCTTGACGCAGTTGAGGCCCTTGACGACACCGTTCTCGCCGAAGAACGAGGTGGTGGCGACCGACCAGCTGCGCTGGCAGCCCTCCTCGTGCGAAGACGACGAGCGCAGCTTGTTCGGCCACAGCGGCCAGGTCACCAGCTTGTCCTCCTTCTCGGGGGGACGCGCCATGATCTCGATCTGGTGGATCGAGGCCGCGCCCTGGCGGTTGGAGGTGCCGACGCAGTCGGCACCGGTGTCGCCGCCGCCGATGACCACCACCTGCTTGCCGGTGGCCAGGATATCCGCGGTTCCCACCGCCTCGCCGCCGACGCGGCGGTTCTGCTGGGTCAGGAAGTCCATGGCGAAATGCACGCCGGCCAGCTCGCGGCCGGGAACGGCGAGGTCGCGCGGCTTCTCGGAGCCGCCGGACAGCACCACGGCGTCAAAGCCGGCGAGCAGGTCCTTGGCGGCCAGGTCGACGCCGACATTTGTGTTGCAGCGCAGCTCGACGCCCTCGGCCTGCATCTGGGCGACGCGGCGGTCGATCACCGCCTTGTCCAGCTTGAAGTCGGGGATGCCGTAGCGCAGCAGGCCGCCCACCTTGGCGTTCTTCTCGAACAGCACCACGCTGTGCCCGGCGCGGGCCAGCTGCTGGGCGGCGGCCATGCCGGCCGGCCCGCCCCCCACCACCGCCACCTTCTTGCCGGTGCGCGGACGCGAGGTGTCGGGCTTCAGCCAGCCCTCGGCCCAGGCGCGCTCGACGATGGCGTGCTCGATGGTCTTGATGGCCACCGGGCTGTCCTGGATGTTGAGCGTGCAGGCCGCCTCGCACGGGGCGGGGCAGACGCGGCCGGTGAACTCGGGGAAATTGTTGGTGGAGTGCAGCGTCTCCGCCGCCTCCTTCCAACGGTTGCGGTAGACGAGGTCGTTCCAGTCCGGGATCATGTTGTTGACCGGACAGCCCTGGTGGCAGAAGGGAACGCCGCAATCCATGCAGCGCGCGCCTTGCTTGGACAGCTCGTCGTCCGACAGCGGCTTGGTGAACTCGCGGTAGTGCTTCACGCGCTCAGGGGCCGGCTCGTAGCCGGGGGTGACGCGCTGAAACTCCTTGAAGCCGGTTGCCTTGCCCATCTCAGTGGCCTCCCGCCGCGAGCTTCGGCTGCTGGGCCTTCTGCATTTCGAGCAGGGCGCGCCGGTAGTCGACCGGCATCACCTTGACGAACTTGGGCATGTAGTACTCCCAGTTGAGCAGGATATCGTGGGCGCGCTTGGAGCCGGTGTAGTACCGGTGGTTCATCAGCAGCGCCCGGATGCGGGTGGCGTCGTCGCGGGTCATGTCGTGCATGACGTCGACCAGGCCGTGGGCCTCGAGGTCGTTGCTCTGACCCTCGTGGAGACGGTTGGCCTCCTCCTCGGACGCGATCGGCTCGAGGTCGACCATGGCGAGGTTGCACCGCTTCTCGAAATCCCCCGCCTCGTCCAGCACGTAGGCGACGCCGCCCGACATGCCGGCGGCGAAGTTGCGGCCGGTGGGACCGATGACCAGGACGCAGCCGCCGGTCATGTACTCGCAGCCGTGGTCGCCCACGCCCTCGACCACCGCGATGGCGCCCGAGTTGCGGACGGCGAAGCGCTCGCCGCCGACGCCGCGGAAGTAGCACTCGCCGTCCACCGCGCCGTAGAGCACGGTGTTGCCGACGATGATGTTCTCCTCGGCGACGATGCGGGAGTTCTTGGGCGGATAGATGACGACGCGGCCGCCCGACAGGCCCTTGCCGACGTAGTCGTTCCCCTCGCCTTCCAGCTCGAGCGACACGCCCTTGGCCAGGAACGCGCCGAAGGACTGGCCGGCGGTGCCGGTCATCTTCACCGCGATGGTGTCGTCGGGCAGGCCGGCATGGCCGTAGCGCTTGGCGACCTCACCCGACAGCATGGCGCCGACGGTGCGGTTCACGTTGCGCACGGGCTTGACGATCTTGACGTGCTTGCGGGTCTCCAGCGCCAGCTTGGCGTCGGCGATCAGCTCGCGGTCGAGCACCTGATCGAGCTCGTGGTCCTGGGTCGCGACGTGGCGCACCGCCTGGCCCTGCGGGTCGACGGTGTGGAACAGGCGCGTGAAGTCCAGGCCCTTGGCCTTCCAGTGGTCGAGCGCCGCCTTGGTGTCGAGCAGATCGGCGCGGCCGATCATCTCGTCGAAGGAGCGGAAGCCCAGCTTGGCCATCCACTCGCGCACTTCCTCGGCGACGAAGAAGAAGTAGTTGATGACGTGCTCGGGCTGGCCCTGGAAGCGCTTGCGCAGCTCGGGGTCCTGGGTGGCGACGCCGACCGGGCAGGTGTTGAGGTGGCACTTGCGCATCATGATGCAGCCGGCGGCGATCAGCGGCGCGGTGGCGAAGCCGAACTCGTCGGCCCCCAGCAGGGCGCCGATGACCACATCGCGGCCGGTGCGCAGCGCGCCGTCGACCTGGACGGCGATGCGCGAGCGCAGGCGGTTGAGCACCAGGGTCTGATGGGTTTCGGCCAGGCCGATCTCCCACGGGCTGCCCGCGTGCTTGATCGAGGTCAGCGGCGAAGCGCCGGTACCGCCGTCGAAGCCGGAGATGGTGACGTGGTCGGCCTTGGCCTTGGACACGCCCGCGGCCACGGTGCCGACGCCGATCTCGGACACCAGCTTGACCGAGATGCGCGCCTCGGGATTGACGTTCTTCAGGTCGAAGATCAGCTGCGCCAGATCCTCGATCGAGTAGATGTCGTGGTGCGGCGGCGGGCTGATCAGGCCGACGCCCGGGGTCGAGTGACGCACCTTGGCGATGTTGCTGTCGACCTTGTGGCCGGGCAGCTGGCCGCCCTCGCCGGGCTTGGCGCCCTGGGCCATCTTGATCTGGATGTCGTCGGCGTTGACCAGGTACTCGGTGGTCACGCCGAAGCGGCCGGACGCCACCTGCTTGATGGCCGAGCGCATGGAATCGCCGTTGGCCATGGGCTTGTAGCGCTCGGACAGCTCGCCGCCCTCGCCGGTGTTCGACTTGCCGCCGATCCGGTTCATGGCGATGGCGAGCGTGGTGTGCGCCTCCCACGAGATCGAGCCGAACGACATGGCGCCGGTGGCGAAGCGCTTGACGATCTCCTTGGCCGGCTCGACCTCGTCGAGCGGGATGCCGTTGCCGGCCGGGGTGATCTCGAACAGGCCGCGCAGCGTCAGCAGGCGCTTGGACTGCTCGTCGATCTGGCGCGAGAAGTCCTTGAACCGGTCATAGGAGTTCGAGCGCACTGCGTGCTGCATAGCCGCGATGGTTTCGGAGGTCCAGGCATGGTCCTCGCCGCGCAGGCGCAGGGCATACTCGCCGCCCACGTCGAGGGCGTCCTTGTAGACCGGGGCGTCCGAGTAGGCGAGCTTGTGACGGCGCACGGATTCCTCGGCCACCTCGGCCAGGCCGACGCCGCCGATACGGCTGGCGGTACGGGCGAAGTAGGTGTCGACGAAGGCCTGCGACAGGCCGACCGCGTCGAAGATCTGCGCACCGCAATAGGACTGGTAGGTGGAGATGCCCATCTTGGCCATCACCTTGAGGATGGCCTTGTCCACCGCCTTGATGTAGCGCTTCTGCACCTCGTACGAGGACAGCTGCTCGGGCAGGGTCGGGCGCATGGCCTCCAGGGTCTCGAACGCCAGGTACGGGTTGATCGCCTCGGCGCCGAAGCCGGCCAGGCAGCACATGTGGTGCACCTCGCGCGCCTCGCCGGTCTCGATGACCAGGCCGACCATAGTGCGCAGGCCCTCACGGATGAGGTGATGGTGCACCGCCGAGACCGCCAGCACCGACGGCATCGGAATGCGCTCGGCCGAGACCTTGCGGTCCGACAGGATCAGGATGTTGTAGCCCTCGACCACCTTGGCCTGGGCCTCGGCGCACAGCGCCTCGATGGCCGCGGCCATGCCCTCGGCGCCGGCGGTGGCCGGCCAGGTGATGTCGACGGTCACCGAGCGGAAGCCCGAGCCGGGGACGTGCTCGATGCGGCGGATCTTCTCCAGGTCCTCATTGGTGAGGATGGGCTGGCGCACCTCGAGCCGCTTGGCTTCGGCGGTGTCGTGCGCGCCCAGCAGGTTGGGGCGCGGGCCGATCAGCGACACCAGGCTCATGACCGATTCCTCGCGAATCGAATCGATCGGCGGGTTGGTCACCTGGGCGAAGCACTGGTGGAAGTAGTTGAACAGCGGCTTGGGCTTGTCCGACAGCACCGCGATCGGGGTGTCGGTGCCCATGGAGCCCACCGCCTCCTGGCCGGTGACGGCCATGGGCTGCATCAGGAACTTGAGGTCTTCCTGGGTATAGCCGAACACCTGCTGGCGATCGAGCAGGGTGTCGCCGTCGAAGCCCTTGGGATCGACGTCGATCTTGAGGTCTTCCAGGATGATCTGCGACTCGTCCAGCCACTCCTGGTACGGCTTCTCGCTCGCCAGCTTGGCCTTGATCTCGGAATCGTCGATCAGGCGGCCCTGCTCCAGGTCGATCAGCAGCATCTTGCCCGGCTGCAGGCGCCACTTCTTGACGATGCGGTCCTCGGCGAACGGCAGGACGCCCATTTCCGACGCCATCATGATCTTGTCGTCGTCGGTGATCAGATAGCGGGCCGGACGCAGGCCGTTGCGGTCGAGCGTGGCGCCGATCTGGCGGCCGTCAGTGAAGCACACCGCCGCCGGGCCGTCCCACGGCTCCATCAGCGCGGCATGGTATTCGTAGAAGGCCCGGCGCTTCTCATCCATCAGCGGATTGCCGGACCACGCCTCGGGCACCAGCATCATCATGGCGTGGGCGAGCGGATAACCGCCCATCACCAGCAGCTCCAGCGCGTTGTCGAAGCAGGCGGTGTCCGACTGGCCCTCGGCGATCAGCGGGAACAGCTTGGGCAGGTCGTCGCCCAGCACCTTGCTGCGCATGGCCTTGCGACGCGCCGTCATCCAGTTGAGGTTGCCGCGCAGGGTGTTGATCTCGCCGTTGTGGCAGATCATGCGGAACGGATGGGCGAGGCGCCAGCTCGGGAAGGTGTTGGTCGAGAAGCGCTGGTGCACCAGCGCCAGCGCCGACACCATGCGGGCGTCGCTCAGATCCTTGTAGTAGCTGCCCACCTGGTCGGCCAGCAGCATGCCCTTGTAGACCAGGGTGCGCGACGACAGGGACGGCAGGTAGAAGTCCTTCTCGGACCCGGCGGGCGCCTTGGTCTCGGACTGCTTGCGGATGACGAAGAGCTTGCGCTCGAAGGCGTCCTGGTCGGCGCAGGCGGCGCCCTTGGCCACGAACACCATGCGCACGAACGGCTCGGTCGGCTTCACGGTCTCGCCGAGGCCGCTGGCGTCGGTGGGGACGTCACGCCAGCCCAGCAGCACCTGGCCCTCGGCCTTGATCAGCTGCTCGAGCAGCTGCTCGCAGGCGGCGCGCAGCGCCTTGTCCTTGGGCAGGAACACCGTGCCGGCGGCATAGGCGCCCGGCTCCGGCAGGGTGATGCCGAGCTCGGCCGCCTCGGCGCGCAGGAACGCGTCGGGCATCTGGATGAGGATGCCGGCGCCATCGCCGGCGAGCGGGTCCGCGCCCACCGCGCCGCGGTGGGTCAGGTTCTTGAGGATCTCAAGACCTTGGCGAATGATATCGTGCGACTTGCGGTTCTTGATATCGGCGATGAAGCCGACACCGCAGGCGTCATGTTCATAGCGCGGGTCATAAAGCCCCTGTACTTCCGGCAATCCGCTCATATGCACTCGGTTCCTCTTCCCGGGGGGCGTAGATTTGCCACAGCCCCCTGGCCGAATTCAAAGTTTTTCCATGGGAGACGGCCCGCCCGAACCCCCTTGCCGAACGCGCGGATATGCTGCCCGATCGACGCGAAGAGGACTTCATACGGCATAACGAAGCCGACGCCAAGTGCGGGGAGAGGGAATCCATTCGGAATGCCGTCCCGCACGAAGGGCCGTCCCTAATATCCGAAAGGCGAGGCGCGGCCTACTGCCCCAGGGGGTAGGTCACACATCACCCGGACAGAAGGATGGCGGAACCGGGACGGCCCCCGACCGTTGACCGGACAACAGCCCGGAGGAATGCCCATGGCCCTGCTCGACCGTCTGTTCGAATCGGCCGTCGCGGTCGCGGCGGCGCCCCTGTTCACCCCCGATTTCGTGTGCGGCCGCCGCCCGGGGCTGACGCCGCTGACCGCCGCCTCGGTGGCGCCCGCCGACGCGGCGTTCGCCGTGGCCGCCGCCGAGAAGGGGCTGGCCGAGGTGGCCCTGTCCGAACTGGCCCTGCGGCGCGCCCGCTCCGAACCCGTGCGCGAGTTCGCCCGCCGCATGGTGGCGGAGCACAGCGACATGAATGCCGAGCTCCTGCGCCTGGGCGTCTCCAAGCGCATCGCCCTGCCGATGACCCCCACCGCCGCCGACCGCGCCGAGCGCGATCACCTCGACACCCTGCACGAAGGCACCTTCGAGGGCGCGTACCTCGATCGCATGATCGCCGACCACGAGGAGGCGGTTAAGCTGTTCGCGGATCAGGCCGACGGCGGGACCGACGTGGAGCTTACCGCCTTCGCCGCCAGGAACCTCCCCGCCCTGAGGGACCACCTCGCCGCCTGCCGCCAATTGCCGGCGGCACCCAGGGGCGTGAAGCGCGGAAGGAAAACGCAAGGTTAAGGCCGGCAACATCCTTTGGAACGACCTGACCATCCTTTTGATTGGGCAAGTCGGCCTTTCCATGGAAAGCGATAACCGTTATGGTCGCCCACGAGAAATCGGCTTGTCAGTTATCCTTTCGACTTGAGGCGACTGGCGGGCGATCGGCATGGCCCGGGGACAGCCATCAGCTGCGACACATGAGCGACGACATCGAACTCTTCGACGACACGCCGGCTCCAGCCGCCAAGCCCGCCGCGACGCCGGCGGGAGGCGATGACTTCGAGCTGTTCGGCGACGAGCCGGCGGCGGCCCCGGCCGCGCCCGCTTCCGGCGGCGACCTGTTCTTCGATGATGAGGAAGACTCCGCCCCCGCCGCCGCGGCGGCGCCGACGATCAGCATGAAGGAACGGCTGCCGCAGTATCTGGAGCTGTTCGTGGTCGACGCGGCGGCCATCGACATCATCCGCGGCACCTGCGGCAAGGTGGTGCAGTCCACCGATCAGATCGTCGGCGAGGCGTCGGCGTGGGTGACGCGCTTCCCGCCGTTCGGCGAGAAGCTTGCCGGCGACGCCGGCACCACCCTGTCCGGGGTCCTGGCCGAGCACTGGCGCCATCTGTATGGCGGCTCGTTCACCGCCGATTATATCGCCACCGCCCAGCAACTCGGGTTCATGCTGGCCTATCTCGACCTGGGCGCCTCGTGGTACCAGTCGATGGCGGCGGCCGGGTCGGCCCGCGCCTTGGCCCTGTGCAAGGGGGCGCGCAATTTCGACGCCCTGGCCCAAGCCCTGCAGAAGGTGCTGATGCTCGACGTCTCGCTGGTCACCCATGACTACTTCGAGGCGGCCAAGCAGGCGCGCGCCAAGATGGTGACCGATCTGGCCCTGGGCTTCGAGCGCTCGATCAAGGGCGTGGTCGAGGAGGTCGGCGCCATGGCCGGCACCCTCAAGTCCCATTCCGACGAGATGCTGTCGCGCCTGTCCCACATGGATTACGAGACGGTCAACATGGCCGCCGCCGCCGAGGAAGCCGCCTACAGCGTCGACAACATCGCCGGCAACACCTCGGCCCTGGCCACCTCGATCGAGCATATCCGCGACAGCGTCGTGCGCACCGCCAAGGTGGCCGAGCAGGCGGCGGATGCCGCGCAATCGGCCGACGCCGCCATGCGCGGCCTGCTGGACGTGGCGTCCCGCATCGGCCGCATCGGCCAGACCATCGACACCATCGCCCGCCAGACCCGCATGCTGGCGCTGAACGCCACCATCGAGGCGGCGCGCGCCGGCGCGGCCGGCCGCGGCTTCGCGGTCGTCGCCCAGGAAATCAAGAACCTGTCCGAGCAGACCAGCCGCGCCACCCACGAGATCGCCGCTTCGGTGGGCGAGGCCGTGGACGCCACCAACGCCGCGGTCGACACCATCCAGCGCACGGTGTCGGCGGTGGCCGGCATCAACGAGGTGGCGGCCGAGGTCCGCTTGTCCGTCGAGCAGCAGACCGAGGCCACCGGCACCATCGCCAGCCATGTCGGCGAGGCGGCGTCCGGGGCCAAGGCGGTCACCTCGTCGGTCAACAGCGCCATCGAGGCCCTGGGCGTGTCGTCCAGTGCCGCGGGCGAGCTCAACCGCTCGGCCGACGCGCTGGCGGTCAAGGCCGAGATCATGCGCAACGAAGTGGAAAGCTACCTCAAGCGCCTGCGCGCCATGTCCTGACGGCGGCGGTCGCCGCCCGAGCGGGTCAGTCGGCGCTGCGCGCCAGCTTCTTCACGAACGCCCAGTAGGTGCCGAGGATCGGGCTGATCTTGAGGTGGATGCGCACCTTGTAGGGAAGGCGCGTCACCGCGCAATCGAACACCACGTTGAGGTCGCCGGCGGCGACGCCCTTGCGGAACTCCTCGACCAGGGCCGACGACGCGGTGCCCCTGGCCAGCTCGGCGAAGAAATCCCGCCCCACGGTGAGCTTGGCCCCGCCGAACCCGTCCGGCTCGGTGTCGTTGTAGCCCACGACCTTGCCGTCGCGGTCGAGTTCCGCGGCACCGTAGGGCAGACGAGAAACCTCGTCAGGGGAAAGCCGTCCCAGGGGATTGTCCTGATCGCCCTCGTCAAAGGCGAACACGGTCATGTTCCACGGTCCGGCCTTGGTGGTGATCGAGGGCATCTGCGAAATCTTGTCCTGGGCTCTTACTCCGGCCAGGAATTTGCCGTATTATCCAGGCGTGGTCCACAGGGAATTCAGGCGAGACCAGGATGGAAACAAAGGATATCAACGGCCGGCTTGAAATCGATCTGCCGGGCACGTTGGACCTGCCGGCCGCGGCCGAATTGCGTGATACCCTGCTGGATGTCCTGGCGCGGGACACCGGTGCCGAACTGGTGCTGCGGGCGCAGGCGGTCGAGCGGATCTCCACCGCCGCCGTCCAGGTGCTGCTGGCCGCCGCCGCCGGCTTCGCCGGTGCCGCCCGCCGCCTGGAACTGGATGGCGCCGGCGACAGCGTGGCCGCCGCATTCCGACACCTCGGCCTTGCTGCCGATCTCGACAAGCTTTCTGCGTCCTGAAAGGGAAACCAATGGGTAAGTGCGTTTTGGCGGTTGACGATTCCAAGACCATGCGCGACATGGTCGCCTTCACGCTGCGCGGTGCCGGCTACACCGTCGTCGAGGCCGAGCATGGCGTCTCGGCGCTCAAGGCGCTGCAGGGCCAGAAGGTCGACGTCATCATCACCGACGTCAACATGCCCGAAATGGACGGCATCACCCTGACCCGGAAGATCCGCGGCCTGCCGACCCACGCCGGCACGCCCATCCTCATCCTGACCACCGAAAGCGACCAGTCCAAGAAGGACGAGGGCCGCGCCGCCGGGGCCACCGGCTGGATCGTCAAGCCCTTCAGCCCCGACAAGCTGCTGCAGATCGTCGCCAAGGTCTGCCCGTAAGAATCGGCCGCAAGCAGGCGCGGAAGGAACCGAGCATATGACCGAGGACCAAGGGTACGACCTGTCGCGCTTCAAGGCGACGTACTTCGAAGAATGCTCCGAGTTGCTCGCCAATGCCGAGGAAACCATCGCCCGGCTGCAGGACGGCACCGGCAATGACGAGGATCTGAACGCGGTCTTCCGGTGCGTCCACTCCATCAAGGGCGGCGGCGGTGCGTTCAACTTCGACGACCTCGTCCATTTCGCCCACGTGTTCGAGACCGCGCTCGACGCGCTGAGGTCCGGCCGCGCCGAGATGACCCCGCACGTCGCCGACCTGATGGTGCGCGGCAACGACATCCTCGGTGATTTCGTGCGCGCCGCCCAGGAGGAGGCCAAGCTTCCCGCCGACCACGGCGGCGAAGTGCTGGCGCAGCTGGCCGCCATCACCGGCGGCGGCGCGTCGGCGGCCAAGGCTCCGGCGCCGGCGGCGCCTCCCGCCCCCGCCCCCGCCTCCGCCGACCGCACCTTCCGCATCCGCTTCACACCGGCGCCCGGCATGCTGCGCACCGGCAACGACCCGCTGCTGATGATCCGCGAACTGGAAGGCCTGGGCCGGCTGACCACCGAAGTCGACCGCTCGCGCCTGCCGTCGCTGACCGAGATGGATGCCCAGGAATCGTACCTAGCGTGGACCTTCACCCTGGTCACCGACAAGGACAAGGCCGCCATCGAGGAAGTCTTCGAATTCGTCTCCGGCGATCTGGCCGAAGTCGTCGTCGAGGAAGCCGATGCCGGTGTGACCGCCGAAACGGCCGCTCCCGCCCAGGCCGAGGCTTCGAGCGCCATCGAGGGCGACGGCTGGGGCTTGTTCGAGCCGGTGGCGGCGCCCGCCGCGTCCGCCCCGGCCGCGCCGGCGGCCACCAAGCCTGCGGCGACGGCTGCGGCGGCGCCCGCCAAGCCCGATGCCGGCGGCAGCATCCACACCGCCTCCATCCGCGTCGACCTCGACAAGATCGACCGCCTGGTCAACATGGTCGGCGAGCTGGTCATCACCCAGGCCATGCTCGGCCAGCAGGCCAGCGGCTTCTCGGTCGAGAGCCACCCCGACCTGATCCAGGGCCTGCAGGAACTGTCGCACCACACCCGCGAGCTGCAGGAAAGCGTGATGGCCATCCGCGCCCAGCCGGTGAAGGCGCTGTTCAGCCGCGCGCCGCGCCTAGTGCGCGACCTCTCCGCCAAGCTGGGCAAGCAGGCCCGCCTGGTGATGAGCGGCGAGAACACCGAGGTGGACAAGACGGTCATCGAGCAATTGTCGGATCCGATGACCCATCTGATCCGCAACGCCCTGGACCATGGCCTCGAAACCCCGGACGAGCGCATCGCCGCCGGCAAGACCCCCGAGGGCACCATCCACCTCGCGGCCGAGCATCGCTCGGGACGCATCATCATCGAGATTTCGGACGACGGCCGCGGCATCGACCGCCGGCGCGTGCTGGAAAAGGCGATCGAAAAGGGCCTGGTCGAGCGCGGCGCGCAGTTGACCGACGAGCAGATCGACATGCTGATCTTCGCCCCCGGCTTCTCGACGGCGAAGGAAGTCTCGGACGTCTCGGGGCGCGGCGTCGGCATGGACGTGGTGCGCAAGAACATCCAAGACGTCGGCGGCCGGGTGGTGGTCCAATCCACTCCGGGAGCCGGGTCGCGCTTCATCCTGTCGCTGCCGCTGACGCTGGCGGTGATGGACGGCATGCTGGTCCAGGTCGGCAGCCAGCGCTACGTGCTGCCGCTCACCAACATCGTCGAATCGCTCCGCCCCAACGCCCAGCAGGCGCGGACCCTGGTCAACGTCGGCGACGTCCTCACGCTCCGCGGCGAGTACATCAGGCTGCTGCCCCTGCACGAGATCTTCGGCGTCGCCAACGCCATCACCGATCCCACCCGCGGGCTGGTGGTCGTGGTGGAAACCGAGGGCGGCGATCGCATCGGCCTGCTGGTCGACGAACTGCTCGGCCAGCAGCAGGTGGTGATCAAGTCGCTCGACGCCAATTTCCGCCCCGTCAGCGGCATCTCCGCTGCCACCATCCTCGGCGACGGCAGGGTCGCCCTGATCCTCGACGTGGGCGCGTTGCGCATCATGGGCGAGGAACTGGTCAAGGGCGCAGCGCAGCACGGGGAGCACGCCCTGGCCGCCGAGTGATCGTTCAAAGGTATGAGCAAGCACCGCTTGCTCATACTTTTTTACATATATGACTTTTTGAATGGTGTTTCGATCTGCTGTAGCATCTCCCGGCTGGACATTCCACTCGGGGGCTACACATGCAGCACGCCTTTTCGCCGGATTCCGGCGCACCGGCCGGCGACGTCCGCCAATTCATCTCCTTCACCATCGGCGCCGAGGAATACGGCGTCGACATCATGGCGATCCGTGAGATCAAGGGGTGGACGGCGTCCACCGAGCTGCCCAACACCCCCTCGTACATGCGCGGCGTCATCAACCTGCGCGGCGCCATCGTCCCGATCTTCGATCTCCGGGCCCGCTTCGACGACGGCCTGACCGAGGCTTCGGCCCGCCACGTCATCATGGTGGTGGCGCTCCGCGACAAGGTGCTCGGCCTCCTGGTCGACGCCGTGGCCGACATCATCACCGTGTCGAGCGCCGACATCCAGCCCGTCCCCGAAATCGAACACAAGGCCGAGTCCGGCTTCCTGTCGGGCCTGGTGACGGTCGACGGCCGCATGGTCGCGCTGCTCGACCTCGACCGCCTGTTCGAGGGCGAGACCCACATCGATTCCCCCGCCCACGCGGCCTGATTTTCTGGAGAGCTCCGTCATGTCCAAGGTTTCCGGCTTGACCGTCAAGGGCCGCATTTGGGGCGGCTTCATCCTGGTCATCGCCTTCCTGATGGTGGTCGCCGTGCTCGGCGTCATCGGCTTCACGTCGGTGAAGAACAACATCGAGGAATACGACCGCGTCACCGACAACGCCGTGCGCGTCCTCAACATCGAGCGCAATCTGGTCGGCCTGCGCCGCAACGTGCTGGTCTTCACCGGCAGTTCGGGCGACGACAAGGCGATCACCCGCATCCGCGAGCTGCAGGCCAGCCTGCGCAAGGACCTTGGCGAAGCCATCGCGGCCACGCGCAATGCCGACCGCAAGGCGATGCTCGAGCAGATGAAGGCCTTGTTCGAGCAGTACTCGGGCAATTTCGAAAAGGTGGTCGAGCTGCGTGGCAAGCGCGACCAGATCCTGAACGAACGGATGCTGCCGGTCGGCGCCGCCATGCGGACCAGCCTCACCGAGGTGATCGATGCCGCGATGACGGAGCGGGACTTCGAAAGCGCCGCGCTCGCCGGCAAGGCGCAGGAGCAGCTGATGCTGGCCCGCCTCACCGCCAACCGCTTCGTGGCCACCCCGAACGAAAAGCTGGTCGCCGAGGCCAAGGACCGTTTCGGCAAGACCGAGGCCGCGGTCAAGGCGCTGACCGATCGCAGCAAGGATGCCCGCGTCAAGAAGGCCGCCGAGACCATCCACACCCAGCTTCCCGTGTATGACACCGCCTTCGGCGAGGTCGTGTCGGCGACCGTCGAGGTCGATCGCATCATCACCAAGGTGAATGCGGGGCTTGCCCAGCAATTTGCGGAGTTGAGCGCCAAGATCAAGCAGTCGCAGGTCGATACCGTCAGCGCGCTCGGCGACGAAGCCAAGGACACCGCCACGCTCCAGCGCAATACCTCGGCGATCCTGTCCACCCTCGCCGTCCTGCTCGGCCTCGCCTTCGCCGTGCTGATCGCCCGCTCGATCGTCAACCCGGTCAACGCCATGACCGGCGCCATGGGCGAGCTCGCCGGCGGGCGCCTGGACGTCCAGGTTCCGGCGCTGGAGCGCCATGACGAGATCGGTCAGATGGCCAAGGCGGTGCAGGTGTTCAAGCAGAACGCCATCGACAAGAAGC
>JBLNCP010000021.1:0-9611 GCA_050260775.1 Solirubrobacterales bacterium | reverse complement strand
CGCCCGTCTCGGCCAGAACCTTGGTGATCGCCGCGGTCAACGAGGTCTTGCCATGGTCAACGTGACCGATGGTGCCGATGTTGCAGTGCGGCTTATTGCGCTCGAATTTCGCCTTAGCCATCGTTTTCTACTCCGTCCTCAAATCCAGGTTAAGCCGATCAGCCGGCCAGCTTGGTGCGGATTTCCTCAGCGACGTTGCTGGGGACTTCCGAATAGTGATCGAAGGTCATGGTGTACTGGGCACGACCCTGCGACATCGAGCGCAGGTTGTTCACGTAACCGAACATGTTGGCCAGCGGGACCATGGCGGTGATCACGCGGGCGTTGCCGCGCTGATCCATGCCGTTGACCTGGCCACGGCGGCTGTTCAGGTCGCCGATGACGTCGCCCATGTAATCCTCGGGGGTGACGACCTCGACCTTCATCATCGGCTCGAGCAGCTTCGGACCGGCCTTGGCGATACCCTCGCGGAAGGCGGCGCGCGAAGCGATTTCGAACGCCAGCACCGACGAGTCGACGTCGTGGTAGGCGCCGTCGATCAGGGTGGCCTTGAAATCGATCACCGGGAAGCCGGCGATGACGCCATTGTCCATGGCCGAACGGATGCCCTTGTCGACGCCGGGAACGTATTCCTTGGGCACCGAGCCGCCGACGACCTTGTTCTCGAACACGAAGCCGGTACCGGTCTCACCCGGCTCGAACCGGACCTTGACGCGGGCGAACTGGCCCGAGCCACCGGTCTGCTTCTTGTGGGTGTAGTCGACCTCGTAGGTCTTGGAGATGGTCTCGCGGTAGGCGACCTGCGGGGCGCCCACGTTGGCCTCGACCTTGAACTCGCGCTTCATGCGGTCGACGATGATCTCGAGATGGAGCTCGCCCATGCCCTTGATCACGGTCTGGCCGGATTCGGCGTCGGAAGACACGCGGAACGACGGATCCTCGGCGGCCAGGCGAGCCAGGGCCATGCCCATCTTCTCCTGGTCGGCCTTGGACTTCGGCTCCACCGCGACCTCGATCACCGGCTCGGGGAACTCCATGCGCTCGAGCACCACCAGCGAGCTGGGGGTCGGGTCGCACAGGGTGTCACCGGTGGTGGTGTCCTTGAGGCCGGCGAAGGCGACGATGTCGCCGGCGCGGGCTTCCTTGACCTCTTCACGGGTGTTCGCATGCATCAGCAGCATACGGCCGACGCGCTCGCGCTTCTCCTTGACCGTGTTCTGCACGTAGGAGCCCGACTCGACGACGCCCGAGTAGATGCGCACGAAGGTCAGCGAGCCGACGAAGGGGTCGTTCATGATCTTGAACGCGAGGCCGGCGAACGGCTCGTCGTCGGTGGCGTGCTTCTCGATCTCGTCCTCGGTGCCGAACTTCACGCCCTTGATGGCGGGAATGTCGATCGGCGCCGGCAGGTAGTCGATGACCGCGTCGAGCAGGGGCTGCACGCCCTTGTTCTTGAACGCCGAACCGCACAGCACCGGCACGAACGACATGCTGATGGTGCCCTTGCGGATGCAGCGCTTCAGGGTCTCGAGGTCAGGCTCCTCGCCCGACAGGTAGGTCTCCATCGCGTCGTCGTCCATCTCGACGGCGGTCTCGATGAGGGCCTGACGGTACTCGGCGGCCTTCTCGACCAGATCGGCCGGGATCGGACGATCCTCGAACTCGGCGCCCAGGCTCTCGTCCTTCCAAATCACCGCGACGTTGCGCAGCAGATCGACCAGGCCGGCGTACTCGCTCTCTTCGCCGATGGGCAGATGCAGGACCAGCGGGCGGGCGCCCAGGCGGTCCTTGATCATGTCGACGCAGCGATAGAAGTTCGCGCCGATTCGGTCCATCTTGTTGACGAAGCAGATGCGCGGCACGCCGTACTTGTCGGCCTGGCGCCACACCGTCTCGGACTGGGGCTCGACGCCCGCCACCGAGTCGAACACGGTCACCGCACCGTCGAGCACGCGGAGCGAACGCTCCACCTCGATGGTGAAGTCCACGTGGCCGGGGGTGTCGATGATGTTGATGCGGTGATCACGCCAGAACGCGGTGGTCGCGGCGGACGTGATGGTGATGCCGCGCTCCTGCTCCTGCTCCATCCAGTCCATCGTCGCGGTGCCTTCGTGCACCTCGCCGATCTTGTAGGACTTGCCGGTGTAGTAAAGGATGCGCTCGGTCGTGGTCGTCTTACCGGCATCGATGTGGGCCATGATGCCGATGTTGCGGTAGCGATCGAGGGGCGTCGTGCGGGCCATGTTCTCTCTCGAAGCTCGAAGTTACCAGCGGTAGTGCGAGAAGGCCTTGTTGGCCTCGGCCATGCGGTGCGTGTCTTCGCGCTTCTTGACGGCGGCTCCGCGGTTGTTGGCGGCGTCCAGCAGCTCGCCCGACAGGCGGTCGACCATGGTGGTCTCGGAACGCTTGCGGGCGTAGTCGATCAGCCAGCGAATGGCCAGCGCCTGACGGCGATCGGACCGGACCTCGACGGGCACCTGGTAGGTGGCGCCACCAACGCGGCGGGAGCGAACCTCCAGCGCGGGCTTCACGTTGTCGAGGGCCTCGTGGAAGACCTTCAGGGGGTCCTGGCCGGTCTTGTTCTGGATCTTGTCCAGGGCGCCGTAGACGATGGCCTCGGCGGCGGACTTCTTACCATCCAACATCAGACAGTTCATGAACTTGGCGATCACCAGGTCGCCGAACTTGGCGTCGGGAGTGATCTCGCGCTTCTCAGCGGCGTGACGACGGGACATGGGATCAGCTCCTTACTTCGGACGCTTCGCGCCGTACTTCGAACGACGCTGGCGGCGGTCCTTCACACCCTGGGTGTCGAGGGTGCCGCGGATGATGTGGTAACGGACGCCGGGAAGGTCCTTGACGCGGCCGCCACGGATCATGACCACCGAGTGTTCCTGAAGGTTGTGGCCTTCACCGGGGATGTACGAAGTCACCTCGAAGCCGTTGGTGAGACGGACGCGGGCGACCTTACGAAGGGCCGAGTTGGGCTTCTTCGGAGTGGTGGTGTACACGCGGGTGCACACACCGCGCTTCTGGGGGCAGGCCTCCAGAGCCGGAACCTTGTTGCGCGCCGACAGAGGCTGACGCGGCTTACGGATCAATTGGTTGATCGTGGGCATTCTCGTTCCCTTCGCTCGAACATCGGCGCAACCAAGAAAAAAAACCTCCGGAGGGCGGGCCCCCAGGGCTTCCTTCGGGTTGTCGGTCGCCGACCCGTTCAGCGTTCATCAAAGTGTTTCGAATAGTCGCGGGGAACCGCCCGTTGAGGCGGTCCCCCGAGAAGGCCCGCATCCTATTTATCCCCACCACCCTCGTCAAGAGAAAGAGTCGGCAGCCTTTTGCGGGCTTCCGCCCGGGCCAACGCCATAGGCGGCAGGCTCTCCGCATGCAGAAACCGGTAACCATTTTTCGTTAAGATGAAGAACAGAATGAGGAGGAGTCGACCCATGACCGCCCCCGTCAGCGTCAACGGCAGCGAAGGACCGCAACCCGCGCGCGAGACCCGCGTGGCCGGGCACATCCGCGATGCCGCCGCCAGCACCGGCGTTCCCTTCGAGTTCCTTCTCGCCCAGGCCAAGCAGGAAAGCCGGCTGAACCCCGACGCGCAGAACGCCCGCTCGTCGGCGGCCGGGCTGTTCCAGTTCACCAAGTCGACCTGGCTGGCCATGGTCAAGCAGCACGGGGCCGCCCACGGGCTAGAGAAGTACTCGGACGCCATCACCAAAGGCGCCGGCGGCTACACGGTGAAGGATCCCGCCCTCAAGAAGGAGATCCTGGAGCTGCGGCGCGACCCGAAGGTCTCGGCGCTGATGGCCGGCGAGTATGCCAAGGACAACGGCAAGGTGCTGCAGGCCAAGCTGGGCCGCCCCGCCTCGGCGCACGACCTCTACCTCGCCCACTTCCTGGGGGCCGGCGGTGCCGCCCGGGTGATCGCGGGGCTCCAGGCCGGCACCTTGAACGATGCGGCCGGCGCCCTGCCCGACGCGGCCCGGGCCAACCCCGATCTGTTCCTCGATCCGGAGAGCGGCACCCCCCGCTCGCTGGCATCGCTGTACAAGGTGGTGCAGCGCCGCTACGAGCGCGCTGTCGCCAGCGTGCGGACCGTCGCGCGCGAGGTCCGGCCGGAGGTCGACCTGGCGGCCCTGCGTCCGGCCGAACGTCCCGCAGCAGGCCCCGGGGTCCAACCCGATCCGTTGCCGCAGCTCGCGGCCGCGCCTTCCGAACCGGCGCGCTCGGCCTTCGCCAACGCGGTCGAGCCCACCTCCCCCTTCTTTCCGGTCGCCCTTCCGCCGTCCCCGGTCACCGTTCCGCGCACCGGCGGCGGCCCGACCCTCCGCCTGATGATCCAGGCCATGGAAGACGGCAAGGCCTAGCGGCCCGTCAGGCCCTGGGCAGGGTGAAGCGGAAGGTCGAGCCCCGCCCCAATTCGCTATCCACCCAGATCGTGCCGCCGTGGCGCTCGACGATCCGTTTGCAGAGCGCGAGGCCGATGCCGGTGCCGGTGTAGCTGTCGCGGGAATGCAGGCGCTTGAACAGCTCGAAGATCTGGGCGTGATACTGCCCTTCGATCCCGATGCCGTTGTCGGCGATGTAGAACTCCCACAGTGCGCCGCGCTCGACCGCCCCCACCGTGACCTCGGGGCGGGCATCGACACGGCGGTACTTGAGCGCATTGCCGATAAGGTTCTGGAAGACGCTGACCAGTTGCTGCGGATCGGCGGTGACCACGGGCAGCGGCCCCCTGATCTCGACCGCCACCTGCCCCTCGGCGATGGCGGTCTTCAAATTGGCGAGGGCGGCGCTGACGGCGGCGCCGGCCTGTACCGGCTGCAGGTCGAGCTTGCCGGTGCCGGTGCGGGAATAATTCAGCAGTTCGTTGATGATCGACTGCAGACGGCGCACGCCGTCCACCGTGTAGCCGATGAAGGCGTCGGCGTCGGGATCGAGCTTGCCCTGATAGCGCCGCTGCAGCAGCTGCACGTAGCTGGCGATGTTGCGGAGCGGCTCTTTGAGGTCGTGCGAGGCGACGTAGGCGAACTGCTCGAGGTCGGCGTTGGAGCGGGCGAGGTCGCGGTTGGCTGCCGCCAGCGCCGCCGCGGCCGCCCGCTCCCGGGCGATCTCGCGGACCAGCAGCAGGATGAAGGTGGCCATCACGGCCAGGGCCGCCAGTCCGAGGGTGACGCTCCACGTCGCGCGGCGGCTCCACGGTCCCAGCGCCTCGTCTTCGGACATGCTGGCCCACACCACCAGCCCTCGCTCGGGCACCGTGCGGTAGGATATGACGCGCACGCCGCCGTCGAGGGCGGAGGGGCCGCGGAACGTGCCGTTCGGAGCCTTGGGGAGGTAGACCTCATAGAGCAGCGAGTTGTTGAGATTGCCCGAGACCGCCTCGGCGTTGAGCGGCTGGCGCACCAGGGCGGCGCCGTCCAGGCGTCCGACCCCGAAGGCGAGCGAGCGCAGGTCGGAATTGTTCGGGCACAGGTCCCGGAACGAATCGATGTCGATGATCGCGGCGGCGGCGCCCCCGGGGGTCCTCATGGCTACCGGGAACACCCAACTCCCCGATGCCTCGTCGAAGCCGGCGCGGCCGATCACCAGCCGCGCCTGGCCCGCCCGCAGCGGCGCCAGCCATTCGAGGGTGGACAGGTCCGCGCCCGGACGGCGGGCACCGCGGGCGTCGGCCACCACCCGGCCATTGTCGTTGAGGAGCAGCAGGTTGGACAGCGCCGGAGCGGTCCGGGCCACCTCGGCAAGGTAACCGCCGTCCAGGCGGGCCGCCGCCCCGCGCTCGGCCAGCCGGCCCAACACCAACTCGGCGGCGTCGAGGGTCCGGGCGATGTGCTCGTCCAGCAGGCGGGCGGTATCGGCGGTGGAGGCCTCCAGGCGGGCGATCGCCTCACGCCGGTCGTCGAGCACCACATGGGTCGCGACCGCGCCGCTGGCCGCCGCATAGAAGGCGCCCATGGCGATCAGCAAACTGCGCGGCCGGATCAGACGCCGCCACCACCCTCCGGTCACTGTCCCACCCTTTCGGCGGATTGCGCACACCCCATCAAGGGTAGCGCCCCGGCGCGCCTGGAACAAGGGCGGCGGGCACGCCGGGGCCATGAAAAAGCCCCCGTACCGGGAAGGTACGGGGGCTCGATTTAGAAATACTTCACGCGACGATTATTCTGCAGGAGGCGCCGGGGGCTGCTCGGGGGACGAAGCCGCCAGGGCCGGCGTTTCGGCTCCCTCTTCGCCACCTTCCACCTGCATTTCGCGGTCGCGCTTGGCCGCCAGTTCGCGCAGCCGGTTCATCACCGCGCCGGTGCCGGCGGGGATCAGACGGCCGACGATGACGTTCTCCTTGAGCCCCTGCAGGGTGTCGACCTTGCCGGACACGGCCGCCTCGGTCAGCACGCGGGTGGTCTCCTGGAACGACGCCGCCGAGATGAACGAGTGCGTCTGCAGCGAGGCCTTGGTGATGCCCTGCAGCACCGGAGTGCCGCTGGCCGGGCGGCCGCCCTCGCGGATCGCCTTGGCATTCTCGCCTTCGAACTCGAAGCGGTCGGCCTGCTCGCCCACCAGGAGGGTGGTGTCGCCGGGGTCGGTGATCTCGACCTTCTGCAGCATCTGGCGGACGATCACCTCGATGTGCTTGTCGTTGATCTTCACGCCCTGCAGACGATAGACCTCCTGGATCTCGTTGATGAGATACTGGGCCAGCGCCTCGACGCCCAACACCTTGAGGATGTCGTGCGGCACCGGGTTGCCGTCCATGAGGGCGTCGCCGCGACGGACGTAGTCGCCTTCCTGCACCGAGATGTGCTTGCCCTTGGGGATCAGGTACTCGACCGGATCGCCGTCCTCGGGAACGACGAGGATGCGGCGCTTGGACTTGTAGTCCTTGCCGAATTCCACGCGGCCGTCGATTTCCGAGATGATGGCGTGGTCCTTGGGCTTGCGGGCCTCGAACAGCTCGGCCACACGCGGCAGACCGCCGGTGATGTCACGGGTCTTCGAGCCCTCGCGCGGGATACGGGCGAGCACGTCACCGGCATTCAGGCGGGCACCGTTGTCGACCGACAGGATGGCGTCGACCGACATGAAGTAGCGGGCCTCGAGACCGTTGGGCAGGGTCACGGGGTTGCCCTTCTCGTCGCGCAGCTCGACGCGGGGACGCAGTTCGGCGCCACGCGGCTGCTGCTTCCAGTCGACGACCACCTTCGACGCGATGCCGGTGGCCTCGTCGACCACTTCACGCATCGACAGGCCTTCCACCAGGTCGACGAAGTGGGCGACACCGGCCGTCTCGGTGATGATCGGCAGGGTGTAGGGATCCCACTCCGCCAGCTTCGAGCCCTTGGTCACCTTGTCGCCGGCATCGGCCAGCAGCTTGGCGCCGTAGGGCACGCGGTGGCGGGCCCGCTCGCGGTTGTTGGCGTCGGTGAGCACGATTTCGCAGTTACGGCTCATGACGATCTTGGCGCCGGTCGAGTTCGTGACCACGCTGCGGTTCAGCACCTGGACGGTGGCCTCGCCGGCGGATTCGATGCTCGACTGCTCGGCACCGCGCTGCGCCGCACCACCGATGTGGAAGGTACGCATGGTCAGCTGGGTGCCGGGTTCGCCGATGGACTGCGCCGCGATGACGCCGACGGCCTCGCCGACGTTGACGCGGGTGCCACGGGCCAGGTCGCGGCCGTAGCAATTGCCGCACACGCCCTCGGCCGCCTCGCAGGTCAGCACCGAACGGATGGCGACGGTCTCAATTCCGGCCTCGTCGATGGCCTCGACCTCGGATTCCTGGATCATGCCGCCGGCCGGGACGATCACCTCGCCGGTGCCGGGGTGGACGATGTCACGGGCCGCGTTGCGGCCGAGGATACGCTCGGCCAGCGGGCTGATGACTTCGCCGCCCTCGATCACCGCCGACACGGTCAGGCCGTTGGTGGTGCCGCAATCCTCCTCGACGATGATGGCGTCCTGCGCCACGTCGACGAGACGGCGGGTGAGATAACCCGAGTTCGCGGTCTTCAGCGCGGTGTCGGCCAGGCCCTTACGGGCGCCGTGGGTGGAGTTGAAGTACTCCAGCACGGTCAGGCCTTCCTTGAAGTTCGAGATGATCGGGGTCTCGATGATCTCGCCCGACGGCTTGGCCATCAGGCCGCGCATGCCGGCGAGCTGCTTCATCTGGGCGGCCGAACCACGGGCGCCCGAGTGGGCCATCATGTAGACCGAGTTCACCGCCTTGCCCGCCTCGAGGCGCGAGATGTCCTTCATCATGGCGTCGGCGACGTCGTCGGTGCACTTCGACCAGGCGTCGACCACCTTGTTGTACTTCTCGCCCTGGGTGATCAGGCCGTCCTGGTACTGCTGCTCGTACTCCTTGACCTTCTCCTCGGTCTCGGTGACCAGCTTCTCCTTGGCGGCGGGCACCACCATGTCGTCCTTGCCGAACGAGATGCCGGCCTTGAACGCGTGGGAGTAGCCGAGCCCCATGACGCGGTCGGCGAAAATCACCGTCTCCTTCTGGCCGCAGTGGCGGTACACCAGATCGATGACGTTCTGGATGTCCTTCTTGGTCAGCAGGCGGTTGATGGACGAGAACGGCACGTTGATGTTGCGCGGCAGCACCTCGGACAGCAGCATGCGCCCGGCGGTGGTCTCCACGACCTCGATGAAGGAGTTGCCCTCCGGGTCGATGTTGCGATAGCGCGCCTTGATCTTCTGGTGAAGGGTCAGCACCTTCTGGGTCAGCGCCGCCTCGATCTCGGCCATGTCGCGGAAGATCGGCAGGCGATAGAGGATGGCGCGGCCATCCTTGACCGCCTTCTCGATCTCGGCCGGATCCTTGGACGCGAACGGGGTGCCGGGGACCTCGGCGTTGAACACGCGGATGTCGCCCGACGCCAGGCCGGCTTCCAGGGCCTCGCGGCTGGTCACGCGCAGCGCGCGATGGGCCGTCACCTCACGGCGCGCGATGCGGTCGAGCAGCGCGTCGAGGTTGGCGGTGTCGGCCTTATCGGCCGGGTTGCCCGGCGTGTAGAAGAAAAGCGTGCCGTTGGCGATGCCGGTCTTCAGCTCCTCGGTCGAGCGCACCTTGACCACCAGGCCGGGGGTGTCGTCCCGCTCCATGGTGATGTAGTAGATGCCGAGCACGATGTCCTGCGACGGCACGATGATCGGCTTGCCGTTGGCGGGGCTGAGGATGTTGTTGGTCGACATCATCAGCACGCGCGCTTCCAGCTGGGCCTCGAGGCTCAGCGGCACGTGCACGGCCATCTGGTCGCCGTCGAAGTCGGCGTTGAACGCGGTGCAGACCAGCGGGTGCAGCTGGATCGCCTTGCCCTCGATCAGCACCGGCTCGAACGCCTGGATGCCCAGGCGGTGCAGGGTCGGGGCGCGGTTCAGCATCACCGGATGCTCGCGGATCACCTCTTCCAGGATGTCCCACACCTCGGGACGCTCCTTCTCGACCATGCGCTTGGCGGCCTTGATGGTGGTCGCCATGCCATAGAGTTCGAGCTTGGAATAGACGAACGGCTTGAACAGCTCGAGCGCCATCTTCTTGGGCAGGCCGCACTGGTGCAGCTTGAGCTCGGGACCGACCACGATGACCGAACGGC
>JBLNCP010000020.1:0-16750 GCA_050260775.1 Solirubrobacterales bacterium | reverse complement strand
ATTTTACCGGGTCGAGCCGAATGGTCCAGCCTCTTTCGCTTTAGGAGACTGGGGGCATGTCCAACGAAGACGCCATTCGCATCGTCGGCCGCCGCGTGAAGGCCCTGCGCAAGCAGCAGGGCTTGAGCCAGGAGAAATTGGCCGAGAAGGTCGGCAAGAGCGTCGATGCCATCTCCAGCATCGAGCGCGGCGTCTCCATGCCCATGCTGGAAACTGCCTACGCCCTGTCCGAGGCGCTGGGAGTGCGTTTCTTCGACCTGTTTCGCGAGGAGAGTCAGGCCCTGGAGGTCGAGGCCCTGCCCGCCGACGTACAGGAACTGGTGCATCTAGTCCGAGAGCAGCCGGAAGCCGTACGTCAGACCGTGCTGGAGCAGGCCAGGGCGACGGTGGAGTTAGTAAGCACCCTCACCGGAAAGAAACCACCTAAGTAAGGCGTTAAAGGGGCGCATCGCGCGAATTACGCCATCCCCTTTTTTATGGCTAGTGAGTCATATCAGCTCACCAAGTTTCTCAAACAGTCTCTTGCAGCGCGAGCAGCGTGCTTTTGCCCTATCCGGGCTTACTCGTTCTAACAGTTCCGACGCATGGCGGATCTTCTGATATTCACCTTTCTGCGTCCCGCGAGTGGCCGCGCTCAGTTTTTCGGCAACGTCCAATTTAGGTTCATCTTCAAGATTCTGCCTCTGCGGAAGGACGTTCGCCTTAAAACCACGTCCGTAGTATGCCGCCAAGGCATCTGGATCAGCAACGATCCACGCCTCCATTGCCTGCGCCATCAAATGCAGATGCTCGTCGGGCACACCTCTCAAATCCCACCCATCACCTTGTCTAGTTTTCAGATGCTCCGCTGGAGATGAAACAACTGGCGCTTCACTATCGACAAGCAAGATGTTCAGTGCATCCTTATTTTTCGACCTCGCATTCATAAACGCGTCATAGGCTTCCTGCCTGCCACCGCAAGCGACGAGCTTCCAATGCCAACGTTTCTCTCTAGCCTTATTCTTTAGCTCCCCCAGAAATGCGTCCATCCCGCGACGGAGTTTTGCCTTTGTTTCGGCGGAGTCCCCACCCCCTTCGAAATAAATATTGATATACATTATATATTCCCCCCGAGTTCCCCCATTCTCCAAATTTCCCCCAAACGGTACTTATCCAGCCAAAACCTTAACTGCTCCGGGTCAAGCCTACGAAGAGTGGTTCCGGAACCAACGTTTTCGCTAACCACAACAGTGTCTGGGCATTCGGTTAGCTCGGAAACAAGAACGTCTGATTGGGTCGTCACCGCAATTTGCATCCGCGTTGAAGCATCCCTCAACAAGTCAGCCACCGCGGACAGTGCGTCAGGGTGAAGACCAAGTTCAGGCTCTTCAATACATACGAGCGGCGGAGCAGTCGGCGCTAGCAAGACTGCCAACAATGCCAGGAAACGGATTGTTCCATCGGATAACCTGGTCGGCGGTATTGGTGAAGACAGGCCCGCCTCGTGCAGATAGAACTGCACAGATCCCCCAGATACCCTTGTAGATAGCCGCTCAAAGCGCGGGAAGAATTTTTTAATAAGCCGATTAAGCTCCCTTTCATCCGTGTGCTGAATACGATTAAGCACAAGCGCCAAGTTGCTGCCATCGGGCAGAAGAAAATCGTCAGGTAAATCTGCCGGTTGCGGCTGGCGCAAGGACGCATACCTACCAATGCTCCATTCACGGAAAGTTTGTATGCTAGAAAACTGAGCACCAACCCAGGTAACCTCAGGATAAAGGTCCGGGTCCTTTCTCTGTGAGAGCACAGACTGATCAGGAGCCAAAGATTGTCGCTGAAGATTTCTCTCAACGTATTTATCACCATTATTGAAATTAAATTCTTCGCGGACATTTATTACTGGCCGTCCGCGATTAAATCGGTAGTAGAAAAATACATCTTTTTTGTTATTTACAGGCTTAACCTCCTCAATGGCTTCATCTATAACCTCAACCCGTTGCTGGACAGCGTCAAACGTAAGGCAATACCGAAGATTACGCTTCGTTCGTGCGGGTCCAATAACCGCCTCTATAGTAGCTGGGCTACTTTTCTTGCCACCCTTCCACAACCACTCGACCGGCCCACCACCATCTCGAATAGCGGCAGCAAAATTGCCTGACGTTGCCTTCAAAAGCTCAAACGATTCAATAAGGTTTGATTTCCCTGAGCCGTTTGGCCCGATAATAACATTAAGAGGATTGAATGTTATTTCCTCAGAATCTTGCGGAAATGACAGAAATCCACTTAGCTTCATGCTGTGGACAAAATTATTATTCATAGGAACCTCACAGCTTTAAAGCATGTCGGATGAGGGCGCACAGGAAAGCGCGGCTTGGGTTAGCTTCACGGCTTAATCTTAGTGTATCGCTCGCCAATCGCAACCGGAGCTTCAGGGAGTGAGACGACCTAATGGGGGAGCTGTTCCGCTCGGCCCCTGCGCGCCAAGAGGGCATGGCACCTAGGGTGAGATGAGGTTGATCGATACGCGGAATATGCGCCCCGCCCTAAGAGTGGGTGGCAATAACTGGCGCATGTAATTCGGGGGCAAAAGCCGTGGGCGAAGTCGATTCGTTCGTTTAGTGGGCTAAATCACCAACTTCGCCACCGCAGCCGCCTTGTGCTCAGGTGCCAAGTGAGCGTATCGCAACGTCATCTGGTAGTCCGAGTGCCCCAGCAGTTCGCGCACGGTGTTCAGGTCCACGCCCTTCATCACCAGGAGCGAGGCGAAGGTGTGGCGCATGTCATGCCAGCGGAACTTGGTGATCTCGGCCGCCTTCAGCACTTCTTCCCACGAGCTGCGCACGTTGTCGAACGGGCCGCCGTCGCGGCTGGGAAACACCAGGGGGCTATCGCCGATGCGCTGCTTCTGCCAGTCCTCCAGCAAGGTCAGCGCGGCGCTGTTCAGCGGGATGTGCCGGGTCTTCTGGCTCTTGGCCTTGAAGCCGTGCACGGTGAGGATGGCCCGGTCCAAATGCAGATCGTCCCACGTCAGGTTGGCGAGTTCGCCATACCGCATACCGGTGTGCAGCGATAGCAGCACCATGGGCTTGAGGTGATCGGCGTAGGTCACCGTCCGCAAGTCCAGCATCAGCGGGTAGCCTCGCTCTGCCCGCCAGGCGTTGGCGCGGTCGCGGGCGGCCCGCAGCCGTTCTTCGCGGGCATCCAGGGCCCCGTAAAGCCGCTTCTGCTCGTCCTCGGTCAGGAAGCGAACGGTGGCGCGGTCGTCCACCCGCGTCCGCTTGACCTTCTCGATGGGATGCACCTCGATGAAGCCCCATTGCTGGGCCTTGGCGAGCGACGACTTCAGGTCGTCGAGGTCACGATTCACGGTGGACGGCTTGGCCCCAGCCTTCAGGCGGTCGGAGCGCCACCGCTCGACCAGCAGGGGCGTGATCTCGCTCAGCTTCAGCTTGCGAAAGTCGGCGAAGCTCTGGTTCAGGCGCCGCAATGTGCCCTTGTGGGTGCGCACGTTGGCCTTGGCCCAGCTGGCATATTCTTCATCAACGAAGGTGCCGAAGGTGTGCTCCTTGGCCTGCTTGGCGGCGGTGTTCGGGTCCTTGCCCTTGAAGGCGTCGCCAAGAATGCCCTTGGCCTGCTCGCGCGCATCCTGGGTGGTGATCACGTCGGCGCGGCCGAGGCTGATGCGCTTGCCGCGCGCGTACTCGACATAATATGTCATGGCGCCGCTCGGCTGCACCCGCAGCAGCAGCCCCTTGAGGCGGGTGTCCCGCACCTCGTAGGGCTTGTCGGTGGGCTTCAGACTCTTGATCAACGGCGCGCCGAGAACACCCTGCATGGCGCTTTACCCCCGGGTAAGTGCAACGGCCTGAGTGTGCCGTAAGTGCATTGTAAGTGCAACCAGGCCAATTTTAGGTCGAAATGCTGCGATGCAGCGCGAACTGGCGCGACCCGCCGCTGTGCGCTAACATGATGTTATAGATCGTATTTTTCAGATCGCGCCGGTTCGCGCCAATTCGCGTTGACCCGCCACCAGATTGCGCTCATAACGGTCTGGTTGCAGGTTCGAGTCCTGCCGGGCCCACCAATCTTTCCCCGCCGCTGCTGAGCGCGCGGCGCTTCTACGCCCTCCGCAATAGATCCGATTCGTGTATGGCGTGCGCCCGCCGCGCCGGCTTAAGTGCTCCCCGGCGCTCGGTTGCATTTCGACTGTGGCTTGGCGTGATCTCCAACGGAACGGGGCGGTCTTCCATGGCGTCGGTTTCCTCGGCGGTTGCCCGCAACATCGCCACGGCCTCCACCTTCACGGCGCCCTATCGCCACTGGGTGCTCGAAACGGTGTTTCCGCGCAATCTGGCCCTGGCGCTCGACGAGCTCTCCATCGACGAGGCGAGGGACATGGAGTTCGGCGGGCGGCGCGAGTGCAACAACAGCAAACGGGTGTTCTTCGATCCCGCCATGCAGGCGGCGAGCGCCGCCGTGGCCGAGGCCGTCGCGGCGTTCCGCGACCCGGAGGTGGTGGCGGCCATCGAGGCGACCTGCGCCGTCGATCTGGCCGGAACCTTCCTGCGGATCGAATACTGCCAGGACACCGACGGTTTCTGGCTGGAGCCGCACACCGACATCGGCGCCAAGCGCTTCACCATGATGTGCTACCTGTCGGTCGGCGAGGGCAGCGACCCGTGCGGCACCGACATGATGGATCGCGAGGGCCGCGTCCTCGGGCGTGCGCCCTTCCACCTCAGCGCCGGCTTCATCTTCATTCCCGGCAGCGACACCTGGCACGGTTTCGTGCCCCGTCGCATCAATGGAGTGCGTAAATCGCTGATGATCAATTACGTCGGTCCGGAATGGCGCGCCCGGCATGAACTCTCCTCCGGGGTGCCGGTGAAATAGGGGGCGGGAACCATCGGGCCCATTCGTCCTCCGCCTGGACCGTCGGTGCCTCCGTCCGGGATGCCGGGGTGATGATTGACTGCGGCGGATCGCTCCCAAGCTCTTGCACCGACGCGTGCGTCAACGGGGAGGCGGTCGATGCTGGGGCTCAAGTGGACGGCGCTTGCCGCGGGGACGATCCTGGGTCTGGCCGCAACCGGATCCCCGGCTGCCGAGCCGCGGGTGCCGCCGCCGGCCGAGGTGCTGAAGGCGATCGGGCATCTCGGCCCGGTGCCGCAGCCGCCGGGGAATCCGCTGACGCGGGCCAAGGTCGACCTCGGGCGCAAGCTGTTCGAGGACAACGGTCTCGCCGGCGACGGCAGCCTGTCGTGCCAGACCTGCCACCTGCCCGACCATGGCTTCGCGGTGCCCCAGGCGCTGGGGCCCGCCTATCCCAGCCAGATCGAGCGGCGCAACTCCCCCAGCCTCGTCAACGTCGCCTTCGCCACCTCGTTCATCTGGGACGGGCGCGCCGGTGACCTCGACAAGCAGACGCTGGGGCCGCTGCAGAACATCCTTCATCTCAACAACAACCTGGACCTGCTGGTCGAGCGGCTGAAGACCGATGTCGACTACCGCAAGGCGTTCGCCGCCGCCTTCGGCGACGGTGCCATCACCCCCGAGCGGATCGGCCAGGCGCTGGGCAGCTTCGAGCGCAGCCTGGTGTTCGACGACGCGCCCATCGACCGCTACATGGACGGCGACACCAAGGCGCTCGATCCCGCCCAGAAGCGCGGATTGGCGCTGTTCATGGGCAAGGCCAACTGCGTCGCCTGCCACAGCGGCCCCGCCCTCAGCGACAACCGCTTCCACGCGCTCGGGGTCCCCGACGCCGTCGTGACCGGCAACTCCGCCGCGATGGCGTCGCTGCGCTTCGACGCCAAGCGTCAGGACCTGAAGGATTGGGGCGGACTGGCCCACGATCCCGGCCGCGAGCTGGCGACCCGGGATCCCGCCGACCGCGGCAAGTTCCGCACCATGGGATTGCGCAACATCGCCCAGTCCGCGCCCTACATGCACAACGGCGCCCTGGCCACGCTGGACGACGTGGTGCGCTTCTATGCCGCCGGCGGCGGCGAAACGCCCAACAAGGCACCGGAGCTCAAGCCGGTGGCGCTGTCCGACGGCGAGGTCGCCGACCTGGTGGCCTTCCTGCATGCCCTGACCGGCCGGCAGCGCGCCCTGCCGCAGTGAGCGCGATCCGCCGGGAATGGCACCCACCCATTTCGTGACGCCGCTCGGGCCACTGGAGCGCTAGTATTCGGGTCCCCGAGGCGAGACGGATCGTTCCCACCCGATATGGACAGTCAGTTCCCGGCGACCACGCTGACCGACGCCGTTCCCGCAAAGCAGCAGCGGCTGCTGGCATTTGCGCTGGCGGCCATCCTGGTCTTGTACAGCGCCGCGGTGCTTCCATTTTCCTTGGAGCCCGGGCCGGTGATCCCGAGCTTCATCGGCGTCTACCAGACCGCCGTCATCATTTGCGATCTGTTGACCGCGACGCTCCTTCTGATCCAAGCCTACCATGTCCGCCAGGTGGGGAGCCTGGTTCTCGGCGCGGGCTACCTGTTCACGGCGGCAGCCGCCCTGGCTCATGAACTCAGTTTCCCGGGATTGTTCAGCCCCACCGGTTTGATCGGCGGATCCCAGGCCACCAACTGGCTGTGGATCTTCTGGCACGGAGGCTTCCCGATCTTCGCGCTCGGCTATGCGGTCCTCGACCGGAGGGGGACGAAGATCCCGCCGGGGCTGGTGCGTCCGGTCAGCACCCTGGCCATTATCTCGGTGGTGGCGCTCGTCGCGCTGGGGGTGCTTCTCGGCGCGTCCGATTACCTGCCGCACCTGGTCGTCGGCCAGAACTTCGACCAGAACAACGATACCGGCATCGGTCCGGCCCTCATCGCCCTGTGCGCCGGTGCGCTCCTGCTGGTGGCGCGCGAGCGGGGCCGCACGGTGATCAAGCTGTGGCTTCTGGTCACCCTGGTCGCCTTCACCCTCGACGTCTTCCACACCCTGCACTCGGAAGCGCGCTACACGGTCGGCTGGTATGCCGCGCGGGGAAACAGCTTCGTCGCCAGCATCCTGATCCTGGCCGTCTACCTCGTCGAAAGCGGCGTCCTCATGCGCCACTGGGTGAGGTCGTCGACTCAACTGGCGGAGACCAACGCCCGGCTGATGGCCGTCAACGCCGAGCTCGAACAGTCCCTGGGCGAACGCCGGCGGGCCGAGGCCGACCTCCGCAGCGCGAAGGACCGTGCCGAGGAGGTGCTGTCGAGCATCACCGACGGCTTCTACGCCCTCGACCGTGAATGGCGACTCACATTTCTCAATCAGCGGGCCCAGAGCGTCCTGGGCAAGACGCCGGCCGAGGTGATCGGCCAACCATTCCTGAGCGTTTTCCCCCAGGCTGAGGGGACTGGGGTGCATGAGATCTACCGCCGGGTCATGACCCGCCGGCAGCCCGAGCATCTCGATTTGATTTCCCCCATCCTGAAGCGATGGACGTCGTTCACGGTCTATCCGGCCGGCGACGGGGGCATCTCGGTCTATTTCCACGACATCTCCGAGCGCAAGGCCGGCGAAGAGGCCCTGATCATCGCCAAGGAGGAGGCCGAGCGGGCCAACCGGGCCAAGTCGCACTTCCTGGCCGCGGCCAGCCACGACCTCCGTCAGCCGGTGCAGTCGCTGTTCTTCTTCCACGAAATCCTGGCGGCCAAGCTGAAGTCGCACCCGGCCGCCCCGGTGCTCGCCCCCATGCAGGCCGCGCTGGGCGCGCTGAAAAGCCTGCTCGATGGTCTGCTCGACATTTCGCGTCTGCACGCCGGCACGGTGGAAGTCGACCTTTCGGTGTTTCCGGTGTCCATGCTGCTGCAGCGTCTGGTGGCCGAGCATGCGCCGCAGGCCGAGGCCCAGGGGATCGCCCTGCGGGTGATCCCGTCATCGGCGTGGGTGCGCAGCGACATGGCGCAGTTGGAGCGCATCCTGCGCAACCTTGTCGACAACGCCCTCAAGTACACCCATGCGGGCGGCGCGGTTCTGCTGGGATGCCGGCATGCCGGCGACAGCCTGCGCATCCTGGTCGTCGATACCGGGCCGGGCATCCCCGCCGACCGGCAGGAGGCGGTGTTCGAGGAATTCATCCAGCTCGGCAATCCCGAGCGCGACCGGGCAAAGGGGCTGGGCCTCGGCCTCGCCATCGTGCGCCATCTGGCGCGCCTGCTGGGGCACGAGGTGGGGCTGGTTTCCCAGGTCGGGCATGGCACGACGTTCTCGGTCACCGTCCCGCTGGCGCGGCCACGCCGGGAAAAGGGCCCCCTGCCGGTGTCGGTCTCCGCTCGCCCGGCCGCCGGCCTGGCCCTGGTCGTCGACGACGAAGCGTTGATCCTGCTGGGCATGCGCTCGATGCTGGAGACCTGGGGCTGGGAGGTCCTCGCGGCGGAGTGCGGCGCCGAGGCCATGCGGCTGATGGCCGGCAGCAGCCGCGCCCCGGATGTGATCATCGCCGATTATCGGCTGCGGGGTGACGAGACCGGCGTCAAGGTCATCCGCGACCTCCACGGCGTCTGCGGCGTGACGATCCCCGCGGTCGTGCTCACCGGGGACACCAGTCCGGACCGCATGGCCGAATGCGCCAACAGTGGATTCCAACTCCTGCACAAGCCGGTCGATGCCGCTGCGCTGCACAGCGCCCTGGAGCGGGTCCGCGCCTAGTCATCGCCCAAATGAAAAGGGCGCCCCGAGGGGCGCCCTTTTTGCCGGTGCCGATGGTCCCGTCCTACGACAGGCTCTCGCAGAACTTCTTGATGCGGGCGCAGGCCTTTTCCAGCGCCTCGGTCGAGGTGGCGTAGGAAATGCGGAAGTAGGGCTCGAGGCCGAAGGCGGCGCCCTGGACCACGGCCACACCCTCGGCTTCCAGCAGGGCGGCGACGAAGTCGGTGTCGGAGTTCAGCACCTTGCCGTCCGGGGTCTTCTTGCCCATCACGCCCTTGCACGAGGGATAGACGTAGAAGGCGCCCTCGGGGGTCTTGCAGGTCAGGCCGGGGCACTCGTTCAGCAGGCGCACCACCATGTCGCGGCGGGCCTTGAAGATCTCGGCGTTCTTCGGGATGAAGTCCTGGGTGCCGTTCAGGGCCTCGACCGCAGCGGCCTGGCTGATCGACGAGGTGTGCGACACCGACTGCGACTGGATCATGTTGATGGCCTTGATCAGCGGCAGCGGGCCGCCGGCGTAGCCGACGCGCCAGCCGGTCATGGCATAGGCCTTGGACACGCCGTTCATGGTCAGCGTGCGGTCGTAGAGCTTGGGCTCGACCTGGGCCGGGGTGCAGAACTTGAAGCCGTCGTACACCAGGTGCTCGTACATGTCGTCGGACATGATGTAGACGTGCGGATGCTTCAGCAGCACGTCGGTCAGCGCCTTCATCTCGTCCCAGGAATAGGCGGCGCCGGTCGGGTTGGACGGCGAGTTCAGCACTAGCCACTTGGTCTTGGGGGTGATGGCCTTGTCGAGGTCCTCGGCGCGCAGCTTGAAGCCGGTCTCCTCGGGGCAGGGCACGAACACCGGCTTGCCGCCGAACATCAGGGCGATGTCGGGATAGCTGACCCAGTAGGGGGCCGGCACGATGACCTCGTCGCCGGGGTTCAGCGTGGCCATGAAGGCGTTGAAGATGACGCCCTTGCCGCCGACGCCGACGGTGATCTGGTCGGGGGTGTAGTCGAGGCCGTTCTCACGCTTGAACTTGTCGCAGATGGCTTTGCGCAGCGCCACGGTGCCGGCCGGGGCGGTGTACTTGGTGTCGCCCTTATCGATGGCGGCCTTGGCGACGGCCTTGATGTTGTCCGGGGTATCGAAGTCCGGCTCGCCGGCGCCGAGGCCGATGACGTCGCGGCCGGCGGCCTTCAGCTCGGCCGCCTTCTGGGTTACGGCGATGGTCGGAGACGGCTTGATGGCGGACAGCCTGTCAGCGATGAAACCCATGATGACCCCACGTCAGGTGAAAACCGGAAAAGCGCCAGAAAGTACTTGCGCGGAGCCTGATACGCAAGGGGAGTCCTGCCGGCGGGCGCATTTCTCCCCCCTCCATCCGACCGGTTGCACAAGGGCCGAGGCTCCCCACATCCTTCGTAGCGAGACTGCCCGTCGGGATCCCCATGGCACACGAGCCCCACCGCAACGTCGCCGACCACATCGTCTCGGCCGCCCTGGAGCTGGCGGTGGACCGCGGCTGGCGGTCGCTGTCACTGGCCGATATCGCCGCCCATGCCCAGGTCACGCTTTCGGACGTGGTCGATACCTTCGGCTCGAAGACCGGCATCCTCGACGCCTATGCCAGGGGGATCGACCGCAAGATGCTGGATGGAAGCTTTGATCCCAGCGAGCCCCTGCGCGACCGCCTGTTCGACACGGTCATGCGCCGCTTCGAGGCGATGGCGCCCGATCGCCGGGCGCTGGCGGCCATCCTGCGCGACAGCGGCGACGATCCCTGGGCGCTGCTGTGCGGCGTCCGCCGCTTCGGCAAGTCGATGGCGCTGACGCTCGAGGCCGCCGGATTGCCGTCGAGCGGGCTGGCCGGCTTGGCGCGGGTCGAGGCCCTGGCCGTGCTGGTCCTGTATGTGCTCAGGGTCTTCCTCGACGACGACAGCGAGGATCTGGCCCGGACCATGGCCGCCCTCGACAAGGCGTTGCGCCGGGCCGAGGGCATGGCCGCGCTGGTGTGGCGCCGCCGCCCCGAGGGACAGGCCGCCGCCTGAGCAGCTCTGCTGCAACGCAGCGACGCAAAGTTGACGCCCGGGGCCGACTTAAGTATTATTGCTGCGACGCAACATAGAGACTCTGGGTTGGAGGACCATCATGGCCAAGCAGCAGGGCGAACAGTTTTTCGATTTCGACATCAGCAAGCTCGTGGGTGACCTGAAGGTCCCGGGCGTGGATGTCGAGACCATCGTGGCCAGCCAGCGCAAGAATTTCGAGGCTCTGACCCAGGCCAACAAGCTCGCCTACGAGGGCCTGCAGGCCGTGGTGAAGCGCCAGGCCGAGATCCTGCGCCAGACCATGGACGAGGTGGCTCAGGTCGCCAAGGACATCACCGAGCCGGGCACCGCCCAGGACAAGGCCGCCAAGCAGGCCGACATGGCGAAGGACGCCTTCGAACGGGCGCTGGGCAACATGCGCGAGCTGGCCGAGATGATGGCCAAGGCCAACACCGAGGCCTTCGACCTGCTCAACAAGCGGTTCTCGCAGAACATGGAAGAGGTCCGCGACGCGTTCCTCAAGGGCGGCAAGAAGTAATTCCGCCAGTCCCCATGGGGAGATGACGAAGGCCGCCCGACCGGGCGGCCTTTTGTTTTGCGCCTATAGCGGCAGCCGCATGCGCACCCTGAGGCCGCCGAGCGGGCTGTCCTCCAGCATCACGTCGCCGCCATGACCGCGGGCGATGTCGCGGGCGATGGTCAGGCCCAGGCCGACGCCGCCGGTCTGCTGATTGCGCGACGATTCCAGGCGCGTGAAGGGCTTGAACACCTCCTCGCGCTTGGCCGAGGGGATGCCCGGCCCGTCGTCGTCGACGATGACCTCGGCCAGTTCGGCATGGCGGGTCACGCGCACCCAGACGTGGCCGCCGTAGCGGAAGGCGTTGGCGATGAGGTTGGACAGGGCCCGCGAGAAGGCGTGCGGGCGCAGCGGCATGGTCACCTCGTCCTCGACGTGCAGGTCGATCTCGCGGCCCTCGCGGCGGAAGCGTCCGACCACGTCGTCGACCAGGGCGCCGAGTTCCACCGTCTCGGGGCGCTCGGTCCCCTCGCCGCGCGCGAAGGCGAGGTAGCCCTCGATCATGCGCTCCATCTCGGCCACGTCCTCGGCCAGGTCGGCCACGCCCTCGGCCTCGCCCATCATGGCCAGCTGCAGCTTCATTCGGGTCAAGGGCGTGCGGAGATCGTGGGAGACGCCGGCCAGCATCTCGGTGCGCTGCTGCATCTGGCGCTTGATGCGCTCGCGCATGACGGTGAAGGCCTGGGCGGCCTGGCGCACCTCGCTCGCTCCCTCGGGCTTGAAGTTGGGGACGTCGATGCCCTTGCCGAAGCTGTCGGCCGCCTGCGCCAGCTTGCGCACGCTGCGCACCTGGTTGCGCATGAACAGGGTGGCGATGGCCAGGAGCAGCAGCGAGGTGCCCACCATCCACAGAACGAAGATGTAGGTGGTCGAGCTGTACAGGCGCTTCTTGCTGGTCGCCACCCTGAGCAGGCCGTCCGACAACTGCACCGTGATGATGATCTCGCGGTCGGAGACGTCGTCGACCTGGAAGGGGCGCTGGACCCGCTCGTCCATGGCGTGCTTGAGCGCGTTCTGCCAGATCCCGACCGGTTCCTGTTGCGGCACGTTGGGCAGGATGCCGCCGTCGATGAAGCGGATGTCGAGGTCCATCTTCTCGGCGGCGATGCGAAAGATGCGGGGCTGGGCGCCGGGATCGGGCAAGCGCATCTCGTCGATGACGACGCCGATGTCGCCGGCCAGGCTGTTGGCCAGCCGCTGCGCCACCGTCTCCCAATGGCCGTTATAGAAGATGTAGGTGGACACCAGCTGGACCACGATCAGCGGCGTCATGATGATCAGCAGCGAGCGGCCGAGCAGGCCGTGGGGCAGCAGGCGCTTGAGCAGCATGGCCGCCGGCGTCATGTCAGTCCGGCCTCAGCATGTAGCCCATGCCGCGCACCGTCTGCAGCCAGCGCGGCAGGCGCGGATCATCCTCGATCTTGCGGCGCAGCCGCGTCATCTGCACGTCGATGGCGCGCGGGTTGGCGGCGTTGCCGGTGCGGCCGGCCAGGTCGTCGCGCGACACCGCCTGTCCGGGCACCTCGGCCAGAATGGCCATCAACTGGCATTCGGCGGTGGTCAGGTGCACCGGTATCCCGTCGCGGGTCAGTTCCTGACGGGCGACGTTCCACACGAAGGCGCCCATGCACAACTCCGTCGCCGCCTCCGCCTCGGGGCGCGGGACCCGCCTCAGGATACTGGTGATGCGCAACAGCAATTCGCGCGGCTCGAAGGGCTTGGTCAGGTAATCGTCGGCGCCGCTCTCGAAGCCCTTGATGCGGTCGTCCACCTCGCCCATGGCGGTCAGCAGCAGGATCGGGACCGGATTGCTGCGCCTGAGGTCGCGGGTGAGCGACAGCCCGTCCTCGCCCGGCATCATCACGTCGAGCACGATCAGGTCGAAGGCCAGCGCGGCCAGCTTTGCCCGCGCGTCGGGGGCATCCTCGGCGGTGGTGACGATGTAGCCGTTGTCGGCCAGGTACTTGCGCAACAGCCCTCGCAATCGGGTGTCGTCGTCGACCACGAGGATGTGGGGCTTGTCATCCATGATTCATCAGCAAGCCGGGCCGCACGGCGGGTGTCAAGGGGGAGTAGGGGTCAGCGGCGCCCCGGCCCGCCGGACGGGAAGCGCAGGCGGTCGGCGTCGTCGATCAGGCCGATCAGCACCTTGCGGAAGCCCTCGACCGCCTCGGCCCCGACCTCGCGGTAGGCGCGGGCGATGCGGGCGCGCTGGCGTTCGGTGAGCTGGCGCTCCAGTTCCACCCCCTTCTCGGTGAGCTCCAGCAGGCGCTGGCGGCGGTCGCGGGCGCCCTGGCGCTGGGTGATGAAGCCTTCCTCCACCAATTGGCCCAGCACCCGGCTGAGCGACTGCTTGGTGATGCGCAGGATCCCGAGCAGCTCGGACACCGTCATGCCGGGATTGCGCCCGACGAAATAGATGACGCGATGGTGCGCCCGCCCGAACCCGTACTCGGCCAGGATGGCGTCCGGCTCGGCCGTGAAATCGCGATAGGCGAAGAACAGCAGCTCGATGCCTTGGCGGAGCTCCTCCTCGCGGAGGAACAGGGGATTGATGCCGGTCTTGATGTCGGTCATGGCGTTATGTCAGTGTTGTTGACATTTATCGCCTCAAAATGTTACCCATTGCAAGAGCGAATGGTAACATTCTGACGATCGACCCCTCATTCGGACGGATTCCCATGGCTGTGATCCCCTTCGACGACCGCGACGGCTTCATCTGGTACGACGGCGAACTGATTCCCTGGCGCGATGCCAAGGTCCACACCCTGACCCATGGCCTGCACTACGGTTCCTGCGTATTCGAGGGAGAGCGCGTCTACGGCGGCAAGGTGTTCAAGCTGACCGAGCACAGCGACCGCCTGGTCAAGTCCGGTGAGGTCCTGGGCATGAAGGTGCCCTATTCCGTCGCCGAGATCGACGCCGCCACCAACGCCACCGTCAAGGCCAACGGCATCGTCGACGGCTACGTGCGCCCCGTGGTGTGGCGCGGCAGCGAGATGATGGGCGTCGCCGCCCAGCAGAACCGCATCCATCTCGCCATCGCCGTGTGGCAGTGGCCGAGCTACTGGGCGCCCGAGGCCCGCATGCGCGGCATCCGCCTCAACATCTCCGAATGGCGCCGGCCCGATCCCCGCACCGCTCCGACCGCGGCCAAGGCGGCGGGCCTGTACATGATCTGCACCATGAGCAAGCACAAGGCCGAGAGCGAGGGCTTCGAGGACTCGCTGATGCTCGATTACCGCGGCCAGGTCGCCGAGGCTACCGGCGCCAACATCTTCTTTGTCTTCGACGGCGAACTGCACACGCCCAAGGCCGACTGCTTCCTCAACGGCATCACCCGTCAGACCGTGATCGAGTTGGCGAAGAAGAACGGCCTCAAGGTGGTCGAACGCGCGATCATGCCGGAAGAGATGGCCAAGGCGAGCGAATGCTTCCTGACCGGCACCGCCGCCGAGGTCACGCCTGTGCGCGAGATCGGCCCCTACACCTTCACTCCCGGCGAGATCAGCCGCAAGCTGATCGCCGACTACGAGGCGCTTGTCCGCGCCTAGTAGCTTCCCCTGATTTTTCGTATGGGCGAAAGGCCGGTATTCCCAAATACCGGCCTTTCATAATAGTCTCACGTGCAGGGTTTGTGCGTTCGCCGGCCAGGGGGTGGCCGGCGCAATTAACATGTGGTGAAACTCTGTGCGTGCCTGGCGGAATCTGCGGCTGTCCAGCCGTTTCATGATCATCGTCGCCCTGGGCGTCATTGCCCTGGTTGCCAGTGTGGTCGTCGTTATCGCGCGTTTCGAACGCTCGGAAATGGAACGCCAACTGCAGCAATTGTCGGCCAACGAGATGACCTCGCTGCACGCGTTGATCCTCAACGTGATGGCGAAGCGTCCCGAGGATGGCGACAACATCGGCATCCAGGTCTTCAACAACTGGTTCGACAGCCGCAACGTCCATTACCCGGGCAAGGTCTGGAGCGCCTGGGGCCCCAAGGTCGCCGCCTACATGGCCGAGACCGAGCCCGGCAAGCCGCCCAAGCCGCCGCGCGACGAGATCGACCAGGAGGCCTTCGACGCCAAGGTTCCGATCGGACGGCTGGTCAACGGCGCCTACCGCTACGCCTACCCCATCGTCCTCGGCGTCACCGACGGCGCCACCCAGGAAATCTGCTTCACCTGCCATGGCGGCATGGGCATGGAATCCGGCGAGGTCATCGCCGTGCTGTCGTCGTCGCTGTCGACCGGCGAGGCCGAGGCCAAGCTCCACACCGTGCTGTCCTACCTGATCGGCGGCGGCATCATCGCCACCATCCTCGGCACCCTGGGCGTGCGCTGGATCCTCACCCGGGTCATCACCGCCCCCATGCACGACATGACCGTGCGCATGGGCCAACTGGCCGGCGGCGACACCACGGTGGTGGTCCCGGCGCTCGACCGCAAGGACGAGATCGGCGACATCGCCCAGGCGGTGCAGGTGTTCAAGGAGAACACCATCGCCAAGCAGGCCATGGAGGAAGAGGCGCGCAAGGCGGCGGCCGCCCGCGAGGCCCGCATGGTCCGCCTCGAGGATCTCATCCACAATTTCGAGCGGGCGGTGGCCAGCGTGCTCGACACCGTCGCCGCCTCGGCCCAGAAGATGACGCTGACGGCGCGCCGCATGGTCGATTTCGCCGACGCCGCCTCGGACAGCGCCCATTCGGCGGCGTCCGCCGCCAACGAGGCCAATTCCAACGTGCGCATGGTGGCCGAGGCCGCCGAGGAGCTCTCCAACTCCATCCGCGAAATCGCCCAGCAGGTGGCGATGTCCAACGACGTCGCCGCCAGCGCCACCCGCGAGGCCAACGGCGTCAACACTCGCGTCACTGGCTTGGCCGGCGCCGCCGACAAGATCGGCGAGATCATCGAGCTGATCACCGGCATTGCCGAGCAGACCAACCTGCTGGCCTTGAACGCCACCGTCGAGGCGGCGCGCGCCGGCGAGGCGGGCAAGGGCTTCGCCGTGGTGGCCAGCGAGGTGAAGAATCTGGCGCGGCAGACGGTCAAGGCCACCGAGGACATCTCGACCCAGGTTTCGACCATCCAGAAGGAAACCCACCAGACGGTGGGCGCCATCAAGGGCATCGGCACCACGATCAGCTCGATGGACGGCATCACCACCGCCATCGCCGCCGCCATCGAAGAGCAGGGCGCCGCCACCCAGGAGATCGCCCGCAACATCGACCACGCCGCCAGCGGCACCAACGTGGTGTACCAGAACATTACCGAGGTCAGCACCACCATCCACGAGACCGACCAGGCCGCCCGCGAGGTGCTGACCGCGGTCGAGGACCTGCAGAAGCAGTCGGCGACGCTCAGGATGGAAGTGGACCGCTTCCTGGCCGGCATCCGCGAGGTCTAGGTGTGGCGTCCAGCGAGGTTGTTCAGTTGAGTTAGGGTGATTGCCCATCCGGGCTGTCTGAGGAAAGCTGATTGTCGCCAAACACATCAGCCCCAGACAGGAGGCCCCGGATGGAGC
>JBLNCP010000019.1:0-185134 GCA_050260775.1 Solirubrobacterales bacterium | reverse complement strand
GTACACCAGGGCGGAAATGCCCAGGAACGAGGCCGCCGACATGTAGTCGCCGGCGATGGCCAGGCCGTTCTGGAAGCCGGTGATGCCGCCGCCGGCGGCGTAGAAGTCGGCCGCCGTCTTGTTCTTCTTAGCGGCCCAGTAGGTGATGCCCAGGGTGAACACCACGAACGCCACGAACAGAATGATGGCGTGCCAGTTGGTGTCCTGCTTCTGGGTGGCCTCGACGGCGCCGGCAGCGAGCGCGGCGTTCGAGAGCGCGAAGGTACCGGCCGAAGCCAGCGCCGCCGCGAGAGAGGTCTTGAGCGCCTTCATCAGCGGGACTCCTCAATGATCTGACGATTGAGGTCGTCAAACTCGGTGTTGGCGCGCCGCACGTAGATGCCGGTCAGCGCGATGGCGCTGAGAATGACGCCGACGCCGATGGGGAGTCCGACAGTGGTCACGCCTCCCGCCAGCGACGTGCCGAGGAAGTCCTTGGCGTACGCGATCAGGAAGATGAAGCCGAAGTAGATCGCCAGCATCACGGCCGACAGGGTCCACGCGAAGCTGGTGCGCTTGCGGACCAGCTCGTGGAATTTCGGGTTGTTGCGGATCTTTTCACCCGCAACCTTGGTGCATGAGACTTGTGTCAAATTCTGACCCTCCACTATTTCCCACCTTCGCCGGGCGCGGGTGGTTGTCGTTATCGGCACCGGTCTTCGCCGGCTTTATATTAGGCCCCCTGCAGAGGGCTGGGGGCACCTATGCGCACTAGGCATAACCCCCTCCCTTGCGAGAGGAATTGATCGTCATTAACATCCGACCACTTTGGCCGTCAACTCCATACGAGTGAAACCGCCATATTCATCAAGGATATATGTTTATACCGTTAGGTAAATCGTACGGCATTCCTTGAGATTGACGGCAATTGGCCTAGCGGTACGGAGCGATTTTTCTTAATCGTGCCGCAGTCGGGACCATGAATGCACCACAGGTGACTCCTCATGCCGGCTCCCACTCCCTTGTATCCACCCATTTTTGTATTTGCCCTCCACTATCGGGCGGCAACCTTTGCGACAACAAATGTCTTTTCGGTAATTCTGCCGCAACGCGCAAAGCGTCTGCCGACAACATGGTGAATTTGAAATGAACGACGTTGCCGCGCTTGCCCGCATCGACAGTTTTCCCTATCAGCATCGCCTGCATGAGGTGATGAGCACGCCGGTCCTGACCGGGGCCGAGACGCTGCCGCTCGAGGACGCGATCCGCCAGATGTACGAGGCCCGCGTGTCCTCGATCGTCGGCGTCGACGACCAGGGCCGCGCGATCGGCATGTTCACCGAACGCGACCTGCTGCGCATCCTCTCCACCGACGGACAGAAGGGCCTGCAGACCACCCTGGGGCAGGTGATGACCCGCCCGGTGGCCTCGGTGCCGGCCGACGCCTTCGTGTACGTGGCGCTGGGCAAGATGACCCGCATGGGCCTGCGCCACCTTGTCGTGGTGGACGCCGACAAGCGCCCGATCGGCATGGTCACCGGCCGCGCCCTGCTCAAGGTGCGCGCCAACGAGGCCCTGGTCATCGGTGACGAGGTCCACGAGGCGCGCGGCCCCGAGGACATGCGCGCCGCCATGGACGCCCTGCCGGTTCTGGCGCGCCAGCTGCTGGCCGAGGGTGTGTCCGCCCGCAACATCGGCGCCGTCATCGCCCTGATGGTGCGCGACCTGACGGCGCGCGCCGCCGAACTGGCGGAAAAGTCGTTGCTGGACGACGGCTGGGGCGAGGCCCCCGCCCCCTACGCGGTGCTGGTGCTGGGCTCGGCCGGTCGCGGCGAGAGCCTGCTGACCTTCGACCAGGACAACGCCATCGTCCATTCCGGCACGCCCGAGAACGACCTGTGGTACGCCGAGCTCGGCAAGCGCATCAACGACATGCTCAACGCCGCCGGCATCCCCTTCTGCGACGGCGGGGTGATGGCGCGCGAGCGCCGCTGGCGCAAGAGCCTCGAGGAGTGGAAGCAGGAGATCCACGGCTGGGTGTTCTCGGTCGAGAACCAGACCGTGATGTACTGCGACATCTTCTTCGACTTCCAGCCGGTGTGGGGCGACCGCCAGCTGGCCGAGGAACTCAGGACCTACGCCATCGAGAAGGCGGCGCAGTCGGCATTCTTCCTGCAGTACCTGGCGCAGCACGTCGCCAAGATGGACGTCTCCATCGGTATCTTCGGCGAGTTCGTCACCACCCAGGGCCGGCTGAACGCCAAGAAGTTCGGCCTGCTGCCGCTGGTGTCGGCCGCCCGCTTCCGCGCCATCCGCGCCCACCTGCAGGTCACCGGCACCGACGACCGCTACGCGGCGCTCAAGGACATGGAGCTGCTGCACGAGGACGATTACCGCGACTTCATCGAGATCCGCGAGATCGTGCTGCGCATGATGCTGGAGCAGCAGCTGGCCGACTTGGCGGCCGGCATCCCGCCCTCGGCCCGCATCGAGCCCAAGCGCTTCCCGAAGCAGATGCGCAACCGCCTGCGCTGGGCCTTCAAACGCCTGCGGGCGCTGCGCTACATCTGCGGCGTGGGTGGCTGACGACCGCCACCTCCTCCCACCGTCATCGCCGGGAATGACCCGGCGACCCATGCGGAAGCGCATACCCCCGGGTCAAGCCCGAGGGGGATGAAGAAGCCTGATGCGGGGGCTACAGCGCCATTTGGCGCTGGTGCAGCTGCATGGTGATGTCGAGCGCCTCGACCACCTGGTCGAGCGTTTTCAGGCCGCGCGCCTCCAGCGCCTCGATCTGGCGCAGCAGCACCGCGGCGGTGACGATGGCATCGCCCAGCGCGGTGTGGCGGTCGGTGATCTCGATGCCGAAGCGGTCGCAGATCTCGTCCAGCGAATGGCCCGCCTCGGGTCCGTCCAGGTAGTTGGACAGCATCATGGTGTCGAGCACCGGGTTGTCGAAGCTCACGCCGCATTCCCGCTCGCGCAGCCGCAGGAACTTGAGGTCGAAGGCGGCGTTGTGCGCCACCAGGACGGAATCGGCGCAATAGCCCTTGAACTGCGGCAGCACCACCCCGATCGGCGGCTTGTCGGTAACCATCTCGTCGGTGATGCCGTGGAAGACGATGGATTCCGGCGGGATCGCCCGGCCGGGATTGACCAGACGGTTGAAGCTCTCGCCCGACAGGATGCGGCCGTTGACGATGCGCACCGCCCCAATCTGGACGATCTGGTCGCCCTGGCTCGGCTGCAGGCCGGTCGTCTCGGTGTCGAACACCACGAAGGTGAGGTCCTTGAGCGCCACCGCGCCGAACTCGCCGGTGTCCTGCGCCTGCTTCAAGAGAGCCATGTCGTAGAATTCGACGCGCCGGGTGGGCAGCGTCTCCTTGGGGGCCAGCACCACCTCGACCCCCTTGCGCATGGGCAGGCGCAGGCGCGCCCAGCCCTCGCGCTCGTCCTGGAGGATGGCGTCGCCGGCATGGTGCAGCAGCACGTCGCGCACCGTCATGCCGCCCAGCGCCGGCAGCGGATGGGCGAGCCAGCCGGCCAGGTCGGCGGCGGTGGCCACGGCGCCTTCCCACAGGATGGCAACCCAGGCGTCCTCGTCCTCGGCCTCGGCGGCCAGGTCGATCTCGCCCGCTCCGGTCTTCTCGACGATCTGCCGGATCAGCGCCTCGACCGCCAGCACCGCCGAATGGGAATCGGCGTGCAGCCACATGGACAGGCCGGTCTGGTTGACCTTGACCACCTCGCCGTCGAAACGCCGGGCGACGAAGGCGAAGAAGTCGGGCGAATGGAGGTCGGTCATCGGCCACCACCCGGCCAGGGCGCGCTGATAGCCGTCGGTGACGCGCTTGATCGCCTTCTCGATGATCGCCGCCTCGCGCGCCACCACCTCGGCGTCGCCGTTGGCGCCCTTGAGCCGGGCCAGGGGCGCCTCCAGCCCTTCCGAGACCTCGCGCAGCAGAGCGTCGCGCCGGCCGAGGGCGCGGACCTGGGCACTGGCATCGATCATGGTCACCACATAGCCGGTGACCTCGCCGTCGCCGCTGCGGATCAGGGTCATGCGCGCCTGCAGCAGCCCGCCGCCGTCGGCGGAGCCGGCCAGGAAGGGGGTGCCGCGCCCGCCGAGCTCGGGGCGGTGGGTCAGGATCTCGAACATGTGGAGCACCGGCTCGCGCGCCACCGCGTCGAACAGCGAGCGGCCGAGCCCGAGCCGGCTGCTGTCCGCCGACAGCATCTCGATGGCGACCTGGTTGTAGAGGACCACCTGGTTGCGCAGGTTGCAGACCACCACGCCTTCGTGCAGGTCATTGAGGATGGCGGCCAGGCGGGTCGAGGTCTCCTCGGAGCGGGCGGTGGCGGCCTCGACGCCCTCGGCCAGCTCGCGCCGGGCCTGGACCAGCCGCGCGCACAGCTCGTTGGCCGCCTCGGGCAGGGGATTGAGCACCGGGTAGCGGTTGTCGCTGATGCGCTCGCGGGCCCCGCCATGGGCGATGGCCCGCAGGTCGGCCGCCATCCGCCGGACGCTCTTGACCATCACGTAATCGACGATCTTCCACGACAGGGCGAACATGACTGCGGCGCCGGCCAGCGCCACCATGACCAGGGCGGTGAGCCGGGACTGGTCGATCACCCCGCGCGAGAGGAAATAGGCCGCCGCGATGATCGCCGCGACATTGGCGGCAAACACCGCCGCCAGCCAGGGAAAGGGCCCCCGCCACGTGTTTCCCACGGAACGTCTCCTCGCCTCGATTTTCTTATCGTTGCAAGCGTTCTACCACGCGGCACGCGTGCGGCGAAACCCGTAGTGGGAACCCGCCCGCCCATTCGGGTGTTCGATGAGCGAGGAAACAGAGCGCCCTGCGGCGCGAGCAACAAAAGCGCCCTGCGGCGCGGAGGTGGGGTCGATGCGCCCGGAAGCCGCCATCGCGCTGGACGAACTGGCCGCGCTGGCGGCCGATTCCTGCGAGGCCTATCTCCAGGCGGCGGGATGGGCCGGCCCCGGCGACCTGGAGACCCTGCTGTCGCGGCTGGGCGAGCGGCGGGCCGCCATGGCGCGCCTGTTCGAGGAGGAAGTCCGCACCCTCGGCCACCTGCCCCGCGACCGCGACACCCCGAGCGGGGTGGCCCACCGGCTGCTGGCCCGCCTCAAGGGGAGTTTCGTCAGCGACCGCCCGCGTGCCCTGGTGGAGGAGTGCGAACGCTCCGACACCGCCCTGGCCCATGGCCTGATCACCGTCGACCAACGCGCGCTGCCCGAGGCCCTGGCGGAGACGGTGCGCTCGTTCCATGCCGAGGTGGTGGCGGCGCTGGGCCAGCTCGCCGCCGTCAAGGTGCGGAACCGCGGCCACTGACTTGCGGAACATAGTAAGAACATTTAGGCTCGTGCCATGCCCCGCCCCATCCTCTCCCTTGATGCCCTGCGCGACAGCATGCGTGCCATGGAGCGCCTGCGCCCTCCACCCGCCGCCCGCCTGTCGGTGGACGGCGCCATCGACCGGACGCTGCCCGGCGGCGGCCTGCCGCTGGCCTGCCTGCATCAGGTACTGGGGGAAACCGGTCCGGCCACCGCCTTCGTCGCCCGTCTGGCGGGACGGCTGGCGACCCGGCTGGCGCGGCCGGTGCTGTGGGTGACCATGGTCGACGACCTGTTCGCCCCGGGGCTGGCGGCGGCAGGCCTGCCGCCCGACCGGCTGATCGTCGCCCGTGCCGGCAGGGACGGCGACACGCTGTGGTGCATGGAGGAAGGGCTCAAATGCGCCGGCCTTGCCGCCGTGGTCGGCGAGGTGGCGGCCCTCGACCTGACCGCCGGGCGGCGCCTGCAACTGGCCGCCGAGGCCGGCGGCGTCACCGGCTTCGCCCTCCATCCGGCGATGGCGCGCGCCGCCAACGCCGGCACCACCCGCTGGCGGGTGGCGGGCGCGCCCGGCGGCGGCTGGCGCCTCACCCTGGAGCGCTGCCGCGGCGGGACCGGTGGGGAATGGATCGTACCCTAGGCGGACTTCTCGCCGTTCGGCTCGATGCGCGCCACCACATTGGTCACCGTTTCGCCCCGGTAATAGTGCTCCATCAGGACCCGCGGCTCGATGCCCAGCCGACGCGAGCACAGCCCGTGCAGGTCCATCAAGCGGGCATCGAGATCGGCCGCCCACAAGGTGAAGTTGGAGTCGAACAACGGGTAGGACATGGTCATCTCCTGGGGGGCGGGAAAGCCTTCGCCACTGTGGAAATCCTACTCCCAAATTGCGGCGGGGTTGCGACGCGATTAAGGCGAAGCGGATGGAACAAAATTGGGACATTGACTTGCCGCCGCCGCCTCCCGACACTAAGAACATAACAGGTACACAACAGGTCCCATGCGCCGCTTCGTCCATCTGTGGCTCCCCCTTTTTCCCACCGACCGCCTGACCCGCGGGCGCGGTCCGCTGGCCGAATGGCGCCGCCGGCCGCTGGCCACCGTGACCCGGGCCGCCGGCAGCATCCGCATCGCCGACGCCAACCCGGCGGCGCAGGAGGCCGGGGTGGTGCCCGGCCTGCCCGCCGCCGACGCCCAGGCGGTATGCCCCGGCCTGAAGACGGTGCCGGCCGATCCAGACCAGGACGCCGCGACGCTCGGCCAGATGGCCGAATGGTGCCAGCGCTGGACACCGTGGACCGCTCCCGAGGGCGACCGCGCGGTGTGGCTCGACATCACCGGCTGCGCCCATCTGTTCGGCGGCGAGCGGACGATGGTCGACGACATGCTGGCCCGGGTGGGGGCCCTGGGCTTCCGGGTGCGGGCCGGGCTCGCCGACACCCCGGGCGCCGCCTGGGCGATGTCCCGCTTCGGTGACGGCCCCGCCGCCATCTGCCCGGAGGGAGCGGCGCGGCAATGGCTGTCGTCGTTCCCGGTCGCCGCCCTGCGCCTGCCGCCCGAGAGCGCCGAGACCTTGCGCCGGCTGGGCGTGCGCCGCATCGGCGAGCTGATGGCGCTGCCGCGCGCACCGCTGGTCGCCCGCTTCGGCGAGATCGCCGCCCGCCGCCTCGACCAGATGCTGGGGCGCGCGCCCGAACCGATCTCGCCCCGCCCGGCCGAGGAACCGGTCTCCTCCCGCCTCGCCTTCGCCGAGCCGGTCGGGCGCACCGAGGATGTCGCCGCCGCCATCCATCGCCTGCTCGATTCCGTCTGCGGCCGCCTGACCGCGCTGGGCCTGGGCGCGCGCCGGCTGGTGCTGAGGGTCTTCCGGGTGGACGGCAGCGTGCTCGCCCAGGGCGTCGGCACCAGCGAGGCGGTGCGCGACCCCGCCCACCTGATGCGGCTGTTCGCCGAGGGGCTGGACGGCCTCGACGCCGGCTTCGGCATCGAGGTCATGACCATGACGGTCGCCGCCGCCGACCCCTTCGCCGGACGGCAGGCCGACCTCGAGGCCCGGCCCGAGGCCGCCGGCCTCGCCCTGCTGTTGGATCGCCTCGCCCGGCGGCTGGGACCGGCGGCGCTGTTCCGGCCGGCCCCCGCCCCCTCCGCCCTGCCCGAGCGCCAGGTGACCCGCCTGCCGCCGCTGGCCGTCCCGCAGGGGGGCTGGCCGCGACAGCCGCGCCCGGTCCGGCTGCTGCCCCGCCCCGAGCCGGTGATCGTCGACCACGTCAACGGCGTGCCGGCCCGCCTCGCCCGCCGCGGCATGTCCGCCGCGATCATCCGCGCCGAAGGACCGGAGCGTCTGGCCGCCGAATGGTGGCACGGCGAGTCCCCGCCGCCCTACGAGGCCCGCCGCGATTATTGGCGGGTCGAGGACGTCCACGGCCGCCGGCTGTGGCTGTTCCAGGGCCGCGACGGCTGGTTCGTGCATGGATTGCTGGGATGATGACGCCTCTCCCGGTCATGCCCCCCTACGCCGAACTGCAGGTCACCACCAATTTCAGCTTCCTGCGCGGCGCCTCCCACCCCGACGAGCTGGTCGTCGCCGCCGCCGCGCTGGGGCTGGCCGCCGTGGCGGTGACCGACCGCAACAGCCTGGCCGGCGTGGTGCGCGCGCATGAAGCCGCCAAGCAGGTGGGTCTCCGCCTGGTGGTCGGCGCCCGGCTCGATTTCCGCGACGGCCACCCGCCGGTGCTGTGCTTCCCCACCGACCGCGCCGCCTATGGCCGGCTCACCAAACTGCTCACCCTCGGCAACCGGCGGGCCCCCAAGGGCGAATGCTGGCTGGACGGGGCCGACCTGCAAGCCCACGCCGACGGCCAGATCCTGGTCGTGCTGCCGGAGGGGGAGTTCGAGGAGCCGCTGGCGGAGCTGGCCGGAGCACGGCCGGGAGACGTGTTCCTGGCCGCCCACCATCACCTGGAGGGCGACGACGAGGCGCGCATCGACCATCTGGAGGCGGTCGCCAGCCGCTGCGGCGCCGCCCTGGTCGCCACCAACGACGTCCACTACCACGCCCCCGAACGGCGGCCGCTGCAGGACGTGCTGACCGCCACCCGCCTGGGCACCACCGTCGAGCAGGCGGCGGGCGGCGCCCTGTTTCCCAATGCCGAGCGCTACATCAAGTCGGGCGAAGCCATGGCCGCCCTGTTCCGGCGCTGGCCGGAGGCGGTGGCGCAGACGGCCGAGATCGCCGGGCGCTGCCGCTTCTCGCTCGACGAACTGCGCTTCGAATACGCCGTCGATCCGGTGCCCGACGGCTTCACCCCGCAGAGCTGGCTGGAGAAGCTGACCTGGGAGGGAGCCGAAGGGCGCTATCCCGGCGGCCTGCCCGAGCGGGTGCGCCGCCAGATCGAGCACGAGTTCGCGCTGATCGGCCAGCTCGGCTACGCCCCCTACTTCCTCACCGTCCACGACATCGTCGCCTTCGCGCGCAGCCAGGGCATCCTATGCCAGGGCCGCGGCTCGGCCGCCAATTCGGCGGTGTGCTACTGCCTGGGCATCACCGCGGTCGACCCCGCCCGCTCCGACCTGTTGTTCGAGCGCTTCATCTCGGCCGAGCGCAACGAGCCGCCCGACATCGACGTGGATTTCGAGCACGAGCGCCGCGAGGAGGTGATCCAGTACATCTACGGCAAGTACGGCCGCCACCGCGCCTCGCTGGCGGCCACCCTCATCACCTACCGCACCCGCTCGGCGACCCGCGACGTCGGCAAGGCGTTGGGCCTCTCCGACGACGTGGTGGGGGCGCTGGCCAAGACCATCTGGGGCTCGTCGCGGGAGAAGCTGAGGGAGAACCAAGTGCGCGAGGCCGGGCTCGATCCCGCCGATCCCCGGCTGCGCCTGGTTCTCGCCCTGGCCGACGAGCTCAAGGGCTTTCCCCGCCACCTGTCGCAGCACGTGGGCGGCTTCGTGATGACGCGGGGGCCGCTGGATGAGGTGGTGCCCATCGCCAACGCCCGCATGGAGGACCGCACCGTCATCGAGTGGGACAAGAACGACCTCGACGCGCTCGGCATCCTCAAGGTCGACGTGCTGGCGCTCGGCATGCTGACCTGCGTCCGGAAGGCGTTCGAGCTGATCACAGCCCATCACGGCATCGATCTCGATCTGGCCACCGTGCCGCCCGAGGAGAGCGCCGTCTACGACATGCTGTGCAAGGGCGATTCGCTGGGGGTGTTCCAGGTGGAAAGCCGCGCCCAGATGGCCATGCTGCCGCGTCTCCGCCCGCGCTGCTTCTACGACCTGGTCATCGAGGTCGCCATCGTGCGCCCGGGCCCGATTCAGGGCGACATGGTCCATCCCTACCTGCGCCGCCGCACCGGCAAGGAGAAGGTCACCTACCCGTCGCCGGCCTTGGAGCGGGTGCTGGCCAAGACCCTGGGGGTGCCGCTGTTCCAGGAGCAGGCCATGCGCATCGCCATCGAGGCGGCCGGCTTCACCCCGGCCGAGGCCGACCTGCTGCGCCGGGCCATGGCCACCTTCAAGCGCTCGGGCAAGGTCGCCGAGTTCCGCGAGAAGTTCCTGACCGGCATGGCGGGGAACGGGTATGCCCCCGACTTCGCCGAAGCCTGCTTCCGCCAGATCGAGGGGTTCGGCGAGTACGGCTTCCCCGAATCCCACGCCGCCAGCTTCGCGCTGCTGGTCTACGTCTCGGCTTGGCTGAAGTGCCGCTACCCCGCCGCCTTCGCCTGCGCCCTGCTCAACAGCCAGCCCATGGGCTTCTATGCCCCCGCCCAGATCGTGCGCGACGCCCGCGACCACGGCGTCGAAATCCGGCCGGTGGATGTGAACCGCAGCGAGTGGGACTGCACGCTGGAAGCCGCCCCCGGCGGCCGGGTCGCCCTGCGCCTGGGCATGCGCCAGGTCAGCGGCATGCCCGAGACCGAGGCGGTGCGGCTGGTGGCGCGGCGGGGAGCCGGCTACCGCGAACCGCGCGAGCTGTGGCGGCGGGCGGAATTGACCGCCCGCTCGCTGGAGGCGCTGGCCAAGGCCGACGCCTTCGCCTCGCTGGGCTTAGCCCGCCGCGACGCCCTGTGGGCGGTCAAGGGATTGGTCGACACGCCGCTGCCCCTGTTCGACGGTCCCGGCCGCGAGGAGGCCGTCAGTCTGCCCAAGGCCGGCGAGGGCGAGCAGATCGTCGAGGACTATTCCGCCCTGAGGCTCAGCCTGCGCCGCCATCCCCTGGCGCTCCTGCGGGAGAGCTTGCGCAAGGACGGCCTGATCCCGGCCGCCGCCCTCGAACACGCCAAGGACGGCGGCCGCATCAAGGTCGCCGGCCTCGCCATCACCCGCCAGCGCCCCGGCTCGGCCAACGGCATCGTCTTCATCACCCTGGAAGACGAGACCGGGGTGATCAACCTGATCGTCCGCCCGCCGGTGTTCGAGACCTTCCGCGCCATCTGCCTGCGCGGCCAGCTGATCGGCGTCGAGGGACGCCTGCAGCGGGAGGGCATCGTCATCCACGTGGTCGCCGACCGCCTGTTCGACCTCTCCCCCCGCCTCGCCGCCCTGCTGCCCGAGGCGGACCCGCTCAAAACCAGGAGCCGGGATTTCCAGTAGACGGGCGCAAGCCCCGCGCTATGTTCTAACCCTCGCCCGCTTGCGGGAGAGGGTGGCGAGCCTCGCGAGCCGGGTGAGGGTTTTCCATGCCGAGGCGTCCCGCTCCCTCACCCTCCCACCGCTGCCGCGGCGGGCCCCTCCCTCTCCCGCAAGCGGGCGAGGGAATCGATGGAAGCCCCATGCTTACCCTTCTCACCCTCCTCGGACTCGCCCCCGCACTGTGGATGCTCGCCGTGTATGTCCGGCTCAGGCGCCGCACCCTGATGGCGCCCGACCGGCGGATGTGGCCGCTGGCCGCGGTGGCGGCCGGCCTGCCGTTCGTCCCGTGGCTGGCCTTCCCGGCGCTGGCCCTCACCTTCCTGATCAGCCGCCCGCTGATGCCCGCCCGCATCCACAACGGCATCTTCGCAGGCCTGACGCTGGCGGCGGTGGTCACCGCCCTGCTGACACTTGCAAATTAGCCCGAGTGGCGTAGCCTTCCGGCCGTAGAACACGCTAGACGAGGAACCTCATGTCGGCAAAGGCCATCACCATCGCCCAGCAGAAAGGCGGTGCCGGCAAGACGACGATCGCCGCGCAATTGGGCGTCGCCTTCGCGGCCGCCGGCAAGCGGGTCGGGCTGGTCGACATCGATCCCCAGGGCTCCTTGGCGATGTGGTTCGAGGTCCGCCGCGCCCTGGTGGACGCCGACGGCGCCGGCATCACCTTCGTCCAGGCCTCGGGCTGGCGGCTGTCCAACGAGCTGGACCGCCTGAAGGGCGGCCTCGACGTCATCATCGTCGACAGCCCGCCGCACGCCGAGACCGACGTGCGCATCGCCGTGCGCGCCGCCGACCTCATCCTGGTGCCCATGCAGCCCTCGCCCATGGACCTGTGGGCCACCCAGCCGACGCTGGACATGGCCAAGAAGGAAAAGTCGGCGGCCCTGATGGTGTTCAACCGCACCCCGGCCAAGGGCAAGCTGGTCGACGCGGTGCGGCGCAAGATCATCCAGGCCGAGATGCCGGTGGCCGCCACCGTGCTCGGCAACCGCGTCGCCTTCGCCGCCAGCATGATGGAGGGCAAGGGCGTGGTCGAGAGCGCCCCTCGTCACACCGCCACCAAGGAAATCAGGGCCCTGGCCGCCGAGATCGCGGCCAAGTTGGGTTGGGAGTGAAGATGCTTTACGCCATTGCCATCGGTCTGCACACCATCGCCGCCGTCATCTGGGTCGGCGGCATGTTCTTCGCCCACGTGGCGCTGCGCCCGGCCGTCGCCGAAATGGCTCCGCCCGAGCGGCTGGCCCTATGGCGGCGCGTGCTGCCCCGCTTCTTCACCTGGGTGTGGCTGTCGATCCTGATCCTGCTCGCCACCGGCTACGGCACCCTGCTGACCGGCTATCGCGGCGGCATCGGCGGCGGCGCCCTGCACGTCGACATCATGCAGGCGACCGGCGCGGTGATGATGCTGCTCTACGTCTACATGTTCTTCGGCCCGTTCGGCGCCTTCAAGCGGGCGCTGGCCCACGGCGACCTCCATGCCGCCGCCAGCCAGCAGGCCAAGATCCGCCAGGTGGTGACCGTCAACCTGGCCCTCGGCCTGTTCACCGTGTTCATCGGCGCCGCCGGCACGTTCGTCGGGTATTAGGGGCCCGTCCTCATCCTGAGCGTGAGCGAAGGATCTCGTTCCGCTTGGCATGCTGCCCCGGTCCGATCAGATCCTTCGGTCGCTTGCGCTTCCTCAGGATGACAGCTGGGAGACATGCGCCCACCGTCAACCGCCCGTCCCTGTCATCCTGGAGCGCAGCGCAGGATCTCGGGCAGATACGAGATCCTTCGGTCGCCAACGCTCCCTCAGGATGACACCCGCGGGCGGTCCCTGATCAGCCGTCGACCATGAAGAACGCCGACCAGATGTAGGGCGAGCTCCACTGGCCGATGCGCAGCATCTCCAGCTGGGCCTCGCGTAGCGCCTGGTGCGGCTCCTTGCCGGCCATCAGGCGCCCGTACAGGGCGGTCATCAGGGTCTGGGTGCCGGCGTCGCTGACTTCCCACAGGGACGACACCACCGAGCCGACGCCCGCCTCCTGGAAGGCACGGCGCAGGCCGTAGACACCCTCGCCCTCGTGGATCTCGCCGAGGCCGGTTTCGCAGGCCGACAGGATGGCGAGACGGGTGCCGCTGAGGTTCAGCCCCAGCACTTCCAGCGCGGTGAGCACCCCGTCGTTGTCGGTGTCGATCTCGCCCAGCAGCTGGGCGTTGGCGTTGACGCCGGCGAAGGCGAGGCCCGAGCGCAGCAGCGGATTGTCACCGGGCGGCGGGATCTGGATGTCGCCGCCGCGCTGCAGCTTGAGCAGGCGTTTCCTCAGCGTGTCGTCGGCCTTGAGGAAGAAGCCGTGGGTGGCGATGTGCAGCACCTCGGGCGGCTCGTTCATGTCGCGCAGCACCTTTTCCTGCGCGTCCGCCTTGGAATAGATGGCGTTGGGCTTGCCGGTGCCGTCGACCTTGGCACGGATCAGCTGGCCCTCGCGCTCGGCGCCCGGCAGCGGGTCGAACTTGAGGCCGCGCATGCCCGACGACATGCCGCGCAGGCCCTCCTGCACCGGCGAGGCGGCGCGCGAGCGGGCCTTTTCCAGCGTCTCCTTCCCGGTCACCTGGTCGGTGTTGTAGTCGGGACCGGCGTTGATCATGTAGCCGCCCTTGGCCGGCGGCAGCTTGGACGGCAGCAGGTTGCGCGATGTGGTGTAGACGTGGAGGTCGACGCGCTCCATGAGGTACTTGCCGGACTTCTCCACCAGCGCGCTGAATGGCAGGATGTTGAGCGTGCCGTCGGGGATCACGAACACCTTGGTGGCCGAACCGACCTGGGCGGCCACCGGCTTCCAGATCAGGTCGTAGGTGGCCTGCCCGGTCTCGATCAGGTCGTCGAGATCCTTCTCTTCGTCCTGGATGTCCTTGCGGTACTTGAGCACGGCGGCATCCAGCGCCGCCGGGTCGTCGTAGCGGACGAAGCCGAATACCGGCTTGCCGCCCTCCTTGCGCAGGGTGGCGGCCACCAGCTTCTGGGCCCCGTCGATGCCGTACTGGACGAAATCGACGAGCACCGCATCGTCGGGCAGCGCCGCGACCAGATCGTCGACCGAGATGTTGGCGGTCGCCTTGTAATAGCGGGTGCTGGCGCGGCCGAGGTCGCCCTGCAGCTTGCTGACCTTGTTCTCCAGCTCGCTGATGAGCGTGAGATGGTTGTCCTTGGTCGCGTCGGTCGGCCCCGACAGGGTGAGCGAGGCGAGCTGCTTGCGGGTCGCGGTGAGGTCCTGGGCGATGGCGGCAAGTTCGGGCGAGCGCGCCATGCGGGTGACCTGGGTGACCTCGGACGCCACCTTGAACAGCAGGCCCTTGCGGTTGAGGCTAGCCTCCAGGATCCCGCGGCCGGCAATGGCCGGGTCCATGCGGGCGAGGAGGTCCAGGTAGGCCGCGTATTCCGGCCCGTGCAAGCGGATGTAGCCCTCGCGCGCGTTCTCGCCGGTCACATAGAGCATGGTGGCGAGGAACTCGTTGCGACGCAGGAAGGTCTCGTGCCGCACCTCGTAGGCCTTGGCGAGGTCGCCGAGGTCCTCGTAGGCGCCCGCCAGCGTCTCCATGGTCTCGAAGGTGTAGGGGTGCAGCTTGCCCAGCGCCGCCTCGTCCGCCGTCCGCGTCAGTTCCAGCAGCTGGCGCGCCTTGTCCAGGCGCTTGGCGCTGCGATGGAGGGCGCCGAGGTCGTGCATGGAGCGCAGCGTGTCCATGTGGCTTTCGCCCAGGGCGGCGCGGCGGCCCTCCAGGGCACGCGTCAGCAGCGGTTCGGCCTCGCCGAGCTTGCCCTGGCGGTGCAGGGCGCGGCCCAGGCTGTTGACCGCTTTCAGCGTGTTCTGGTGGCGCGGGCCGTAGGTCTTGGTCCACGAATCCACCACCTGCCGGAACGACCCCGCCGCCTTGTCGTACTCGCGCTTGAGCAGGTAGAGGTAGGCCAGGTTGTTGACGAAGGCGACCGTATCGGGGTGGTTGGGCCCCAGCTTCTTGGAGCTCAGCGTGATGGCGCTCTTGTAGAGGGCCTCGGCCTTGTCGAACTCGCCCTGGCTCTCGTGCAGCAGCGCCAGGTTGTTCATGCTGACGATGGTGTTGGGGTGGGAGTCGCCGTAGAGCTTGCGCACGCCCTCGTAGGCCTGGCGCAGGTAGGGTTCGGCGCGGTCGAACAGGCCTTCCTTCTCCAGGATCTCGCCCAGGTTGTTGGCGGCGATGACCGTGAAGCCGTGGTCATTGCCCAGCACCTTGGTGAAGCGGGCATAGGCATCGGCGAACACGTCCTCGGCCTCGCGCAGGCGCCCTTGCTTGCGGTAGATGCTGCCGATGGTCACCTCGGCCGAGACCGTGGCGGGATGGGCGTCGCCGAGGGTCTGGGCGTCGTAGGCATGGACCTCCTTGGCCAGGGCCTCGGCCACCGCGTACGCGCCGGTCTCGTCGAGCAGGGAGGCGAGGTCCGCCTTGGCCGCCATCTCCACCGCCTTGGCCCCGGCGGCCTGGGCGTCGCCGACCACGCCGTCCAGCAAGGCGCGCGCCTCGGCATGGCGGCCGCGTTTGGACTCGATGGCGGCCGCCTCCAGCCGCGCCGCCAGGGCATCGGCCTCGGTCGCCGGCACCAGGGCCTTGTGGATGGCCATGGCTTCCTCGACCGCGCCCCAGGCCGGGCCGTACTCCCCCTGCTCCCGCAGGGCGTTGGCAAGCTTGGTCAGGCACCGTGCCGTCTGCGGGTGCCAGTCGCCCCAGGTCTTGCGCGCCGTGGCGCAGGCGGCGGCCAGCACCTTGCCCGCGTCGCCGGCACGGCTGGCCTGCACCAGGGCGGCGGCCCACGCCATCTGCAGGTCCAGCGTGCGCGGATGTCCGGCGCCCAGGGCCTGGCCGGCGGTCTTGGCGGCCTGCTCGTAGATCTCGGCGGCCTTGAGATAGCGCGCCTGTCCCGCTTCCGTCTCCGCCTGGGCCGACAGGATCGCCAGGGTCTCGGGATGCCCGGCGCCCAGCGCCTGGGTCGCCGCCGCGATGGTCTGGCGGAACGCCTCGTCGGCCGCCGCGAACTGGGCGGCCATGGCCTTGAGCCGCGCCACGTCGGTGCCGCTGGCGATGGTCGCCAGATGAGCCTCGCCCAGATTGTCGCGGGCCACCGACAGCGCCATCTCGGCTTGCTCCAGCGCCGTCGCGGCGTCACCGGCCTTGGCCGCGGTCAGGGCCTGCTCGCGCCGCTTCTGCCACATGGCGAGCACGCGCGCCTTGGCCTCGGGGACCGCCGATGCGGATTGCTGGCGCTCGGCGACCCAGGCGGGGGCGGTGTCCACCAGCTTGGCGATTTCCTGGACGTACAGCAGGGCGTCCTCGCGCGCCCCGGCCGGCGCCGCCAGCGCCAGCGCGGCCCGGTAGAGCTGTGCCGCCTTGTCGGTCTGGCCGAGCACGGCGGCAAGCGCCGCGGCGTTGTGGACGTAGTTGCGGTCGGACGGCGCCAGCTCATGCGCCTTGAGGAAGGACGCGAAGGCGGCGGCCGCATCGCCGGCGTCGAGCGCCTGCTTGCCCTTCTGGGCCAGCTTCTCGGCCTGGGGCGTCGCTTGCGAGGACTGGGCCAAGGCTGGACCGGTCGGCGGCAGGGCCACGGCCAGCGCGATGGCGGCAGTCAGGGTGAAGGCGAGATGCGGTCGGACGGCCATGACGGTCACTTCTCTTTGTGCGTGTAGACGCCATCCCAGTCGAGAGCCGGCGGCTCGTCGATGAAATGATCGATGCGCTGCAGGTAGATCTTGTAGATCGTGCGCTCGGGTTCGTCGACCAGCAGCCCCTGGAACTCGACGCGGGCGGCCTTGAAGTTCTGGCTGCGGTAGGCCTCGACGGCCTCGTGATAGCGCTTGAGGCGGACCAGGGTCTCGTCGTCGACGTCGCCCTCGAATCCGATGGGCTCGAAGATGCGCACCGGCGTGTCCTTGCCCTTCACCCGCACCATGTCCAGCTCGCGTGCCACCAGACCCGGCACCGCCGCGTGGGTGTACTCGCTGATCATCACGTTGACGCCGTACTGCTTGGTCAGGCTCTCCAGGCGCGAGCCCAGGTTGACGGCATCGCCCATCACCGTATAGGCGAGGCGGAAGTCGGATCCCATGTTGCCGACGCTCATCACGCCGGTATTGAGGCCGATGCCGATCTTGATCGGCTTCCAGCCGCGCGCCAGGAAGCTTTCCGCCAGCCCGTCCATGGTGCGGTTCATCTCGAGCGCCGCCATGACGGCGTGGCGGGCGTGGTCGGCGTCCTTCAGCGGCGCCCCCCAGAACGCCATGATGGCGTCGCCCATGTACTTGTCGATGGTGCCGCGGTGCTGGTGGATGACCTTGGTCATCGGGCTGAGGAACGCGTTCATCAGCACCGTCAGTTGCTGCGGCGGCAGGCCTTCGGAGATGGTGGTGAAGCCGCGGACATCCGAGAACAGCACGGTCATCTCGCGGCTTTCGCCGCCGACCGACACCCTCTGGCCGGTGCGGTTCATCTCGTCCACCAGTTCGCCGGGGATGTACTGGCCGAACGTCTTGGCGATCTGCGCCTTCTGGTCGCGCACCAGCATGTAGTGCCGGTATTCGATGCCGAGGTAGGTGAGGATCGCGGCCACCAGCGGGTAGGCCATGGGAAAGGCGATGCCGCGGTTGACGTACACTGCGGTTTCCAGGGCGCCGTACATCAGGGCCACCGACAGCACCACGAGACCGCGGGCGAGCGGATTGGTGAGGCTGAGGCCCGCCAGGGTGATGAACAGGCCCAGCGTCAGCGTCGCGGTGGCGGCGGCGACCGGATTGGCGGCCCGCACAGGCCCGCCGCGCAGCAGGCTGTGGATGGTGTCGGCGATGATCTCGACCCCGTAGACCATGCCGACCGGCGTGTCGAACCAGTCGTGCGAGACCTCGGAGGTGTCGCCGATGATCACCAGCTTGTCCCGCACCCAATAGGACAGCTCCTCCCGGTCGTTCTCGTCCAGGCCGGAAATATCCAGGAATTCCAGGGCGCTGATCCCCGCCGACTGGCTGAGGAAGCGGGTGCCGTTGGGAAGCGGGGGGAAGTCGATGTAGAGCTTGTTGAAATGGTCGAGCGGCACCGTCCGATCGCCCAGCCGCAATTCCCCCGGCGCGAGCGCCGGCTCGACCCCGAGATACTTGGCGGTGGCCGCCACGGCGAACGGCCAGCCGCCGCGCTCGGCGGTGATCTCGGGATGGATCTTGAGGCGCGACAGCAGCGTCAGCAGGGCGCTGTTGGACGAGATGTTGGTGTAGGCGCTGTCCGAGGCCTGGTCGAGGGCCGCCGTCGGGTAGTTCATCCTTTCGAACTTTCCGGCCCGGAACTCCGCCTGCGCCACCAGCAAGGTGTTGCCGGAGTCCTTCAGCGCCTTGGCCAGGGCGGGGTCCTCGCCGTAGGAACTGGGGAAGTCCATCAGCATGTCGACCGCGATGACCTTCGCCCCCAGCGCCTTGAGGTTGGCGACGATGGCGGCAATGTCGGTGCGCCTGAGCGGATAGCTGCCGTAGGCCTTGAAGAAGCGTTCGTCCACGTTGACCAGGACCACGTCCTTCGAGAACGCCAGGTCCTTGCGGTCACCCCAGGCCATGCGCAGCTGATGGCGCATCGAGATGGTCTGCTCCTCGAGCAGCGACAGGATCTCGGAGTACTGCGCCGGCAACGCACCGAGGAAAAAGAAAAGCGCCAGGAGGATGTCGTACCGCTTCAGCGCCTTCACTGGTCACCCCCCCAAAGGCGAAAAGGAACGGGGGCCCGTCGCCGACGGACCCCCTTGGCCGCGAGGCTCAGTTGCCCAGCTGCTCGTTGTACAGCAGGGCTTCCTTCTGACGAAGGTCCTTCAACTTAAGGTCGTTGTAGGCCTTGATCAGCAGCGGACGCATGTCGTTGTCGTCGCGGTTGGCATCGAAGTGCTTGCGGTAGAGGTCCATGGCCGCCACGGTCAGGCCCTTGGCGTCCAACAGATTGGCCAGGGCGAAATCGTCGTTGGCGGCCGCGGCCTTGATCTTGGCGACCTCGTCGGCCACCGCCTTGTCCTCGGCGGCGGTCAACCACACCAGGGTGCCTTCCTTCTCGGCCTCGGCCACCGGCTTGCCGCCCTCGGTCACCTTGACGGTGAAGGTGTGGCGGCCGGGGATGCGCTCGGGCACCTTGAAGCGGACCAGGTCGCCATCGTTGGCGGCGACGGTGAAGGACTGGCCGTCGATCATCAGCACGTAGCCGTACTGCTTGCCGAGATTGTCCCACACCAGGTCAGGATAGGTGGCGCTGATGGCCACCTGCTGCGCGATGCGCAGCTTGGTCTCGGCCCCGTCCTTGGCGACGGCGCGGCGCACCGTGGTATAGCGCTGGGCCTCGGCGAAGCGATTGCCCAGCCCAGCCACCAGGTCGCCCGACGCCGCCTCGGGAGCCGACAGGGTCCCGGAAATGGCCTTGGCGCCGGTCGGGGAAATCTGGATCTGCGAGTTGGCGCCGACCGTCTGGGCCATGCCCGACGCCTGGTCAACCAGCTTGGCGGCCCCATCCGCCCCGGTCCGCACGACATCGCCGGCGAACAGGAACTTGTTGCGGGTGACCGGCGTCCACTTGGCGCCGTCCTTGCTGATTTCCACGGTTCCGCCGCCCAGCATCAACATCGAGACCGGCGGGTCGGCGGCCACGGCAGCCGACACCTTGATGCCGAGCACCATGATGATTGCGAGGGCCAGGCGGGCCAGAAACGTTTTGGTCATTGCGCGTCCCTTCCATCGACCTTGTTTTCCCCCGCCCCCGACGGCCCCAGCGGCACGAGCGGAAAGCAGGAAGATAGGATACTGCACTAGAACTAGATGCGCAATAATCACAATATTTGGTTGCACATCGAGTCCGGCGAAAATCAAACAAAGTATTCAAGGGAACAGAGACGCCCGCTCCTTCCAAGAAAAGGAAGGATCGCACTATCCTGGCTCCCCCATCGCCCTGCCGGGCATCTCCCCCAGTCAAAACCTCCTAGGCCGTCTTGGCGAAATTGGTCGCCGAGATGGAATTCAGATCGGTCACGTTGTCCAACGTGGCGATTTGATACGAGTTGATCGTCGACGCCGCATGCTGGTCGGCGGTGTACCACACCTGCAGCGGCGACGACCCGTCGCCGATGACCAGAATGGCGGCACCGGTCGAGCTGTCGGCCCCGTTGACGTCCACGCCGACGCCGCCCAGCGCCGTCGCCGACTTGACGAACTGCAGGCTTCCGGCGGCCGTCGACAGGGTGCCCGACGCTCCCAGCCCGAAGGTGCCGTTCGAGAGCAGGAAGCGATCGAGCGCGCCGTCGAAATCGGTGATGTGGTCGGTGCCCAGCTGCGGCAGCGAGCCGTGCATCTGGAACGTGTCGCTGCCGCCGCCGCCGGTCAGGGTGTCGCTGCCCGCCCCGCCGTCAAGGGTGTCGTTGCCGCTGCCGGCGGTGATCGTATCGCTGCGCACGGTTCCGATGACCGTGTGGTTGGTGCTGTCCGAAGCGTCGACGGCGACCGTGTTCGGCGCCGAGCCGCTGAAGGTCAGCTTGGAGAGATCCACCGATCCGCCGTTCAGGGCGTTGACGGCCAAATCCCAGCCGGCGATTCCCAGGATCTCGATGGATTGACCGTCGAGGGCGTGGCCATCGATGATCTGGTTGCAATCGGTCTCGATCCGCTCGATGCCGGTGAACCAGACATTGGCAAGCGACCAGCCGCTGGTGTTGATCATATCGGTACCGGCACCGCCGTCCAGGGTCGTGCCCGGGTCGGTGTCGGCCGAGAGATAGAAGCTATCCGACCCAGCGCCGCCCATCAGGGTGTCGGCCCCGGCCGAAGTCCAGAGATGGTCGTCGCCGGCACCGGCGTTGACCACGTCGTGCGAGGACGTGCCGCTGATGGTGTCGTACGACGACGATCCGATGATGGAGATCGTGTCGGTCGCCTCCCAGCTGACGAAGCTGCGGCCGCCCAGTTCGATGGTCACGCCCCAGGTCTCACCCGCCGCGTCGATGACGACTTGGTCGCTTTGCCCGCCGACGCCGATGAACGTCTGGAACAATTGGCCTTGGTTCCACGTAACGGTCGCGGTATGGCCGCCCGTCTGAATGGCTTCCACCTGCACCATGGTGGCGGTGCGGAAATCGACGTCGGCGGTGATCGCCACCGTATCGATACCCCAACCGCCATCGATGCTCTCGCCGGCGACCACGTCACCCGCCGCGAACTGCAACAGGTCATTGCCGTCGCGGCCGTCAATCCAGTCCGCACCGGCGCCGCCGACCAGGGTGTCGTTGGAATAGCCGCCGAACACTTCGTCGGAGCGGGTGCTGCCGATCAGGGTGGTGTCGCCTGCGGCGCTGAGGGCGTCGATCCTGAGGACGTTGCCGTCTTCGCCGCTGTTCCAGTGTGTGGACGCGCCCCAGTTGGTGAAGGTGTAGCCCGACGCGTCGAAGGACGTATCGGCGGTGTCCAAGGTGATCTGGACGAGCTTGCCGTACTCGGAGGACGCGTTGTTCCAGTTCAGTGACGACGACAGGCCGGCGAGGATGGCCGCCTTGATGTCGACCTGATAGGTCCCGCCCAGCAAGGTGAAACGTTCGATGCTGGTCAGGGTCGAGGCTTCGAGGTTGGTATAATCCTGGACGATGATGGTGTCGGTCCCGGCGCCGCCGTCGATGGTGGTCGCCGCGGACGGCACGTTGTAGCCGCTGAACCAGATCGAATCGTCGCCGGCACTGCCGATCACCGTGGTCCAGTCGACGGAGGTGCGCACCCCCTCGATGCCCACCAACGTATCCGTGCTGCCCGCCGAGACGCCGGTGCCGTTGGCCAGGTCGATGACGACCTGACCGGTGGCCGGGGTGTACTCCACCCAATCGAAGCCGCTGCCGCCGTCGACGGTGTTGACCCCGCCGGCGATCTGGATGAAGTCGTCCTTGCTCGTTCCGACCAGGGTATCGTTGCCGGTGGTGCCATCGACGATGACGATGTGGTCGTCGGCCCCCCAGTTGGTGAACTGCTGGCTGCTGAAATTGGCGCCGCCCGGACTCGCGACCATGGTGACGGTCAGGTCGCCGCCGCCGCCATCGAAGGTCAGCCCCGCAGCCTGCGTATCAAGGAGAGTAATGCTGCCGGTCCCGGCAACCCCGACCGTTTCGAAGTTGGACACCGTCGCCGACCACAACTCGTAAGTACCCGAGACCACAAGGGTGTCGTTTCCGGCGCCACCGTCCAGGTTCAACAGGGCGAAATTGTCGGAGATCAGCAGGGTATCGTTGCCCCCGCCCAGGGACACATGCAGATCCTGGTACGACCCCATGACGGCGACAGCGTCATTGCCGGCCCCGCCCTGGACCACTTCCACTCCGAGGAGGGCGACACTGTTGTTGCCGGTTCCGGTGATCACCACGGTATCGGTGCCCCACCCGAGATCGACAACCGACTTGGAGACCGAGACCAGGGTGAGGGTGTCGTCGCTCTCGGTCCCGACCACCGATTCGATGTTGCTGACCGACAGGGTATTGGTGGTGCTCACCAGCACGAGCGCGTCCTGGCCGCCCCCGAGGTCGACGGTGCCGGTGCCGGTCAAGGGCGCCAGGGTGACGCAATCCCCCCCGCCGGAACCCACGATGGTTTCCACGTTGGCCACGTTGTACTCAAGGCCGTTGCCGACCAGGGTCAGGCTGTCATTGCCGCCCCCGAGATCGACGTCGGTGTAGACGCCGGTCGCCAGGGTGATGGCATCGGCCCCGGCCGAGCCGATGATGGTGCTGCCGGAGACATTGGAAGCGTTGGCCATCACCAGGATCGGCAGGAATTCCTCGGTGACACGGGTGGTGGTCGCGTTCATCTCGTCGACCTTGACCCGCACTTCTTCCCAACCGAAGAAACCGGTCGCCGGCGTGAACGTCGCGTTCTTGAGGGCATTGTTGATGGCGGTCTGGCTGCCGGTGAAGATCAGATGGCCGGTGCCGTTGCCGTAGCCCGATTGGAAGGTCAAGCCGCTGGTATTGGCTAGGCTCAGGGTGCCGTGCCCCGCCTCCAGCTCCATGCGCAAGGTCGCCGGCAGGTTGGCGGTGGCGTCCGGATCATAGATGGTCGTGCCGTCGATATGGACGGCGGTCGCCGCCTTGGTGACGGCGACGACACGGTCGTCGAAATGGAAGTTGCCGATGACCGCCGCATCATGCGCCCCGGACAGGCTGGAATCCGTCAGGGTGGAGTCCAGCTTGAGCCACGCCATCAGGTCGCTGGGCGCGGTGGTCGGGGTGGTCTGGAGGTCGGACTGGATCTGCGCCTGGGTGCGCACGCCGTTGTAAACGCGGAAGTCGGACAGCTCGCCCGAGAACCACGAGCCGATGGTGACATCGTCGCCGATCAGGTTGTACCACTCCTCGGAGACGTCCGACGCCACCAGCACGCCGTCGACGTACAGCTTCATGGTGACGCTGGAATTATCCTGGGTGATGGTCGCCGCAACGTGATGCCAGGCCCCGTCGGTGATGGTTCCCTCGCTGGTGAGGTAGGACATCTCACCGGTGTCGAAGGTCACGTGCCCATTGCTGATCCCGAGCTCCAGCCGGGTGCCTTCGGAATAGATATCCTGGAGGGAAAGAAGGGTTCCGCCCTCGGGATTCGAGGTCCTCACCCACATCTCGAAGGTGGCCGGCCCGTCATTGATGGGCAGCCCGCCGGTCACCGCGACGTAGGTCTCGCCGTCCAGCGAAATGGCCGGTTTGGTCAGCGACGGTGGCGCCTTCAGGCTTGCCGGGTCATCGACCGGCGTGACGTTGATCGAGATGGTCTTGTAGATCACCTCGCCTTCGCCCTCGGAGATCGCCACCGTGAAGCTGTCGTTGCCTGTGTAGTCCTGGTAGGGCGTGTAGTGGAACACGCCGGTGGAATTGTCCATTTCCACCCAGCCGTGGCTGGGCCCGGTGCCGTCGACCCCGTACCACAGGGGGACCCCGTGGACGTTGGTGGCGACGACACGGCTGAGCAGCGCCGTGTCTTCCGGCGTGGAGATGGTGAAACTGGCCGAGGCTTCCTTGAGGACGGAGATCTGAGGCTCGCCGGACACCGTGCCGACCGTGTCGTAGTCGCTGAGATTGAGGACGGTGCTCGTCCAGTCCTGTGAGATCTCACCCATCTGAGCGTTGACCATCAGGCCGTACTGGTCACCGTCGATGCGCGTGTTCATCGAACCGGCGATGTCGGCGGCGGTGCGCGCGATATCCCACACTCGCAGCTCGGCGACCGCGCCCGTGAAGAAGGGCGCGGTGCCATCGTAGGCGCCACCGACGGTCGCCACCGAACTGGCGCCGGCGATGGTGGCCGTGGGCAGGCCGGTGACCGACCCGGCTGCGACACCGTCCACGTACAGCGTCATCGACCCGGTGCTGCTGAACACGGTGGCGATATGGTGCCAGTTGTTGTCGACCACGCCGGGCGACGTAACCGAGGAGCCGTTGATGCTGGCGACCAGGTGGCCATCGCCGGTCAAGGACCACGACACCCGCTGGTTGGCCGAACCATCTCCGAAATCGAAGACGCGGGCGCCCTCATCGAACTTGTCGATGCGGAACCACCCCTCGACCGTCAGGTTGCCGGCGGTCTGCAGGTTGGAGAAGGTGACCTCGGTGTTGTCCCCCTCGAAAACCATGGCGCGCCGCGGCATGTTGATGCGCATCGGATCGTCGCTGCCGGAAGTGGAGGCCGCCCCCAGCTGCAACCCGGGGCCGCCGCCGTTGTCGGCCGGCACCCCGCCGGAGACCACGCTGTCCATGGTCCAGTTGGCAACCAGGTTGTCGGTCGCCGTGGGCGTCTTCACCTGATAGGAGGAGAAGATCTCGCCGTGGGTGCGCGCGTCGCTCCACACCCGCACATTGTCCATCAAGCCCGTGAAGAAGTCGGCCTTGCCGGTGCCGGTGGCGTTGGTATGGGCGCCCAGCAGGAAGTCGAAGCTGTTGGAATAGGTGAGCGTGCCGCTCGCCGTGTACTGGCCGACCTCGTTCCCGTTCAGATAGAGGGTGAAGGTCTGCCCCTCGCGGGTGAGGGCCACGTGCTCCCAGGTATCTGGGGCGACGGCCTCGTCGATCGTCAGATTGTTACCGACCCCGGGGCCTTTGAAGACCAGGGAATCGCCCTCCAGCATCAAGGCGAAGCCGTTGCCGTCACCGGCCTTGTCCTTGCCGAACAGGACCTGGGTGCCGACCACGTCACGGGGGTTGAACCACCCCTCGATGGTGAAGTCGCCGGTGCCGAAATTGCCCGTCGAGGTGCTGGCCGTCGCGAAGTCGTTGACGCCGTCGAACTGCAGCGCCGCCCCGGCGGCATTGGCGCCGTAAACCCGGGTGTCGTTCAGGACGTTGAGCGTGAAGGTCTGCTGGGTGGCGGCGCCGATGACGTCCGTCGCCTTCACCGTGATCGACAGGGATCCGATGTCGGAGTGCCACGGTGTTCCCTGCAATTGGCCGGTGACCGGGCAGAGCGTCAGCCACTCGGGCAGCGGGGAGCCGTCGGACAGGGTCGCGCTGAAGGTCAGCGAATCGCCATGACTGGCGATGTCGGCATCGGCGAAATGGGAGCCCAGGTTGACCAGGAACGCGTTCTGCTCGGTCGCATTCTGCGTCGCGATCGCCGTCGAGGTGGGGGCCGCGTTGCTGGCCCACACGTCGAGCGCCACGGTGGTGGAGGCGCTCAGCGAGGTGGTGTCGGTCGCGGTGATCAGGATCTCGAGATGACCGGTGTCACCCGCCCCGGGGGTGCCCGACAGAACGCCGGTCGACGGGTTCAAGCTCAGCCACGCCGGCAGCGGCGTCACGCCATCCGACAGCGTCGCCGTGAAGGTCATGGTGTCGTCGGGATTGGTGAAGTGGCTCCCGACGTTCAGATTGTAGGCGTGGTTGATCAGCACACCCTGATGGCTCACCGCATCCGCGGTCGGGGCAATCGGTGGGTTGACGTAGAGATACCCTTGGGTCGACAGGGACTCCCCGGCATCGGTCACCACGTCGAAGGTGAAGGTCGCCACGCTGTCCCACACCCCGGCCGCCGGGGTGAAGGTGTACGTCCCATCGCCGTTGTCGGTCACCGTGCCTTGGTCGACGGTGAGATTGGCGACGTGAAGGGCGTTGTCGGGGTCGAAGGAATCGCCCAGCAATTCATTCTGCGTCAGGATGATGGGCTGGTTGGCCCCGGTCTGCGGCAGCGTGACCGGCGAGACGACGGTGGGATCGTCGATGGCGGCGATGTGCACCACCGCGGACGCGCTGGTGACCAGACCGGTCTGATCACCGACCAGATAGGTGATCTGGGCGTCTCCATTGAAATTCAGGGAGGGCTGGAAGGTGTACGTCCCGTCGTGGTTGTCGACCACGTAGCCGTGCGGGCTGTTCACCGACACCAGGGAGACGGGGCCGCCCTCGGGATCGGACGCATTGGCCAGCAGTTGGTCCGCCGTGAAGGTGATCGAATTGTCCTCGTCGATCCCGCCCAGATCGGTCTGCGCCGTGAGGACCGGCGGGCTCTCGCCGTGCACGGCGATCAGCCGGGTCAGGGTGGGCATGGCGCTGCCGTCGCCATCGGTGAGTTCGACCTGGAGCACCCGGGTGCCGGAAATCAGGATGTCGGTGTCGTGCTCGTAGACCACCGCCTTGAGCAGGTCGCTGACCCGCGCCGGAGTCGCCGCCGCGTTGAGGGCGATCACCAGCGGCTGCTGGTCGGTTCCGCCGCTGACCGTGCCGATGACGGTGGAACCCCATTTCACCGAGGTTCCGGACAGGGTGATGCTGGTGGCCGCGGCGCTGCCGCTGGCGATGGTGAGCGTCTCGCCGGAGTACGAATTCGACAGCGACAGCACCAGGCGGCCGCCCGCGAAATCGGCGGAATCGGCGTCCTTGACCGACGCGCCGGCCAGGACCTGCAGATGGGTGTAGGCCTCGCTGTAATCGAGCGGGCCGGCGGTGACGGTGGTTACGGGCGCCGATGCCGACACGCCGGGGAGTTCGTGCACCGCGATGGTCTGGCTGTCGACCGTGAAGCTGGACGAGCCGCTGAGGCCCGACTGGCTGTAGAAGACCCGGCCCTGGTCGACCTGCTGCTGGCTGAAGGTGTCGCCGATGTTCAACTGGACGCCGTCGACGAACAGCGCCCCGCCGGCCGGCAGCGCCGTCAGCGTATGCACCGCGTACATGGATCCGCCGAGGATGGCGCCGTTGAGGCAGGTCAGGTTGCCGGGGGTGGCCCACAGCGAGGCCTGGACTGAACCGCTGAGGTTGATGGTGGCGCCGCCGCTGGTGAGGACGGTGCCGTACTCCGATCGGCTGATGACGCTCCAGGCGCCGTCGAGGATCAGGTTGTCGCAGTCATCGCCCCAGATGTTGATGGTGCCGCCCATCTGCCGGATGTCGTCCGGGCGCACCACCAGGGTCATGGCTCCATCGCCGCCCAGGTCGATGGACTCGATATTGGTGACATTGCGCGCCACGTCGAACAGACGGGCGAAGGTGGCCGTATTGGCGTCCGAATGTTCACCGGTGTCGATCCGGAGGGCGTCGTAGCCCTCGCCACCGTCCGCGACGTCGTAGTCATTGATGCCGACCGTCAGCACGTCGCAGCCGCCACCGCCGATCAGCGTGTCCTTGCCGGCACCGCCGTCCAGGTAATTGCTGTCGTTGCCACCCTGGATGATGTCGGCGAACTGGGAGCCCTCGACGTTGTGGACGTCGACGAGGCTATCGGTGCTGCCGAAACCGTCCAACGCCGAGTGCTTGGCGACATTAGTCCCGCCGAGCGACAGGTTGCCGTCGGTCAGGTTGACCTTCACGCCCTGCGGCGAATTCCAATAGCCGGCGGTGACGCCCGACCACTCGGGGTCGCCGACGATCTTGTCGTTGCCGGCACCGCCGGAGAAGTAGAAGTGCCCCTGGCCGCCGATGAAAGTGTCGGCGCCGGAGCCGCCGTCGATTTCGGTGATGTTGATCAGCGTCGACGTGACGGTTGCCCCGTTGGCCAGAACCTGGGTCACCGTTCCGGAGGTGCCACTGACCAGGGCCTCAATGCCATCTGCCGACAGGTTGGCGATCAGCTTGTCGGTCGTTCCCAGGAACGCGACGGTGCCGCCTTCGATGCTGCCCCACGACGTCCGGGTGTTGGAGCCGACGAAGGTGTCGGCGCCGCCACCGCCAAAGAAGACGTCCTCGCCGCCATTGCCGACCAGGGTTTCGGCCGCCGCGGTGCCGACGATCAGGTCGTCCCCGGCCGTTCCGACGATGATGCTGCCGGAGGTCGCGGTGGAGAGGTTCACCCCGTCCTTGCCGTCGAAGCTGAGGTACTCGACCCCGTCGCCGGAGTACTGGTGCTTGATGACGATCTGGCCGCCGTTGGTGTTCTTGATGACCAGGTCGTCGCCAACCCTGCTGATGCCGGACAGCAGGTAATCCTGGCCGCCGGCCAGGTTGATGGTGTCCACGCCGGTGCTGTCGGCGATGGTCAGGGCCAACTTGTTGGCGACCGACACTGAATAGACGTCGTTGCCGGCGCCGCCGAGCATGAGGTCGGCGCCACCGCCGCTGACCAGCGTGTCGTCGCCCTGGGTGCCGAAAACGATTTCGCTCGCAGCGGTGCCGTTGAGGGTCGCAACCGCGTAATTGCCGTCCGTGAAGCGGATGGTTTCCACGTTGGCCAGCTGCATCTGGCCGGCCAGATCGGCCACCGAGGCGGCGCAGGCATTGACGATCACGGTATCCTGGCCGGCTCCCAGATCCAGCAGCACCGGCAACTGGGTGCCGGAAATCGTGATGACGTCGTTGCCGGCCCCGCCGATCACCGTCTCCACATGAGCCACGGTGAGGGTGCTGCCGCCCGGACCCAGGATCAGGGTGTCGCTGCCGTCGCCGAGATCGACGGTTCCGGTCGCGTTGGCCCCAGCCTCGATAACGGTGTCGTTCCCACCCGCGCCGATCACGCTCTCGACGTTGGCGATTGTCACCAGGTTGTCGCCAGTGGCGAGGGTCAGGGTGTCGATGCCGGCCTTGAGGTCGATCGTTCCGCCATAGAGGGTGGCGGTCAGGGTCACGCCGTCGTTGCCGGTTCCACCCATGATGGTCTCGACGTTGCCGACCGAAAGGGTGTTGGTGCCGTTGGCCAGGTTCAGGACGTCGTTGCCGCACCCGAGATCGATGTTTCCCGACTGGGCGCCGGCCAAGGTGATGGCGTCGTCGCCGTCGTTGCCGATGATCCACTCGGTATTGGCGACCGTCAGAGACGAACCGCCGGTATTCGCCAGCACCAGGGTGTCGCCGCCGCCCTGGCCGAGATCGACCCTGCCGTTGACCAGGGAATCGGCGACATAGACGGTGTCGTTGCCGGACCCGCCGGTGATCGTTTCCACGCCCCGGGTCTGCACCAGATTGGCGCCATTGGCGAGGATGAGCTGGTCGGTGCCGGCGCCCAGGTCGATCAGGTCTCCCGACACCGTGCACGCCAGCGTGACCGCGTCGTTGCCGGCGCCGGCGATCAGCACCTCCACATTGGATACCGTCACGACATTGGTGCCGTTGCCGAGGACCAGCGTGTCCCAACCGGCGCCGAGGGCGACGGTGCCGGTGCCCGAGGACAACAGGACGGTGTCGTTGCCGGCACCGCCGAATACGGTCTCGACGTTGGTGAGGCTCACCAGGTTGTCGCCGCCCGACAGCCGGACGGTATCGCTGCCGCCCTTGAGGTCGATGGTGACGCAGGCGGCACCGGGAGCCAGGTACACCGTGTCGTTGCCGCTGCCACCGAGGACGGTCTCGACGTTGGCCAGGACGACGGTGTTGGAGCCGTCCGCCAGGGTGAGGGTGTCGTTGCCATTCCCGAGATCGATCGACACGTTGGACTGCGGGGTCCCGAGGGTGATGGTGTCCGCGCCGTCGTTGCCCAGGATCGACTCGACGTTGGTGACCGTCAGCACGTTGGTCCCGCAGGCCAAGGCGAGCGCATCGGTGCCGTTGCCCAGGTCGATGTTGCCGTTAACCAGGGCGTCGCCCAGCGCGACCATGTCGTTGCCCAGGCCGCCGACAATCCGTTCCACCCCGATCGCCAGCAACTGGTTGCCACCGTTGGCCAGCGTCAGCTTGTCGATGCCGGCGCCCAGGTCGATGACGGCTCCGGTCACCGCCGCGCCGAGGGTGACGGTGTCGTTGCCGCCGCCGCCGGTGATGATTTCGGCGTTGCTCACCGTGACGGAATTGGTGGCGTTGGCCAGCTGCAGGACGTCGGCCCCCGCCCCCAGGTCGATCACCCCGTTGGCAATCGCGGAGGTCAGGGTGACGTGGTCGTTGCCCGCCCCTGCCGTCAGGGTCTCGACGTTGCTGACCGTACCGGTGAATTCCGTCGCCAGGGTCACGGCATCGTTGCCGGTGCCGCCGATGATCTGCTCGACGTTGCTCACCACCAGCGTGTTGGAGCCAGAGGCGAGCTTCACCACGTCGAGTCCATCACCGCCCTCGACGGAGGCCGACGCCGCGGCGGCGAAGGTGATCGTGTCGTTGCCGGCGCCGCCGGTGACCGTCTCGATATTGGCGACGGTGACAATGTTGTCGCCATTGGCCAGGATCAGGCGGTCGGAGCCGGCTTTGAAATCGAAGCTGCCGTTGGCGACGGTGGTGGTCAGCGTGACGGTGTCGTTGCCGGATGCCGCCGTGATGTTCTCGACGTTGGTGACCGTGACGGTATTGCTGCCATTGCCAAGGATCAGCGAGTCCGTGCCGGCGCCGAGGTCGATCGTCCCCGCCCCTCCGACCATCGTCACGACATCGTTGCCGCTGCCGCCGATGATGGTCTCGATGTTGGACGCCGTCAGGGTGTTGGGCGTGTTGGCCAACACCAGGACATCGTTACCGGCGCCCAGGTCGAGGGTGGCGGAGGTCAGTGCCCCCTTCATGGTGATGCGGTCGTTGCCGGCACCGCCCGTGACCGTCTCGACGTTGGCGAGGGTGAGGTCGTTGTTGCCGAGGCCAAGGATCAGGCGGTCGCTGCCGGCGCCCAGATCGATGGAGCCGACCGCATTGGCGCCCAGGGTGACCGTGTCGTTGCCGCTGCCGCCGGCGAGGTACTCGACGTTGGTTACCGTGAGGGTGTTGGTGCCGTTGGCCAGCTGCAACCAGTCGACCCCGGAGCCGAGATCGACGGCGCCATTGGCCACCGCGGTCGCCATTTGAACCATGTCGTTGCCGCCGGCACCGGTCACGGTCTCGATGTTGGCGACCATCACGCTGTTGTCGCCATTGGCCAGGACCAAGCGGTCGGCGCCGTCGCTGAAGTCGAAACTGCCGTTGGAAACCGTGGTCGTCAGCACGACGGTATCGTTGCCGGCACCCGCGGTGATGTTCTCGACGTTGGTGACGGTGACGGTGTTGCTGCCATTGCCGAGGACCAGCGTGTCGAGGCCGCCGCCGAGATCGACGCTGCCGCTTCCTCCCACCAGGATGACGGTGTCGTTGCCCGAACCACCCACCACGGTCTCGATGTTGCTGACCGTGACGACATTGGTGGCGTTGGCGAGCACCAGCGCGTCGTTGCCGGCGCCCAGGTCGAGGGTGGCCCCGGCCTGGGCCGACATCAGGGTGATGCGGTCGTTGCCGGCGCCGCCGATGATCGTCTCGACGTTGATGACCGACAGGTCGTTGTTGCCGGAGCCAAGGACCAGCCGGTCCACTCCCGCGCCAAGGTCCACCAACGCGGCGGCGTTGGCGCCCAGGGTCACGGTATCGTTGCCGGCCCCACCGAGGATGGTCTCGGCGTTGGCGATGGTGACGGTGTTGGTGCCGTTGGCCAGCCGCACCACGTCGATGCCGGCGCCGAGATCGACGGCCCCGTTGCTGACCGCCGTGGCGAAGGTGATCGAGTCGTTGCCGGTGCCGCCCGTCACGGCCTCGATGTTGCTGACCGCCACCGAATTGTCGCCGTTGGCGAGGATCAGGCGGTCGAGGCCGTCCTTGAAATCGAAGCTGCCGTTGGCCACCGCGGATGTCAGCGTCACGGAGTCGTTGCCAGCCCCGCCCACGATGCTCTCGACATTGGCGACGGTGACGCTGCCGCCGCCGTTGCCCAACACCAGCGCGTCGGTGCCGTTCCCGAGATCGACGGAGGCGGTGCCGCAGGCCAGGATCACCGTGTCGTTGCCGGTGCCGCCGATCACGGTCTCCACATTGGCGAGGGTCACCGAGTTGGTGGTGTTCGCCAGGACCAGCGAATCGTTTCCGGCCCCGAGGTCGATGGTGCCGCCCACCAGGCCGCCGAGCAGGGTGACGGCGTCGTTGCCGCCGCCGCCGATGATGGTCTCGACGTTGGCGACGGCCACCGCGTTGTCGGCATTGGCCAGCGTCAGCAGGTCGGAGCCGTTGCCGAGATCGACAGTGCCAACCATGGCCGCGGTCAGGGTCACCCTGTCAGCACCCGCACCGCCGATGATGGTCTCCGCATTGGCGACGGCGATGGTGTTGTTGCCGCCGGCCAGGGTCAGCAGGTCCGATCCATTGCCAAGGTCGATCGCCACGTCGCCGTTGGCGACCGTGAGCAAGGTGAGGGAATCGTTGCCGGCACCGCCCAGCACGCCGTCGCCGCCTTCCAGCGCCAGCGAAATGGTGCCCACCGCCTGCACCGTCTTGGTGACGCCGCCGGCGAAATCGGTGGTGGCGAGCGGGGTGCTGACGTTCGCCAGCTTGATCAGGGTGCCGTCGTAGCCGGTGACGCCGCTGCCGTTGCCCTTGACCAGCAGCCAGCCGTCGGTGCCGTCGGTGAAGAACACGGCCGCGTTCGCCACCGAGGTGTCGTTGGTGACGGCGGCAACGGTGGCACTGAGGCTGCCGGCCCAAGCATACAACGCCCGCTTGTAGCCGGCCGCGCCGGCCAGGTTGATCTTGTCGGTGCCGCGCTTGAAATCGGTGATGGTGTCGGTGTTGGCGGCGGTCGACTGGTCGGCGGCGGTGTAGCGGAAGATGTCGCTGCCGTTGCCGCCGGTCAGCGTGTCGGCGCCGCCCGCACCGGTCAGGGTGTCGTTGCCCTCGTAGCTGACCAGCGCCTCGGCGTTGGCGGTGCCGAGCAGGACGGTATCGCTGGTCAGGACGGTGATGCGCGCCTTGTACTGGGTCTGCAGGTTCTGCAGCGCCTGCAACTGGTCGTTCAGCGTCGACTTGAGGCCGTCCACCGCGCCGGCGTGGATGTTGGCGAGGGCGGCGTTGTCCTTGGCGTCCTTGGCGGCATTGACGGCGGTCGCCGCGTCATGGCTGCCGTTGGCGAGCGAAATGGCGGTGATGTCGGCGTTGACGTGGGCGATGTCGTTGGCAACGACGGAGGAGACCGTGCTGTAGTTGGCCAGCGCCGCGTCGGCCAGGCTGCTGAGGTTGGCGGCGCTGCCGGCCAGGTTGATCAGCGTGGCGTCGGAGATGTTGCTGGTGAACCCGGAGCTCGCCAGGCTGTGGATCGAGGAGACCAGCTTGGAGGCGTCATCCATCGCGGTGGTGACGTGGCTCTGCGCGGTCTTGGCGAGGGTGAGGGCGTCCTTGGCGTCGGCGGTGGCCTTGGCGATGGCGGTGTTCACCGCATTGCCCCAATCGGTGTAGGCCTTGTTGGCGGCGTTGTAGGCGCTCGATGCCTCGGCCTTGTAGCCCTCGATCAGCTTCAGGGCCGCCTGGGCGTCGTCGGAGGCCTTCTGCACGCGGGCGAGGTAATCGTTGACCGCCGTGGTCTGGGCAGACGCCGGCAGGCTTGCGAAATAGGCTTTCGCAACCGTCAGCTTGTCGGACGCCGCCTTGGCCGCCGCCTGGGCGTCGGCGAGATCGGTGCCCAGCGTGCCGGAGACCCTCTGATAATCCTGCTGCGCCGCGGTCACCAGAGCCTGGTAGTTCGTCTGGTGGGTCGGATCGTTCAGGGCCGCGTTGGTGACCGCGGAGGCCTGCGCCTTGGCGTCGGCGACGCAGGCCGCCAGGGCGGCGAGTTTGGCGTTGACGGTGTCGAGCGACGCCACCGCCTCGGCGGCCATGCCCTTGAGGTTCAGGCGGGCGGAGGCTTCCAGGGCGTTGGTATAGGCTGTGTTGATGATGTCGACCACACCCGTGGCCTTTCCGGCCGAGCCGGCCACCGCCTGGTAATAATTCTTGATGGTGTCGGCGAGGCCCTGGACCTCGCTGGTGAGCTTCTGGGCCTGGGCCGAGGCTTCCGACGCCTCGGCGAGCGTGGTGGCCTTCAGGGCGGCCTTCAATTGGACCTGAGCCTCGGCCAGCTTGGCGGTCGCCTGGGTCAAGGCGTCGGCGGTCTTGGCCTTGTAGCCGCCCGCGGCGTGCAACTGGTCGAAGGCGGCCTGGGCGCGGGTGTTGGCGTCGTTGATCACCGCCCAGGCATCGCTGTCGACGGAGTTGCCGCTGGCCGTCCAGGTATTGTAGAGCGCGGTCAGCAGCGACAGCTTGCTGGTGCTGGCCGACAGGTCGGCATCGGCCTTGTCGATGGCCGCCTTCATGCCGACCGCATCGGCGGTGCTGTTGGCCAGATCGACGGCCTTGCTCGCGTCGGCGACGGCGGTGGCGGCGGTGGCGTCGGCCCGGGCCCAGGCCACGGCCTCGACGAAGGACTTCATCTTGGCCGCCGCGTCGGCCATGTTCTTGTCGATGTCGCTTTGGGTCTGGCCGATCTGCTGGACGGCCGCGGTGGCCTTGGCCGCCTGATCCGAGGCCAGGGCGGCCGCCTTGGCGGCGTCCTTGGCGGCGGCGACGGCTTCCAGCATCAGCGCCTTGGCCGTATCGACGTCAACGGCAGCGTTGGCGTCGGCGGCCTTTTGGCTGGCGATCTGAGCCTGGTCCGAGGCGGTGGTCGCCTGGGCATCGGCGGACCGCACCGCCTCAGCCACATCCCACAGCTGCCTGTAAATGGTGTTGGTGCTGTAAAGCGTGTCGTTCCTGGTCGGCAGCGCGATCGCCGTCAGGGCATCGGCGATCTGGGTGTCGGTGTTGTCGACCAGCGTCTGGAGAGTCCCGAGACTTGTCGATGCGGCGGTCAGGGCAGCCTGCGCCGCCGCGATCTTCGCCCCGACGGTAGCGTCCCCCGTGCTGTTGGTCAGCCCGCCGAGCAGCGTCTTGGACGACGCCCAGGTCGAGTTCATGCTCGACAGCGCCTCGTCAGCGGTGCCGCGGGTCTCGGCGCCGTTCTCGCGGAAGCCGACGCGGATCCGCAGATTGCCCACCACGTCGCCCGCCCCGTTGCCGTCGACGAGGTCACGCGCGGCCATGGCCGCCGCCAGCGCGTCGCTCGCCTTCCGGGCGGAACCCGTCGCCGGGTCGTTGCAGCTGTCGGCGGCCGTGGTCGCCGCCTGCTGGATCGCCGCCAGTTCGTGCTGCTGTTCGGCCGTGGCGAAGGCATAAAGGGCGTTGACCTTGGCCTCGGCCTGCAGGATCTGGTTCACATAGCTCTGGACGACGTCGACGTCCTGCTGCACCTGCGCCTGCTTGGCCAGGGCGTTGGCGTAATCCGCCTTGGCCTTGTCGATTTCCTGTAGGGCGATGTTCTGAGCGGCGGTCGAGGCCTGGTCGAAGTTGGGCGGCAGCGTCGTGGCCAGGTTGTAGGCGGCCAAGGCATCGGCCACCGCGGCGTTGACCTCACCCAGTCGGCCGGCCGAGGCATCGTTCGGATCGTACAGGTCGGCAAGGGCATTCTGCGCCGCAAACTTTAGGTCCTGCAGCTTCTCCCAGGCACCATGAATGGTGGCGGCACTGTCGGTGTCCTTGACGTTGGCCGCCGCCAGCGCCTTAGTGGCCGCGTCGGCGGCCACCGTGACGTCGTAGGTGGCGGTATGCGCGGTGGTCGCGTTGCCGATGTCCTCGTCGATGCTGGCGAGGGCATTGGCCATGTTCTCGTTGATGGCATCCTGCGCCGCCGTCACCGAAACGATCTCAGCGAATTCGGCGGCCACCGCCATGGCGCTGTTGGTGGCGGCGACATCCTGGGCGGTGACGTAGTCGAGCGAGGCCTGCACCGACACCGCATGGGCGCTGTCCACCAACTCCATGGCCGCATCGTTGGCGACCTTGGCTTCATCGGCGGAGGCCGCCGCGTCCTGGTAGGACTGCCAGCCCTGGTCCACCGCCTCGACCCACGCCTTGATGGCAGAGGTGACGGGGTTGTCGTGCAGGCTTTGCGTGCCGGCGGTGACCGAGTCGTAATCGCCCTGGATGAGATCGACATAGGCGTCGTAGACGGCGTGCGAGCCGGTCTCGTCGAGGAGCGCTGCCACCTGGGTGCCGTGGCCGTCCAGAGCCAAAGCCGCCTTGAACGCATCGACCTTCGTGATCAGATCGTCGGTGATGCCGAACCAGTCGCTGGCATGGGCGGAGTCCTTGTGCTGATCGACGTAGTCGACCACCAGCTTGGCCAGCGCCAGCCGCTCCTCGCCGACGGCATACAGACGGACGTCGCGCTCGGCGACGGCAGCCGCATAGGCGGCCACGGGCTTGACCGCATTCTGGCGCGCCTGGGTCTCGGCAGCCGCGGCGGCAGCCGCAGCGTCCTGCTTGGTGGCGAGGTCCTCGTCCGACAGCGCCGCCGCCGCTTCCGCGTCGATGCGGGCGGTGATGACCTCGCCGGTGATCCATTGTCCGGCCAGTTCGACCCGGTGCTCCATCGCCTCGATGCTGGCGGCCACCGCGAGCGCCGCCTGCTTGAGGCTGGTGCCGACCGCCAATTCCTTGACGGCGCTGTAGAAGCCCTGGGCGGCCTGCTGCGCCTGGACGTAGAGCGGCGTCTCGATGCCGCCGGTGTTGGGGTCGAGGTCGACGCTGATGATGTTGGAATATTCGCGCGCCTGGAGGGCCAAGGCGTGCAGAGTCGCGGTATCCCCCGCCTGGAAGGCGGCCTGGGCCGGGGCCAGGAGGTCGTGGGCCAGGGCGGCATACTCGCGCATGCCGTGGAACACCACGTTGCCCAGGTCGTCCACCTCGCCTTCAACGAGGCGGGTGACATCGGCGAGCGCCGCCTTCTCCTCGACACTCATCGCCAGGAGCTTGGTCGTTGCAACTTCGATGGACTGTTCCCGCGCGATGCTGACGCGCTGCTCGAGCAGCTTGACGAACCGCATGATGTCCTGCTGGACCATGCGCGCCTGATTGAGCGCCTGCATCTGGATCAGGGCCTTCTCGGGATTGAAGCCCTTGTCGCCCTGCTGTTCGGGATGCGTCGGCGGCGGCGCGTGCGGGAGGTCGTGGTCGCCCTGACCGGTGGCCGGGGACAGCGAGCCGCCCAGCGAATTGGGGGGCAGGCCGCGGCCGGCGTCACCCATGAACGACTGCATCTGCGTCGTCGACATGGTGAAGGTCGAGACCGAGCCCCCCGGCCCGACCGACAGCGCGGTGCCGGGCTGGTTGAGGGTCATGTGCTGTCCGCCCACCGACACGGACAGTTCGCCGACGCGTCCGCCCGACTCGGGCAGCAGCACCACCGAGGCGCCGCGGATGGCGCCGGCGGTACCGCGGATGCCGATGCTCATGGCCGGGGTCTTGATGATCATGGCGTCGGGGGTGGTCTTGGGCAGGTCGCCCGACACGAACGCCACCGCGCCCTTCTGCACGCTGATCTGGCCGAAGCCGGTCTTGGCTACCGGGTCGTAGACCATGTCGTCGATGGCGATGCGCCCCGACGAGCCCAGCGAGAAGGTCGTCTTGTCCTCGAAGGTGAGGCCGACGGTGCTCTGCTTGCCCGTGCTGACGACATCATCCTTCCGGATGGCGTCACCCATGGCCAGAGTGGACGCCGTCCCGTCGGCATGCTTGACCTCGGCCGTGCCGGTCAACGTCGTGACGTGACCGATGATATCGCCAGCGGCCATTTACCCCCCTCGAGGGACCTTGCGGCCCCTATGTGCTATCGGATTCCGAATTAGGTGTAATATAGCTGTGGAGGGACGATTAAGGCAATCGAGGGACGACCCCAGGTGTGCGCATTTCTTCGGAGGAAGACCCGCCGGTTATCGCTACTTTTAGTCATGGCCAACCTGACCGGTTTCGCCCGCGCCGAACTGCCTGCGGACCACAGCTGCCCGTCCTGTCCGACCATGGTCGCCATTCCCGCCCCCCGCCCCTTCCGCATGAGCCGGACCGAGATCACCTTCGACCAATGGGAGGCCTGCGCGGCCGAGGGGGCATGCCGGGCCGAGCGCGACGACCACGGCTGGGGCCGCGGCACCCGTCCGGTGATCAACGTCAGCTACGCCGACGCCCAGGACTACGCCGCCTGGCTCTCGCGGAAGAGCGGCCAGGCGTGCCGCCTGCCCACCGAAGCCGAATGGGAATTCGCCGCCAGGGCCGGCACCAGCACCGCCTATTGGTGGGGCGACGATCCCGCGGCCGGACTCGCCAATTGCCGCGATTGCGGCGCGTCGCCGGTCTACGGCACCCTGCCGGCCGGGTCATTCCCGCCCAATCCGTTCGGCCTCTACGACATGAACGGCAATGTGTGGGAATGGACCTCGGACTGCTGGGCCGAGCGCGGCCGCAAGGATTGCTCGCAGCGGGTGATCAAGGGGGGCTCGTGGTACTATTTCCACGCCAACGCCCGCGCCGACGCGCGCGCCCGCAACGCCGCCAACCAGGGAAGCTACAACGTCGGCATCCGCATGGTGTGCGCGCCCTGACTTATTCCCCCTGACTATTCCTCGCCGCCATCCGGCGGCATGACCTTCCCCACCAGACCCGTCACGATGCGGATCTCGCCGGTCAGGGTGCGATGCACCGGACACCGCTCGGCGATCTCCAGCAGCCGCCGGCGCCGCTCCTCGTCGAGATCGCCCTCGAGCACGATGTCGCGCACGATCAGATGGACGGTGCCGGTCTTGGTTTCGCACTCGGCGCAATCCTCGGCGTGGATGCGCCCCTGGCGCAAGCGGACCTCGACGTGGCGCAGGTTCCATCCCTTGCGCTCGGCGTACATCCGAAGCGTCATCGAGGTGCAGCTGCCCAGGGCCGCCAGCAGGAGATCGTAGGGCGTCGGGCCGGCATCGTTGCCGCCGGCTGCCTGGGGCTCGTCGACCCTCAGCGTGTGGCCGCCGGCCACCGCTGCCTGGACGTAGCGGCCTTCGTGGGTCTCAGCGACGGTGACGACGGTTGCGGCCATGGGCGTCCTCCGGGTACGACTTTCCCTGGCTAGATGGGAGGCGCGCAGTGAGCGACAAGAAGTCCGACGTGCAGGTCCTGGCCCGGGACACGGTGTTCCAAGGCTATTTCCGCATCGACAAGTACCGCCTGAAGCACCGCACCTTCGCCGGCGGCTGGACCGACGAGATCACCCGCGAGCTGTTCGAGCGCGGGCATGCGGTGGCGGTGCTCCTTTACGATCCGGTCCGCGACGAGGTCGCCCTGATCGAGCAGTTCCGCGTCGGGGCATTGGCCGCCGGCTGGAACCCGTGGCTGATCGAGGTGGTGGCCGGAATCATCGATGACGGCGAGCCCCCCGACGACGTCGCCCGCCGCGAAGTCCAGGAAGAGGCCGGCTGCAGCGTGGACGAACTCGTGCACATCATGGACGTCATCGTGTCGCCCGGGGCCGTATCGGAGACGGTGCGCCTCTACTGCGCCCGGGTCGACTGCACCGCGCTGGGCGGCCTGCACGGGCTTGAGCACGAGGGCGAGGACATCCGGGTGTTCACCGTGGCCGCCGACGAAGCGGTGCGCATGGCCAAGGACGGGCGCATCAACAATTCGATCGCCATTATCTCGATGCTGTGGCTCGCCAGCGAGCGCGAGGCGCTGAAGGCGCGCTGGAGCGCCTGACCGCGTGGGTTGCCGGGGCGAGCCCGGCAATTACGATTCCCAAGACATTACCGCCACCATCCCCGGGCTCGACCCGGGGATGGTTCCGGCGCGGCCGGGTTCTACACTTTCAATAGGCTTGATATCGGCATTGAGAATTTGTTATCCTGTTTCTTAGTGTATTTCACTTTCGAAAGAACACCACCATGCCGGATATCCGCGACGGGTTCCTGTCCGCCATCGGCCACACGCCGCTCATCCGCCTCAAGCGGGCTTCGGAGGCGACGGGGTGCGAGATCCTCGGCAAGGCGGAGTTCCTCAATCCCGGTGGCTCGGTGAAGGACCGCGCCGCGCTGGCCATCGTCCAGGACGCCGAGGCGCGCGGGCTGCTGCGGCCCGGCGGCGTGATCGTCGAAGGCACCGCCGGCAACACCGGCATCGGCCTCGCTTTGGTGGGCAACGCGCTCGGCTACCGCACGGTCATCGTCATGCCGGAGACCCAGAGCCAGGAAAAGAAGGACATGCTGCGCCTGGTCGGCGCCGACCTGCGGCTGGTCCCCGCCGCCCCCTACGCCAACCCCGGCAACTACGTGCGCTACTCCGAGACCCTGGCCAAGGATCTGGCCGCGACCGAGCCCAACGGCGTGCTGTGGGCCAACCAGTTCGACAATACCGCCAACCGCATGGGCCATTTCCGCACCACCGGCCCGGAGATCTGGGAGCAGACCGACGGCAAGGTCGACGCCTTCACCTGCGCCGTCGGCACGGGCGGCACCCTGGCCGGAGTGGGGATGGCGCTCAAGGAGCGTAATCCCGACGTCAAGGTGGTCCTGGCCGACCCGATGGGCTCGGCGTTGTACAACCACTATGCCCATGGCGAACTGAAGGCCGAGGGCAACTCGATCACCGAAGGCATCGGACAGGGGCGAATCACCAAGAATCTCGACGGGGCGCCGATCGACGGCCAGGTTCGGGTCACCGACGAGGAAGCGCTGCCGGTCATCTTCGATCTGGTCAAGCACGAGGGCCTGGTGGTGGGCGGCTCGTCGGGCATCAACGTGATGGCGGCGATCAAGGTCGCCCGCCAGCTCGGGCCCGGCCATACGGTGGTGACAGTCCTCTGCGATTATGGTACGCGCTATCAGAGCAAGCTGTTCAACCCGGCCTTCCTCAGGGAGCGGAATCTCCCCGTCCCTGAATGGCTGACCTGACGGCGCACGAGACAAACAGGGCTCTAGGGGAAACGCCGCATGACCTACGCCAATCCGGACGCTCTGGTTTCCACCGAGTGGCTGCAGGACCATCTGTCCGCCCCCGACGTGCGGGTCGTCGACGCCAGCTTCTACCTGCCGATCCAGAACCGTGACGCGCGCGAGGAATACGAGGCCGAGCACATCCCCGGAGCGGTGTTCTTCGACATCGACGAGATCGCCGACAGCAACTCCGATCTCCCCCACATGCTGCCGCCGCCCGAGAAGTTCGCCAGCAAGGTGCGCAAGCTGGGGCTGGGCAACGGCAACAAGATCGTCATCTACGACGGCACCGGCTTCGCCAGCGCCGCCGCCCGGGTCTGGTGGATGTTCCGCTATTTCGGCCATCGCGACGTGGCGGTGCTGGACGGCGGCTTCCCCAAGTGGCTGCGCGAAGGCCGCGCCGTCGAGGATCTTCCCCCGATGCCGCGCGACCGCCACTTCATTCCCCACGTCAACAACACCCTGGTGCGCAGCTTCGAGCAGGTGCGCACCAACCTCGACAGCGGCCGCGAGCTGGTGCTGGACGCCCGCGCCGCAGGCCGCTTCACCGGTGCCGAACCGGAATTGTGGCCGGTCAAGCGCGGCGGCCATATCCCGGGCAGCGTCAACGTCCCCTTCCTCGACCTCATGGACGACCGCACCCGCACCATGCATTCCGCCGAGCAGCTGAAGGAGCGGTTCGCGCGGGCCGGCGTCGTGCCGAACAAGCCGGTGATCGCCAGCTGCGGCTCGGGCGTCACCGCCTGCGTCATCGCCCTGGCGCTGCATCTGATCGGCCACGAGCAAGCGGCGATCTACGACGGCTCCTGGGCCGAGTGGGGCAACCGCGACGACGCTCCGGTCGAGAAGGGCTGACTTTCGGGACGTCACCAAGTGGGGGATAATCCCATCGCTCCCGCAGCCTCGCATTGATGGCTTCCGGCGGGATGCCTACCTCCTGACTCTGTTATAGCCAGAGACGAGAGGTGGCATTCATGCGTGCGATCCGACCAAAAGCAATCGCCCGCTCCGAGGGCTCATCGATTCCGTTGCTTCCCCTCGCCTTCCTGGTGCTGGTGACCGCGCTGTCCATGGCCGGCTGCAACACCGTGTCCGGCATGGGCGAGGACATTTCCGCGGCCGGCAAGGGTATCGATCGGACCTCCGAACGGACCCAGGAGAAGCTGAGCGGCGAATCGACCGCCGAGAGCCCCAGCAGCACCAGGGCCGACCGCGACTATCAGTCTGGCCGTTACTAGGGGCGCCGGAAAAATCCTGGCATCGGACGGGCGGGGGTGACACCATTCCTCCCCCGTTCGAGCCAATGTCCGGAACCATGAAGAAAGACAGCCTGATCGTCCACGCCGGCCGCCATCCCGAACAGCAGTTCGGCGCGGTCAATCCCCCGGTCTACCACGCCTCGACGATCCTGCATCCGTCGGTCGCCGCCATGGAGGCGAGCGGCAAGAACCCGTACGAGGGCGTGCGCTACGGCCGCTTCGGCACCCCCACCACCCATGCCTTCGAGGAAGCGATGGCGGCGGTCGAGGGCGGGGGAAAGACGGTGGCGACCTCGTCGGGCCTGGCGGCGATCACCGGCGCCCTGATGGCCTTCCTGGAGGCCGGCGACCACCTGCTGATGGTCGACAGCGCCTACTTCCCGACCCGCAAGTTCTGCGACAAGGTCCTGGCCGGCTTCGGAGTCGAAACCACCTATTACGACCCGCGGATCGGTGGCGACATCGGGCGCCTGATGCGCCCCAACACCAAGGTGGTGTTCACCGAAAGCCCGGGGTCGCTGACCTTCGAGGTCCAGGACCTGCCGGCCATCGCCGCCGCCGCCCACGCCGGCAATGCGGTCGTGATGATCGACAACACCTGGGGCGTGCTGAACTTCCAGCCCTTCGCCCACGGCGTCGACATCTCCATCCAGGCCTGCACCAAGTATGTGGTCGGCCACGCCGATGCCATGCTGGGCGCGATCACCTGCCGCGACGACCTTTGGCTGAAGGTCAAGGACTCGGTCTGCACCTTCGGCCATTCGCCGGGCGCGGATGAACTGTTCCTGGGGTTGCGGGGATTGCGCACCCTGCCGGTGCGCCTGAAACGGCACGCCGAGACGGCGCTGCGCCTGGCCTCCTGGCTGGAGAGCCGGCCGGAGGTGGACCGGGTCCTCTATCCCCCCCTACCCTCCGACCCCGGCCATGCCCTGTGGCGGCGCGACTTCACCGGCGCCTGCGGCCTGTTCGGGCTGATCCTCAAGCCAGCCAGCAAGCGGGCGGTGGACGCCATGCTCGACGGCTTCCGCCACTTCAACCTGGGCTACTCCTGGGGCGGCTTCGAGAGCCTGGTCATCCCCACCACCGGCCACGCCATCGTGCGCACCGCCAGCGAGTGGGCGCCCGAGGGCCCGTCCTTGCGCTTCCACGCCGGGCTTGAGGATTCCGACGACCTGCTCGCCGACCTCGAGGCCGGTTTGGGCCGCCTGCGCGCCGGCGCGGGCGACTAGCCCTTGGCCTTCATCTGCTCGTCGTAGCGGCGGGAGACGGCCTGCGCATTCTCCACGCCCAGACGATTGCAGAGGGCGTCCAGCATGCCGACGGCCTCGTTGGCCTTCCGGATGTCGTCGTCGGTGAGAGCCTCACCATTGGCCACCCCCAACTTGCCGTGAAGGCGCAGGGCAATTTCCTGCGCCATTAGGGCGCCGATGGCGGTGGTGCGCATGAACGCCCGCACGATTTCTTCGCGCTTCGGATCCATTCGTTTTCTCCCAAAGAAAAACCGCGCCGCCAAAGGCGGCGCGGTCTGTCCTGATTACGATTACAGGTGAGTGAAGAGGCTCGTCTCGTTCTGGTAGCGATGGGACTGATTGATATTCCCGAGATCCCAGACCTGGTGGTTGGTGATCTCGATGACGATGTCCTCGTGATCCCAGCCACTCGCCGAGTTCGGGTCGGAGACGGTGCCGTTGCCCACGTGGTTGCCGTGCTCGTCGACGTTGTTGTCCTTGACCATGTAGACGTGGTCCTGGCCCTGGGCATCCTGCCAGGTCATCACCGCCACGTTGCGCTGGTCGTCGATCGAGGCGTCCGAATTGTAGTTGGACATCTCGGTCAACAGGTCGTCGAGAGCCTGCTTGAGGGCGCTCTCCTCGTCGCCGCCGTACTGCCAGTAGAAGTGGGTCAGATCCGAGACGTAGGTCGAGGCCTTCTCGTCGAGCATGATCGGGGCCGCGGACTGCGGATCGTAGTTGTCGATCACCCGGTGCTTGTCCACCGTGAAGTCGGCGTCGCTGAGCCGGACCCCCTGGAAGGTGGTCAGGCGGATGAGCCCGTCGCCGAGGTCGAAGGTGGTGCCGTCGCCCATCTGGCCGTCACCGCTGAAGTCCCGGTAGGCATACAGGGCCGACATCTCGGTGCCGTCGGAATTGTAGCCGGTCACCAGGAACAGGCCCTGACCGTTGCTCGAGTCGGTCATGGCGATGCTGGCCAGCTTGGCCTTGACGTTGTCGTCGGTCAGCGGGTGGGTCTTGTCGCCCAGGTCGACCAGGACGATGTCCGAGCGTGCATCGCCGACCAGCTGGATGCCATCGGTGAGGTCCTTGTCCCAGGTAATCGACAGCGGGTTGGCCAGCAGGTTGAGGAAGCTGCCGGTCAGCACCACGTGGTCGGTTCCGGTTTCGAAGTTGCTGACGATGTCGGCCTTCATCTGGCCCATCCAGAACTTCGAGGTGTTGTCGGTCTCGTTGGCGTCGGGGTTGGTCGGCGGATTGGCGCCCGGGGCCGACCACTGGCTACGGTTCAGGAGTTCGTCCAGGCTGCCGTAATACAGGTTGTCGGCCGCATGGTCGTTCTGACCCAGGTTGATGCGGTGGCCGGAGGCAGTGTCACCATCGCGGTCCGTGACCCACACATCGTCGGCACCGGCCCCGGTATTGACGGTGTAGGAGGTGCCGTTGAGGCGGACCATGTCGTTGCCCGATCCGGTGATGATCTTGGCAAAGTCGGCGGTGGTATGGCCGCTTTCCTTCGAGCTCAGGGTCAGCTGGTCCAGCCAATCACCTTGATAGCCCAAGGTCGACGCCTCGACCATCAGGTTGCCGGTGGCGGAGCCGGCCAGAACGCCTTCGACATTCTGCAGGTTGAGGAGAACGGTGCCGTCCTTGGCGGCAACCGAGCGGTCGTTACCGCTCAGGTCGATCTTCAGCGCCTGATTGGTGCTGGTGACGTAGCTGTCGAACCCGACCTCACCGTTGACCGTCGGGGCTTCCGCGTTGGAGGCTGCGCTGGTGACCGCAATCTTGTCGTTGCCGTCGCCAAGGTTGACCATCACGCCTTCGCTCAGGGCGCCGGTCACGGTGTCGTCACCGCCGCGGGTGTAAACCCAGCTGTCCCAGCTCGCCTGCATGCCGGTCACATTGACCTGGTCGTTGCCGAGACCGGTGTAGATCTGGGTGGTATCGGAGCCGGCCTGCACCGTGATGTTGCCGGTGGCCAGCGGCGCGAAGAGGTTCTCGAACTTGGTCACGCTCTGGCCGGCGATCGACATCTCGTTCACCCCGGACGCCGCCTTGCTGAGGTCGATCGTCAGGTCCTTGATGCCGCTGTAGTTGAGCTTATCGTTGACATCATCGGTGCCGATGATGTCGAAGCCCGGCGCGTACGGGGTACCCGACCAGTTGCCCATGTAATCCATGGCGCTGACGTAGCGGACCAGCGTGGTGTTGATGGCCGGCTGGACCTCGATGCCCGAATTGACCAGGGCGGCATAGACGTCGAAGTCGATCGGGTGCTCGACGTACTGCTGCATCTTGATGCTGGGGGTCACCAGCTTCATGGTCTGCAGCTGGTCGCTGACCACGCTCACGGTCCCCTGGTAATTCCCGAATTCGTCGTACTGGGGAACGTCGGTGACCTTGTAGATCACCATCTTGTCGACACCGAGGCTCGACAGGCGCGACAGCACCCACGGGTCGGTCATCTTGACCGTACCGTTCACCCAATCGTCCTGCGTCCACGGGGTCAGCTGGTTCTCACCGACCTTGAAGGTGACGTCCGAAGACTTGGTCAGGGTCACCGGCGGATAGCTGTACACCAGACGGGCAGCCAGGGATTCCCAGTTGAAGCCGCCACCGTCATTGGTGTCGGTGCCGTCGATGACCAGCGAGCCTTCGGTAACGTTGAATTCGGTGACGCCGAGACGGGGCCAGCTGCCGGGGTTGTCCGACAGCACGGACTGCAGCAGGTCGTAATCGGACCAGGTGGTGCCGTCATAGTAGCCGGTCGACAGGTCCTTGATGACATCGGCCCGGTCCTTCAACTGGGCCCCGACCGACATGCCCAGGTGCTCGGCATTGTCCTTGAGGCCGAGGAAGCCGCTGCCGGCCACATCGACGGTGCCGTCTGGGTTCCATGTGGCATGGCCGCCCTTGTTGGCATCGCTCAGCAGGACCTCCTTGGTGTCGGCCAGGATGATGCCGCCGATCACGGCCGGCTTGGCCCCCACCTTCTCGAGACCGGTGATGAAGCTCTGCAGGTTGGCATAGCTGTCGACGATCTTGATCGAGCCCGCGGCAACGCTCTTCAGCAGCGAGTCGCCGGCGGCGTTGGTCATGCTGGCCAGCGCCTGGTACTGGGCGACGGTCAGACGGGCGCCGCCGTCGGCAGAAACCACCCGGTCGACCGCCACCTTGGTCGTCTGAGCATTCAGGGTGCTGACGATCGAGGCGAAGTCGGTGGCACCGACGGTATCGGCGGTGTCCTTGTCGATGCGGATCGCCAGCTTCTGGGTGGTGTCGGCCAGGGACAGGGTGGCACCGGCGCGGACGATGGCGGCCAGCGCCTCGGCGCTGACGGCATCGACGTCACCACCCTTGGTGACGGTGTAGGAGCTCAGGCCGAAATTGCTGAGGGCCGAGATCTGCTTGGCCGACATGGCCGACAGGCCGTCGGCCGAATCCTTGGCCCCCAAGATGTCGTCCGCAGCGAACCGCACCCCGGCCTTCTGGAGGTCGGCGAAGGTCTTGGCCGTCAGGCTCACGGTGTTGGCGGCATCGACGCAGTCGATGAGGTCGACGCCGGCACGACCGACGCGGTCGGCGATGGCGCCCAGAGTGGCGGCGTTGGCGTCGCTCTGGCTGAAGGTCAGCACCACGTCGTCGTCAGCGACGAAGGACAGGTGGCTGTCAATCAGGTCCTTGACCCTGCCGGCATCCACCTCGGCGTGGTCGGTGCGGGAGTCCAGGTACTTGACGCCGGCACGGTCCAGCGCCTTGAGGTCGGCGCTGGTCAGCGACGCGATGTTGGTCTCGGTATCGGCCACCGCGACCATGTCGTTGCGGGCGAAGCTCATGCCGTAACGGGCGAACACCTTGAGCTTGGCGGCCGAAAGACCGGTCACACCCGCGTTGGTCAGGTCGACGTTGGCAATGCCGAGGGTCGACAGGGACGCCAACTGGCCCTCGCTCAACGCCGACAGGTTCTTGGCGGTATCGAACACCTTGACGCGACCGGTGCCGAAGTCGCCCTCCACACCCTTCAGCTTGATGCCGTAGGAGACCAGGCCCAGCGCATCGGCGACGCGCAGCGCAACGGTGCCGTTGCCGATATCGATCTCGTCGATACCCAGCTGACCCATGGCTTCCAGGGCATGGGTGCGGGCATTGTTGGCCTGCAGGTTCGCGAACTGCAGGTTGTCCATGGTCACATGGACATCGAGCGACTTCTCGAACGACAGGCCGAGATCCTTGAGGCCGGCCAACTGGCTGAGGGCGTCAAGGCCGTCCATCCCCTGGGGAACGTCCATATTGACACTGTTGCCGTTGACGGTCGCGTACTGGTCGTTGTCCGAGACCGCGATGTAGGTCGCACCGGTCTTGGCCAGGTAATTGACCGCCGACACGCCGGTTTCCCAGTTGTAGGTACCGTTTTCCTGGTTGAGCTGGTCGTTCCAGTCCTTCAACTGGAGCAGGTTGCCCAACGTGTCCTTGACGCCGAACCGGAAGTCGGTCGGATTGGAGGTGCTGACGACCTTCAGGCCGGCATCCCGCAAGGTGTGCAACTGGTCGACCCGCACGGTCAGCGACGCGGCGCCGCCGCCGACGTCGAGGGAATTGACCCCCTTGTCGGCCAGGTCCCAGAACGAGACCATGTCCGTGTCGATCATGTCCTGGGTCACCGACAGGGCGCAGACCTTGGTGTCGGCGAAGCGCAGATTGCTGCCGCTCAATTGGTCGAACTGGTCCTGGGTGAGGGTGATCGACCCGTCCGCCGCGCGCAGCAGGGAAATGCCCTGGTTGGTGAGCACCTGCTGGGCGTCGCCATCGGCGATGATCTTCAGGAGGTTCTCGTCGCTGTCCGACAGCACGAAGTTGCAGTAGCCGTCGTTCACGAAGTCGCCGAGGCTCTTATGGTCGAGCCGCAGCACCGCCGGCTCCTCGGCGGCCTTGACCAGGACCTGCTGGGTGGTCTCGACATAACCCTCCGTGCCGGGCTGGTGACCGGCCGGGTCGGCGACCTGAACGGTATCGTAGTGACCGTGCACGATCGAGCCGTCGGTGTCGAACAGCAGGAAGTCGGAAGCCGACACCGCCACATGCATGCTTTCGGAGGCGATCGAAATGCCGTCGGCGTCCAGGGCCCTGGCCAGAGCCAGGCTGATCACGCCGTTGCTGGTGTCGGTGGAGCCGATCGCCGAGACATGAGCGGCCTTCAGCGCGTCGGCGGTGGCCGCGGCGGTTTCGCTGCCCTGCATCAGCTTGGCGGTGATGTTGTCACCGGAATCGGCGAGGACGCCGGTCGTGCGCGGCGAGATCACCATCAGGCCCTTCATCGCCCGGAACTGGTCGACGGTGATGCAGGTGGTGAGGTCATCGAAGCCGTCCTTGGCGCCGATCTGGTCGAAGCCCAGCGCGGCAAGGGCGGCGATCTTGGTGGCGGTGAGGGCGCTCACCTTGGCCTGCGTATCCCACACGGTGAGCTTGGCGGACCCCGCGGCCAGGGTCAGGCCGGAGTTCTGCAGCGCATCGGCCTGGTTGGCATTGAAGTAGGTGCGCTCGACCGCCTTCAGGCTGTCGACGCCCTTGGCCTTCAGCTTGGCGAACTTGTCGGCGGTCAGCTGCTGCAGGCCGGCAGCCGTATCCTTGACCACGACGGTGTCGCCGTCGGCGAAGGCGATGCCGCTGGTGCCGGTGGTGGCGAAGCGCACCGCCTGGGCGGCGTTCAGGGTGACGGCGTTGTCGGTGGCGTCGATCAGGCTGACCTTCGACGCGGCGAAGCCGTCGATCTGGTAGTCCTTGAGGGCGGCGATGTTCGCGCCGGTGTCGGCCAGGATCAGCTTCGAGCCGTTCAGCACGATGTCGAAGTTCATGGCCTTGGCCATCTGCTCGACCGACAGCGACAGGTCGGTGACCTTGGTGGTGTTGTCGATGGAGATGGTGTCGACACGCCCGCGCAGCGCGTCAAGCTGGGCGCCGGTCTTGGCGGCCAGGTTGGTGGCGGTATCGGACATCACCACCTGGATCGAGGTGGTCGCCCGCAGATCGTCGAGCTTGGCGCCGGCGGCGGCGTCGGTCAGGTTGGCGACCGTATCGACCAGCTGGCACGAGGATGCCTGCACGAACTTGGTCAGGACGCTGGCGTCCATCGCCCCCTTGAACTTCATCATGTCCGCGAGGGCGAACTTCAGCAGCGAGCCGTCCTTTGCCACGATGGCCTTGAAGCCGGCGAAGTTGTCGGCCGCTGCCAGCAGCTTGGAGATCTGCTGCGCGGCATCGGTCGCGGTCGCCAGCGCCTTGATGTTGTCGGCGGTGTCGGCGATCTTCAGAACGTCGGCGCTCGACCACTTGGCGGCGGCGAAGGCCTTGGCCTGCGCGACGGTCAGGGCGATGGTGCCGCCGCTCAGCGACTTCAGGCCGCTGAGCTTGCCGGCCAGCGTGGTGATGTCGACATCCTTGAGGGTGGCGATGTCGGCGGCGGTCATGCCCAGGATAACCTTCGGCGCCGTCGCCGACTGGGTCAGCTTGTAGCTGCCGCCGTCCATCTGCTTGAGGCCGCCGACCAGGGTGTCGATGGCGGTGGTGGCCGCCAGCGCTCCGCCGGTGCCGGTGAAGAGGTCGGCCTTCGACAGCATCACGTTGACCGCGTCGTTGGGCGCGAACTTGACACCCTTGGTCAGCATGTTCTGCGCCACGGTCAGCTTGACGGTGGCGACGTTGTCGCTCGAATCGATCACGGTGAGGCCGGCGGCGGCAAACGTGTCGATGTCGGCGGACTTGAGCAGGGCGATGTTGGCGGCGGTGTCGGAAATCTTCAGCACGGCCGGGGCAAGGACGGTAGTGTCGCCCAGTTGCTGCACCACCTTGAGGATGAGGCCGCTGCCGATCACCGAGCTGAGCGCCTTCGCCTGGTCGACCGAGACGCTGATGTTGGCGTTGGTGGCGTCATTGATCAGGACGGTCTTGTACCCCCAATCGACCATCTTCTGCAGGGTCGACTTGCTCATGGACAGCAGGTCGTTGAGGGCCGACCCGACCGTGGCGTGGCTGCCGGTGGTGAAGCCGATGCTGCGGTCCATCAGGTCGCGGACCTGCGCCAGCGTCAGCATGATGCCGTCGGTGCCGTCGGCGGCCGGATTGGTCACGTCGATGCGGTCGATATGGGCACGGCCCAGCGCGTCGAGGGCGGAGCGGTTGTTGATGATGGCGAGCGCCTGCGCCTCGGTCTCGGCCAGCGTCACCGTGTCCTCGGACGCGAACGAGATCGGACGGCCCCAGTACCAGCTGTTGCTCAGGTATTGGTCCAGGTGGAACAGCTTGTTGGCCTGGGCATCGGTCAGCGAGATCGTGTTATCCTTGGAGTGCAGCGAAATCGAATAACTGACGCGGGTGTTCCAGTCGTTCAGGTCAGTGAGCAACTGCGTGGCGTTGCCACTCGAATCGATCAGCTTGGCAAGGAGAGCGCTCGACGTGTCTTCGGTGATTTTGATGTCGCGCGGATAGAAGCCCACGTCCCAGGCCCACCAGTCCGGCGAATCGGCCCTGACAATGTCGACGATCTTCTGCAGCACCGCGGCGCTGAGCGAGGCGGAGCCCATCCAACGGTCGGTGACGATGATGCGGTCGACGCCCGAAAGGTCATTGACGGTGAGCTTGCCGAAGTTGGCCGCGCTGTCCTGCAGGACCAGACGGACGCTGCCTTCGCCCGAAAGCTTGCCGATGACCTTCTGCGCGGCAGCATCCTGCAGGTTGGCGACGCTCACGCGCAGGTCGAAATTGCCGATCTGGCCGGCATCCGAGGCCTTGATGACCGACACCTTGTCGAGGACGGTCGAGAGGTTGGCGGTCTTCAGGACATGGTAGTCGGCATCGCCGGCCTGCGCATTGGCATTGGCGTACAGCAGGGTGGACAGATTGGCGGTGGTGTCCTGCAGATTGACGGTCACCTGGCTCTGGATGCTGGTGCTGACGCCGCGGATCTCGACCTTGTTGAGCTGATCGAGGCAGAGATTGAAGGTGCCGGCCGTGGTCGAGTTGATCACGGTGACCTTGTTGGCGAGCAGAGTGTCGATGCCGCAGGCCAACTGGGCATTGATGTTGTTGGCGGTGTCGGTGACGACCAGCGGGATGGCGCTGCCGCCGACCCCCGCGGTGTTCAGCATGGTGGTGAAGGTCGCGACGTTGCCGGCGTTGTTAGCTTCCGCGGCGGAGACGCTGACGATCACGAACGGCGAGGCCTTGCTGCTCACCGCGAACGCATTCACCAGCTTGATCGCCTGCAGGACGTTGGTCTGCGACAGCGCCGACAGGTTGTCCTTGAAGACCACGAAGTCGACGTTCTTGGTCTTCAGCTCCTTCAGCTTGGTCTGAACCGCGGTGCTGAGGGCCGGGGTGGCTCCGGAAATGCCGAACAGGGCATTGGTGCCGGCGGGCAGCGGGGTGGTCAGGGTGGCGCCGGTCGCGAGGTTGTGAAGCGCCTGCACGCTGTCTGCGAGATAGACGTCGTCGGCAGCAACCACGCTCGATCCGGAACCGCCGTTGGCGACGTAATTCGCAGCGGTAATCGCGTACTTGGTCATTGGATCCCCTCCTGCTAGCCCCCCCGCACGGCATTCCCCTGCCGCGGAGGAAAGATACAAATTTGGGAAAAGCTATAGCAACTTTGGGGCACGCTCCAACTAAAAATACTTACGTAAACCACCAAAAATCGCTTGCTCAGGTGTGGACCCGACCCCGCTCGGGTGTTCCCCCGAGACGGCTCCGGCGCTCGCCAACAACGCGCTTGGCAGAGGTGCATAGAGCAGTGGTAGTATGCGCCGCCGTTGGGCCTAGGGGGGCATGGAATGAGTTATGGTGAGAGCGAGAAGCCCGAACTAATTTCGGACGCAACCCGCACCGACTCGCCTCCCCGACACGGGCTGCATGCCGGCGCCGAACGGGCGATCCGCCTCCTGAAATCATTGCCCCGCCGCCTCCTGGCGCTGACCATGCGCGGAGACGCCGACGGGGCCGGGGGCCTCGAAACCCACTCGTTATTCAAGTCCAAGCTGCTCAACGTGACGGTGGGTGCGCAGGCAAAGCACCTCTTGTCGCTCGCCGCGTTCAGCCTGGCGATCAACGTCCTCTACCTGTCGTCGTCGATCTACATGATGCAGATCTACGACCGGGTCATCCCTGGCGGCCGGGTCGAGACGCTGGTGCTGGTGACGCTGATCCTGGTCCTGGCGCTGGCAACCCTGTCCGGCCTCGAGGTGGTGCGCGGCTACATGCTGGTGCGGCTCAGCATGAAGCTCGACCGCATGGTGTCCGCCCGCCTGCTCGATGCGGCGCTGCGCGGCCTGCGCGGCAGCACCGAGGACCGCTCCCAGATCATCCGCGACTTCGATACCTTCCGCGGGTTCGTCACCGGCAGCGGCATCTCGGCCCTGCTCGATGCGCCCTGGTTCCCGGTCTATATCATCGTGTTGTTCGTGCTGCACCCGATCCTGGCGGGCGTCGCACTCATCGGCATCGCCATCATCGCCGGCCTGGCGGTGTGGACCGACAAGAACACCTCGGCCCCGACCAAGAAGGCCGGGCGGGCGGCGGCACGGAGCTACCTCGTCGCCGACGAGGCGGTCCGCAATCGCGAGGTGGTCGCCGGACTGAGGATGCGCACCGCCATGGTGCAGCACTGGCTGGCCACCCGCCGCGACATGCTGCTGCTGAGCGCCTACGCATCAGACCGCTCCGCCCTGTTCGGCTCCGGCGGCAAGCTGTTCCGCATGCTGATGCAGTCGAGCATGCTGTGCTTCGGCTCGTTCCTGGTGATCAAACAGGAACTCACGCCGGGAGCCATGATCGCCTGCTCCATCCTGATGGGGCGCGCGCTGGCGCCGGTCGAAGCCGCCATCAACGCCTCCAAGCAGTTTTCCTCGGCGCGGGACGCCGTGGCCCGGGTCGACGACCTGCTCACCACCGCCGCCGACCTGCCCCAGGCGGTCAAGCTGCCGCCGCCCCAGGGCAAGATCCTGGTCGAGAAGCTGGCCTACGCCCCGGCCCAGGATCGGCCGTTGATCCTGAAGGGCCTGACCTTCGAGGCCCTGCCCGGAGAGTGCCTGTCCATCATCGGCCCCAGCGCCTCGGGCAAGACGACGCTGGCCAAGATCATCTCCGGCTGCGTCCGTCCGTCCGGGGGCACGGTCCGCCTCGACCACGCCGACCTGCAGAACTGGGACGACGATCAGCTGCAGAAGGCGCTCGGCTATCTGCCGCAGGAGGTGGTGCTGTTCCAGGGCACCGTGCGCCAGAACATCGCCCGCTTCACCGAGGCGACCGACGAGGACGTGGTGGCGGCCGCCGTCGCCGCCAACGCGCACGAGCTGATCCTTGGCCTGCCGCAGGGCTACAACACCCCGATCATGGACGGCGGCGCCCAGCTGTCCGGCGGCCAACGCCAGCGCATCGGCCTGGCGCGCGCGCTGTTCGGCGCCCCCCAGGTGATCGTGCTCGACGAGCCCAACTCCAACCTGGACGCCGACGGTGAGCAGGCCCTTGCCAAGACGCTGACCGCCCTGAAGCAGAGCGGGCGCACCGTCATCCTGGTGTCCCATCGGCCGGCCACCCTGACGCTGTCGGACAAATTGATGCTGCTGCGCGAGGGAAAGATCGAAATGTTCGGTCCCACCACCGACGTGCTCGCCAGGTTCAAACAGATGAAGGACGCGGCAAGCGGAAGCCGAATGGCGATGGCCGACGTCGCGCCGGGAGCCACCCATGTCAATTAACCAATCGGCACAAGGAGACGAGGCCTACTACCACGTCGGCCCCGTGGCCCGGATCGGGTTCGCGCTGATCTTCGGGTTCCTGCTGCTGTTGACGATCTGGTCGTTGGTGGCCGACCTTTCCGGCGCGGTCGTGGCCTCGGGCGTGGTCATCCCCGAAGGTAAGCGCAAGACCGTGCAGCACATCAGCGGCGGCACCGTCGCCCAGCTGCTGGTGACCGAAGGCCAGCGCGTCTTGGCCGGCCAGCCGCTGATCAAGCTCGATGAATACGCAATCCGCTCCAATTACGAGGTCCTGCGCAGCCAGTACTATTCCACCCTGGCCCAGGAGGCACGGCTGATCGCCGAACAGCAGGATCTGACCGAGATTCCCAGCCTTCTGCCGGACGACCCCTACGCCCAGGAGTTCATGCGCCAGGAACAGCGCCTGTTCGTGACGCGCCGCGCCGCCTACACCAGCCAGATCAACGTGCTCAAGGACCGCATTCAGCAGCTGCACGAAGAGATCGGCGGGCACCAGAAGCTGCGCAGCGCCTCGGAGCAGCAATTGGCCCTGCTCAAGGAGGAACTCGAAGGCATCCGCGAGCTGGCGAGCAAGGGCTACGCGCCGAAGGTCAAGCTGCTGCAATACGACCGCTCGATCGCCTCCCTGCAGGGCGACATCGGGTTCCGCACCAGCGAGATCAGCAAGGCGCGCCAGAAGATCGCCGAGACCGAGAGCGAGAAGATTCAGGTCCAGAGGCGTCTGGCCGACGACACCTCCCGTGAGCTCCGCGACGTTCAGGTCAAGCGGACCGATCTCGAGCCGCGGTTGGCCGCCGCCAAGGAAGCCCTCAACCAGACCGTCATCACCAGCCCGATCGACGGCCAGGTGATGAATCTGGTGATCGTCACCGTCGGCGGCGTCGTCGAGCCGGGCAAGCCGGTCATGGATATCGTCCCCGTCGGCGGCGGGGTGTTGGTGGAAGCGCAAGCCAGCCCGCAAGACATCGAGGAGCTGCGGCCGGGTCTTGCCGCCCAGTTGCACGTCAGCACCCATGGCGGAAACAATGTCCCCAATCTGACCGGCGAAGTGGCGACCGTGTCCGGCGACCGCATCGTCGAGCCAAGGACGGGCCAGCCCTACTACGCCATCCAGGTGAGGATCCCGGAGGCGGAAGTGGAGAAGATCGCGCCGATGCGCCTCATCCCCGGCATGGGGATGGAAGTGGTGATCCCGATCAAGGAACGGACCCTGTTCGACTACCTGGTCAGCCCGCTGAAGCAGCGCATGCGCAAGGCCCTGCGCGAGCCCTAAGCGGTAAGGATTGCGGGAGGGCCCCGGCCCTCCCGCCCGCTCCCATCAGCCGACAGCCTTATTCACCGACCGACAGCCATCCGGTGGTCAGGTTGGACAGCGTCACGCCGTTGAGGGTGACGATGTTGGTGGCGCTCAGGCTGATGACGACATTGGCCCCGGCCTGCGCGGTATGCGCCAGGATCTCATCCAGCGTCCACCCGCTGCCGGTGACGATGACGTGATCCTCGGCCGCGTTGAAGTCGGCGATCACGTCCTTGCCGACACCGACAACGAAGGTGTCGGCGCCGCCCTTGCCCGTCATCGTGTCGTCGCCCTGCAAGCCGCGGAACACCTCGGCCCCGGCGCCGCCGACGAACACGTCGTTGAACGAGGTCCCGAGGATCTCCTCGATCCCCGAAAGCAGGTCGATCTTGCCGCTACTGTCGACCGCCTGCCCGGCCTGCAGGGTGACCTTGCCCACCTTGACGGCCGTGTCGCTGAGGTTGACGGCCACCCCGCCGGTTCCGGCCTCGCGGCTGTAATCAACGGTGTCGTGGCCGGCTCCGCCGGTAATGGTATCGGCGCCGCCGCCACCCACGAACAGATTGTCGCCGGCGTTTCCGACCAACACGTCGGCGTACTTGCCGCCGACGACCCCGGTGATGCCGTTCAGGACGTCGACGCCGCCCGAGCCGTCCAAGGCGGTACCGCTCACGACTGTCTGGCCGCCCACCGTCACCGGAGTGGCACCGAGGTTGACCACCACGCCCGAGGTTTCGCCGTCGAGGCCGTAGTAGACCAGGGAATCGACGCCGTCGCCGGTGATGGTGTCGTCGCCGCGACCGCCGGCGGCCCAGCCCTCGGCAAACTTGATGATGTCGTCGAAGCGCGATCCGATGATGCCGCTGATGCCGATCAGAGTATCGATGTCGTCCCAGCCGTCCTGGACGCTGTCCGCGGCAATGGTGGCATCGCCCACCGTGAACGAAGACGACGTCAGGTTGGCGATGATGCCGGAGGCGTCGTCGGCGTAGCTGGCGACCGATCCTCCCGCCGAGAGACCAACCAGGGTGTCGGCTCCGTCCATGCCGATCACGGTCGCACCGATCAGGACATCGTCATGGCGCGACCCCCAGATCCCTTCAATGTCGACCAGGGTGTCGGTCCCGTCGCCTGTCCCCTTGTGGGCCTGATAGAGAATTTCGCCGATCTGCCGGTCGGAGCTGTCGGCATTGACCTGAACCCCGGCGGTGGCCCCGATGTAGCCGGCCCAATCGGTGCCGGCGCCGCCCAACAGCCAGTCGTCGCCGCCGTCGCCGACCAGCAGGTCGTCGCCCTCGCCGCCATAAATCACATCGTTGCCCGCACCGCCATGGAGCATGTCCCGGCCGACGCCCCCGTCAACGGTGTCGGCGCCGCTGCCGCCCCAGATCTCGTCGTCGCCGGCATTGCCGCTCAAGGTCTCGGCCGCGTCGGTGCCGACCATCAGATCGTTCGTCGCCTTGCCGACCACCGTGGTGAGGACGGTCATCGAGCGGGTGAGACCATCGCGGTCATTGGTCCAGGCGACCGTCTCCACCACCGGCGCCTTGCCGGCAAACTCGCCGACAATCCGCAACCTGCTCCCGCTTTCCTGCGCGAAGACCAGATCCGCGCCGTTGCGGTAGACCTGCATGGCGTCCATCTGGTGGGCCCAGACGCCGGCCAGCATGTCGGTGCCTCCGCCGTCAGTCACCGTGACGTTGCCATCCAGCCCCCCGACGCCCCAGAGGAACACGTCGTTGCCGGCACCGCCGTCGAGGGCGTCGTTGCCGGCGTCGCCCTGCAGGATGTCATTGCCGGCACCGCCCGAGAGATAATCGTCGCCGGCGCCGCCCCGCATGGTGTCGTTGCCCCCGGCGCCATACAGCTGGTTGGCGCCGGAATTGCCGCCGATCACGTCGGGCCCGGCCGAGCCGTAAATCCCTTCGATCGAGATCAGCCGGTCGGTGGTCGTGGCGCTGTCGCGCACCGACAGCGTCACCAGGTCGGCCACGATGCCGACCTTCGACCCCCCGTAATAGGCGATGTCCGTCCCACTGCCGCCGCTGAGGGTGTCGCTCCCGATCCCGCCCTCCAGCAGGTCGTCCCCGCCCAGCCCGATCAGCGTATCGTCTCCGCCGCCACCGGACAGCTTGTCGCCGGCGTCGTCACCCGTGATCACGTTGTTGAGCGCATTGCCCGCACCGGAGAAGGCGTCGCTGCCGACATAGGTCAGGTTCTCGACATTGGCGATCTTGTCGAGGGTGAACGCGCCGAGCGCCGTAGTGATCGTGTCCGTCCCCTCGCCGGCCGCCTCGACGACCTTGTCCTTGGCGTTGTCGACGACGTACACGTCGTCGCCCAGGCCGCCGGCCATGTTGTCGGCGCCGGCGCCGCCGTCGAGGGTGTCTCCGCCCGCGCCGCCTTTCAGAGTGTCGGCAGCGTCCCCGCCGATGATGGTGTCGTCGGCATCGGTGCCGTTCAGGACGGCGGCCCCCACCACCATCTGGGTGTCGTCAAAGCGGATGATCTCGACGGTCGTCACCGTGGCGACGCTGCCGTCGACCTTGCTGGTGACGCTGAACTTGCCGCTGCCCAGGGAGGCGACGGTGTAGTCGGTGGAGTCTCCGGAAAAAACGGCCACGTCGCAGCCCGCTCCGCCATCAAGCGAATCATTGCCGCCGCCGCCGATCAGCGTGTCGTTGCCGGCCAAGCCGGCGAGCTTGTTGGCGAGCGTGTTGCCGGTGATGACGTTGTCGAGGGCATTGCCGGTGCCATCGATGACAAAGCCGTCCGCCAGGACGAGGTTCTCGACGTTGGCCGCCAGCGTGTAGGTGACCGAGGCCCGCACTTCGTCGACGCCTTCGCCCGCCTTTTCGACCACCGCGTCCTTGGCGGAATCGACGATGTAGACGTCGTTGCCCTTGCCGCCGGTCATCTTGTCGACACCGGCGCCGCCATCGATGGTGTCGTCGCCGGCGCCGCCGGTGATGACGTCGGCGCCGGCGCCGCCATTGGCCATGAGCAGCAGGCTCGACACCGCGTATTCGGCGGCCAGGTCGGTGGCCTTGATGCGGATGGAGAGCGTGCCGGTGAAGTCGGCCGGAGGCGTGCCGGTCAGCGTCCCGCTCGGGCTGAGGGAAATCCAGGACGGCAGCGCCTGTTGGTTGCCGTTCACCACCACGACGGCATCGAAGGACAGCTCGTCACCGATGTCGGTGTCCGAAAACAGGGTCCCGACCGACACCGAAAAGGATTGGTTGGGGGTGACACCGACCGCTGGGGCCGGGCCGGCGGCCACCGGCGCATGCTCCAGCACCATGAGCCGTCCGACGACGGCGGTTCCATCGCCGTCGGTATACGGGTAGCCCCCGTCCACCGGCGCCGACAGGGACGAATCCCAGCCGAGGAAGATGTTGCCGTTGTCGAGCAGGGTGGCGGTGGAAAAACCGTTGGTGATGCCGGTATCGGTGCTGACCGCCGCGGCGGTCCCGCTGGCGACGCCGGTCGCCCCGAACTTCTGGGCGTACAGCGTCGTCCAGATGTCGCTCTGGGCGCTGCTCCAGGTCAGCATGAATGTACCGTCGGCAAAGCCGATGGCGTTGGGATTGGACGGGGAGGGAGTGCCCGAAGTGTCCACCGTGGTGGCGGCGACCTTGACGGTTCCGTCCGACTTGAAGACCTCGTAATGGATCGAGTTCGCCCCGTTGGCGGTCTCCATCCAGGCAAGCCCCAGATCGCTGCCGGCCTGGAACAGCACGGGCTTTTGGCAGGTCACGCCGCTGGCGGTCAGGCGCACGGCGGCCCCGCTTGCGCTGCCGCTGCCCTCGTAGCGCTGCAGCACGACGTCGGAGCCTTCCTGCCAGGCCAGGGCGTAACCGCCGCCTGCCAGCCCGACGACCGACAGGTCGGTCGGCGAGGTGCCATCGAGCTTCAGCACGGCCGTGCGGGTGGTTCCACCAGCATTGTAGCTGAGCGTGTGACACCCGTCGGTCTGGGTCCACGCCACGACGAAGCCGCCGTCGCTGAGCGCCGCCACGTGCGGCGTCCCGATGTTGTTGGCCCCGGTCAGCGAATGGACGCCGCCCTGGGAATCCACCAGCTTCCCCTTGATCGAGGTCGCCTCGCGCCAGAACACCACGTAGCCGCCATCGTCGAGGGCAAGCGAGGTCGCCTTCGATCCCTGGGTCGACAAAGTGGTCTCTTCGTTGCCGCCGACCGTGAAATCAGCGTCGAACGCCGTGGTATAGATGGTGGTGCCGCTTGTCCACGTGACGGCGAATCGCCCATCGGCGAGAGCGACCACAGTCGCGCCGGCCTGGTTACCGTCCGTTGTCTTGTTGACCACCGTTTCAGCGGAAAGCAAATACTTGACGCCGCCGAGCGACAGCACTTCAGTCATACGCTCTCTACCTTCCCCTTGGCCCATACCCCCGGGCAGCCCGAAGCCGGCAAGAGCCCTCGGACACCATAAGGTATATCACATTCAAGGGGTTAATGACAGCGGTTGGCGCCCTACCGCTGGTCCAGGCGTAGTTCGATACGCCGGTTTTTGGCCCACGCCTCCTCGCCGTTGGCGGGGTCGAGGGGCTGGAATTCGCCGAAGCCGGCGGCGGCCAGACGCTCGGGCGGCACGCCGTTGGCGATCAGGGTGCGGACGACGGTGATGGCCCGCGCCGTCGACAGCTCCCAGTTCGAGGCGTAGCGCCCGGCGATGGGACGGCGGTCGGTGTGGCCGTCGACCCTGAGCACCCAGTTGACCTCCTTGGGGATGTCCTTGGAGATCTCGTTCAAGGTCTTGGCCAGGCTGCGCAACTGCTCGATGCCGTCCAGGCCGATCTCGGCCGAGCCGGTGTCGAACAGCACCTCGGACTGGAAGATGAAGCGGTCGCCCTCGACACGGATGCCGGGGCGGTTGCCCAGCACCTGCCGCAGCTTGCCGAAGAACTCGGAGCGGTAGCGCTTCAGCTCCTCGACCTTGCTGGCCAGCGCGAGGTTGAGGCGCTGGCCGAGGTCGGCGATCTGCACCTTCTGATCGGACACGGTCTTCTCGGAGGCGTCCAACGCCGCCGCCACCCGCTCCAGCTCCTTCCTGAGCTCGCCGATCTGCTGGTCGAGCAGGGCGGCCTGGGCGCGGGCATCCTCGGACAGCTTGCGCTCGGCATCGAGGGAAGCCCCCGCCTCCGCCAGCCGGTGTTCGAGCTCCGCCTTGTGCGCCTCCAGCGCGTCGCGGGCGCTGACCGAGGATTGCAGCTCGCTCGACAGGCGCGACAGGTCGGCCCGCAGATCGCCGTTGGCCTTCTTTTCCAGCGACAGCTGTTCGGTCAGGGCGGCCAGCTCGCGGCCGAGCTGCGACAGCGCCTGGTCGCGTCCGCTCAGCGCATTGCCGAGGAAGAACTGGGCCAGCACGAACACCAGCAGCACGAAGATGATGACCATCAGCAGCGTGGCCAGGGCGTCGACGAAGCCCGGCCAGATATCGATGCTGCGGCGAACGCGACGACCCAGCGCCATGGCCTAGCGCTCCGCGTCCTCGGCCACGGCGGCGATGGTGCGCGCCAGCAGCTTGAATTCAGATCGCAGTTCGGCCACCACCTCGTCGCGGCTCTGCACCGTCTCCTCGACCAGGCGGCCGAGGGCATTGTCGATGTTGCGGATGTGCGCGCGGGTGGTCTCGTCCATGCCCGCCTGCGGGCTGTCGCTCACCCGCGCCAGCAGCGTCTTCATTTCCAGCTGGTTCTCGCCCAGCTTGATCATCAGGGCCTGCTCGGCCCGCATGTGGTCGGTCAGCGTCGACAGCTTGTCGGTCAGCGCCCGGATGTTGGTGTTGGTCGAGATGCGCCCTTCCTCGCCGCGGGCCAGGATGCGCTGGAGCTCGTCGAGGGAATCGGCGGTCTGTTCCAGCAGGGCCTGCAGGTAGGCCGGCACCGGCTGGTCGCCCTCGGCGGACAGCGAACCGCCGCCGCCCAGGCGGGTCTGGCCGGCCAGCCAATCCTCGAGCTCGTTGTAGAAGGCGTTCTGCGCCTGCCCGGCCTGCAGGTCGAGGAAGCCCAGGACCAGCGAGCCGGCAAGGCCGAACAGCGAGGTGGAGAAGGCGGTGCCCATCCCCGACAGTGGCTTCTCCAGTCCCGACTTGAGGGCGTCGAAGGCGGCCCCGGCGTCGGCCCCGGTGACCGACAGCGAGCGGATGACCTCGCCGATGGAGCCGACCGTATGGGACAGGCCCCAGAAGGTGCCGAGCAGACCGAGGAAGATCAGCAGCCCGACGAAATAGCGCGCCAGTTCGCGGCTCTCGTCGAGGCGGGCGGCGATGGAATCGAGCAGCGAGCGCAACGCCATGGCCGACAGGCTGACGCGGTCACGCCGCTCGCCCAGCATGTTGGCCATGGGCGCCAGCAGCCTGAGGCGCCCTCCGGACAGCGCCGGCTGGCCGCGCCGCCAGCTTTCCAGCCACTGCGCCTCGGGACGGAGCAGCAGCACCTGGCGGAAGTTGAGGGCGATGCCAACCAGGAAGACGCCGACGATCAGGCCGTTGAGGGCGGGATTGGCGAGGAAGGCGGCGACGAGTCCGGGCGACAGCGCCGCCGCGATCAGCGCGACGGCAGCCAAGAACAGCCCCATGCGCAGGAGGTAACGGGCGGGACGGCTGGTGGTCACGGGCAGGCTCCGACGATCGAACGCGACGACAGCGTACGGCCCAAATGTGACCATTCGGGGGCAGGAGCATCAGCCGGACGGAAGGCTGGGATGCCTCTCCCAGCGGGCAAGGGTGGGGCTTAGCGCCCCACCACCACGGCGTCGACGCGGTCGGCGGGACCGCCCTCGCTCTTGTTGCCGAGCGCCCGCACCTCGATGCGGGTCGAACGGACCCCCTGCTCCATCAGATACTTGCGCACCTCGAGGGCACGGGTCAGCGACAGGCGGCGGGCCTTGCTGACGTTGGCTTCGTCACCGTCGGCGTAGGCCATGAGCTGGAGCGCCAGCGCCTCGTCCTTTTCCATGCGCGCGGCGAGCTTGCGCAGGTCGGCGGCGGCGCTGTCCGGCAGCTTGGGGCTGTCGCCGGTGAACAGGATCGACATGGTGTCGCCGCGCGAGGTGACGGCGGGAGCCGCCGGCGCGGCCAGGGACGCGACCTGGGCAGGAGCGGCCGGGGCAGGAGCGGCCGGGGCGGGAGCGGCCGGCGCCACGGACGGCGGCGTCAGGGCCGCCGGGGAAGCCTGCACCGGCGTCGGCGCGGGCGCGGCGGTCGGGGCCAGCGGCATCGGAGCCGCGGCGACCGGCTGCGGCGCCGGAGCGGCGGCGGCGGGAGCGGGCTCGGGCTTGGTGGGCTCGGGCTTGGTGGGCTCGGGCTTGGCGGGTTCAGCCTTCGGCGCTTCGACCTTCGCAACCTCCACCGGGGCCGGCTTGGCAACTTCGGGCAGCGCCACCTGCGGGCCAGCGGCCGGCTTGACCGGCTCCGGCATCGCCGCAACCTCGGCCTTGGGCGGAACCGCGGGGGCCTTCTCGGCCTTGGGGGCCACGGCCGCCGGCTTGGGCGCCTCGGCCTTGGCCTCGATCACCGCGGCCGGCTTGGGGGCGTGCACCACCTTGGCGGCGGCTGGCTTGGCGGCAGCCGACTTGGTCCGATGGCTGGGCGAGGCTTCGGAATGCTTGCGGACCGCCTTTTCCGGCTTGTAGGGATGGAAGGCGAGGCCCGACGCCGCCGCGCGGCCGGCGGGCGCCACCTGAGCGCCGGAACGCGGCATCTGGCCCTTCAGCCGGTCGGCAAGGGTCGGCTCGGGACCAAGACGGTCGAGCACCGAGTAATTGACCTCGACGCTAGGGCGGGATTCGCCGCCGATCACCATCTGCGCGGCGGCCGGCAAAGCCACCGAGGCCATCAAAGCGGCAAGCGCTGCGCCCCGCCAAGTCGCCTTCACCATCTGACCGAGCCCCTGGTACGTTTCACATTGGCCGGAAGATTAACTGAAGGCGAGTCGGCGAACAACATTCGCATGCCGAAAAAGACACGGCCTGTGGCTATTTGACACAGGCTGGCCAGTTGTCGGTCGGAAGCCGAAACTTTGTCGGAATTTTTGAGGAGTTAACCCCGAGCGTCAGTCAGAAGCTTGAGCAAGGGCCGCTGCAGATGGTCGTTGGCCGCCACCACGTCGCCGGTGCCCAGCATGTTGCCCTTGCCCTCGAAATCGGTGACGTAGCCGCCCGCCTCGCGCACCAGCACGATGCCGGCCGCCATGTCCCACGGCTTGATGCCGCTTTCCCAATAGCCGTCGCAGCGACCGGCCGCCACATAGGCGAGATCGAGGGCGGCGGAGCCGAAGCGGCGCACGCCCGCCGTGCTCTTCATCACCGCGGTCAGCTCCTTGAGGAAGACCTCCTGGCCGGGGCGGCCGCGATGGGGAATGCCGGTGGTCAGCACCGCCTCTTCCATCTTGCGGCGCGCCGAGACGCGCAGGCGCCAGTCGTTGAGGTAGGCGCCCGCCCCCTTCTCGCCGTGGAACATGGAATCCGAGATCGGCTCGTAGACCACGCCGGCCACCAGCTCGCCGTCGCGCTCGAGGCCGATGGAGACGGCGAAGTGGGGGATGCCGTGCAGGAAGTTGGTGGTGCCGTCGATGGGATCGACGATCCAGCGGTGGCTCTTGTCATCGCCGGCGATCTCGCCGCCCTCCTCCAGCAGGAAGCCGAAGCCCGGGCGGGCCTTCTTGAGCTCCTGGCGCAGCACCTTCTCGGCCTTGATGTCGGCCGACGAGACGAAGTCCGAGGTGCCCTTCATGGAGACCTGCAGCTTTTCGACCTCGCCGAAGTCGCGCACCATGCCGCGCCCGGCCTTGCGGGCGGCGCCCATCATGACGTTCAGGATGGCGGAACGGACGATCACGGCGGCAACTCCTTCAAAAAATGAACGAGGCCGCTCCCCGGGTATCCACCCGGGAGAGCGGCCCGAAAGTAAAATAGCTTACTTCGCGCGCTCGACGTAGGTGCAGTCGGCGGTGGCGACGACGATCTTCTCGCCCTCGGCGATGAACGGCGGCACCAGGATCTTGAGGCCGTTCTCCAGCTTGGCCGGCTTGTAGGACGAGGACGCGGTCTGGCCCTTCACCACCGGGTCGGCCTCGGCGACGGTCATCACCACCTTCTCGGGCAGCGAGATCGACACCGGCGAGCCCTCGATGAAGTCGACGGACACGATCATGCCATCCTGCAGGAAGGCGGCGGAGTCACCGATCAGTTCGGTCGGCACGGAGAACTGCTCGAAATTCTCCTGGTCCATGAAGGTCAGCGAGGCACCCTCGGCGAACAGGAACGAGCATTCCTTTTCCTCGACATTGCACTTCTCCACCGTGTCGGCGGTGCGCCAGCGCTCGTTGGTCTTGGTGCCGGTGCGGATGTCGCGCATCTCGACCGTGATGAAGGCGCCGCCCTTGCCGGGCTGCACGATCTGGATCTTCAGCACCGCCCACTGCTTGCCGTTGTGCTCGATGACGTTGCCGGGACGGATGAGATTGGCGTTGATCTTCATGGGACAGGGAATCCAGGGCTGTCGGGAAATTGGCGCGGAAGCTAGCAGGTTGGCGGGAATATGGCAACCCGGGGTCAGCGCGGCGGATAGGGATGCCGCGCCCCGCGCCAGTCTTCGACCATCTGCGTTTGCTCATCCCACCATTCCGGGCCGATCGGCACCTTGCCGGCGCCGCCGGGAATGTCGAGCACATAGGTCGGCTGGGCGATGCCGGACAGCCTTCCCCGCAGGGCCTTCACGATGGCGCGCCCCTCCTCGATGGTCGGACGCAGGTGGGCGGTGCCGCGCGCCAGGTCGGGATGATGCAGGTAGTACGGCTTGACCCGGTTGCGCACCAGGGCGCGGAACAGGGCCTCCAGCACCAGCGGGTCGTCGTTGACCCCCTTGAGCAGCACGGTCTGCGACAGCAGGGGCAGCCCCGCCTCGGCGAGGCAGGCGAGGGCGCGGCGGGCCAGCGGCGACAATTCCCGTGGATGGTTGACGTGCACCGCCACCCACACCGCGAGATCGGCCTTCAGCGCCTGGGCCAGCGCCGCAGTCACCCGCTCGGGGTCGGCCACCGGCACGCGCGTGTGGAAGCGCAGCACGTCGATGTGGGGGATGCGCGCGATTCGCGACACCAGGGCGGCCAGGCGGGGCGGCGGCAGCATGAACGGGTCGCCGCCGGTGACCACCACCTCGCGGACGGCGGGGGCTCCGGCCACATAGGCCAGGGCCCGCTCCAGTTCCGTCTCGCTCAGCGTGCCGTCGGCGTCTCCGATCACCTCGCGGCGGAAGCAGAAGCGGCAGTAGACCGGGCACACCATCACCGGCTTCAGCAGCACCCGGTCGGGGTAGCGGTGGACGATGCCCTTGACCGGGCTGTAGGCTTCGTCGCCGATGGGGTCGGGGCGGTCGCTGTCCGCCTCCGCCAGTTCCTCGGGCGCCGGCACGTACTGCCGCGCCACCGGGTCGGCCGGGTCGGCCGGGTCGATGAGGTCGGCCACCGCCGGGCTCACCGCCACGGCGAAGCGCTCGGCCACCTGGGCCAACTCCCCGCGCTCGCCCTCGGACGCCAGTCCGGCGGCGATCAGGTCGGCGGCGGTGCGGAGGGTCTTGCGGCGGCGAATGGGATCGGTCGACATGATGTGCGTCGGAGCATACGGAAAAGCATGAGCGCAGGCAAAGAGTGGTGGCGCCCCGAGGTGTTCGCAAGCCGCAGGGCGACCCTGGAGAAACGCATGGCGGTGATCGCGGCGGTCCGCGCGTTCTTCGCCACGCGGGGGTTCTCGGAGGTCGAGACCCCCTGCCTGCAGGTCTCACCCGGCCTGGAGCCGCATCTGCGCGCCTTCCGCACCCATTTCGATGACCCATGGGGCGGGCCGGGCACGCCGCTCACCCTGCATACCAGCCCGGAATTCACCATGAAGAAGCTGCTGGTGGCCGGGATGGAGCGCATCTACCAAGTGGCGCGGGTGTTCCGCAACGCCGAGCGCTCGGACACCCACCATCCCGAGTTCACCATGCTGGAGTGGTACCGCGCCGGCGCCGGCATCGAACATCTCATGGACGACACCGAGGCGCTGGTGCGCGACTGCGCCACGGCCGCCGGCGCCACCCACCTTGTGCATGGCGGCCGCATCGCCGACCCCTTCCGTCCGTGGCGGCGGCTGTCGGTGGCCGAGGCCTTCTTCGACTACTGCGACATGGACGTGCTCGCCACCGCCCCCGACCCGTGGCGGCCCGACGAGCGCCTGATCAAGCGCGAAGCGGCGCGCCTGGGCATTTCGGTGTCCGAGAGCGACCGCTGGGACGACGTCTTCTTCAAGATCATGATGGACCGGATCGAACCCCATTTGGGCTTCGGAGTGCCGACGATCCTGCATTCGTACCCGGTATCCATGGCCGCCCTCGCCCGCCCCTCCCCCGCCGATCCACGGGTGGCGGAACGGTTCGAGGCCTACGGCTGCGGCGTCGAACTCGCCAACGCCTTCGGCGAACTGACCGACCCGGCGGAGCAGCGCCGGCGCTTCGAGGCCGACATGGACCTCAAGGAGGCGCTTTACGGCGAGCGCTATCCCGTCGACGAGGATTTCCTGAACGCCCTGCAGGCCGGGATGCCGGACAGCGCCGGCATCGCCCTCGGCCTCGACCGGTTGGTGATGCTGCTCACCCAGGCCGAGCGGATCGACGACGTGCTGTGGGCGCCGGTGGCGCCGACGTAGGCGGCATTCTCGCACATCGTCATGCCCGCGCTTGATGCAGGCATCGACCCTGGGGTCAAGCCCGAGGGTGACGACGACGGGGAGACCGCGCTTCCCCTAGACCGTTTCCCCTTCGAGGGCCTGGAGCTGTCGCGCACGGTCGGTGATCCGGGCGACCAGGGCTTCGATTTCCGCTGAGCCCCCCTCCGGTGCGGTTGCTTCGAGATTGGTCAGCAGTTCGAACAGCAGTTCCTCACCGAACATGGCGCACTTGCCGCGCACCGCATGGGCGTATTCGGCCAGCTCCCTGCGGTCACCGGAGGCCAATTCGTTCAGGCGGGCCGCATCCTTGTCCATCTCGGCCAGGAACATCGGCATCAGATGCTCGAGTCCGGGCGGCACGCTCGGGCGCGGCGGAGCCTTCGATTCCACGCTCCCAGCCGATTCGCCGGCTCGGGCGAGCAGGCCGGCCAGGGCGGTGACGAGGCTCGTCTGGTCGATGGGCTTGGCGAGAAAAAGGGTGAAGCCGGCCTCCTCGGCCTGACGACGGTCCTCCGCCGACGCCCCCGCGGTCAGCGCGACGATCGGCGTGGGCGTCAGCCCGAGCCGGGCCTCGCGGCCACGCATGGCCCGGCACGCCTGGAAGCCGTCCATACCCGGCATGCGGAGATCGAGCAGGATGAGGTCGAACCGCTCCGCCTCGGCCCGGGCGACCGCCTCGGCCCCCTCGCCGGCCTCCGTCACCTCGACCCCCGCGGATTGCAGGAATCCCCGCAGCACCAGCCGGTTCAGGGCGACGTCGTCGGCGATCAGCACCCTGGTGCCGGCCGGCAGCCCGACGGCGGCGGGAATTTCGGCGGGCGGCGGCGCCTCGGCGGTGACCAGCGGCAGATCGACCCAGAAGCGGCTGCCCCGGCCGGGCTCGCTCTCCACCCCCACGCCGCCGCCCATGACCTCGGCGAGGCGCCGGCACAGGGCCAGCCCCAGTCCCGAGCCACCATGGCGGCGCCGGCTGGACGAATCGACCTGGGTGAATTCATCGAAGACGTCGCCCAGCCGGTCGCCTGGAATGCCGCAGCCGGTATCGGCGACCTCGAACCGCACGAAGCCGTCGGCAGTCGCCGCGATGGCCAGGCAAACCCCGCCCCGGTCGGTGAACTTGGCGGCGTTGTCCATGTAATTGAAGACGATCTGCCGCACCGCGTCGGCATCGCCGACCACCACCTCCGGCAATCCGGGGGCCAGATCGACCTCGAAGGACAGGCCGCGGGCCAAAGTGGCGGTCCGTCCCAGTTCGGCTAGGTCGGCGGCGAAAACGGAAAGGGAAAACGGACGAGGCGAGATTTCCATCCGCCCCGCCTCGATGCGCGACAGATCGAGGATGTCGCCGACCAGCCGGTTGAGGTGCTCGGCGGTCTGGCGCAGCGACACCACGTACTGGCGCTGGCGCTCGTCCAGCTCCGTCTGTCCCAGCAGTTCGGTCAGTCCCGCCCACCCGTGCAAGGGGGTGCGGATCTCGTGGCTCATGACGGCGAGGAATTCGGACTTGGCCTGGCTGGCACGCTCGGCCGCCGCCTTGGCCTCGGCCAGCGAAGCGGTGCGCCGCGCGACCTTGTCTTCCAGGTCGCGGTTGAGCGCGGCAAGGCGCTCCGAGGCGGTGCGCTCGGAGGTGAACAGGCGCATGGCCAGGGCAGCGGCGTAGGCCACGGCGAAAGCCGCGAACCCCAGCGACGACAAGTCCATGCTGTGGATGATGCGCTGATAGTGGAGCGAATCGTTCACGACCGTCGCCAGGAAGGCGAGACTGCCGGCCAGCATCCACTTAGCCCCGACCCGCCCGTGCCACACCGCCAGGCTGAGGATGCCGGCGCCCACCACCGGCATGACCAGGACCAGGAACTGGAAGGGGTCGCGCAGGTGGGTGTAGAGGGACGGCGGGAACAGCAGGGTGGCCAGGATGCCCATCACCGACAGCGTCGCCACGGCGATCATCAGCCGGCGCGGGACTTCGGCGGGAAACAGCTCGCGCAGGAACGCGAGGTAGATGCCGGGGAAGCCGAACAGGGTCAGGTAGCTGGGCAGCAGGTACCAGCGGTCCGAGCGCAGGGTGTCGTCGAGCAGGGCGTAGACCTGGCCCGAGGCGAAGGTGCGCACGACGAACAGGGCGGTGAAGGCGGCAAACACCAGGAACGCCCGCTCGCGCCGCCGTCCCCCGGCCCAGAAGCCCAGCAGCAGCAGGAACACCGCCGACAGCGCTCCCACCGCCGCCACCGAGACGAATTGCTGCACGCGGGCCGCGGTCTCCAGGGCCTCGGCGGGGCCGAGGCGCAGGGGGCGCCCGATGCCGCCCTCGAAGTGATGATGGTTGGAGACCTCGACGACGATGTCCAGGCGCTGGACCCCGTCCGGCATGCGCAGCGTCGAGCGGAGATAGATGGGGATCTCGGTGGCGGCGTCGTCGCCGAGTCGGCCGGCCATCTGGACCTGCACGCCGTTGACGTAGAGGCGGTACGCGCTGTTGATGTCGGGGACCGCCAGGCTCAGCGGCGGGCGGCGCGCCGGCAGCAGCACGCTGAGCGCCAGCACGGCTCGGCCCTCGCCGGCCCAAGGGCCGCGCTTGTTCCAGGCCCCGGGCTGGTGGATCAGATCGACGGACCGCCCCGCCAGGGCCGGCGTGGGGTCGCGCCCCCAGGTGAATCCCCATTCACCATTCAGGTCGACGGCACCGGCAAAGGCGAAGTCCCAGCCGGTCAGGTCGATGACCCCGTCCTTCGCCCGTGGCCCCGCCGCTCCGCCGGTGCACGCCGACAGGACAAGGGTTAGTAAGACCAGGAGGGTGACGGCAGGGCCGCCGGACCGGCGAAAAATCATCGGAAATTCTTCGCTTTCCTTGGCCCTGCTGTCAAATCGGGTATGAACCTGAGCCTAGCCCCACAGCAGCAGGGCCGCGACCTGCGGCGCCACCACGCGCAACACCATCACCACCGGGTAGACGGTGGCGTAAGACAGGATCGGCGCCTCGGAGGACGTCATGCCCTGGGCGAAGGCGAGCGCCGGCGGGTCGGTCATGCTGCCGGCCAGGATGCCGCACAGGCTGAGATAGTTGATGCCGGTCGCCAGGGTCCCCACCACGGCGACGGCCAGCAGCGGGACGAGCGTCACCACGACGCCCCACCCCATCCACAGCAGGCCCTGGCCGTGCACCAGGGTATCGACGAAGCCGGCGCCCGACTTGACGCCCACCGCCGCCAGGAACAGGGCGATGCCCAGGTCGCGCATCAGGTGGTTGGCCGGCGGCGGCATGAACCACACCAGCCCCCGGACGTTGCCGAGGCGGGACAGGGCAATGGCGGCCAGCAGCGGCCCGCCGGCCAGCCCCAGTTGGACCGCCGATGGCAGGCCGGGCAGCGCCAAGGGCAGCGAACCGACCAGGATGCCCAGCGTGATGCCGAGGAAGATCGGCACCATCTGGGTTTCCTGCAGCGCCTTGGAGCGGTTGCCGACGATGGCCGCCACCTCGGCCATGACGGCGGGGTCGCCAACCACGGTCAGCATGTCGCCGAACTGGAGCCTGAGATGGGCGTCGGGCACCAGCTCATGGCCGCCGCGGTTGACGCGGCTGACCACGACGTCGTGCGAGGCGCGGAAATCCAGCTCGCCCAGGCTCTTGCCCAGCACCTCGGCGCGGGTGACCAGCATGCGCTCCCAGGTGACGTCCTTCGATCCCATCGACTTGAGATCGACCTGGGCCACCGGCCCGAGCAGGCGGCGCAGCCGGTCGAGCTTGCCGCGGGTGCCCACCGCCAGGACCACGTCGCCTTCGGCAAGGACGTCGTCGGCATGGACCACGTGCTGGCTGCCGTCGTGCAGCACGCGCGACAGCACCACGCCCATCTCCTTGAGCTCCTCGAGGTCGCGCAGGGCGCACCCGAACACCGCCGGGTTGCGCACTTCGAAATTCATCGTCTCCACCGCATCCCAGGCCGCCTGCCGCGCCGCCTCGAACTGCTTGGCCGCCCTTACCGGGTCCTGGCGGAACACCGCCCGCACCAGCAGCATGCTGGCCAGGATGCCGACGATGCCGAACGGATAGGCCACCGCGTAGGCCTGGCCCATGACGGCGCCGGCATTGGGCACGCCCAACTGCCCCAGCACCTGCTGGCCGGCGGCCAGCGACGGGGTATTGGTGACCGCGCCCGACAGCAGCCCGAGCGCCGCGGGGAGCTCGATGCCGCCGAAGCGATGGACGGCGACCGCAAGCAGGGTCCCCAGCAACACCACCGACACCGCCATCAGGTTCATGGCCAGGCCGTCGCGACGGAAGGCCTGAAAGAAGCCCGGGCCGACCGATACCCCGATGGCGTACACGAACAGCACCAGCCCGAACTCGCGGGCGAACTGCTGCATGGTCGCATCGATGGTGAAGCCGAGATGGCCGATGGCGAGGCCGGCGAACAGCGCGCCGCCCACCCCGAGGCGGATTCCCGCCACCTTCACCTGGCCGAGAAGCAAGCCAAGCGCCGCGGTGCCGCACAGCACCAGCAGCGCCTGGGCGACGCCGTGAAGTCCCATGAACCCATCCCCCTGCTGTCCGAAGGAAAGGGTGCACCGCAGCAAAGGAAAGGCAAGAGAAAACGGGTCGGAAGCCTGCGGGAGGTCACCACAGCAACAGGACGAGCACCTGCGGCGCCAGGATGCGCAGGCACATGGCCAGGGGGTAGACTGTGGCATAGGCCAGGGCCGGCGCCTCGGAGCTGCCCAGGCTGTTGGCGTAGGACAGGCCGGGAGGATTGGTCTGCGCCCCGGCCAGCACGCCGCACAGGGTCAGCAGGTTCAGCTTTAACACGGCGCGCCCAAGGATGCCGGTGACCACCAGCGGGATCAGGGTGACCAGCACCCCGTAGCCGACCCAGGGCAGGCCGGCGCCGGAGGCCAGCGTCTCGACGAAGCGCCCGCCCGACCCCACGCCCAGCACCGCCAGGAACAGCACGATCCCGATCTCGCGCAGCGCCAGGTTGGCGGCGGGCGGCATGAACCAGACCAGCGGGCCGATGTTGCCGATGCGCGACAAGGCCAGCGCCACGATCAGCGGACCGCCGGCCATGCCGAGGCGGAGCGGCGCCGGCATCGCCGGCAGGAAGATGGGGATCGAGCCCAGGATGGCCCCCAGCGCGATCCCCAGGAACACCGGGACGAACTCGACGTGCTGAAGGCGATGCTGGGAATTGCCCAGCAGCCCCGCCGCCCCGGTGATGGCGTCGGGGCGGCCGATCACCGTCAGGATGTCGCCGAACTGCAGCTTCAGGGCCTGCGTCGGCACCAGTTCGATGCCGGCACGGGTGACGCGACTCACCACCACGCCCAGTGCCTCGCGCAGATTGAGTTCGGCCAGTGATTTGCCGAGCGCCGCATTTTCGGTGACGACGATGCGTTCCCACCGGATGTCGGTGCCCTTGGTGGTCAGCGACACGTTGGCGAGTTCGCCCCCGAGGACGATGCGCGCCTGTTCCAGCGCTGGCCGCGGCCCGACCACGTGGAGGACATCGCCAACCCTCAGAACCACATCGTCGCGCGGCACGTCGAGGCGACCGTCCCGCATCATGCGCGACACCACCACTCCCACCGCGCGCAACGCGGTGAGGTCGCCCAGGCGGACGCCGTCGACGCTGGGGTTGCGGATGGCGAGGTCAATGGCCTCCAGCGCCTGCGCCTCGGCGCGGCGACGCGCCTCGAAGGCGGCGATCTCGGCCTTGGGATCGATGCGGAAGGCCATGCGCACCACCGACATCGCCAGCAGGTTGCCGGCGATGCCGAAGGGATAGGTGACGGCGAAGGCCATGCCCGGGATCACCAGGGCCGAGGTATCGGCTCCCACCTCGCGCAGCACCTGCTGCGCCGCGGCCAGGGCCGGGGCGTTGGTGACCGCGCCCGAGAACACGCCCAGCGCCGCCACCAGCGGCACCCCGAAGACCAGGGGCAGAGCCGCCGCAACCGCGATTGACAGGCCGACCATCACCAGCGCCAAGCCGTTGAGGGCCAAGCCGCTGCGGCGGAGCGCGGCGAAGAAGCCGGGCCCGACCTGGATGCCGATGGTGTAGACGAAGAGGATCAGCCCGAAGTCGCGGATGAAGTCCATCATCTCCTGATTGAACTTCACCCCCAGCACCTGCGCCAGATGGCCGCCGGCGATGCCGGCGAACAGCACCCCGCCGATACCGAGCCCGACGCCGCGCACCTTGATCTGCCCCAGCGCCAATCCGGCGGCAGCCACCAGGCTCAACAGCAGCGTCACCCGGGCCACCCCCGGCAGGGCGGCGAAGAGCTCGGCAAGCAGGTGCATGGCCAAGGAGATGGCGCCCCCTTAGGGCAGCGTCATCCCCCCCGGCGCCTGCGCGAAGGGCTATCTCAGGTTGGCGAGGGTGCGTTCCGCCAGCCGGCGGGCCACGCCCTCGCAGGCGGGGGACACGTCGCCCACGTCGGAGCGACAATCGACCTCGATGACGAAGCGGCCTGAGGCCACGTCGGCCCGCCAGGGCCGGATGTTCTCGGCCGGCCGGGGCGCCCGCACGTCGAAGCGGCCGGGAGCGGTCGCAACTCCCGCCGGCACGCCGGCGGCGACATAGCGGGCCGCCGCGTCGGCTGTGACGAAGGGCATGACGGTGACGGTGGCGTAGTGGCCCGGCACGCCGGGCACCAGGTACTGCCGTCCCACCGGACGCCCGTCGGCAACCCCCTCCTTGAGCAGATCGCGCAGGCGGGGCGAGGTGACGTCCTTGCCCTCCTTGCTCTCCCACGCCCACCACTCGGGCATCCCCGCGACGGTCCCCAGCACCGAGACCGCGGCATCGCCGCTAGGCAGGGACTCCGCCAGGGGGGGCAGCGGGGCTGCGTGCAGTTCTCCGCGGTCGAGCGCCTCCAGACGGGCGGTCACCTGATCGGCCAGCCGGTAGAGGGCGGGAATGTCGGTTTCCGCCGCCGGATGGGCGGCGGTGATGCGGGCGAGGAAACGGCCGGCCTGCCAGCGCAGGCTGGCGCTCTTGCCCTCGCCGTCGAGACGATGAAGGCGCGCCTGCTCGCCGACCCCGCCTTCGGCGATCATCGCGCCGAGCGTGCCGACGTCCTCCTCGGCCATCTCGGCCATGGCCGCGGCGGCGGTCTCGGCATCGGCGTACTCGCCGATGGTGCCTTCGAGGTCGTGGCGGGGCGCATCCCACGAGAACAGGTCGGCGATCACCAGCGCCTTGGCGCGGCCGATCCCCGGTCCGACGCCTTCCGCGCCCACATAGGGCAGCGACGACGACCATTCGCCCGCGAACCCGGCGGCGCGCAGATCGGCAAGGCCGATCCCGGCCGCCAGCAATTGTTCCACCGAGGCCGCCGCCACCGGGCTAGGGAGCAGCAGCGCTCCCCCGAGACCGGCCATCATCGCGCCGGCCACCATCGCGAACGTACGCATGTCCCCTCCCCCAATCCAAAGCAATAGCCAATGGATAGCGGAGGCGAGGGGGATTGTCATTGCCGGTGGGGGGCGGCCCCCGGAGGGACCGCCTCCCCGCGTGCGCCTCAGCGCGTCAGACCCTTGGCGGCGCGCACCAGCTGGACGAACTCCGAGCGCCAGCCGAAGGGGTCGGTGCCGCGCGCCGCCTCGGCCATGTCGGCGACCTTATCGAGGGGCCAGTCGGCGACGGCAGTGTCGCCCCGGAGGTGTTGGGCGAAGCCGGCCACGGCCACGGAAAAGCGCACGTCGGCCGGCGCGCGCTCCACCGCGGGCAGCGCCACCGTCGCCGGAATCGGCTGCTCAATCAGATTGCTGTCGGCCTGGCCCGGCTTCTTGTAGCGAATCCGCAGGAAGGCAAGCTCATCGCTCCCTTCGCCGGCCCGGGCGGCGACGGGCTTCGCCCTGGGCTTGTAACGCAGCGGCTCGACCAGACGCTTGCCGCCCTCGGCGGGGACCACCTCGTAGATGGCGGTGACGGTGTGGCCGCTGCCGATCTCGCCGGCGTCCACCTTGTCGTCGTTGAAGTCCTGCCGCTTGAGCATGCGGGTCTCGTACCCCACCAGGCGGTACCCGGCGACCTTGGCCGGATTGAACTCGACCTGGATCTTCACGTCGTCGGCGATGGGGAACATGGTCGAGCCCAATTCCTCAACCCAAACCTTGCGGGCCTCGAGCAGGCTGTCGAGGTAGGCGGCCTGCCCATTGCCCGCCTGAGCCAGCCGCTGCATCAGCGCGTCGTTCAGGTTGTCCTGACCGACGCCGAGGATGGTGAGGTAGATCCCGCTCTTGCGCTTCTCGGCGATCATGCGTTCGAGCTGCTTGGGATCGACCACGCCGACGTTGAAGTCGCCGTCGGTGGCCAGCACAACCCGGTTGACCGCCTCGCGGTCGAACATGCGTTCGGCCAGTTCGTAGGCGGTGCGGATCCCCTCCGCTCCCGCGGTGCTGCCGCCGGCCGACAGATGATCGACCGCCGCCATGATCTTGCCGACCTCGGCGCCCTTGGTCGGTTCCAGCGCCACCCCCGCACGCCCGGCATAGGTGACGATGGCGACGGTGTCGTCGGGGCGCAGGCCATCGCCCAGCTGGTGCAGCGATTGCTGGATCAACGGCAGCCGGTCGGACGGCGCCATCGATCCCGAAACGTCGATCAGGAAGGTGAGATTGGCGCGGGGCCGGCTTTCGCGCTGGATGTCGTAACCCTTGATGCCGATATGGACCAACTGGTTCCCCACGGTCCAGGGCGACGGCATCACGGTGACCGTGGGCCGGAACGGCGTGTCGGCGCGGGCCGGCTTGGGATAGTCGTAGGGAAAGTAGTTGACCATCTCTTCGACCCGGACCGCGTCCTGCGGCGGCTTGCGCCCCTCACGCAGCTGACGGCGGACGAAGGCGTAGGAGGCGGTGTCCACGTCGAGCGAGAAGGTCGAGACCGGATGCTCCTCGGTCACCTGCCAGGGATTGGCCTCGGCCTGCGGGAAGCGGGCGCCGCCCGGCGGTGCCACCACCATCGGCGCCACCATCGGCGCAGGTGCGGCCATCGACTGCCCCGCCGACATCTTCATGCGGGCGGCTGGCGCCGGGGCGGCGGCCGCAACCCCTGACCTCGTCGCCGTCGCTTCCGGCGGTGTTTCGCATCCGGCCAAGGCTGCCGACAAACCGGCGACCAGAGCCCCCACTATTACCAAGCGCATGACGAATCCCCCTCTCCCATCGCGGTTGAGCAACGGTCTTACCCAATCGGGGCGGAACTAAGGCGAAAAGGAGGTATTTTCTACCGCAAGGCGGGAAGAACGGCGGAGGGACCGCAGCGGTCGCGGACGTCGCGGGCGCAGGGGCGGAACCCCAGGTCGCGCCCCAGGCAGATGCGCACCTCGGCGACCTCGCGCCGGCGGCACACCACCGAGACGGCATCGGCGGTCAGGCCGGGATTGGCGGCAATGAACTGCCGCTCGATCTCCTCCACCGACAGGGTCAGCGTCCGCTCGGGCGCCGCCAGGGCGGCCGGCACCTGCACCTTGGCGCGGGCGCGGCGCGTCTCGGCGAAGTACTCGGTGGGAGGCAGGCCGCCACAGCTGCCGTGGCGCTTCCATTCGTGCTCGATCAGCTTGCGGCTGGGCATCAGCGGCAGCATGTCCTCGACCAGCTTGGGAGGCAGCGGCGCCGGCACCCCGCATTCGGCGGGATAGCCGCCGCCGGCGTATTGCGGCCACAGTCCGTGCACCACGAAGCCGTAGTGGCGCGCTCCGCCGCACTGCTCCCCATCACGCCGCCCGCCCTCGGTTGCGCACCAGGTCGGCGACCACGACAGCGACAGGACGTAGTAGTCGAAGCGTCCGGGCACGCCGGGCTGCTGGGCGAGGGCCGTGAAAGCGAAGAACAAGCCTGACACCAAACTCAGGAAAGCAGCACGCATGGTCGAACTCAATTGCAGGGCAGTTCGGACTGGCCTTCCAGCGCCCATTGGAACTCTGCATCGTCGAGGATACCGTCGGCATCCAGTACCAGCTTGATGGCACGGACAACCCGCTTCATCTGGTCCGCCCCCGAAAACCTCACAGCTCGGAGCGACCGAAAGTAACTGGCCTTATCGGGATACAAGGCCGACACATACGTCCTTACGCGAGCCTCATCAACGGCTGAAGGATTGGGCGACGAAAAGATCACGAACTCCATGATCTCACTGAGTTCGGCCGGATGGAAATGACCATCGCAGCGGGCGAGGAAAGTGAGGATTTGCAGGGCATGGCGCACACCAGAAAGTGCTTCGGCGGTGGGATCCCGTCCGGACAGCCCGTCGAAGAAGGCCTTGGGGTCTTCGATGACCTCGCCGGTGGCGAGAACCAGCAGTTCCTTGATTCGGTCGACCCTGAATTGCCGCAAAGCCTCACGTTCATGGCAATATGCATACAGTTGCTGCACCTCGCCGCGGCTCGAGACCGATCGAACGGTGATACGGCGGCGCGTTTCCTTGCCTGCCGCATTCAAATAGACGATCCCCAGGGCCAACCCGGCGACCTCAAGCACATCTCCGACGTCGTCGGGCGGAAGATCTGCATCGCCGCCTTCAATCCGCACCGAAAAGGTCGAAGACGCCGCAGGGGTGGGGACTTCTGCCCGTACACCCGCTTGTTCGAGGATTTCGAACAGTCTGTCGTGTGTCATGAGCCCCCATACATCCCTTGGCGTGACGACCGATCCATAATACAACCATTAAAGGTTTTCTCACAGGGAGATTGAAGTCATGAGCGATCTTGGCGACCTGGTGAACAGAAGCACTTCGTTTGCGGAGAGCTGGGAGCGTGGATACACATGGACCTTGACGACCCGGCTCGGCCAAGCCCTTGAGCACGCCGAGGCCCTGTTCGGGCCGCGCGACCGCAGTTGGACCCTGCTTGGAATTGAGTTCGCCGCGAGCGGCCCGGCAGTATGGTATCCAAACCGCGAACGAGGTTATGTCGTGATCCAGTTGCAGCCAACCGCAGCAGACGACGCCGTCCTCGGATGCTGGCAACTGGCCCATGAGGCCGTCCACCTCCTTTCCCCTGTGATCTCGGCAACCTTTCTCGAGGAGGGGCTGGCGACCTTCTTCCAAGATCGCTTTCTTAAAAGCCATCTTCCTCGCGAACAGGCTGAACGCGACTTCCCGCTTACGCCTGACTATGCGCAAGCCCGCGATCTGGTGACCCGGCTGGTTGAGGTTGCAGGCAACGAAGATCTAGCCTTTGCCAGACTGAGGGAGGCCCGGGGCAGCGGCGCCAGCTTCACTGACATCGCCGAGCACCATCTGCCGCGACTTTTTCCCGGTCTCGACCCCGCCATAGCCGCAACCCTCGCCGCCACCTTTCCAAGGCGCTGACCGATGGGAAAGCAATTGCCGAGAGTCAAATCCATTTAATCATATGTTTATAATATACAAGGCGGACCAAGGGAGGCCGCCATGTCGTCAGGACCGCGTCAGATCGTCACCCCCTTCCGCCCCATCCCGCTGGCGGTGCCCGAGGGCATGAAGCCCAACGAATTCTTCAACAGCCCGGAAAACCTAAACGACTTGGCCCACAACAACGGGCTGCTGCGCAATCCCGAAGGGCTGCTGCTCTATCGCAAGGCGCTGGGGCACAGCAATCTGTTCGACACCTCGATCATCTACGACACCTCGAACAGCATCCTCGACCCGCTGGGCCGCCCCGTCCGCCGCACCCAGGTTCCCGAGCACGTCCGCGCGGTGTGGAACCGGATGAACCAGATCATCTTCGCCACCATGCTGGAGCTGTTTCCCGAGCCCGACCGCCACCTGGTGCTGATGGGTGAGGCCAGCCTGGACGCCACCTGGCCGCTGACCTCGCCGGGCGTGCCCAGCATCCGCATGCTGCACAACCACTTCATCACCTTCGACAAGGCCGAGCTGGCCGAGGCGCCGCTGGCCGACCCCGACAACCCCAACCTCACCGACGGCGGCCAGCATTCGCTGTTCCAGGCGCACATGCGCGACGTGTACCGCGCCTTCTTCGACGAACTCGACCTCGAGGTCCTGCGCCCCTGCCAGGCGGGATCCTGCCGCATCGCCCTGACCGGCTACCCCCAGGGCTTGCCGAGCTGGGAGGTGACCGGCGGCGTCGCCGCGCTGAAGGACATCCGCTTCTGGCGCGAATACGACACGATCCTGATGGGGTTCCTCGATTTCTACCGCACCTTCTTCGGCCAGGTGTCGACGCGCAACTCGCCGCTGCCGCCCGGCATCTACTTCCCCGAACTGGTCGAGCGGCGCCTGCTGCACGACAACGACTTCCTCAAGACCGCCAAGATGGTGCGCGACCGCTGCATCACCGATGCCCGTTACGCCAACGCCATCCGCTGGCAGCCGGCCTTCAAGCAGCTCATCTACCGCAACGACACCGGCAAGCTGATCGTCACCATCAGCCAGAATTCCATCGGCAACGCAATCACCGAGCTCTTGGGGGTGGTGGTCGACCGCAAGCCCGATCCCGAGGCCTACGGCCGCGCCGAGCCGGCCCTGATCGACAAGCTGCTGGGAGTGCGCCGGCGACTGGTCGAGGCCGACCTCGGCAGCAGCATCGCCACGGCGGCGTGGGGGCACGAGTAGCGCTCCCCCCTCACTGTAAGCCGGGTTTTCCCCGATCACCCGGGGCCGATCTAACGGCCGGGCCGAAGCTCCCTTCGCTTTCTACCATTTTTACGATTGTAACATACGTATCACGTGCGTATAGCTTGCGCTCCCGCACCGGACGCGAGATATATCCCCCACGTTACTACCTCCGATCGTCTTCCCTGCCGGGGCAGGCCATTCGAGCGTGTGAGTGAGGGGCGATCATCATGTTCAAACTCAGTTACAGCTTAAACAGCGCCAACCTGCTTCCCGTCGAGGAGGTTTGCGACGACCTCTTGCGATACGGCTTCTCTGGCGTCGAGTTGTCATTCCAGCGCGGCCAGTTCGATCCGCATGCGGTCACCGAAGACCGCGCGAGGGAACTGCGCGACTACTTCTCCAACGCGGGCATCAAGCCGGCCTGCATCTCCACGGCGACCACCAAGTTCCTGTCGGACGTTCCGCACGAGCCGTCGCTGATCAATGTCAGCGAGCGCAACCGGGCGCTTCGGGCCGACCTGATCCGCCTGGGCATCGTGCTGGCGGAGAAGATCGGCATCCCGCTGGTGTCCTTCCAAAGCGGCTACCTCCGCGATGAGCATCGGGGAATGGCCCGCGCCGACATCCTGCGGATCCTGGCCGGCGAGATCACTGGCCTGCTCGGACTCATCCGCGGCGACGTCAATCTGGTGCTCGAGCCCGAGCCGGGCATGTTCATCGAGACCCTGGCCGATGCGCGGGAACTGATCGCGCTGGTCGCTGATCCCCGGTTCGGCCTGCACATGGACATCGGCCATGTGTTCTGCACCGAGGAAGACTACCTCCACGCCATCGAGACGGCCGCACGGGAAGCCCGATACGTCCACATGGCGGACATCCGCGAAGGGTTCAACCTCAAGTTCGCGACCGCCAGGACCGCCGAGGTGGTCGGCCTCCTGGCGCGCCCGGCGAGCGAAGACCCGGCGACCCTCTACGACATCGACGAATCCGGGGTCTATCTGTTCATCGACGGCAGCCGCAAGCTCTTCATCGCCGGCGAAGGCGCCAGGGCGAAAGCCGCGGGTTTGTCCGCGGGACCGGAAACCCTGATCATCGACAGGACGCACATCCGGCAGAACGAAACCTCGGATCTCAAGCACGAGATCCTCGCCTATCTGGATTCGGTGTCGGGCGTCGAGTACGAGCGGGTGCTGCGCGCCTATGACGCGATCGCCAGCCTCCGCCTCGGCAACGGACGCCAACCCGGGGTGATCGCCGACACGGTCTGCAACACCGTGAACGGCAAGGTCCATTACCACGACCTGTTCGGCAACGGGAACATCGACTACGCCGGGACCATTTCCGCCCTGATCCGCGGAGGCTACACCGGTTATTGCACCGTCGAGCTCTACAACCACGCCCCCCTGTGGCGCGACATCGCTCCGCGCTCGGCCAAGTTCATCCTGTCGCACGTGCTCGGGCATTCCGGTTGGGATCCGTCCCGCTTCGGCCATATCGACCACCGCACGGTGACCGCCCCCTACCTGCGCGCCGCCGACGCCCAGATGGGGCCCGAGGGCGGCGTCGCGGTCCTTTACGACCTGCGCCTGGCTCAGCCCAACAGCGAACCGCTGGCCGCCGAGGTGCTGCACAGCCTGGAGCACTGCCTCTTGTTCCTGCTGCCGGGATTGGTGCCGGGGTTCCTCGGCGTCGGGCCGATGGGCTGCCAGACCGGCCTTTACCTCACCACCGCCTCCCCGCTGGACCGGGCATTCATGATCCGCGCCGTCGTCACCGCCCTGGAGCGGATCCTGGAACTGGACGAGGTCCCCTACCGCACCGAGGCGCTGTGCGGGATGGCTAGGACCCACGACCTCGCCGGCGCCAAGACCCTCGCACGCTCGGCCCTTCCCGGCCTGGCCCACTCCATCAACTGAGGTTGACCGCCATGATCATCGTGAAAGGCGACAAGCCCTACTCCTACTCGATCAAGAAGACCCAGCGGATCTTCGATCCCGACAACGATGCACTGCTGATGGGCGGCGACACCGAGCCCGGCACGCGCCGCTTCGTCGTGGTCGACGCCAATGTCTACCGGCTCTACAAGACCGAGATCGGCAACTATTTCGCCCAGCGTGGGGTGGATGCCAAGATTGCCCTGATCGATTCGGGCGACAAGCAGAAGTCCGAAACCAGCTACATCTCGCTGTTCTCCGACCTCTGCGACTACGACGTCCGGCGGCGCAGCGAGCCCCTGATCGCCATCGGCGGCGGCGTGGTGACCGACCTGGCCGGCTTCGTCGCCAGCACCTACCGCCGCGGCGTCCCCCACATCAAGGTCCCGACGACCCTGATGGGCTATGTCGACGCCTCGGTCGGCATCAAGACCGGGGTGAATTTCGGCCCGTTCAAGAACCGCATGGGGAGTTTCGAGATCCCCGCCGGGGTCATCCTCGACAAGTCGTTCCTCAAGACGCTGGACCGGCGCAACCTGGCCAACGGCGTCGGCGAGATCGTCAAGCTCGCCGTCATCACCGACGCCAGCCTGTTCCACGACCTGGAGCAGGCCAAATCGACGCTCTACGCGCTCAAGTTCCAGGATGCGCTGGGCCAGGTCATCCTCGACAAATCCATCCAGGGCATGGTCCACGAGCTGTCGCCCAACCTTTACGAGACCGACCTGCAGCGCAAGGTCGACTTCGGCCACACCTTCAGCCTCGCCATCGAATCCGCCTCGGGCTACGAGATCATGCACGGCGAGGCGGTGGCCATCGACGTGCTGTTCTCTTCGTTCCTGTCGCTCCAACGCGGGATCCTGCCCCAACGCGAGTACTACCGCATCGTCGGCCTCTATCGCTCGCTGGGCCTGCCGATGTGGAGCCCCAACATCACCCCGGACCTGTTCTGGAACGGCGTCCAGGAGCGGGTGATGCACCGGGACGGCAAGCAGCTGATCCCCATCCCCACGGCCATCGGCGAGTGCGCCTTCCTCAACGACCTGGAATGGAACGAGGTCCGCAGCGCCGTCGCGGTGCTGGAGCGAGAGCATCTGGAATGGCGGACGGCGTGACCGGCTCGGTGCTGGCGCGCATCGCCCCGGCGGTATGGGCGGTCTTCCTCTGCTTTGCCGGGATCGGCGCCACCATCAGCATCATCCCCATCTACCTGGACGTCCACTTGGGGTGCAGCACGCTGGTGGTGGGGTCGATCGTCGCCTCCCAATACGCGGCCATGCTGCTCGCCCGCCCCGCGGCCGGCCGCGCGGCCGACCGCTTCGGTCCCAAGGTCGCCCTGTGGCGGGGCATGCTGCTGTTCCTGCTGTGCGGCGTCGGTTACCTGTGCTCGGCCGAGGCGGGGGCCATCCCCGCCAAGCTGGGCCTTCTGGTCGCGGCCCGGGTGATCCTCGGCATCGCCGAGAGCTACATCGTGACCGGCGCCCTGGCCTGGGCGATCCGGCATGTGGGCGCCGCCCATGCCGGCATGGTCATGTCCTGGAACGGCAACGCCATGTACGGGGGCATCGCCATCGGCGCGCCGTTGGCCGGCCTGCTCAGCGGCTTCGGCGGCTTCGAGGCGGTGGCATGGGCCTCGATCCTGCTGGCCTGCGGCGGCGCCGCCATCGTCGCCGCCATGCCGGGCTACGATCCGTCCGGCGCCGAACGCGCCCCCTTCCACCAAACCCTGGGCTTCGTGGCCGAGCCGGGCCTCGGCCTGTTGTCGGCCAGCGTGGGCTACGGCATGATTCTGGGCTTCGCCACCCTGTTCTTTCAGCGCAACGGGTGGAGTTCGAGCTTCTTCGCGGTGTTCGGCTTCGGCGCCGCCTATGTCGCGGCCCGGGTCTTCCTGGGCGGATTGCCCGACAAGCACGGCGGGGTGAGGATCGCCCTGTGGTCGCTGGCGGTCGAGGCGGCGGGCCAGTCCCTGCTGTACTTCGGCCGGGACGAGTACGGCGCCCTGCTGGGCGTCGTCCTCAGCGGGGCCGGCTTCTCCCTGGTGGTGCCGTCGTTCGGCGTCGAGGCCGTCCGCCGCGTGCCGCAGCAGAATCGCGGCTCGGCCATGGCCGGCTATCTCGCCTTCTTTGATCTGGCCTTCGGGCTGGCCATTCCCCTCGCCGGCCTGGTCGCCGATTCCTACTCCCTCCAGGCGGTCTACCTGCTCGGGCTGATCGGCTCGCTGGCCGGCCTCGGCATCGCGCTGAGGATGAAGCCGACCCCGGCGGTGGCCTAGGGCCCTACTCCACCGTCACCGACTTCGCCAGGTTGCGCGGCTGGTCGACGTCGGTGCCCTTGGCGACGGCGACGTGGTAGGCCAGCAGCTGGACCGGAATGGCGTAGAGGATGGGGGCGACGAAGGGGTCGCAGGCCGGCAGGGTCACCTTGGCCATGGGATGGGCGGAGAGTCGGGCCACGCCCTCGGCATCGGACAGGAACACCACCCGGCCGCCCCGGGCCACCACCTCCTGCACGTTGGAGGCGGTCTTCTCGTAGAGCTCGTCGGTCGGGCACACCACAATCACCGGCACGCTGTCGTCGATGAGCGCGATGGGGCCGTGCTTGAGCTCGCCGGCGGCGTAGCCCTCGGCGTGGATGTAGCTGACCTCCTTGAGCTTGAGCGCGCCTTCCATGGCGATGGGGTACGAGGTGCCGCGGCCCAGGTAGATGGCGTCGGTGGCCTGGGCGACGCTGTCGGCGATGTCGCGCAGCTCGTCGTCGTGGCGCAGCACCTCGGCGACGCGGGCGGGAATCTCCACCATGGCCTGGGCCAGGCGGGTTTCGGTCGCCTGGTCGATGCGGCCCTTGGCGCGCGCCAGGGCGATGGACAGGCAGGCCAGCACCACCAGCTGGGTGGTGAAGGCCTTGGTCGAGGCCACGCCGATCTCGGGACCGGCCAGGGTCTGCAGGCAGAACTCCGATTCGCGGGCGATGGTGCTTTCCGGCACGTTGACCAGCGACAGGGTGTGCTGGCCGGCGTCGCGGCAGTAGCGCAGCGCCGCCAGGGTGTCGGCGGTCTCGCCCGACTGCGAGATGAAGATGGCGAGCCCGCCGTCCGGCATGGTCGGCTGGCGGTAGCGGAATTCCGAGGCGATCTCGATCTGCACCGGCACCCGGGCCAGGCGCTCGATCCAGTACTTGGCCACCATGCCGGCGTAGTACGAGGTGCCGCAGGCGACGATGCTGACCGCCGAGATGGCGGCGAGGTCAAACGGCAGTTCGGGCAGGGTGATGGTGCCCTTGGAGGGATTGAGCATGGTGCCCAGCGTGTCGCCCAGCACGTGCGGCTGCTCGTAGATCTCCTTGAGCATGAAGTGGCGGTGCTGGCCCTTGCCGATCAGGGCGCCCGACAGCATGGTCTGGCGGACCTCGCGGTTGACGAGGCGGTCGTCGCGGTCGCGGATGGTCACCCCGTTCGCCGTCACCACCGCCCAGTCGCCGTCGGCGAGGTAGCTGATCTTCTGGGTCAAGGGCGCCAGCGCCAGCGCGTCCGAGCCCAGGTACATCTCGCCATCGCCGTAGCCGATGGCCAGCGGGCTGCCCTGGCGGGCGGCGATCATCAGGTCGGGATGGTCGGCGAAGATGATGCCGAGCGCGAAGGCGCCCTGCAGCCGCTTGAGTGCCGCCGCCGTGGCGGCGACCGGGTCGAGGCCGGCTTTCAGGTAATGGGTGATGAGGTGGACCACCGCCTCGGTGTCGGTGTCGCTCTCGAAGCGATGGCCCTCGGCGGTCAGTTCGGCCTTGAGCTCGACGAAGTTCTCGATGATGCCGTTGTGGACCACCGCCACGTGGCCGTTGGCGTGGGGATGGGCGTTGCGCTCGGTGGGGACGCCGTGGGTGGCCCAGCGGGTGTGGCCGATGCCGATGCAGCCCGAGACCGGGCGGTCGACCAGCAGCTTCTCCAGGTTGGCGAGCTTGCCCTCGGCGCGGCGGCGTTCGATGCGCCCGTCGACCAGGGTGGCGATGCCGGCGGAATCGTAGCCGCGATATTCCAGCCGCCGCAGGCCTTCGACCAGGAGGGGCGCGACCTCGCCCTTGCCGATGATGCCGACAATGCCGCACATGATCCCGCTCCTACCGTGGTTCGCGCGTCGCTACGAAGACTACTTCTTGTCCGCCTTGGCGGCGAGCTTGCGCTCGCGGAAGCGGTCGGCCCAGCCGGCCAGCTCCATCTGCGGCCCACGGGCCACCGCCAGGGCGCCGGCGCTGACGTCCTTGGTAACCACCGAGCCGGCGCCCACGATGGCGCGGTCGCCGACCTTGACCGGCGCCACCAGCGAGGTGTTCGAGCCGATGAAGGCACCTTCGCCGATGTCGGTGAAGGATTTGTTGAAGCCGTCGTAATTGCAGGTGATGGTCCCGGCGCCGACGTTGGCGCCGGCCCCGACGCGGGCGTCGCCGATGTAGGTCAGGTGGTTGACCTTGGCGCCGGCCTCGACGGTGGCCTTCTTGACCTCGCAGAAATTGCCGATGTGGGCGCCCTCGCCGATCTCGGCGCCGGGGCGCAGGCGGGCATAGGGGCCGAGTTCGGCGCCGTCGGCGATGGAGCACTGCTCGAAATGGCAGAAGCCCTTGATGTTGACGCGGTCGCCGACGGTGACGCCGGGAGCGAAGACCACGTGCGGCCACACCACCACGTCGCGGCCGAGCCTGGTGTCCCAGGAAAAGGTGACGGTGGCGGGATCGATCAGGGTGGCGCCGCCGTCCATGGCGCGGGCGCGCAGGCAGGACTGGACGATGGCCTCGGCGATGGCCAGCTCGGCGCGCGAGTTGACGCCCAGAAGCTCCTCCTCGTCGCCCAGCACGAAGGCGCAGTTGGCGCCGTCGGCGCGGGCCAGCGCCACCACGTCGGTGAGGTAGTACTCGCCCTTGGCATTGTTGTTGTCGAGCCGATCGACCAGTCCCCACAGCCGCGACCCGGCGATCGCCATCACGCCCGAATTGCACAGCGGATTGCCGCGCTGCTCGGGGGTGGCATCCTTCCATTCGATGATGGCCTTGAGGCCCTCGGCGCCCACCACCAGGCGGCCGTAATGGCCGGGATCGACGGGCTTGAAGCCCAGCACCACCACCGCCGGCTCCTTCGGGCCCTGGGCCTCGGCCAGCATGCGCTCGAGCGTGTCGCGGGTGATCAGCGGCGTGTCGCCGTACAGAACCAGGACATCGCCGTCGAAATCGCCAAGGGCCTGGCGCGCCTGCGCCACCGCGTGCCCGGTGCCCAGCCGCTCCTGCTGCACCACCGTCGCGGCGGGGGCCACCGCCTTGGCCACCTGGTCCATGCCCGGGCCGATCACCACGACCACCTTCTCGGGGGCGAGGCCGGCGACCGTGTCCATGAGATGGCAGACCATCGGACGGCCGGCGAGCGGATGCATGACCTTGGGCAACTCCGACTTCATGCGGGTGCCCATGCCTGCGGCGAGAACGATGACGGCCAGCTTGCGGTTGGACATGGGACGACGATGATACCCAATCTGTTGCGGTAGCGGCCGGAAGGTGCCACAAACGGGGGGAGGGTCCAAGTCAATCTTTGTTGCCGAAGGTTACAGGTCCTCCCTGTCCGGGGCGGCCCGGCACCGCCCGCCCGCGCGGCTGTTCAGCGGCCGCCGGCCCAGGCATGATGCCCCCCGCCGCAACCGCCGGAAAGTCAGCCAGATGTCCACCCGCCTTCGCGCTGCCCACCCTCGCGCCGTCGTATTCGATCTGGACGGCACCCTGATCGACAGCCTTCCCGACCTCGCGGTGGCGGTGAACCGGATGCTGGCCGATGCCGGGCGCGACGGGCTGGCCCCCGACGAGATCAAGCCGATGATCGGCGACGGCGCCGCCACCCTGGTCACCCGCGCCTTCGACGCCCGCGGCGGCCTGCCCGGCCCCGACGTCGCCCCGTTCCTGCGCAACTTCCTCGACCATTACGAACCGCATTCCACCGTGCTGACCCGCCCCTGGGAGGGCGTGCGCGAGACGCTGGCCGAGCTCAAGGCCCGCGACATCAAGCTCGGCGTGTGCACCAACAAGCCGACCAAGGCCACCCACGACGTGCTGCGGGTACTGGAACTGTCGCACTATTTCGACGTGGTGGTCGGCGGCGACGACGTGCCGGCGATCAAACCCGATCCCCGCCACGTCACCGCCGTCCTCGACCGGCTAGGCGCGCTGCCGTCGGCGGCGGTGATGGTCGGCGATTCCATCAACGACGTGTTGGCCGGCAAGGGCGCCGGCCTCAAGGTGGTGGTCACCAGCTTCGGCTATACCCGCATCCCGCCGCACGAATTGGGCGCCGACGCGGTGATCGACCGCTTCGAATATCTGACAAAGGTAATAGAAGCGCTTTAACCGCACGTTTCATCATGTCATAGTCGAAGCGGGTTCGAGCAGCTTCGCCTGGCAGGCGAGCAAGGAGGCCGCGCCATGAGCGAAAGCACTCCCCCCGGTGTTCAGCAATCGCTCGGCGACTGCATCGGCGGCCTATGGAACAAGCTGGCCGACATCGCGGGCGACATTGACGCGGTCAACAGCGCCTTCCGGGCCCAGACCGCCCAGATCGACAGCATGCGCCTGGCCGCCGAAGGCCTGGCCACCTCCAACGACAAGATCGGCGAGGCCGCCCACCTGGCGCAGCAGGTCTCCGGCACCGTCTCCGACCTCACCGACGGATCGCGCACCGCCCTGGTCAACGCCCAGAAGGAGATCACCGCACTGGTGGAAGGGGTGCGCCGCACCGAGGCGCACCTGGACGCCCTGACCGAGGCGCTGACCCGGGTGTCCCAGGTCGCCGACCGCATCGAAACCATCGCGCGCCAAACCCGCCTGCTGGCGCTCAACGCCTCGATCGAGGCGGCGCGGGCCGGCGAGATGGGAAAGGGCTTCGCCGTGGTCGCCGGCGAGGTCAAGTCGCTGGCGCTGCAGACCAGCGACGCCACCCAGTTGATCGGCTCGACGGTCAGCGAGCTGGCGGAACTCGCCAAGCGCGTCAACGACGAGAACGACGCCAGTCTGAACCACGCCGATACCGTGCTGGCCTCCACCGAGGAGCTGAGCTCGTCGGTGGACGACGTGCACACGCTGTTCGGCCTGGTGGTCTCGCACATCGAAGAGATCGTCGACACCGGCCGCACCGTGGATTCCGACCGCCAGCAGGTGGCCTCCGCGGTGGCCGACATCGGCATCCAGGTGGCGCGCGAGTCCGAACGCCTGGAAAAGGCCAACGGCCGCCTCGACAGTCTGATGACCGACGCCGAGCGCATGATGGTCGCCGCGGCCGCCAGCGGCATCGAGCTGCCCGACCTCCCCTACATCCGGCGGGTGCAGCAGGCGGCTGCCGAGATTTCAGGCCTGTTCGACAGGGCGGTCGACAGCGGGACCATCACCCTGGAGGCGCTGTTCGACGGCAATTACCGGCGGATCCCGGGGACCGACCCGCAGCAGGTGACCACCGTCTTCACCGACCTTGCCGACCGTCTGCTGCCGGCGGTGCAGGATCCCGTCGTCGACGGCGACGGACGGGTGGTGTTCTGCGTCGCCCTCGACCGCAACGGCTACCTGCCGACCCACAACAAGAAGTTCTCGCAGCCCCAGCGCCCCGGCCAGCCTGCCTGGAACATGGCCAACAGCCGCAACCGGCGCATCTTCGACGACGCGGTCAGCCGGGCCGCGGTCCGCAGTACCGAGCCGTTCATGATCAAGACCTACCGGCGCGACATGGGCGACGGCCGGACCGAGATGCTCAAGGACGTCTCGGCCCCGATCATGGTGAAGGGGCGGCACTGGGGCGCCCTCCGGATGGGCTACGTCTAGGCCCGACGGGACGGCAGGGCCTGCGACAGGGCGAACAGGGCGACCGCGGTCACCACCACCGTCGGGCCCGAGGGGGTGTCGAGCCGCCAGCTTCCCCACAACCCGCCGGCCACCGCCAGCAATCCGGCGGCGGACGCCCCGACGGCCATCTGCTCGGGAGTGCGCGAGAAGCGCCGCGCCGCCGCCGCCGGCACCACCAGCAGCGAGGTGACCAGCATGACGCCGACCACCTTCATGGCGGCCGCCACCACCAGCGCGATCAGCAGCATCAGGCCCAGGCGGGCCCGGCCGACCGCGTGGCCCTCGACGCGGGCGAGGTCCTCGTCGACCGTCATGGCCACCAGCGGCTTCCACAGCCATGCCAGCAGCGCCAGCACCGCCGCGCCGCCGACCCACACCACCGCGACGTCCTGCCAGCCGACGGCGAGGATGTCGCCGAACAGCCAGCCCATGAGATCGACCCGCACCCGCTCCATCAGCGACAGCAGCACCAGCCCGGCCGCCAGCGCCCCATGGGAGAGGATGCCGAGCAGGGTGTCCGACGCGATCTTCCCTTTGTCCTGACCCAGCGCCAGCAGGGCGGCGATGGCGAGACCGACGGCCGCGACGCCGACGGTCAGGTTGACCCCGAGCAGGACGCCGCCCACCACCCCGAGCAGGGCGGCGTGCCCCAGGGTGTCGCCGAAATAGGCCATGCGGCGCCAGACCACGAAACTGCCCAGCGGTCCCGCGACGACGGCGAGGCCGGCGCCGGCGGCGAGGGCGCGGGCGAGCAGCTCATCCATGGCGGCACCCCGGGCCGTGCACGTGGCCGCCTTGCGTGGCCTCGGGATCGACGGTGCCGTCGGCCAGATGGACGTGATCATGGTCGTGGGCGTAGACCGCCAGGCTGGCCGCCACCTTGGGCCCGAACAGCGCCAGGTATTCGGGGTGGCGGCTGACCGATTCGGGATGGCCGGCACAGCAGACGTGGCGGTTGAGGCACACCACCTCGTCGGTCGCCGCCATCACGAGGTGAAGGTCGTGGCTGACCAGCAGGATGCCGGTTCCCTGCTCATGGGCGAGATGGCCGATCAGGTCGTAGAGCTCCGCCTGCCCGACCATGTCGACGCCGCCGACCGGCTCGTCGAGGACCAGCAGCCGGGGCTTGCGCACCAGGGCGCGGGCCAGCAGGACCCTTTGCAATTCGCCGCCCGACAGATCCGCCACCTGCCGGCCCAGCACATGGCCGGCCCGCACGGTGTCCAGCGCGTCCTGCAGCACGGCCGCGGGCAACCTGCCGGGTGCGGCCATGGCCAGGAAGCGGCGCACCGACAGCGGCAGCGTGCGCGCCACCGTCAACTTCTGCGGCACGTAGCCGACGACCAGGTCGGGCGCCCGCGCCACCTTGCCCCGGTCGGCGCGCACCAGTCCCAGCGCCACCTTCAGCAGCGTCGACTTGCCCGCCCCGTTGGGGCCGACGATGGTGACGATGCGCCCCGGCTGGACGGTAAGCGATACGTCGACCAGCACCGGCTGGTCGCCGAAGGCGAGCGACACCGCCTCCATCCTCAGCAACGGCTCGGTCATCGTGGCCCCCCCGCCCGGCAGAGCGAGCACAGCCCCTCGACCTCGACAGTCTGGCGCGCCACCGAGAACCCTAGGCGGGCCGCCGCCGCCGCCAGGGCGGCGTCGATTGAGGGGTCGTCCAGCTCGGCGGCGGCGCCGCACTCGCTGCACAACAGGAACTGCCCGGCATGCGGAGAACCGGGGTGCGAGCAGCCGACGAAGGCGTTCAGGCGCTCGATGCGGTGCACCAGTCCATGCGCCAGCAGGAAGTCGAGGGCGCGGTACACGGTGGGCGGGGCGGCACAGAAGCCGTCGCGCGCCAGCGCTTCCAGCACCGCGTAGGCGCCCACCGGCGCATGGCCCTGCCACACCAGCTCCAGCACGCGTCGGCGCACCTCGGTCAGGCGGGCGCCGCGGCGACGGCACTCGGCCTCGGCGGCCGCCAGCGCGTCGGCGACACAGGCGCCGTGGTCATGATGGGCGGAAGGAAAGGTCATACGGCCAAAACCGTCGCAAGCTCGGGATCGTTATATTATAACATCACAACCGATCATCGCACGGAAGCCCTCCCATGGCAAAGCCCCTGGCCGTCCTCACCATGATCGCGGCACTGGCTGCCTCTCCCGCGCGGGCCGAGGCGCCCCGGGTCGCCGCCAGCATCCAGCCCCTGCACTCGCTCGTCGCCGCCGTGATGCGGGGAGTGGCGGAGCCGGCGCTGGTGGTGCGCGGTGCGGCGTCGGAACACACCTACGCGCTCAAGCCCTCGGATGCCCGGATGCTGGAACAGGCGCAGCTGGTTGTGCTGGTCGATCCCCATTACGAGGGCTTCCTGGCCAAGCCGCTGGAGCGGCTGGCCGGGCGCGCGGAGATCGTGGCGATGGCCGACCTGCCCGGCATCTCCCGCCTGCCCCAGCGCGAAGGCGGCGTGTGGGAGGCGGACGAGCACGGCCACGGCCACGACGTTCATGACGGCGCATCCTTCGACGGCCACCTGTGGCTCGATCCCGCCAATGCCGAGGTGCTGGTCGCCGCCGTCGCCGCGCGCCTGTCCGCCCTCGACCCCGCCCATGCCGCTACCTACGCCGCCAACGCGCGGACGGAAACCGAGCGGCTGCGCCAGTTGGATGCCAGCCTCAAGACCAAGCTGGCTTCGGTCCAGGGGCAGCACTACGTGGTATTCCACGACGCCTACCAATATTTCGAATACCGCTACGGCCTCACCCCGGCCGGCGCGATCACCGTCGACCCCGAGCGCCCGCCCTCGGCCCGGCGGCTGGCGGAGCTGCGGGACCGCCTGACGCGGACCGGCGCCACCTGCGTCTTCCGCGAACCGCAGTTTCCCGCCCCGGTGGTCGAAACCCTCGCCAAGGCGGCGGGGGCCCGGGTGGGCGTGCTGGATCCCCAGGGGGCCACCCTGCCCCCCGGCCCCGACCTCTACCCCGCCCTGATGACCGGATTGGCCGACGGCTTGACGTCGTGCCTTTCGGGCCGCTGACAACCGGGCTATACCGGGTCCAACCAACGACGGAGGCATCCATGACTGACCCGGCGGCCGCCCTGGCGGCGCTCAAGTTCAACGACGACGGCCTGGTCCCGGCGATCGCGCAGCAGCACGACACCGGCGAGGTGCTGATGATGGCGTGGATGAACCGCGAGGCGGTGGCCGAGACCCTGGCCACCGGCCGCGTGTGCTACTGGTCGCGCTCGCGCAAGGGCTTGTGGCGCAAGGGCGAGACCTCGGGCCAGCAGCAGCGCCTGATCGAATTGCTAATCGACTGCGACGGCGACACCATCTTGTTGAAGGTCGACCAGGACGGCGTCGCCTGCCACACCGGCCGCCGCACCTGCTTCTTCACCGCCGCCCGCCCCGAGGGTCTGACCGAGGTGGCCAAGGTCCAGGTGTCGCCAGAGGAGCTCTATAAGAAATGAGCGCCCTCCCCGTCACGGTGCTGACCGGCTTTCTCGGCAGCGGCAAGACGACGCTGCTCAATCACCTGCTGGCCCAGCCGGGCCTGGCCGACACCGCCGTCCTCATCAACGAGTTCGGCGAGATCGGCCTCGATCACCTGCTGGTCCGCAGCGTGTCGGAAGACATCGTCCTGCTCAATTCCGGCTGCCTGTGCTGCACCGTGCGCGGCGACCTGGTGGAGAGCCTGCGCGACCTGTTCCTGAAAAGGGTCAAGGGCGAGGTGCCCGAGTTCGGCCGCGTGCTGATCGAGACCACCGGCCTGGCCGACCCCGCCCCCATCATCCACACCCTGATGACCGACCCGGTGGTGGGCAGCCGCTACAAGCTCGACGGCATCGTCACCACCGTGGACGCCGTCAACGGCGCGCGCACGCTCGACAGCCACGCCGAGGCGGTCAAGCAGGCCGCGGTGGCCGACCGCCTGGTGCTGACCAAGGCCGACATCGCCGACTACACCGGCGTCGAGGTGCTGCGGGCCCGCCTGCGCCAGCTGAACCCGGCCGCCCCCATCGTCACCGCCGCCAGCGGGGTGCTCGACCCGTCCGAGATCCTGGATGCCGGCCTGTTCAACAGCCACGACAAGATCCCCGACGTCGCCCGCTGGCTGAACGCCGAGGCCATCGCTGCCGCCGAGCACGGACATCATCACCACCACCACGACGTCAACCGGCACGACGCCCACATCCAGGCCTTCGTCTTCACCCACGACGAACCGGTGTCGTGGTCGGCGCTGAACTTCGCGCTCGAACTGCTGATCGCCAACCGCGGCGAGAACCTGCTGAGGATCAAGGGCATCATCAATGCCCGCGAAAGCGAGAAGCCCCTGGCCATCCACGGGGTGCAGCACGTGTTCCACCCGCCCGCCGCCCTGCCCGACTGGCCGGATGCCGATCGCCGCACCCGCATCGTCTTCATCACCCGCGACCTTTCGCGCCAAGCGGTCGAGGACGTGCTGAAGGGGGTGCTGGGGATGGGTGCCGTCTGACGAGGCCGCGTCACGCGATTTTGCGAACTGATATTATAATCATTTGACATTGCCCCAGCTGCCGGCTAAGGTATGACCAGATGTTGACCTCCCCTGAGGTCAGCCTCCCTCTCTAAGACAACTCCCCCCGTCCGCCCCCTGTTTCGGCGGACGGTTTTTTTTGCGCTCTGCCTTACGGGAGCAGCGTGTACGCCGGATGGCCGGACTTGGTCCGGGCCTCCACGCGATGCCGTCTGGCACGGCCTGCCGTTACTTTCCTTGCGGGCGAAGGTGGATGGCCGGGTCAAGGCCATGACGACAAAGGGGGGGGGGAGAGGGAGCGTCCCCTCAGCTGATCGGGCCGTCTCCTACTCCGCCAGGAAGCGCGACACCGCCGCCACGAACGCGTCGGGTTGGTCGGCGTGAATCCAGTGGCCGGCACCCGGGAGGTGTTCGATGCGGGCGGCCGGGAACCGGCGCAGGATCTCGGGACGGTGCTCGGGCAGGACGTAGTCGGACTCGGCGCCGGCCAGGAACAGCGCCGGCCCGTCGTAGCGCGCTCCCTCGGGCAGTGCCGGGAAGGCCAGGATGTCGTCCATGGCCGCCCCCAGCACCGCGAGGTTGGGGCGCCAACGGTACTTGCCCGGCTCGCCGTCGAGATTCTGCATCAGGAAGGCGCGCACCCGCGGGTCGGGGATGGAGGCCGCCAGCGACTGCTCGATATCGCCACGGCGGGTGGCGGTGGCCAGGGGCGCCGCCCGCATGGCCTTGATGTAGGGGGCGAAGGTGTGGGTGTAGCCCACCGGCGCGATGTCGACCACCACGAGGCGCTCCACCAGCTCCGGCCGGCTGGTCGCCAGCACCATCGCCGCCTTGCCGCCCATGGAATGTCCGACCACCGCCGCCGGCGCGCCCAGGCCTTCGATGAAGCTCGCGATGGTGCGGGCCATGAAGGGATAGTCCATCACCTCCGTCCAGGGCGAGGCGCCGTGGTTGGGCATGTCGACCGCGATGACGCGGCGGTTTTCGGCAAACCGGCGGGTCAGCGCCCCCCAGTTGCGCGACGACCCCATCAGCCCGTGCAGGATGACCAGGGGCCGGCCCTGGCCGGATTCGACGACGTTGAGGCGCATGGCCGCTCCTTCCCGAAAAAACGGCGAGACCCTAGTGGCTTCCCCGCGTCGAGGCAACGACTCCCGTATGCGCGCGGGTGGTTCCATCTGCTATAAGGGGACGGGCTGTTATAAGGGGACGGGCAGCCTGGCTGACCAGAGGGGGATTATGACCATCCACATGCCGCGGCTTATGGTGAACGTCGATCTGGACGAACGGTGCTTCGTCTTTCCCGAGGGAAAGAACATCGCCCAGATCCGGGTCCTCGCCATGCCGCCGGGCGACTTGGTGATCGAGGCCGCCTACGCCTACAACCAGGCCCGCGCCGCTCCCCGCCTGTTCGAGTTGACCGCCGAGGACGCGCCTGAATTCGCCCGCAAGCTGGTTGATGCGGTGCAGCGGGCCCAGACCACGCATTATGTGTCGGAGGCGACCAAGATCGCCATCAACGTCGTCGCCAACGGCTACGTGCTGCAGATCGGCGACGTGGACAACACGCGCGAGATCTACCTGTCCACCGGCTGCATCTGGCGGGTGTGCAACGGCCTGCTGCGGGCCATCGACCAGGTCAGCCCCAGCCCGTCGCACTGAGGACGGACCGCCCAGGGCCCGACGAGAAGTTGATGACCACGGTCAAATCTTTGACTTTCCGGTAGTGGCACCATTAAGGTCTGGCTCCAAAGGAGTACGGACGCTAGACGCATGGTCAGGCAGGCTTGCTTCGGTAAAGGTATCCTGAGATTGCTGCGCGGGGACGGTTCCGCCGTCCGCGCGCTGATCCTTGCCCTTTTCCTGCAGGTCCTCGCGCCCGTCACCGGGATGTTCGGCGCCGCCGACGCCAGGGCCGCGACCTTCGACTCGATCACCGTCTGCACCACCCACGGCGTGGTCACGATGGTGCCCGACGGCCAGGGCGGCTGGACGGAAGCGTCCAACAGCCACCGGACCGGCATTTCCTGCGCCTTCTGCCTGCCGCTGCTGTCCGGGCAGGCCGGGCCGGTCTCCAATCTCGAGACCCCGCTTCCCATCGGCCTCGCCGACCCCGCCCCGGTTCCGCTTGCCCTGGCAGCCGCCGAGGCTCATCCCCCGGGGTCCTCGACCCCGCGCGCGCCCCCGCTTCTCCGCTGATCCGACGCGGCCTTGCCGGCCGCTTCCCGACCAGTTCAGCGGAGTTCACCAATGTACGGATATCGCCTTCGGCGACGCCTCGCGGCGTCGACCGGGGTCGCGCTCGCGACCCTGATTGCCCCTTTGCCTTCCCGCGCCGAGGACACCCAGCGCCTCGACGAAGTCAGTGTCACCGCCACCCGCTCGGAACGCGCCACCAAGGACGTCCCCGCATCCATCACCGTCGTCGGCGCCCAGCGCATCGACGAAGAGAAGATGCTGAACATCAAGGATGCGATCCAGGGCACGCCCGGCGTCCAGATCGACAGCAAGAACGGCGGCTACGACGTGCGCCTGGTGGTGCGCGGCGCCGGCGTCAACACCGCCTACGGCGTGCGCGAGGTCATGGTGCTGCGCGACGGCGTGCCCATGACCGATCCCGACAGCTTCACCCTGTTCGACCGCATCGACACCCAGGACATCGAGCGCATTGAGGTGCTCAAGGGGCCGGGCAACATGTTCGGCAGCGGCTCGGCCGGCGGCACCATCCACATCATGTCCAAGTCGGTGTTCGACGAGCAGGCCAACCGCGTCCGCATCGGCTTCGGCAACCAGGGGGCCGAGAACTACCACGCCCGCGTCGGCGGCATGGTCTCGGACAACCAGGCGGTCGCCCTCACTGCCTCGCGGCGCGCCATGGACAACGACTGGCGGCGCTGGAACAACTTCGAGACCAACCAGGTCAGCCTAAAGCACGGCATCATGGCCTCGGGCGGCGGCACCCTGGAATCCGAACTGGCCTGGGGCAACGCCTTCACCCAGCTGCCCGGCAGCATGAACCTCACCCAGTTCAACCAGTACCGTCAGAGCGGCAAACAGACCGACAACGCCGACGCCTGGAAGTTCTCGGGCCGCGATTCCGAGACCGTGTTCGCCAACACCCGTTACGAGCAGAACCTCGGCGACTGGACGTTCAAGCCCAGGGTCTACGCCACCCATTGGAAGCACTACCATCCGGTGACCGGGGCCATCGGCGTGGTTCCCCACAACTACACGGTCGGCACCGACGTCGAGGGCGAGCTCGCCCATTCGGTGGCCGGGCTCAATGCCAGCCTGGACACCGGCGTCACCTACCGCGGTGACTTCAACGACAGCGAGAAGTACAAGTACCGCGATTTCAAGACGGGCTTCGGCGGCCGCATCACCCGGGTGCTGTCCGACATCCAGGGCAACCTGATCGAGACCTCGGATACCGACACCCATCTCTACGGCGTCTTCGCGCACGAGAACGTCCAGATCACTCCGAAACTGTCCCTCGACGCCGGCACGCGCGTCGACCGGGTCCTGTTCGACATCACCTCGAACCAGACCGAGAAGTACAACTTCAGCAGCGGCAAGTACGTGGCCGGCGACGGCTATTCGCAGGTCTCTCCGGCCTTCACCCTGTTTTCTCCCAAGATCGGCCTCAGCTACAAGCTGACGCCACAGCTGACCGCCTACTCTTCCGTCGCTCGCGGAGAGCAGATCCCGTCCTCCACCCAACTGGAAACCAATCCCGCCATCACCCCGGCGGTTTCCATCAATTACGAGGTCGGCCTCAAGCAGCGGTCCGAGCGGTGGTCGTTCGACACCGCGCTCTATTACAACCCGGTGTCCGACGACATCGTCACCGTCTACGACAACGGCCAGACCACGTACCTGAACGCCGGCAAGACCATCCGCCAGGGCTTCGAGGTCAACGCGAGCCACACTCCCGTGACCGGCTTCACCATCGGCGGCGGCTACGCCTACCAGGACTACACCTACGACCGCTTCTTCGAGGCGGTGGGCACAGCCACCGTGGATCGATCGGGCAAGCGGGTGCCGTGGGTGCCCATGCACCAGTACTCGCTGTTCGCCGAATACCGCCACGAGCTCGGCCTCAAGGGGCGCGTGACCACCCTGACCAACGACGGTTGGCAGATGGACAACGCCAATACCAAGGATTACGGCGGCTCGTGGTTCGTCACCAATCTGATGCTGGGTTGGGACATCACCCCCAATCACGCGGTGACCATCAACGTCGACAACATGTTCGACAACCACTACGCCATCGAAGCCAAGAAGGACGCCAGAAGCGGTGCCGAGACCTTTACCGGCGCCCCGCCCCGCACCTTCCTCCTCTCGTACACGGCCAAATTCTAGGAGCGCATCATGCGAAAGCTTTCCTTCGCGCTCGCCGCCTTGCTGACGGCCGCGCCCGCCCTGGGCCAGGAACACGATCACGGCGCGGCGCCGCAATCCGCCGCCACGGGCTGGACCAGCCTTCCGCTGGTGCAGGCGACCCTCAAGGGCCGTGGCGGGGCGGAACTGGTCACCGCCAACAGCGCCGCCCGTGAGATCGCGATCGTTCCCCCCAAGGGGACCGCGGTCACCCTGGCCGTCGCCGACGGCAAGGCCACCTTCAAGCCGCAGATCGGCAACTACCACCTGGTCAGTGCCGTGGATTCCTGCGACACCCACGTGGCCACGGCGTCGACCGCCGTCTACTTCTCCAACCCCGGCCCGGCACCCACCGAAATCCTCCGGCAGCCCGCCGCCGGGTTGTCCGTGGTGCCCGAACGCCTGCCGCGTGAGCACGGCGCCTTTCGGGCCGGGGAAACTTGGCGGTTCCTGGTCTCCATGGACGGCAAGCCGCTGTCCGGCGCCACCGTGCGGGTCGAGACCGGCAACGGCAGCAAGGCACAGTTGCTGTCCGACGCGGCCGGACTGGTCAACGTCACCTTCCCGGATGATTTCCCGCCGCGCGACCGGCGCCCGCCCGAGACGCATGGCCGTCCGACGCAGGCGCCGTTCGTGGTCGCCGCCGTCATGCAGTCGGGAGAGCTCCAGCACATCGGCGCCTTCAACTACGCCTACCGGCCAGGCGCCGATGACGGCATGTCGCTGTGGGCCGGCGCCGGCTTCGCCTTCGTGGGCATGGTGATCGCCGCGCCCCTGGTTCGCCGCCGCAACAAGGGAGGCGCCCGATGAGCGCGTTCGCCATGATGCGCCTGCGCCCCTGGGTGCAGGTGGCCAGCCTGATCCTGCTGGTCTACGGCGCCGGAGCGGTCGGCCATTACACCGCCGAGAAGCTGGCCAACGCGCTCCCGGCCCTGTCCTGCGCTTACGACAAGCAGAATGCGGCCCATTGCGTACTGGTGCCGCTGCAGCATCAGTTGCACCACCGGCTCGGCGAGGGGCTGGTCAAGCTCCACACCATCACCACCGCCATGGTGATGCCGCTGGTCTCGACGATGCTGGCCTTCCTCGCGTTCTTCCTGGTGCTGAACAAGGCGTTCTGCGGCTGGATCTGTCCGCTGGGCACCGTCCAGGAATGGCTCTACAAGGCCGGCCGCCTGGTCGGGCTGGCAACCCGGCGGGTGCCTGAGGCCCGCAGCCGCCAGGTGTCGATGATCAAATGGGGCGTGCTCGTTCTCCTGGTCCTGGTGCTGCCACTGGTCTCGGGCATGGGCGTCGCGCCCCACAACTTCCGTGACCCCTGGTGCCAGGTCTGCCCGTCCCGCATCGCCACCACCCTGCTCACCGGCGATTGGGAGCAGGTGGCGCTTCCCTTCAAGGGCGACTGGATCGAGACCGCCTTCGCCGCCCTCCGCGACCTCATCTTCGGCTTCGGGGCGGTGTTCGCCCTGACCTTCCGCCAGCCGTTCTGCCGCATCTGCCCGATGCTGTCGCTGCACGCGCTGTTCCGCAGGTTCGCGCCGCTTAGGCTGGCCAAGAAGGCGAGCAGCCGCTGCGACCGCTGCGGCCTGTGCGCCAAGGCCTGCCCCATGGACATCAAGGTGGTCCAGACCGAAATCGGCACGAAGGCCTTCCATGAGGACTGCACGCTGTGCGGCCGCTGCATCGCCTTTTGCCCCGAGGACGGCACCCTCGGCCTATCCCTGGGCCCGGTGCCGCTGGTGCGTTCGTCCAAGGTGTCCTTCAGCCTGATGACGAGGCAGGAAAGCCCCGAGGGCGATCCCAAGCGGGCCAAGGCGCGCGAGGTGGCGTCGTGAGCCCTCAGCCCTTCACGCCCGACGCCCTGGGCATCGCCGGGGTCTTCCTGCTGGGAGTGTCGGTGGGGCTCACCGCCTGCGCCGCCTCCTGCCTGCCGTTCATCGGCACCTGGGCCTTCGCCCGGGCACAGGGCGGCTGGGCCGGAGCCGAGGACCTGGCGGCGTTCCTGGCCGGTCGCCTGCTGGGCTACGCCACCCTCGGCGCCCTGGCCGGGGTGGCGGGGGAAGCCTTGGCCCGGGCGCTCAACGGATCGACCGGCCACGTGGCGATCGGCGTGGCCGGCATCGTTGCCGGGCTGGCTTTGGCTTGGAAAGGCGGGGCGGGAACGCCCTGCCGGGCCGCCAAGGCGGGGCTGCCGCCCTTCGCGCTGGGGGCGGCCCTGGCGCTGACCCCGTGCATGCCGCTGGCCTCGCTGCTGGCCGCCGCGGCACTGGCCGGCGACGGCGTCACGGGAGCCACGATGGGCCTGGCGTTCGGACTGGGGGCGGCGGTGACGCCGCTGGCGGTCGCGATACCGCTGCTCGGCCTGTTCGGCCACAGCATCGCCGGCCGCTCTGGCCTGACCACCGCCATGCGGTGGGGCGGTGCGGCGGTGCTGGTCGCCCTGGGGGCGCGCCGGCTGCTGCTGGTGCTGTGAACCGAATGGCGCGCCCTACAGGACTCGAACCTGTGACCCTCTGCTTAGAAGGCAGATGCTCTATCCAGCTGAGCTAAGGGCGCCCGTCCGGACGGCCGCTCAGAAGCGGCCGAATTCCAGCTTGTCGGAGCGGAAGTTGTCGGCGTAGTTCTTCGCGCCGACCGGCTTCTTGGCCGCCGGGCCGAACACCTGGTAGTCGAGACCCTTCTTCTTGGCGAAGGCCACGGCCTCCTCCTGGGTGGCGAACTTCAGGCGCACCTGCTGGGTGGTGTCGTTGGAGCCCAGCCAGCCCATCAGGCGGTCGGGGGTCTTGGGCGCCGCCGGCTCGTACTCGAGCACCCACGCCTTGGCGTTGCCACGGCTGCCCGACTGCATGGCGGTCTTGGCCGGGCGGTAGATGCGGACGGTCATCGGCGGGACTCCTTCAGGGTCGTTGACGTCTTGGTCGGGGCGAGAGGATTCGAACCTCCGGCATCCAGCTCCCAAAGCTGGCGCTCTACCAGGCTGAGCTACACCCCGGCACGGTGGTTCTACGGTCTTTCCCGCCGCTTTTCAAGTTGTCCGGCAGGCATTGCTTGCGGGCGGGGCCATACCTATCTCCGACTCCCATTAGCCGGCGGCGGAAGGATTGTTCGTGCGCACCCTCCATGTGATTTCGGGCGTCTTCCTGGTGGCGCTGGGTGTGCTTATCGCCCCGCTGCCGGGGCCGGGCGGCCTGCCGGTGGCACTGGCGGGCGCACTGGTGCTGCTCAGGGCCTCGCCGGCCTTTCGCCGACAGTGGGCCCGGGCGGCACGGCGGTGGCCGGGGGTGGTCGGCCCCGTGGACGGCATGCTGCGGCGGATGCGTCGAAAGCGCCGCGGGCACTCCCGTCCGGCAGGCACCGGCGCGACAACGGAGAGGCACCCTCCCCTTCCACGCACGCGCTGGTGACGGCGCCGGCTCCGCACGCCACTTGCTCCTGGAGAGTCCTTGCGGCGCCCGCCGGAAGGTCAGTCGGCAACCGAAGAGGCCCGCAATGGTTCATTTCGCCATCGCCGCCGTGCTCGCGGCCGGAGCCCCGATCCAGCCGGTCCAGGCGGTGTGCGCCAAACGGGACGCCCTGCTCACCTCGCTGCAGCACGAATACAAGGAAGCCCCCGCCGCCGTCGGGCTGGCCAGCAACGGCAGCGTCATCGAATTGCTGACGGCCAATGACGGCAAGACCTGGACCATCCTCATGACCCGCCCGGACGGCACCTCGTGCGTCGTCGCGGCCGGCGAGGCCTGGGAAGCGCTGCCGCAGGTGGCCCAGGGGCAGCCGCTCTAGCGATCAGCCGCCGAACAGCGGGTGGTGCACCCGGTCGCCGGCATGGATGCCGAGCCGGCTGGCGGTGCCGCCGTTCAGTTCGAGCACGGCCCGGACCGCCCCGGGCGAACTGATGACGGTGGTCGACATCGGCACGGTGCGCTCGGCCACCCCGGCGATGCGGCCGTCGGCGGCAATGAATACCATGTCGAGCGGGATCAGGGTGTTCTTCATCCACATGGACACCGGCCGCTCGGCGCGGAAGTCGAACAGCATTCCCGCGTCGGCCGGCATGCTCTTGCGGAACATCAGACCCTGGGCGAGCTGCTCGTCGGTGGTGGCGACCTCTACGGTGAAGGAATGGCGGCGCCCCTCGGCGGTGCCGATCTCCAGCCTGGACTTCGAGAAGCTCGCCAACTGGGCCAGCGCCGGCAGCGCCCCCAGCAGGAATGCGGCACACATCGCCGCCAGGACGCCGCGCCGCGTCATCGTTCCCATCTCACCCTCCCCACGATCCCGCCCTTTCTCCATGGTGCAACCCCGGCGGCTGCGAGGGCAAGTCCGGGAGATAGGAATATTTGCCAACAACGCCAATGGCGCCGGCCTGGGCCCCCGGAGCCCCCGTTGCCCTCCAACCGCAAGTGTCGGTGACCGGCGACGGCTGCTTTCCTGAGGACGGAGAAACTCCGTAAAATTTTAGACAAACAACCGAAGTATATTCTTAAAGCGCCGCAAAGTATAATTGGGGGTATCTTCCTGTTTACTTTGGGGTCACGAATAACTAACTTAGGAACTGCCAACGGGAACGAACTACTCCAGCCACCGTCGGCAAAGACAATCTGTCGGGGGGTCTTCCCGCCCATCCCCACCCCCCGCAGGGAAACGCCGCAGCACAGTGCGGCGTTTCCGATTCCTGGGCCACGCTTTCGTCCGAACTCAGTCGGCCTGACCCGGGTCCTCCTGCAGGCGCAGCGCCATGCGGACAAGGTCCGACAGGCTTCTCGCCCCCATCTTGTCCATCACGCGCGAGCGATGGATCTCGACGGTGCGCACCGAGATGTCCAGTTCGGCGGCCACCACCTTGTTGGGCTGGCCGTCCACCACCAGGTCCATGACCTCGCGCTCGCGCGGGGTGAGGTCGGCCAGGCGCGCCTTGAGGTCGGCCAGGCCCTGGCGCTCGCGGAAGGCCCGCTCGCCCTGGTCGAGGGCGGCCGCCACCGATCTCAGCAACTGGTCCTCGTCGAACGGCTTCTCGAGGAAGTCGAGGGCGCCCTCCTTGAGGGCCTGCACCGCCATAGCCACGTCGCCATGGCCGGTGATCACGATCACCGGCAGGTCGGCCCGCATCCGGCGCAGGGCCTGCTGCAATTCCAGGCCGTTCATCCCCGGCATGCGGACGTCGGTGACGACGCAGCCGGGCTCGGACGGCTCCACCGCGGCCAGGAAGGTCTCGGCATCCGGGTGGCTGCGGGCGTGATGGCCGGCCGATTCCAGCAACATCACCAGGGCGTCGCGGATGGCCTCCTCATCGTCGACGACGTGCACGACGGGGTGGAGGAGTGGATCCTTGGTCATTCTAACGGGCCTCCCCTGTCTCGGTATCCGGTCCGCCGGCCACCGGCAGCGTGAAGTGGAAGGCCGCACCGTTGTCGCCGTTCTCGGCAAGCCACAGGCGCCCCCCATGGGCCTCGACCATGCTGCGGCTGATGGACAGTCCCAGGCCCATGCCGCGGGGCTTGGTGGTGTTGAAGGGCTGGAAGAGGTGTTCGGCCACCTCGCCCTCGATGCCGGGACCGGTATCCCGGACCTCAACCTCGACCGTATCGTCGCTGGCCGGCCAAGCCGTCACGATGATATCCCGACGCCCCGCGCCCGCCCCCCGCTTCGGCCCCATCGCCTCGGCGGCATTGCGCACCAGGTTGAGCAGGACCTGCTGGATCTGGACGCGGTCGACGCGGACAGGCGGCACCCTTCTGTCCACCTCGGCAACCAGGCGCACGCCGCGGCGGCGACAATCGGGCTCGGCCAATACCACCGAGTCGGCGACCAATTCGGTGACGGAATGGAACGCGCGCCGAGTCCCGCCCTTGCCGATGAACTCGCGCAGGGACCGCACGATCTCGCCGGCCCGCTGCGCCTCGGCGACCGCACGGTCGAGCGCCCCGCCGGCCTTGCCGATGTCGGGATGCTCCGCCGCCAGCATCCGCTGGCCGGCCCGCACGAAGGCGACGGTGGCGGTGAGCGGCTGGTTGAGCTCGTGGGCCAGGGCGGCCGCCATCTCGCCGGCCATGGACAGGCGCGAGAAATGGGCCAGTTCGTCCTGGCGCAGGCGCAGCGCCTCCTCGACCTGCCGCCGCTCGCTGACCGCGGCCCCCAGGAACAGGCTGCCGGTGATGACCGCCAGCATGAGGTATTGGAAGGTGGTGACGGCGGTCGGGTGCGACCCGACCAGGAACACCGCGACCAGCAGCCCCAGCTGGGCCGCCAGGTTGCCCACCGCGGCGCCGGAGATGCCGAAGCGGGCGCCGATCCAGATCAGCGGCAGCAGCAATGTGTAGAAGGAGCGGTATTCCAGGGCCAGTCCCAGCCCGAAGATCAGCCAGAGCGCGGCGGCGATCGCCAGGGCCTGGGCCGCCATCAGGGTCACGAGCTCGCGCCGGGGCGCCGGCGGCAGGCGGCCGCCGAAGGCGAAGGCCAAGGGCAGCAGTTCGACCACCGCCGTCATGTCGCCGATCCAATAGCGCGATACCACCCGCACCATGTCGTCGGTGGGGATGATGCCGGCCCTGTGGAAGATGAAGACGTAGGCGAAGGCGGCGGCCGCCGTGGCGATCACCGAGACGACGGTGAGGCGGAAGGCCCCCTTCAGGCTGCGGATGCCCTCGACGATGTCCATGCGGCGCAGCAGGGCGGCGGCGGAGGCATAGATCAGGGTGGTGGCCGCGGCGGCGACGAACACCGCCCACGGCGGCCCGGGAAAGCCGCGCACCACCAGTTCGGCCAGCAAGGTGCCCAGGAAGATCGCGGGCGCGAAGGAAAAGCCGCGGAAGATCATCACCGCGAGCGCGAAGCCGACCTGGGGGCTCCACGGCGTGATGCGCAAGGGGGCGATCGGATAGACGTAGGTCACCGCGTCGATCGCCACAAAGGCGGCGACGATCACCAGCCAGGCCAGCACATCGGCGATGCGGCTCCCCCGGGCGGTCATGTCTCGGCCTTGAATCCCGACAGGAGCTGGGCGAGTTCCACCGCGGTCTTCACCCCCATCTTCTCGAAGACGTGGGCGCGGTGGACCTCGACCGTGCGCATGGTGATGCCGAGGTCGTCGGCGATCACCTTGTTGAGTTTGCCGGCCAGGACACGCTCCATCACCTGGCGCTCGCGCTGACTGAGGCAGGCCAGCCGCGCCGCCACCGAGGCCTGGTCGGCGGCTTCGGCGCGGCGGCGCACCTCCCAGGCCAGGGCCTCGATCACCCGGTCGACGAGGTCGTTGTCGTTGAACGGCTTCTCGACGAAGTCCCGCGCCCCCTTCTTCAGCGCGGACACGGCCATCGGCACGTCGCCGTGGCCGGTCAGGAAGATGGTGGGTGAGCCGCAGCCCATTTCGCGCAGCCGGTCGAACAGGTCGAGGCCGCTCATGCCCTCCATGCGGATATCGAGCAGCAGGCAGCCGGTGAGTTCCGGCCCCCATTCGGCGAGGAAAGCCTCGGCGGAGCGGAAGGTGCGGGCAGTCACACCCCGCGATTCGAACAGCCATGCCAGCGCATCGCGGATGGCTTCGTCGTCGTCGACGATAAAGACGGTGCCGAGGCTCATGCCCCCTCCTCTAGCGGCAACGAGAACTGGAAGACGCTGCCGCCCCCCGGATTGGGTTCGAACCACAGGCGCCCCTGATGGAACTCGATGATCGACCGGCAGATGTTGAGCCCCATGCCCATACCCTCGTCCTTGGTGGTGAAGAAGGGCTGGAACAGGTTGGCGGCGATGTCGGGATCGACGCCGTGGCCGCGGTCGGCCACCGCCACGACCACCGCGCCCTCGCGGCAGGCGATCGAGACGTCGAGGCGGCGCTCCTGCGCCGGCGTTCCCGCCATGGCGTCGATGCCGTTGCGGGCGAGGTTGAGCAGCACCTGCTCGATCAGGATCCGGTCGGCACGCACCCTCGGGTCGGCCGGCGCCGGATGCAGGCTCAGCGACACCCCTCTCTTGCGGGCATCGGCCTCGACGAAGCCCATGGTGTCGCGCAGGACCTCGTTGATGTCGCAGACCTGCAGCTTGGGCTCGGACTTGCGGACGAAATCATGGACGCGCCGGATGATGGTGCCGGCCCGCTGCGCCTGCAGCCCCAGCTTGGACAGGGCCTGCTCCAGCTCCTCGCGGGTGTAGGCGCCGGAGCCGAGCCGGTTGAGGCACCCGGTGGTGTAGCTGGCGATGGCCGACAGCGGCTGGTTCAGTTCGTGCGCCAGCGTGGACGCCATCTCGCCCATGGTGATCAGGCGGGCGGTGCGCTGCAGCTTCTCCTGCTGCAGCCGCGCCATCTCCTCGGTGCGCTTGCGCTCGGTGATGTCGAGGACCGAGGCCATCCAGCCGCTGTGGCGCCCGCCGGCATCGATCAGCGGCGCCTCGTAGACCAGGGCCCAGAAGCGCTCGCCGTTCTTGCGCCGGAACTGCATCTCGAAGCCGTCCGCCGGAGCGGCACCGGCCAGAACCCGGCGGTGCATCTCCATGGTGTGGTCCAGTTCCTCGGGCAGCCAGTAGGGCATCGGCGGACCGATCCCGACCAGTTCCTCCTCGGACCAGCCGACCATGCGGCAGAAGGCGGGATTGACGTAGGTGATGCGGCCCTCGAGGTCGCGGGCGCGCATGCCGACGGTAAGCGAATCCTCCATCGCCTTGCGGAAGGTGTGCTCCTGCCGCAGCGCCATCTCGGCCTGCAGCCGGCGGCGCATGTGGCGGCGCAGGCCCCACAGGCTGGAAATCGCCACCACCGCCAGGGCGAAGATGGAGGCCGCCAGCAGATTGCGGGCCAGGTTGGTACCGCTGCGGTAGATCGTGGCGACCACGGCGATGTCGTGCCCGGGAGGCTCGAGCCGCACCTGATGGCTGGGACCGGGTTCGGCCGGGGCCACCGCCGTCTTGGCCGCCAGGGTGGCGCCGTTCCCGTCGACGATCTCGATCCGGTACTTCTGGGCCACCCACCACGGCACGTCGTGGGTGAGCAGGGCATCGATGGCGACCACGCCGACCACCATGCCGGCGAACTGGCGGCCGCGGAATATGGGGACGTGAACCTGCAAGACCGCCCCGTGGCCGCCGCTGGCCAGCGCCGGCGTCCACGACGCCCGCCCCAGGCCGCGCGCCATCTGGAAGGTGGGCATCCATTGCGCCGGATCGTCGGTTTCGTCGGTCGGCGGCACCGCCGCCACCAGCCGGCCCTCGGCGTCACGCAGCAGGATGCGCTGGAGCTCCTGGTTGCCCGCCAGCAGCACGTGCGCCTGGGCGTCGAAGGACTGCAGCCCATCCCTGCCCGGCATCTGGTCGGCCAAATACTCCAGCTTTTCCTCGGCCGAGGTCAGATGGAAGTGGAGGTTCTGCTCCACCCAAAGGATGTCCTTGATCAGCGTGTAGCCTTCGTCCTCCACCTCGTTACGATGGAGGACCCAAAGCAGTGCCCCCAGCAGCATCACCACCATCGCCATCGCGATGATGGGCATGATCTGGAATGCCGACCGGCTCGGGAATACCTTCACGATGTTCATCCGCGCCGCGTTTCACCTCATCCGCGCCGGACGGAACTATCCGCAGAGCGGGGCCGCTGTTGCAAGGTTATTCGGATTCCCACAATAGCCGATGAGGCGAAATTTTCGAACAATCGCCTAAATGAAGCCTTATCTAATTCAATCGGGAGGAACAACAATGAAGCTTACAAAGTTGCTCGGCTGCGTTATTGCCGGCTGCCTCGCCGCCGGATCGGCGATGGCCCAGCAGGCCCAGCCGATCGTGATCAAGTTCAGCCACGTCGTCGCCCCCGACACCCCCAAGGGCAAGGCGGCCGAGATGTTCAAGCGGCTGGCCGAGGAGCGCACCAAGGGGCGCGTCAAGGTCGAGGTCTATCCCAACAGCCAGCTCTACAAGGACAAGGAAGAGCTCGATGCGCTGCAGCTGGGCGCCGTCCAGATGCTGGCGCCGTCGCTCGCCAAGTTCGGTCCGCTCGGGGTCAAGGAATTCGAGGTCTTCGACCTGCCCTACATCTTCCCGTCCAAGGACGTGCTGCGCGCCGTCACCGAAGGGTCCGTCGGCCGCGGCCTGCTCAAGAAGCTGGAGAGCAAGGGCATCGTCGGCCTCGCCTATTGGGACAACGGCTTCAAGATCATGAGCGCCAACCGGCCGCTCCACGTGCCCGCCGACTTCAAGGGCCTGAAGATGCGCATCCAGTCGTCCAAGGTCCTGGACGCCCAGATGCGCGCGCTCGGCGCCCTGCCGCAGGTGATGGCCTTCTCGGAAGTGTACCAGGGCCTGCAGACCGGCGTCGTCGACGGCACCGAGAACCCGCCCTCGAACATGTACACCCAGAAGATGCACGAGGTGCAGAAGCACGCCACCATCTCCAACCATGGCTACCTCGGCTATGCGGTGATCGTGAACAAGAAGTTCTGGGAAGGCCTGCCGGATGACGTCCGCGCCACCCTGGAAGGCGCCATGAACGAGGCGACCAAGTACGCCAACACCATCGCCCAGGAAGAGAACGACCAGGCGCTGGCCGCGATGAAGGCCTCGGGCAAGACCGAGTTCTACACCCTGACCGATGCCGAGCTCGACCAGTGGAAGAAGGCGCTGCTGCCCGTCCACAAGGAGATGGAGAGCCGGGTGGGTAAGGATTTGATCCAGTCCATCTACAAGGAAGCCGAGAAGTTCGGCTTCAAGTACTGATCCAGTTTTCCCGGGCCGGCGGGAGCGTTCCCCGGGAACGCTCCCGCCAACGTGTGCGGAGCCTCCATGCTTAGAGTCCTCGACCATTTCGAGGAAGCGCTGATCGCCTTCCTCATGGCCGCGGCGACGGTCATCATCTTCGTCGCCGTGCTCCACCGCTACGCCGCCGGCGTGCCCCTGCTCTACCCCCTCGTCGGACACCTCGACTTCTCGTGGGCGCAGGAATTGTGCATCTACATGTTCGTGTGGATGGCCAAGTTCGGCGCCGCCTACGGCGTGCGCACCGGCATCCACGTCGGCGTCGACGTCATGATCAACCGCCTGGAGCCCCGCGCCCGCGGCAAGTTCATCGTCTTCGGCCTGCTGGCCGGCGCCCTGTTCACCGGCGTCGTCGGCACCCTCGGTCTCCACTTCGTCCTGCAGGTTGCCGAGACCTCCTCGACCTCGGCCGACCTCGAAGTGCCCATGTGGATCGTCTACGCGGCGGTGCCGGGGGGCTCGTACCTCATGTGCTTCCGCTTCCTGCAGGTGTGCTGGGCGTTCATGCGCACCGGCGAGCTCCCCCATCACGACCACGGTCATGTGGAAGGCCTGGAGGAAGACACCAAGGACGCCCAGCGCAAGGCCCAGGACATCAACTGGTATGAGATGGACGACGCGCTGCATCCCAAGGACATCGCCCACCACGAGGGCCGCGAAGGGGGGGATCCCACCCTGGACGGCCGCGACAACAGCCTGAAGGACGCCAAGACGGGCGACTGGGAAGGCGGCGACGCCTCCGCCAAGGCCAAGGAGGACCGGACATGAGCGCCTTCGTCATCTTCGGTCTGCTGCTCGCCCTGATGCTGACCGGCATGCCCATCTCGATCTCGCTGGGCCTGACGGTGCTGACCTTCCTGTTCACCATGACCCAGGTGCCGATCGAATCGGTGGCGCTGAAGCTGTTCACCGGCATCGAGAAGTTCGAGATCATGGCGATCCCGTTCTTCATCCTGGCCGGCAACTTCCTCACCCACGGCGGCGTGGCCCGGCGCATGATCAACTTCGCCACCGCCATGGTCGGCCACTGGTACGGCGGCCTCGGCCTGGCCGGCGTCATGGCCTGCGCCCTGTTCGCCGCCGTGTCGGGATCGTCGCCCGCCACCGTGGTGGCCATCGGCTCGATCATCCTGCCCGCCATGGTCAAGCAGGGCTTCCCCAGCCGCTTCGGCGCCGGCGTCATCACCACCTCGGGCGCGCTCGGCATCCTGATCCCGCCGTCCCTGGTGATGGTGATGTATGCGGTCGCCACCAACTCCTCGGTCGGTGCGCTGTTCATGGCCGGCGTCATCCCCGGCCTGATGCTGGCCTCGATGCTGGGCGGCATCACCTGGTTCCTGGCGCGCAAGAACGACTACCCGCGCATGGCTCCCTCAAGCTGGGCCGAGCGGCTGCGCACCTTCAGGGAAGCGATCTGGGGCCTGGCGCTGATCGTCATCGTGATCGGCGGCATCTACACCGGCGTGTTCACGCCGACCGAGGCCGCCGCCATGAGCGCCGTCTACGCCTTCTTCATCGCCATCTTCGTCTACAAGGACATGCCGCTGAAGGCGGTGCCGCGCATCCTGCTGTCCTCGGCCAGTATGTCGGCGATGCTGCTCTACATCATCACCAACGCGGTGCTGTTCTCGTTCGTGCTGACCAACGAGAACATCCCGCAGGCCATCGCCGACTGGATCGTCGCCAAGGACCTGGGGGCCATCGCCTTCCTGCTGGTGGTCAACGTGCTGTTGCTGGCGGCCGGCAACTTCATGGAGCCGTCGTCGATCGTGCTGATCATGGCGCCCATCCTGTTCCCGGTGGCCATGAAGCTCGGCATCGACCCGATCCATTTCGGCATCCTGGTCACCGTCAACATGGAGGTCGGCATGTGCCACCCCCCGGTGGGCCTCAACCTCTACGTCGCCTCGGGCATCACCCGCATGGGCATCACGGAACTCACCATCGCGGTGATGCCGTGGCTGATCACCATGGTGGTGTTCCTGATCATGGTGACCTACATCCCCGCCATCTCGCTGTGGCTGCCCAAGACGCTGGGCATGATGTAGCGACGACCGCGCCCCAATCCGGCCGGCCACCCCCCGGGGGCCGGCCTTTTCTTTTTCCCCTAGGGGCTACGCCCCGGCGGCCACCCCCAGGTGGCCGGCCTTTTCTTTTGGCGGGCACGGGCTACATTGGGCGGGAACCTTGCGATCGGATGTCCCATGCGCCTTCGTGCCGCAATTGCCGCCCTGATGCTGCTTGCCCTCCCCGCCCATGCCGACGCGCCGCCGGCGGCGGTGGCGCCGCTCGACCGCGACCATCCGCTGGCGGGACGGATCTGGTCGACGGCCGAACACCGTTTCCTCGGCCCCGACGAACTGGTGGCCCGCGCCGCCAAGGCCGATGCGGTGATCCTCGGCGAGACCCACGACAATCCCGACCACCACGCCCTGCAGGCCTGGATGCTGCGTCGCCTGACCGCCGGGGGCCGCGCCCCCTGGGTCGCGTTCGAGATGATCGATGCCAGCCAGCGCCAGGCGCTGGACCAGGCCCTGGCCAATCGTCCGGTCGACACCGTCGCGCTGGGCGAGGCGCTGCGCTGGAAGCAGAACGGCTGGGGCGACTGGGACCGCTACCGCCCCATCGCCGAGGCGGCGGTGGCGGCCGGAGCGACGGTGGTTCCCGCCAACCTCTCGCGCGACGACACCATGGCGCTGGGCCGGGGCGAATCGCCGGACCTGGCGGCGCGGCTGGGCATCGACCTGCCGCTGTCGCCCGACGAGCAGGCGGTGATGGCCGAGGAGATCAAGGCGAGCCATTGCGGCGAGCTTCCCGACCGCGCGGTGCCGCCGATGGTGCGCATCCAGCGGGCGCGCGACGCGGCAATGGCCGAGGCGATGGCCGACGGCATCACCCGCGGCCGCCAGGCCGTGCTGATCGCCGGGGCCGGGCACGCCCGCAGCGACCGCGGCGTCCCGCGCGCCCTGGCCCGGCTCACCCCCAACGCCAGGATGCTGTCGCTGGCCTTCACCGAGGTCGAACCGGGCCAGACCGACCCCGCCACCTACGACCAGGCCTTCGACGCCCTGTGGTTCACGCCCCGCGCCGAGCGCGAGGACCCCTGCATCGCCTTCCGGCGGCACATGGAGAAGAAGGGCGAGAAGAGCCCGTAGGAGCCTTCCCCCGCATCTTCCGTCATCCCGAGCGACAGCGAGGGATCTCCGTGCGGTGCCGTGCGCACCGACGGACACGGGGTCCCTCCTCCCGCTGGTCGTCGGGATGACGGCAAGGGAAAAGTCATCCCGAGCGCATGCGAGGGCTCTCGTACGGGCGCGGCGGTGGAATGACCGGCTCTACAGCCCCTTCTCGAAGCTGACCGGATCGCGCAGGTAGGCCTGGAACACGGCCGGCAGGCGGTCGCGCAGGTCCTCCAGCGGGTCCTTCGAGGGATCGAGCGGGGTCAGGGCGATCTTCTCGACGAACATCTTGGTGACCTTCTTGTTGCCCGGCACGCCGAACACCTTCTCGAAGGCCTCGTCGCCGAGGGTGGAGCGGGCGACGTCGAGCACGATCGGGATCTGCGGCGGCTGCAGCTTGCGCACGATCTCCTCGATGGTGGTGCCCGAGATGATGTGCAGGTGCGCGGCCATCTTCTCCAGGTCGACCGCGTTCTGGGTCTCCATGGCCTCCAGGCGCTCGCAATCGACGCACATCTGCCAGAAGGTCTCACCCATCTTCTCGTAGACGGCGGTGTGCAGGAACTGGTAGCGATCCTTGCCCAGGAAGGCGATGCCCTTGGCGGCCAGCGGCTGGGTGTCCAGCATCTCGCGCATCATGTTGTCGGACAGGATGCGGCGGGCCTGCTCCATGTTGTGGCGGCCGATATCGGCCAGCGCCTCAAGGCCCTCGGGATTGTGCAGCGTGGTCACGCCCTTGCCGAGGTCGCGGATCAGCTTGACCGGCAGTTCGGCGAACTGGGGGATCAGCGGGATCTGCCAGTCGTAATCCAGATTGTCCTTGATGGCGGCATAGAAATCGTCGGCGGCCGAGGCCGCCTGCTTGGGCCGGTCGGTCTCCCACTTCTTGCCCACCAGGGCGGCCAGCTTGTCGATCAGGCTCTTGGTCTCGGGCCGCACCACCTGCTTGATCTTGGGGGCGGCGCCGAAGCGCTTCTCGCCATAGGCCTTGGCGCCGGAGCGCACCACCATGCCGACGATCTGGTTGACCGTGCGCTCGCACTTGAGCGGCGTCTCGTCATCGGTCACCGGAGCGCCGGCGGCATCCACCAGCAGGTCCTGGAACAGCTCGCGCTTGTTGCGGAACAGCTGGACGCAGGCATAGAGCAGGTCGGGAGAGGCGATGACGGTGCCGTAGACGTCTTCGTACGAGGCCAGGGCGGGGATCACCTTGACGAGGCGCTCGACCACAGGCCCCTTGATGGTGCGAACGATTTCCTTGCGGTTGGCAGCATCCTTGTCGACAGGCTTCGCAGCCGCGGCAGTATTGGACATCCTTCCCCTGATCCCCAGTCGAAGGCCGGGCGCGCCGGCTAGTCGTTGATGATGGCGGGCAACTGGCCGACCTTGGCCAGCAGGTACTCGAGGTCGTCGGTCTCGAACTCGACGCCCAGATCGCCGTACTGAGTGAGGATACGCTCGATCATGCGGCGAGAGAAGCGTTCCCGGTCGTTGGGGCCGCCGTCATACTCCATCTCATACGAAACGTCGATGGCCGCGCGCATGGCGCGGAAGAACACCTGCGGCAGCCCGGCCTTCTCGAACAGGGCCTCGAAACCGCGCTTGCCGGCGTCGTGGATGAGGGTGCGGGCATTCTCGATCTTGATGTGGGCCAGCCTGGCGATGGCCGCCTCGAAGAACGGCAGGTCGCCCATGCACACCGCCCTGAGCACGATGGAGGGGGTGAGGCGCTGGTTACGGTAGAGGTGGTCGACCAGCTTGGCCACGTCGGTGTCGGAATCGGTCAGGCCGAGCACCGCCATCTCGCGGGCCTGGATCAACAGGGTGGTGACCGTCTCGGGCGACAGGTCCTGGCGCGTCATCAACTGGTCGCGCAGGGATTCCGAGACCACGGCCATCAGCCGCTCGGCGACGGTGACCGGCAGGGCCCGCTCCAGCAGACCCTTGCCGACCGTCTCGGAGCCGCCGAACGAATCGACGACGCGGCCGAGCGTGCTCTCGCTGATCTCCGCTCCCTTGTTCGACACCAGGGTGGCGACCACCGTCTCGTTGCGGCTGTCCACCAGGGCGTCGGCGACATTGGGCGAGACGTGGGCGCGGCTGGCGACGGCGATCTGCTTGTCGGGACTCTGGCTGCGGACGATCTCGATCAGGTCCTCGTCGGTCAGCACCTCCGAGAACCGCAGGATCGGCAGCGACACCGATTCCACGTCGCGGGCGAGCGACACCGCCACGTCGTGGGGGACCAGCGGGTTTTCCTTGAGCTGGTGGGCAAGCGCCTCGCGCACCCTTACCTCGGCATCGCGCATCATCAGGCGGAAGATGTCCTCCGCCAGCTTGCGCTGAGCCTCGCTCAGCGAAGGGTGCTGGCCGGCGATCTTGCCGGCGATCTCCGCACGCACCTCCCCCGCGGGATTGGCGAGCAGGCGGGCGACGTCTTCCTCTCTCAGCTTCTGGTCCACGTCGGTTTCTTCCGGCTGTCTATTGGGCCTGTGCAGGGCGGACACACTATACAACCCTTTGGGTTGTCTGACCAGCGAGGCCCTTTAAGGACACACCTCGTCGATCCAGCGCGCCAGCGCCTCGCCGCCCCGGGCTTCCAGACCGGGGCCATGATTGGCCGCCTCGGCCCGCAGCTCGGGCACCGACAGCCCGGTCACCGCCGCGATCTCGGCGGCATGGCCGACGTACCAGCTCTCCAGGACGTCGGTGACCACCTCGATGTGGAATTGCAGGCCGAGCGCCTTCAGGCCCCATGAATAGGCCTGATTGCGGGTGATGGGGGTGGAGGCCAGGGGAACCGCGCCATGGGGAAGGTCGAAGGTGTCGCCATGCCAGTGGAGGACCGGTGTTCCGGCCAGACCGCGCAGCACCGAGGCCTCGCCCTCGGGCGTGAGGTCGAGCGCCGACCAGCCGATCTCCTTGCCGGCCGGGTTGGGATAGACGCGGGCGCCGAGGGCACGGGCCATGATCTGGGCCCCCAGGCAGATGCCGAGCGTCGGACGGTCGGCGGCCAGCCGGCGTTCGGCGATCGCCAGTTCCTGTTTGAGGAAGGGGTAGGCCTCGTCCTCGTAGACGCCGATGGGCCCGCCCAGCACCACCATCAGGTCGGCGGCCACGGGGTCGAGGGCCGAAAGGTCGTCGCAGGCGGCGTCGAGGTAGCGGACGTCGAAACCGCGCGCCGCCAGGACCGGCTGCAGGTTGCCGAGATCCTCGAATGCCACATGGCGGATGGCGACACAGCTCTTCATGACATCCTCCCCACAAACGGAGACGGCCCCGAAAGGGGCCGCCAGGATACGTCCGCGGGGAAGCCGGATCAGTCAGCCGGCGTGATGTTGCCGGCGGCCACCCTGCCGCGATCGCGGACCAGCTCGTAGCGGATGCGCTGGCCCTCATCCAGTTTGTCCAGGCCGGCGCGCTGAACCGCGGTCACGTGCACGAACACGTCGTTGCCGCCGCCCTCAGGCTGAATGAAACCGTACCCCTTGGTTGCATTGAACCACTTCACGATACCGACCGCCATGCGTTTCTCCTAGAGCCCGGAAGACAGACACCACCCCACCGCTCGGCGCACGGGGCTTCGGCAATCGCAGGGAAGCGGGCCAAGTCGGGCACGGCGCACCAGGGATTGCAGGGCTGGAGGTGGCCCCTCGCCCCGGCCCTATCAAGCGCACTCGTCCATCCGTCCCGCCGCCGTGCGCTTTCGAGAGCGCGAACAGGCGCGGCCGCCTCGAAGTGGAGGTACGCCGACCGGGAGAGGATGTTCAGGCGAGAATGCGCGAGGGCGGCAAGCTCACCCGCACGGTGGTGCCCTTGCCGGGAGCGCTGGCGACGGCGATGTGGCCGCCGTGCAGGTCTACCAGGGCCTTGGTCAAGGGCAGGCCGACGCCGGTGCCGCCATGGCTGCGCGCCATCGCGTCGCCGATCTGGGTGAACATCTCGAAGGCGCGCGGGATTTCGCCGGGGTCCATGCCGATGCCGGTGTCGGCCACGGTCAGCACGATCCCGCCATCGTCGTCGCGGCCGATGGCGACCGACACCCGCCCGCCCTTGGGGGTGAACTTCACGGCATTGGACAGGAGGTTCAGCACCACCTGCTTCAGGCGCAGGGCGTCGCCGGACACCAGCGGGATGGCCGGCCCGCGATCGACGACGAGATCGACCCCGCCCTCGGCGGCATGCCCCTTCTCCAGGGCCACGCAGGACTGCACGACATCGAACAGCGACACCGGCCCCTCTTCCAGCTCCACCCGGCCGGCGTCGATCTTGGTGATGTCGAGGATGTCGTTGATCAAGTGCAGGAGATGGCGGCCGCTTTCACGGATGGCCGCCACGTATTCCGCCTGCTTGCCATTCAGGGGGCCGAACATCTGCATCTGCAGGACGTCGGCGAAGCCGATCACCGCGTTGAGCGGCGTTCGCAGTTCGTGGCTCATGGTGGCGAGGAAGTTGGACTTGGCCCGCGACGCATGCTCGGCCGCCTCCTTGGCGGTGGCGAGGCTGGCATTGGCGTCGCGCAGCGAGGCCGGGCTCGGCAGTTCCAGCGCTCGCGGCAGCAGCATCCACATCAGCGCCGCGGCCGGCACCGAGAACAGGGCGACCACCGCCTTGAAGCCGACCTGCAGCATGTAGGCGGGGACCCACAGGGTGGCGACGTCGGTGAAGTGGGAGACGCCGCACGAGGCAAAGACGAGGGCCAGGAGCAGCATCAATCGCGGATAGGGAAAATCGGGGCGGCGCCGGGAAAAGATGACGAGGGTGCAGGCGACGGAGACGTAGGAAATCCCCAACAGCACCTCGGCGCCCACCATGGCGCTCAGCAGGTTGGGATCCCAGGCAAGGCAGACGCCGTGGGGAAGAAATTCAGTATTTCCTAATGGATCGATCATGCGCGCCTTCCGTCCGCGGAATGGCTCCATGATAGATGACTGCGCCGCGAAGGCGGAGTGCCAACAGACCGGGGGGCAATTGGCTATAACGTGAGTATTACCCCACCACCAACCCTGGATTAAACACCCAGGTAGGCTTCCTTTACTTTTTCATCAGCAAGTAGAGAACCACCCGATCCGTCCATCACCACACGGCCGGTCTCCAGCACATAGCCGCGGTCGGCGATGGCGAGGGCGGCCGTCGCGTTCTGCTCCACCAGGAAGATGGTGGTGCCCTGCTCCTTGAGCATCTGGACCGCGCGGAAGATCTCGGCGACCAGCAGCGGCGCCAGTCCCATGGACGGCTCGTCGAGCAGCAGCATGCGGGGATGGGACATCAGGGCGCGGGCCAGGGCCAGCATCTGCTGCTGCCCGCCCGACAGCGTCCCCGCCGGCAGGCGGCTCTTCTGCTCGAGAATGGGAAACATGGCGTACATGCGCTCGATGTCGGCCGCGACGGCGGGCCCCTTGCGGCGGTAGGCGCCCAGGCGGAGATTGTCCTCGACCGACAGCGGCCCGAACACCTGGCGGCCCTCGGGAACCTGGCTGATGCCCAGGCTGACGCGGCGGTCGGCGGCCATGCGGGTGATGTCCTGGCCGTCGAACCGGATCGACCCGGCGCTCACCGGCTGGACGCCGGACAGGCAGCGCAGCAGCGTGGTCTTGCCGGCGCCGTTGGCCCCCACCAGGGCGACCAACTCGCCCTCGGCGACGGTGATGTCGATGCCGTCCAGCGCCTGGATGCGGCCGTAATGGCTGGACAGCCCCGCAATCTGCAGCAGCATCGGGTCAGGCTCCCAGGTAGGCGGCGACCACGTCGGGATTGGCCCGCACTTCGGCGGGCGTGCCCTCGGCCAGCTTGCGGCCGTAGTCGAGCGCCAGGATGTGGTCGGAAATGCCCATGACCATCTTCATGTCGTGCTCGACCAGCACGACGGTGACGCCGGTCGCGGCCACCCGCTTGATGACTTCATCGATCTCGCGGCTTTCGGTGGCGTTGAGGCCGGCGGCCGGCTCGTCGAGCAGCAGCAGGCGCGGCTTGGCGGCCAGGGCGCGGGCGATCTCCAGGCGCTTCAAGGCGCCGTAGGGCATGGAGGCGGCGTCGTCGAGGGCGTAGCGCTCGATGCCGACGAATTCCATCAGTTCCAGGCAATGGGCGCGGCAGGCGCGGTCGCTGGCGACGACGGAGGGCAGATGGAACAGCGAGCGGAAGAAGCGCCGGTCCAGGTGCAGGTGATGGCCGACCATGACGTTCTCGAGCGCCGTCATGTTGAAGAACACCTGCAGGTTCTGGAAGGTGCGGCTCATCCCCAGGCGGGCCAGTTGGAACGGCTTCAGCCCCGAAATGTCGCGGTCGTCCAGCAGGATGCGGCCCGAGGTCGGCGTATAGACGCCGGTGATCAGGTTGAACAGGGTGGTCTTGCCGGCCCCGTTCGGCCCGATGATCGAGTGGATGGTGCCGGGATTGATGGCGAAGGTCAGCCCTTCGATGGCGTGGACGCCGCCGAACTCCTTCGACAGGTTCTCGACCCGAAGCAGCGTCATGCCGCCCTCCCCTGCCGGCGGAGCGCCGCACGCAGGCTGGGCAGCAGGCCCTTGGGCATGAAGATCATGGTCCCCATCATGATGGCGCCGAGCGCCATGGCCTCGTAATCCTCGAACGCGGCCAGGAGCTGCGGCAGCAGCGTCAGGATGACCGCGCCGACCACCGCGCCGAAGGTGGAGGCCATGCCGCCCAGCACCACCATGGTGACCAGCTCGATGGAGCGGAAGAAGCTGCCGATGTCGGGGGTGATGAAGCCGTTCTTGTGGGCGAACAGCGAGCCGACCACCGAGGCGAACACCGCCGACAGCACGAACACCAGGCCCTTGTAGCGGGCGGTGTCGACGCCGACCACCTCGGCGCCCACCTCGGAGCCGTGGACGGCCCTGAGCGCCCGGCCCATGGGGGAATCGATCAGGTTGAGCGCCATCCACACGCTGGCCACCAGCAGGACGGCGCCCACCCAGTACCAGGCGCGGTCGCCGGCGATGGTGAGGCCGAGCACGGAGAACGGATCGACCCCCATGCCGTCGGGTCCGCCGGTGATGCGCGATTCCGTCTTCAGCACGATGTGGATGATGATGCCGATGCCGAGCGTGGCCATGGCCAGGTAATGGCCCTTGAGCTTGAGGATCGGCCGGCCGACCAGGAAGGCAAGCGCCCCCACCGCCGCCGCCGAGGCCACCAGCGCCGCCAGCGGCGGCAGGCCGTAGCGGCTGGTCAGCAGCGCCGAGCCGTAGGCGCCCAGCGCGAAGAAGCCGGCGTGGCCCAGGCTGATCTGGCCGGCATAGCCGATCAGCAGGTTGAGGCCGACGCACACCACCGCGTTGAACAGGGCGTTGACGGCGACGTCGTAGAAATAGGCGTTGGGGAAGGTGAGCGGCGCCAGCGCCACCAGTGCCGTCAGCAGTCCCAGGCCAGCGATGCGGGAGAGGCTCGTCATGGCTAGACCCGGTCCGAGCCCTTCTTGCCGAACAGGCCGTTCGGCATGAAGAACAGCACGAGGAGGATGATGACGAAGGCCACCGCATCCTTGTAGGCCGAGGACAGGTAGCCTGAGGCCAGCGCCTCGGCGATGCCGACCACCATGCCGCCGACGATGGCGCCGAGCCCGCTGCCCAGGCCGCCCAGCACGGCGGCCGAGAAGCCCTTCAGCCCCAGCATGATGCCCGCCTCGTAGTTGGTGAAGGTGATGGGCGTCATGGTGATGCCGCCGACCGCCCCCAGCATGGCCGACAGCGCGAAGGCCACCGTCAACACCTTCTTGACGCCGATGCCCACCAACTGGGCCGCCAGGCGGTTGAACGAGGTCGCCAGCATGGCCTTGCCGAACAGGGTGCGGTTGAAGAACCACCACAACAGGGCGATGACCGCGACGGAGACGCCGATGACCCACAGGCTCTGGGGCATCAGCGTCGCGCCCAGCACCGCGATCGGCGCCTCGCCGGAGAACGCCGGCACCGAGTGGAATTCCTTGTCCCAGATCACCTGCGCCGCGCCCCTGAGGAAGATCGAGGCGCCGATGGTGATGATGATGATGGCGGTGACGTCGGCATTGCGGGCCGGCTCGATCGCGAACTTCTCCAGCGCCACGCCGACGGCCATGGTCACCGCCACCGCCGCCAGCGCGGCGGCGGGAAGCGGCACGCCGGCGGCCACCAGGGTCGCCGTCGTCATGCCGCCGATCATGATGAACTCGCCCTGGGCGAAATTGATGACGTGGCTGGCGTTGAAGATGATCGCGAAGCCCAATCCGGCCAACGCGTAGATCGCCCCCGACGTCAGTCCGGAAAACAGGTACTGCAGGAATTCCGCGAGCATTCTATCCATTCACCCAAACCGTTCCCCGTTCGTGGGCCGGGGCGGGCCCGGCCCGAGAACGACAGGCGCGGGGTCCACCCCCGCGCCCGACGGCGGCGGCGGTCAGTCGGCCAGCGACCAGTCGCCCTTCTTGATCTCGACCATGTGGAAGGCCGAAAGGTTGAGGCCCATGTGGTCGGTGGCCGACATGGAGACGAGACCGGCGGTGCCGACGTAGCCCGAGGTCTTCTCGATCTCGGCGCGCACCTTCTCCTTGTCGGTGGAGCCGGCGCGCTTGATGGCGGCCAGCGCCATCTGCAGGCCGTCGTAGACGTGGCCGGCGAAGGTGGAGACCTCGGACTTGAAGGCGCCCTCGTATTCCTTCTTGAAGGCGGTGACCACCGGCTTCTGCGGGTCGGTGGCGGCGAGCTGCTCGGCGACCACCAGCCCGGCGGCCGGCAGGCGGACCCCCTCGGAGGCGTCGCCGGCGAGCTTGATGTATTCCTTCGAAGCGACGCCATGCGACTGGTAGAGCGGCAGGGCGATGCCCAGCTGCTTGTAGTTCTTGGTCACCACGGCCGGTCCCTGGCCGAAGCCGAAGTTGAACACCGCCTGCACGCCGGCGACGTTCTTGATCTTGGTGAGCTGCGCGGTGACGTCCGGGTCCTTGCCGTTGTAGACCTCGTCGGCAACGATCTCGATGCTGTAATTGGCGGCGACCTTGAGCGACTGGTCGTGGCCCGACTTGCCGAAGCCCGCGTCCTCGGAAATCATGGCGATGCGGGTGAGCCCGCGCTTCTTCATGTCGGAGAAGACCTTCTCCGCCGCCATGCGGTCGGTGTGCGGGGTCTTGAACACCCACTTCTTGACCGGGTCGATGATGTCGATGCCGCCGGCGAGCGAGATGAACGGCACGCCGGCCGGGTCGATCACCTTGATGGCGGCCATGGAGGTGCCGGTGGTGGTCCCGCCGATGATGATGTCGACATTGTCGTTCTGGATCAGGCGCTTGGCGAAGGTGGCCGCCTTGTCGGTGGCGCCGCCGTCGTCATAGACCACCAGCTCGATCTTGCGCCCCAGCACGCCGCCGTCCTTGTTCAGGCGGTCGACATACATTTCGAGCGTCTTCTTTTCCGGTTCCCCCAGGAACGAAGCGCCGCCGGTCGCCGACAGGAAAGCGCCGATCTTGACGGTCTCGGCCGCGCCCGCGGCGGCGGCCATGGCGAACACGCCGGCGGCCGCGAATGCCGCGGTGCCGAGCTTGCGGATCCACATGTTGGTTCCTCCCTCATCTCTTGCGCGTCCGCCCTCCCCGGAAGAGCCGCCGCGAAGCGCAAATCTAATGAAGAAGTCCGTTTATCCGCAATCGAAGTTTCGAGGACGGAGTTGTCGCACGGAAAAGGCGGCCCGCCCCGGCGCGTGCCCCGCGGACGGAGGCACGGTCAACACCCTAGGGCCCGGCTCCAACACCATTGCGCGAAGGGTGAATATTTGGTTAAATTCCCCACAACGAGAAGGGGATTGACCTCCGGAGGGGGAAGGTCGATGGGCCAGGTTTCGATGGTCGAGAAGCTGCGCCAGCAGCGTGACCGCTTCATTGCTTTTGCGTTTGCCGGTGCCGACCTGCTGCTCGAAATGGACGAGGGCGACAACATCGTCTTCTCTGCCGGGGCGGGGGAATCGCTCTATGGGGTGGCCGACGGCGACCTCCAGGGCCGGCCGCTCGCCGACTTCATCTTTCCCCGCGACCTTCAGCGCTTCAAGGAGGCGCTGCAGCGGTTACGCAACACCGGCCGGCTCGACCACACGCCGCTGACCCTGATGGGCACCGCGGGCACCGTCACCCGCATGCGGCTGGCCGGCATCCGCCTGCCGCAATTTCCCGAGTCGTACCACCTGGCGCTGTCACGCATCCCGCCGATCGCCCCCTATGACGAGGAGCGCAATCCCGAGGCTGCGGACCCCAAGGCGCGCTTCGTGGAAATGGTGCAGCAACGGCTGAACGAATCGAACCGCATCGGCCAGGAATACCACCTGACGCTGTTCGACCTCTCCGGCAACTTCGACCAGGTCGAGCCCGGCACCGCGCAAAGCTTCCTCGCCACCTTGCACCACACCCTGGAGGAATGCTCGGTGCGCGGGGCTTCGGCCGGGATCCTGTCCGACCGCTCGTTCGGCCTCGTCCACGACGACAAGGTCAGCGCGCAGCAGGTGCAGAAGCGGGTCCACCAGCTGACCGAGAAGTTCAAGGGCAAGGTCAGCGGCGCCCAGGTGCAGATGCGCTCGGCCACGCTCGACATGGAGGATTCGGCGCTGTCCGACGAGGACATCGGCAAGGCGCTGAATTTCATCGTCACCAACTTCGTCCGGGACAGCGCGCAATTCGCGATCAAGTCGCTGGCCGACGGCGCCCGCACCGCCATCGACGACACCCTGGTGCGGGTGCGCAACTTCCGCAAGATGGTCAAGGCCGACCGGCTGGTCTTCCTGTTCCAGCCCATCGTCAACCTGCGCACCGGCGCGGTGCTGAAGTACGAAGCCTTCGCCCGCATCACGCACAACGGCGGCTTCTTCCTGCCCCACCAGATCATCCCGTTCGCCACCGACGTCGGCCTGATCGGTGAATTCGACCTCGCCGCCTGCAACAAGGCGCTGGCCATGATGAAGGCCGCCAGCGAGGTGTCGCCTCTGGCCAACATCTCGGTCAACGTCTCCGGCCACTCGCTCGGCAACCCCGGCTTCTACCAGGCCCTGTTCAAGCTGCTGGAAGCCAACAAGGGCCTGCTGAACCGCCTGGTGATCGAGGTCACCGACGCCGCCCGCATCCACAACCTCAACGAGGCCAAGCGCCTGCTGTCGCGGCTGCGCAAGCTGGGGGCCCGCATCTCGCTCGACGATTTCGGCTCGCGCGGCTCGGCCTTCGACCTGTTGCGCATCCTGCCGGTCGACTACGCGAAGATCGACGCCGAATACGTGCTCGACGCCCGCGACCCCCGCGGTCGCTCGGTGCTGAAGGCGATCACCGGCATGTGCCAGGAGCTGGGCATCACCACGGTGGGCGAATGCGTCGAAGACGCGGAGATGGTCCGCATCCTGCGCGACGTCGGCGTCGACTATGCCCAGGGCCACTACTTCGCCAAGCCCAACGCCGAGGCGGCGCGCAAGATCAAGTACTTCACCGAACGGGTGCAGGAGGCGGGCACCGCCGAACCGGGGCTGGCCCAGGTCGGCTGACCCCTCCCTTTCCCGTCATCCCCGCGAAGGCGGGGATCCATGTCGCCACCGGTGCTATGGGGGGGAGACGGCCCTGGATTCCCGCGTTCGCGGGAATGACGCTAGACCTCGCCGCCCCCCCTACGCCTGCCGGACCGACGCGATGAAGCTGTCGACGTCGGCCCGCAGGTGCTCCGATTGCACCGACAATTCCTGGGCGGCGCCCAGCACCTGCGCCGCCGCGGAACCGGTCTCGGCCGAGGCCTGGTTGACCCCGACGATGTTGGTCGAGACTTCCTGCGTGCCGCTGGCCGCCTGCTGCACGTTGCGGGCGATCTCCTGGGTGGCGGCCGATTGCTGCTCGACCGCGGCGGCGATGGACCCGGCGATCTCGGCGATCTGGCCGATGGTGCCGGTGATGCCCTGGATGGCCGACACCGCCTCGCGGGTGGCGCCCTGAACCGAAGAGATCTGCTGGCTGATTTCGTCGGTGGCACGTGCCGTCTGGTTGGCCAGGCTCTTGACCTCGTTGGCGACCACCGCGAAGCCCTTGCCGGCGTCGCCGGCGCGGGCGGCCTCGATGGTGGCGTTCAAGGCCAGCAGGTTGGTCTGCGAGGCGATGTCGTTGATCAGGTTGACCACGTCGCCGATCTTCTGGGCGGCGTTCGACAACTCGGTCACCATGTGCTGCACCCGCTGCGCCTCGTCGACCGCGTTCTTGCTCACCCGCGACGAGACCTCGACCTGACGGCCGATCTCGGAGATGGACGTCGACAGCTCGGTGGTGGCGGCGGCCACGGTCTGGACGTTGGCGGTCGCCTGCTCGGCGGCCGCGGCGACCGACGTGCTCTGGCGCTGGGTCTGCTCGGCAACGGAGGAGAGCGCCTGGGCCGACGCCTGCATCTCGGTCGCGGCGGAAGACACCGCGTTGACCACGCCCTTGACCGAGCCCTCGAACTGGTCGGCCAGCCGGTTCATGTCCTTCTTGCGCTGTTCGGCGGTGCGGCGCTCGGCCTCCTTGACCTCGGCCTCCATGAGCCGGTTCTGCTCCATCTTGTCCTTGAACACCTGCACCGCCTGGGCCATGCGGCCGAGTTCGTCGGTGCGGTCGGTGTCCGGGATGGCGACGGCGAAGTCGTTGTTGGACAGACGCTCCATCACCCTCGTCATCGCCGATACGGGATGCGACACGTTGGTGATGAGGAAGATGGCCATGCCGATGGTCATCAGGATGGTGACAGCCACCGCCCCGACCATCAGGTTGCGCGAGAAGGTGTAGACCTCCTTGGCATGGCGGTTGGCGGCCTCGGCGGCCTGGACATTGAACTTGGTCAGGGCCGCCAACGAATCCGCCACGCGATTGAAGGCGGTGAGCGATTCCCCGTTCAGCAGCGCCTGGGCTTCGGCATTGGCATGCTGGCGCGACAGGGCCATCAGCTCCTTGTCGACCCGCAGGTAGCCGTCCCACTGGCGCACGAACTCATTGTAGAGGGCGCGCTCTTCCGACGAGGTGATCACCGGCTCGTATTTCGCCCGCAGTTCGGTGACCTGCTGCGCCCGCTCGTCCAGGACCTTATCCATGGCGCGCATGGCCTCGTCGTTCTCGGCCAGGATGTGACGCGCCTCGCCGACCCGGAAGCGGGCGGTGACGGCATCGAGGGCGCCGGCATAGTTGACGCTGGGCAGGGTGTTCTCGGCGATGTCGCTGGTCAGATCATCCATCACCGACAGGCGATTGATGGCGTAGAGGCTGAGCGCCAGCACAATCGCCAGCAGGACCCCGAACGCCCCCGCCACCTTCATCTTGATCGATAAGTTCTTCATCGGGGCCTCGCAGTCGGTTGGGGAGCGAGCCCAGATCTTAGCAAGATAGTGTTGCCAGAAAATAACTAAAATGTATCACAACATACTTATCTTAGAAAACTTACAGATCTCGGAATAGGCCCTCGATTATCCGCGCAGCTTCAGGGATTGCCGCTTTTACTGCCGCAGAAATCGACTCCCCCTGATCGAAATTCTCAGCCTCTATTCCAACCGCAAGGACGAATTCTGGAAGACGTCCGAGAAGGCGTGCCATTTCGACACCTTCCACCACGCCGAAGACGTGGCTGCCTTTGGGGAAGAGGCCGGCCGGCAGGGCAGCCGTCCGGGCGTCCCACACCCGGATGGTTCCGGCTTCGGCGCCCGACCAGGTGGCATCGACGACGCAGGCGGCGTCGTACCCCGACCACCGCTCCATGAGGTCGGTCCCTTCGCCGTGGTGGGTGATCACGTCCGTATCGGGCAATTCGAGGGCGGCCACGGCCTCGGCGACCTTGAGGCCCACGGCGTCGTCGCCGCGGAAGGGATGGCCGACGCCGATGACCAGCCGGCGCATCAGCAGTCCGCGAACCAGCGGATGAAGAAGGTGTCGTCTCCCTCGTCGCGCACGCCGCGGGTCGGCCGGCCCTCGTCGTCGATCAGCCCCATCGCCTTCAGCCAGCGCACGATCTTGCGGAAATGGCCGACGTTGTGGAGGCTGGCGCCGCCTTCCATCCAGTTCTGCTCGAGGAAGGCCAGCACCGCCGGCTGCCCCAGTTCCGCCTCCCACAGGATGCCCAAGAGCGAGCACAACGCCTCCTCGACGTCACGCTCGGGCAGGTACAGACTCTGCACCGCGTCGGCCTCGGCCTTGCGCCCGGTCTCGGGGCCGGCCCCCAGACCGAAATCGAGCACGGCGCGGCGCTCCGGCGACGACAGCTGGTAATGCCCGACCTCGTGGATCAGCACGCTGGGCTCCATGCGGATGGCCACCGCCTGCCCGTCCCAGGTGAAGTAATCCTGCGGTGCCAGATCGACGATGCCGAAGCCCCAGTCGCGGCACAGCTCCACCGCCTGGGCGTGGTGGCCGCAATCGGTGGACAGGGTCATCAGGTCGCCGTCGGGAATCAGCGCGGTAACGCGGCGGAAGACCTTGCGCGCCAAATCGTCGCCGGCCAGCGCGGACTCGAACGCCGGCAACAGCGGCAGCAGGGTGGAATGGTCGAGGGGCGTGAGCATCATGGTGGCAGATTTCTAGCGCAGAAAAGGCGGAAGCGTCCAGGCCCCCACCCCTACCCTCCCCCAGCGAGCTGGGGGAGGGTGAAGGGAAAATCGCCTCCCCCAGCCAAGCTGGGGGAGAGTGATCACGGCTCCCTCCCCCGCGCGGAGCGTGGGGGAGGGTTGGGGTGGGGGCCTGCGTCCGACAGGAAGGCGAAGACCACTTCCCGAACACCCTCGGGGTTGCCGAGGACGTCGTGGTTCCACAGCCGCAGCACCCGCCAGCCGGCGTCGCGCAGGAAGGCGTCGCGCCGGGCATCGTGCTCACTGCCGACGTGCTGCCCCCCGTCGGCCTCAAGCACCACCTGCGCGCTCACGCATGCAAAGTCGACGATGTAGGGAGGGACGGGGTGCTGCCGGCGGAAGCGGTATTGGTCGAAAGGAGGCTCGCGCAGCAAACGCCACAGCGCCGTCTCCGCCTCGGTCGGATTGGTGCGCAGGGAGCGGGAGCGGGCTTTGATTTCCGGTGGAATTCTCGCCATCGACGCCCATGCCCCCCCTGCCCTCCCCCAGCCAAGCTGGGGGAGGGAGAATTGAAACTTGCCCCAGGAAAGGAATTACCCCCTCCCCCGCGCGGAGCGTGGGGGAGGGTTGGGGTGGGGGCAGTGTCCTATCCCCGGTCCAGGTCCAGCTTGAGGAAGTGGGTGGCGCAGGAGATGCAGGGGTCGTAGTTGCGGATCGCCTGTTCGCAGCGCCACTTGATGGTCTCGTCGTCCTTGGCCAGGTTGGCCTCGACGACCTTGGCGAGGTCCAGTTCGATGACGTGCTGGTTCTGCGCCGTCGGCGGCACGATGCGGGCGTCCAGCACCGAGCCTTCCTTGTCGATCTTATAGCGGTGATAGCAGATGCCGCGCGGCGCCTCGGTGCAGCCGTGGCCCTCGCCGGCCCGCACCGGGGCCTCGACATAGGCCTTGTCGGGCTCCTCGTAGGCCTGCACCAGCTTGAGCGCGTCCTCGCACACCTGCACCAGTTCGACGGCGCGCACCACGATGCTCTTGAACGGGTTGCGCACCACCGGCCCCAGGCCGGCGGCCTTGGCGGCCTCCCGGGCGGTGGGCGACAGCTTGTCGTGGTTGAGATTGTAGCGGGCCAGCGGGCCGACGTGGTGGGCGCTGCCGTCCTTGGCCACGCCGTAGAGGGCGTTGGACCACGGCACGTGTTCCTCGTCCACGTGGTCGAGGAACTTCGACACCGGGATGTCGAGCCCCTGCGAGGTCACCAGCCGGCCCTCGTGGATGGCGTATTCGTCGGGATGGCGTAGCGCCATGAAATTGTAGTTCTGCTCGACGGCGGGGAAGTCGAAGCCACCGACCAGCTTGGCGGTGGCGATCGAGGTCTCTACCGCCCACTTCAGCCCCTCTTCCAGCGCCCGCACCTGCTTCTTGGTCGGAGCCTTGTAGAAACCGCCAACCCGGAGGCCGACCGGATGGATGGCGCGGCCGCCGATAGTTTCGAGGATCTCGTTGCCGATCTTCTTGAGCCGGAGCGCCTTCTCGACCAGCGAGCGGTCGACCTTGGCCAGCTCCAGCGCGTCGGACAGGCCGAGGAAGTCGGGGGCGTGCAGCATGTAGACGTGCAGCGCGTGGCTCTCGATCCACTCGCCGCAATAGACGAGCCGGCGCAGGTCGCGGATCGGCTTGGTCACCTTGAGCCCGAGCGCGTCCTCCATGGCCTGGCAGGCACCCATCAGGTAGGCGATGGGGCAGATGCCGCAGATGCGCGCCGTGATGTCGGGGACCTCGCGGAAGTCGCGGCCGCGCAGGAAGGCCTCGAAGAACCGCGGCGGCTCGAAGATGCCGAAATGCAGCTCCTTGACCTTGCCGTCCTTGATCTTGACCGACAGGGACCCCTCGCCCTCGACGCGGGCCAGGGCCTCGACCTTGATGGTGCGGGTCTCAGCCATGGGATTCGCTCTCCTTGCGGAAGGCCTCGGCATTGGCATTGAAGGTGCGGAAGGCGCGCTGAATGTCGCGTTCGCTGGTGCCCATGTCCTTGAAGCGGGCGGCCAGCGAGGCGGTGTTGGGAGTCTCCATCGGCCCGAAGCAGCCGTAGCAGCCGCGGTCCTTGCCCGGGCACAGCGTGCCGCAGCCGGCCTGGGTCACCGGCCCCAGGCAGGGCGTCCCCGCCGCCACCATGCGGCAGACGATGCCGTTCTGCTTGCACTCGATGCACTCGGAGTGGCGCGGGATGTTGGGCTTGCGGCCGTTCAAGGTGGCGTTCAGCACCTCGAGCAGCTGGTACTTGTTGACCGGACAGCCCCGCAGCTCGAAATCGACCTGCACGTGGTCGGAGATGGCGGTGGAGGTGGTCAGGGTGTCGATGTATTCCGGCCGCGCGTAGACGCAGCGGATGAAGTCCTTGACGTTCTTGAAGTTCCTGAGCGCCTGGATGCCGCCGGCGGTGGCGCAGGCGCCGATGGTCACCAGCGTCTTGGACATCTTGCGCACTTCGCGGATGGCGTGGACATCGTGCGGCGTGGTGATCGAGCCCTCGACCAGCGACACGTCGTAGGGGCCCTTCTCCACCTTGCGGGTGGCTTCCAGGAAGTAGCTGATGCGCACCTCCTCGGTCAGCGCCAGCAATTCGTCCTCGCAGTCGAGCAGCGTCAGCTGGCAGCCGTCGCAGGACGAGAACTTCCAGACCGCGAGCTTGGGCTTCTTGCGTTGGGCCATGGTCACAGCTCCCTGACGGAGAACAGGTCGGCCACCTGGTCGTAGCGGAACACCGGCCCGTCCTTGCAGACGAAATGCGGGCCCCACTGGCAATGGCCGCACAGGCCGCAGCCGCACTTCATGTTGCGCTCCATCGACACCCACACCGACGAGCGCTCGACGCCCTTCTTCTCGAGCTCGGCGGCGACGTAGCGCATCATCACCTCGGGCCCGCAGACGAAGGCGGTGGTGTGCAGCGGGTCGAAGCCGCCGCGGGCGACCAGCTTGGTCACCACGCCCACGTTGCCGCTCCACTTGCCGGTGGCGCGATCGACGGTGACGGCGACGTCCATGTCGAAGCGGCCGCGCCAGCGCTCCAGCTCCTTCTTGAACAGGATGTCCTCGGGGGTGCGGGCGCCGTACAGCACCACCACCCGGCCGAAGCGCTCGCGATTGGCCATCGCCTGGTAGATGGCGGGGCGGAGCGGCGCCAGGCCGACGCCGCCGGCCACGAACACCAGGTCCTGGCCGTAGGATTGCTCGACCGGCCAGTCGGTGCCGAAGGGGCCGCGCACGCCCAGCATGTCGCCGGCCTTGAGGCCGTCGAGCGCCGCCGATACCGCGCCCACCGCGCGGGTGGTGTGGACCACCTTGGAGCCGTCGGTCGGATCGCCGGAGATCGAGATCGGCACCTCGCCCACGCCGAAGACGTAGAGCATGTTGAACTGGCCAGCCTTGAAGGCGAACGTGCCGCCCTCGGTCGGGACCATCTCCATGGTGAAGGTGTCCGACAATTCGCGCTGCACCTTGGCCACCTTGAAGGTGCGGGGCAGCATCGGGTCCTTGCCCATCGCCGTCATGTCAGCCGGCCTTCTTCAGCTTCTTGTCGGTCTTCTTCGCCTTGGCGGGCTTGCCCGCCTTCTCCGCCGTGGCGGCCTTGGGCGGCTCGGCCTTGGCGGGCTTGGTCGCCTTCAGCGGCTTCTCGGGGCTTGCCAGGGCGGCGTCGGGCTTGCGGTTGCGGCCCTTCGAGCCCTTCACCGCCTTGACCACCTCGACCTTGACCGGCTTGGCCACCGCCTTGGCGATGCCCGGGCCGTAGAGGTCGAGCATCTGCAGACGGGCCGACTGGAGCCGGTGGGCCATCATCGGCACGAAGCGGCGCAGCACCTCGTAGCCCAGCACGCAATCGGCCTCCATCTTGCGCCGGAGGCAGGTGGCGTCGAACGACAGGGCGCGGGTCAGCGTCATGGCGCGGGCGTCGAAGGACGAGACGTGGGGCGGCACGATCCACGACCACCCCAGCACCTCGCCCTCGCCCACCGTCTCGATGATGATGGGGGGCTTGCCGGGCACGTCGACCTCGACCGCGACGCTGCCGGCCCGCACCAGGAAGAACTTGTTGGCGGTCTGACCGTTGCGGAACAGGTAGTCGCCGGCTTCGAAGCGTTCGTTGGCGGCGCAGCCGACCAGAAGGGCCCGCAGCTTGGCGTCGATCCCCTGGAAGAAGGGATGCTCGTCGATGATGCGCCCGAGATTTTCCGTCTGGACCATGTCACTTCCTCCCCTTCGCGGCCGTCTTCTTGGCGGGACCGGCCTCGGTGGCGTGGATCGCGGCGACCTCTTCGGTGATGTCGATGCCGACCGGGCACCAGGTGATGCAGCGGCCGCAGCCGACGCATCCCGAGGTGTTGAACTGGTCGTGCCAGGTGGACAGCTTGTGGGTGATCCACTGGCGGTAGCGCGACTTGGTCTCGGTACGGACCGAGCCGCCGTGGATGTAGGAGAAGTCGAGGGTGAAGCAGGAATCCCACTTGCGCCAGCGCTCGGCATTCTCGCCCTTGAGGTCGGTGACGTCCTCCACCGTGGTGCAGAAGCAGGTCGGGCAGACCATGGTGCAATTGCCGCAGGTCATGCAGCGGCTGGCCACGTCATCCCAGCGCGGATGCTCGGGGAAGTCCTTCAGCCGGGTGGCGGTGGCGGTCTCCATCTTGCGGCCCATCTTGCGGGCGGCCTTGGAAACCTGGGCGCGGGCGGCGGCGAAATCCTCGTCCTTGGCGGTGGCGCCCTGGAGCGTCGCCAGGACATCGGCGCCCGCCTTCGACCCCGCCTCGGCCAGGAAGACATGGCGGGTCTTGTCGATCAGCTCGACCAGCTTGAGGTCGTAGCCGTCCTTGACCTCGGGGCCGGTGCCCATGGAGGCGCAGAAGCAGGTGTCGCCCGCCTCGCGGCATTCGACCGCGACGATGAACGCCGAGGACAGCCGGCGCTGGTAGCCGGTATCGGGGTAGTCCTTGTCGCCGAACACCCGGGCCTGGACGCGGATGGCGGCCAGTTCGCAGGCGCGGGCGCCGATGATGGCGAGCTTCGGCCCCTCGGCCTCGGGCGCCTGCAGGGCGAAGCCGGCGGCGGTGCGCCGGGCGGCGAACAGCTTCTGCTTGGGGGGATAGAGAAAGCGCTTCCAGCTCTGCGGCGCCGAGGTGTAGCCGAACAGAGCCTGGTCGTCGCGGCGGCGCAGGCGGTAGTGGCCGCCCTTCTGCTCGTCGCCCCAGCCGGCGGGCAGATCGCCGGCGGCCTCGATGTCGTCATAAACCACCGCGTCGTCGCGCACGCGCGGGCCGATGACGCGAAATCCCCGGGCGCGCAAGGCGGCGATCAGGCCGTCCACCCCCTCCCTGCCAAGGACCACACCACTGGTGATGGCCGCTTCCACTCCTGGCATCGACTTTCCCCCCTCGGTCGAACGTAAGGGCAGGGAATATCCTACATCGGTCGAGGAGTGCCGCCAAACACCTTCCGCTCACCAATCGGTATGAGAGACCTACCGACTTCGCCGGGCCACCTTGTCGAGGGCCAAGGGGCCGTCGATGGCGCTGCGCACCTCCAGGTATTGCAGCAGATCGCGCAGCGACAGCATGCCGACCAGCTTGTCGTCCTCGACCACCATCAGCCGGCTGCGGCCTCCGACCCGCATGCGCCGGAGCGCCTCGCCGGCATTGGCGCGCACCGAGATCTGCGCGCTGCCGCAGGGCTGCATGATCTCGCCGACGGCGGTCGAGCTCCAACGATCGCGGTCGACCGCCTTCACCGCATCGAGATCGACGGCGCCGACCAGACGCCCGTCAGCGTCGACCACCGGAAAGCTCTTCAGGAAGTTGCGCAGGAAGTGGTCCTCGACCAGCCGGTCCAGGGTGAGGTCGGGCGACACCGCGACCGGGTCACGCCGCATCAGCCGTTCGACCTCCTGGTCGGCCAGCAACTGCTTGGCGATCTGCTGCTGATAGGCCTGGACGGCGGCGGTGCGCACGAACAGACCGATCAGTCCCCACCACAGGCCGGTGATCAGCATGCCGTTCACCGCATTCCACACGCCGACGCCCATCATCGCCAGCCCGATGACCGTCCCCGAGACCGACGCCCAGCGGGTCGCCCACACCACGTCCTTGCGCCAGCCCCACAGCGCCGCGCGCAGCACCCGGCCGCCGTCGAGCGGGAAGGCCGGCAGCATGTTGAAGCCGGCCAGCAGGAGATTGACCCAGGACAGATAGCTCAGCACCACGACGGCGGGATTGTCGACGCTGCCGGCCAGGCTCGCCCCGGCCGCCGCCACCGCCCAGCAGAACAGCGACACCACGACGCTCATGACCGGCCCGGCGATCGCCATCAGGAATTCGCCCTTCGGCGTCTTCGGCTCCTCGGTCATCTCGGCGACCCCGCCGAAGATGAACAGGGTGATGCCGGCGATCTGCAGGTTGGTCCACCGCGCCACCAAAGCGTGGGCCAGTTCATGGACGACGATGGACAGCGCCAGGCCGATCAGGCCGGCGGCGCCCATCCACCAGTAGGTTGCCTTCGCATAGCCGGGAGCGGCGAAGGGGAACCAGCCGACCGCCAGGCTCCACACGATCAGGGCCGCCATCAGCAGCCAGCTGGAATCGATCCGCACCTTGAAGCCGAAGGCGTCGAACAGGGTGAGCCGGTGGCCGAACATGTCGCCTCCACGCGCGATGTCCCGTCCTTGCCACATTGTCGCGGCACGGCGGCAGTCAACCGACGCGGAAGGGCGGTCTCTCGCTTGCGGGGAAAATGGGCGCTTGCGGGGGAAGACGGCTAGAGCCCGCGCGCCCAGGTCGGGCGCAGCTCGCGATACCCGGCCACCGCCTGGGCCAACTGCTCCAGCAGCTTGGGTTTGTCCTTGGGCAGGGTGCCGGCCAGTGCCAGGGCGTTGCTGGCGTGGTTGGAGCGGAAGATCACCGGGTGTGGCGGGTCGAGGCGCTCGACCAGGCGCTGGAGTTCGAGCAGCACGCCGTGGTCGTCCTGCCACTCGAAGCCGGGGCCGAAGCGTTCGAAGAAGCGGGGCGCCACCTCGCCGTCCAGGCCGAGCTGGAGCGTCGAGAGGAAGGCGGGCGGCGCCCGGTTGATCAACGCGGCGGTGGCGTCCACGTGCTCCTGCCAATGGGCCTTGCCGCCCAGGCCGGTGATGATGGTGGCCGAGACCTTGAGGCCGCCCTCGGCGGCGCGCACCAGCGCCGCTTCCATCTGCCGGGCCGAGCCCTTGGCGATCTTCTTGAGCAGCATGTCCGAGCCGGTCTCGATCCCGAGATAGACCAAGCCCAGCCGCTTCTCCTTGAGCAGGGCGATCTCCTCGGCGCTCTTTTTCAAGATGTTGAACGGCGTCGCGTAGGCGGAGACCCGCTGCAGCAACGGCAGGCGCTGCTTGAGCCGATCGCAGATGGCGGCCAGAGTCTCGGTCGGCAGGCCATAGGCATCGCCATCGGCCAGGAACACCCGGTGCGCCGTCGGCCAGGCGGTGGCCGCCTGCTCGATGTCGGCGAACACCTCGTCGAGGGGGCGCTCGCGGTACTGCTTGACCTTGTACATCGAGCAGAAGGAGCACTGGTTGTAGCCGCATCCCAGGCTGGCCTGGATGATGAGGTTCGAGCCCTCGGACGGCGGCCGCCACAGCGGGAAATCGTAGTCGAGCATCGGGGGTCTCCTACGGCTTCTTCGCGGCCGGCGGCGGCGGCGGTTCCTCGGTCCAGCGCATGGTGCAGGTCGAGGCCTTGGGGTCGCGCCAGTCCTTCAGCACGGTCCCCCGCAGCTCATGGGTCGGACGGCCCTTGGCGTCGCGGCCCACCTTGCGGGCGTAGAAGCTGAGAATCGGGAACTGGTTGGTGTTGAAGCGGAAGCCGCCGCGCGCCGAGACGAAGTCGGCGCGGCGAAGGGCGGCGCGCACCGCGTCGGCATCGGCGGTCTTGCCGTGCGTCGCCCTCAGGGCGGAATCGATGAGGAAGGCGGCGTCGTAGGCCTGGGCCGCCCAGGTGGTGGCCGGGCGGCCGTATTCGGTTTCGAAGTCGGTGATCAGGCGCTTGTTGGGCACGCTGTCGAGGTCGGGGCTCCACGGGCCGACGCTGACCAGGTCGGCGGCGGCGTCGCCCATGGCCGGCAGCAACTGCCGCTCGACCGCATTCCACGGCACGAACAGCGGCGACTCGGCCTTGAGCCCGGCGGCGCCGTAGGAGCGCACGAACGCCACCCCCATGCCGCCGGTCAACAGCGAATAGACGGCATCCGGCTTGAGTTCCTTCAGCCGCGCCACCTCGGGCTCCAGGGTGGCCGCTCCGTGGCGGGGGGTCAGCACCGCCACGATCTCGCCGGGAAACGTGCGCTTGAGCGAGGCTACCGCGTCGGGGGTGGACGGCGCCTCGGGCCCGATCACCGCCAACCGGCGCACCTTCTCGGCCGCCAGCAACTGCCCCATCGCCTCATGGACGCCCTCGTTGGGGGCGCCGATCTGGAACAGCCAGGGGCTGCACGCCTCGTGGGCGAACGCGGGCGGGGTCTGATCGAGGCTGAGCACGAACAGCCGGGCCTCGAACAGCGGCCGGGCGATGGCCGCCAGCGAGGCCGGCGACACCGCCGTCAGGACCATGTCGAGGCGCTCGCGTTCGAGCAGGCGGCGGACCTGCTGCGCGGCGACGTCGGGCGAGCCCTTGTCGTCGGCGACGACGACCCGCACCTCCTGGTTGGCAAAACGTCCGCCCAGCTGGCGCAGCGCCAGGTTGAAGCCGTCCACCATGTCCTGGCCGGCGACGGCACCGGGGCCGGTCAGCGTCGCCACCACCCCCAGCACCACCGAGGGATCGCTGGCGCCCGACCCCACCGGCAGCGCCATGGCGCCGGCGGGCACCAGGCCCAGGGCGAGGACGGCAACCAGGCGGGCGGCAGCGATCAGGCGACGCATCGACTCTCCATTCTTCTAACGGGCCTACTTCTTGCGGGCCTTGGCGAAAGCCTCGGCCAGGGCGCCGCCCAGGGCACCGCCACCGGTGGAAGGGCCGGCGGCACGGGCGGCTGCCTTGGCCTGCGGCTTCGACAATACCTTGTCGCCGTGCCCGGGGGAACGGGGGGCGGGGGTCTCGTCCATGCGCATGGACAGCGCGATGCGCTTGCGCTTGAGGTCGACCTCGATAACCTTGACCTTCACGACGTCGCCGGGCTTAACCACTTCGTGCGGGTCCTTGACGAAGCGGTTGGCCAGCACCGAAACGTGCACCAGGCCGTCCTGGTGGACACCGATATCGACGAAGGCGCCGAAATTGGTGACGTTGGTGACCACGCCCTCCAGCACCATGCCGGGCTTGAGATCCTCCATGGTCTCGACGCCTTCCTGGAAGGCTGCGGTCTTGAACTCGGGACGCGGGTCGCGGCCGGGCTTCTCCAGCTCCTTCAGAATGTCGCGGATTGTGGGCTCGCCGAACCGTTCGTCGGTGAACTGCGCCGGCTTCAGCGAGCGCAGGAACGGCACGTCGCCGATCATGGAGCGCACGTCGCGGCCCGTGGCGGCGGCGATGCGCTCGACCACCGGATAGGCCTCGGGGTGGACCGCCGAGGCGTCCAGCGGGTTGACCCCGTTCATCACGCGCAGGAAGCCCGCGGCCTGCTCGAACGCCTTGGGCCCCAGGCGGTCGACCTGCTTCAAGGCCTCGCGGCTGGCGAACGGCCCGTTGCGATCGCGGAACGCGACGATGTTGGAGGCCACCGCCGGGGTGAGGCCGGCGACCCGCGCCAGCAAGGGAGCGGAGGCGGTGTTGACTTCGACGCCCACCGCGTTCACGCAGTCTTCGACCACCGCGTCGAGCGAACGGCCCAGGCGGGGCTGGTTGACGTCGTGCTGGTACTGGCCGACCCCGATGGACTTGGGGTCGATCTTGACCAGCTCGGCCAGCGGGTCCTGCAGGCGGCGGGCAATGGAGACGGCGCCGCGCAGGCTGACGTCGACGTCGGGGAATTCCTGCGCCGCCAACTCGGACGCCGAGTACACCGAGGCGCCGGCCTCGGACACCACCAGCTTCTGCAGCTTGAGCTCGGGATTGCGCTTGATCACCTCGGCGGCGAGCTTGTCGGTCTCGCGGCTGGCGGTGCCGTTGCCGATGGCGACCAGCTCGGCCTTGTGCTTGCGCGCCAGAGCCGCGACGGTCATCAGCGCGCCCATGGCGTCGTTCTTGGGCGGGAACGGATAGACCGTCGTGGTTTCCACCAGCTTGCCGGTGCCGTCGACCACCGCCACCTTGACGCCGGTGCGGATGCCGGGGTCGAGGCCGATGGTGGCGCGCATGCCGGCCGGCGCCTGCAACAGCAGGGCGCGGAGGTTGCGGGCGAACACGTTGATCGCCTCCTCCTCGGCCGCCTCGCGCAGGCGGTTGGTGAGCTCCAACTCCAAATGCAGATGGATCTTGACGCGCCAGGCCCAGCGCACGGTCTCCACCAGCCAGGCATCGGCGGCGCGACCGCGGTCCGAGACGTTGAAGCGGCGCGCGACCTTCAGCTCGCACTCGCCGGCGGCGTTGGAAACCGTGCCTTCCGGCCGTTCGGCCTCGTCGCGGGTCAGCAGTTTCAGGTGCAGAACGTTTTCGTTGCGCCCCCGGAACAGCGCCAGGGCGCGGTGGGACGGGATGGCGCGGATCGGTTCGCGGTAATCGAAGTAGTCGGAGAACTTGGCCCCGGCCTCCTGCTGCCCCTCGGCGACGGTGGAGACCAGCACGCCGGTCTCCCACAGGTGCTCGCGCAGAGCGCCGAGCAGTTCGGCATCCTCGGCGAAGCGCTCCATCAGGATCTGGCGGGCGCCGTCCAGCGCCGCCTTGACGTCGGCGACGCCCTTCTCGGCGTCCACGTACTTGGCCGCCTCGGCCTCGGGCGCCAGCGTGGGATCGGCCAGCAGGGCGTCGGCCAGCGGCTCCAGCCCCTGCTCGCGGGCGATCATCGCCTTGGTGCGGCGCTTGGGCTTGTAGGGAAGGTAAAGGTCCTCCAGCCGCGCCTTGGTGTCGGCCGCCGCGATCTGAGCCGCCAGCTCGTCGCTCAGCTTGCCCTGCTCGGCGATGCTGGCCAGGATGGCGGCACGGCGCTCCTCCAGCTCACGCAGATAGACCAGGCGCTCTTCCAGACGGCGCAGCTGGGTGTCGTCGAGGCCGCCGGTGGCCTCCTTGCGGTAGCGGGCGATGAAGGGGACGGTGCTGCCCTCATCCAGCATCTGCACCGCGGCGGCCACCTGGGCGTCACGGACGCCGAGCTCCTCGGCGATGCGGGCGGGGATCGACTTAACGCTGCTCATGGGCACTCCGGCCGGCCAATTCAGGGCTGATGCATTTACCGCCACGGCTCGGGAAATGCCAGTGCCGAGACGCCTCCCCTTGACGACCCCTCCGTCGTATGGCGCTTGTCTCCCCGGGGCATCCGCCGCCGACCCCTGCCCCCGCCATCCCGAAGCGCGTGGTCGGCTCCCTGGACAGTCAGGGGCTTTTTGGCTAACCTCCCCGGCCGTTCGCCAGTCCTGCGCACATGGGCCATCGGGCCCGCCGGACGGATATCGCGCCTCCTCGCAACCGCTTGACACGGGCTTCTTGCTCCCATGCGTCTTTCGGGCTTCGTCATCCTGGTCCTCATCGTCCTCGGCAACCTCGGTTTCTGGGCGGCGATGAACCGGCCGCAATCGGGCTTGCCCTGGGCCGGCACCATCAAGAGCGTCTCGTTCAGCCCGGGCCGGGTCGGCGACGACCCCACCGAGGCGCGCAAGCGGCCATGGCTCGACGAGACCATGCTGCCCAGCCGCGACGAGATCGACCAGGACCTGGCCATGCTGGCCGGCGAGGTCGAGCAGGTCCGCACCTACACCACGCTGGAGGGCCAGGACGCCGTCCCCGAGCTGGCGGCCAAGCACGGCCTCAAGGCCATGCCGGGCGCCTGGATCGACGAGCGCCTCGCCCGCAACGAGGTCGAAATCGCCAACATCATCCGCATCGCCCGGGACAATCCCAACGTCGAGCGGGTGATCGTCGGCAACGAAAATCTGACGCTGCACCGCCTGACGCCGGAGCAGATGATCCGCTATCTGCGCCGCGTGCGCGCCGAGCTGCCGCCCCGCGTCAAGATGTCCACCGCCGAGGCGTGGTCGATCTGGCTCGAGCATCCCGAGATCGCCCAGGAAGTGGACTTCATCACTATCCACACCCTGCCATTCTGGGAAGGCGTCAACATCGAGGGGGCGCTGGACTTCACCAAACGCATGGTGCGCGAGGTCAAGGCCGGGTTCCCGGAAAAGCCGATCTTCATCGGCGAGGTGGGCTGGCCGTCGGCCGGCCGCGCCTACGGCAACGCCGAGCCCTCGCTGGTCAACCAGGCCCTGTTCCTGCGCCGCTTCCTCAACTGGGCGCAGGAGGAAGGGCTCGAATACAACGTCATCGAAGCCTTCGACCAGCCGTGGAAGGTCAACCTCGACAACAACGCCTCGGAAAAGCACTGGGGCCTGTGGACGGTCGAGCGCACGCCGAAGTTCAACTGGATCGGCCCAGTCATCGAATTCGAGGAATGGCCGTTCCAGGCCGCCGCCGCCACCCTGATCGGCTTCCTGCCGCTGGCGTGGTTCCTGTGGCGATGGAAGGATTTGCGCCTGCCCGGCAAGATCTTCTACGCCGTGCTGGTGCAGTTCGCCGCCACCTTGGTGATCTGGACCATGTCGGTTCCGGTCATCCGCGACCTCGCCCCCTCCATGGCGCTGATGGTGGGCGTGATGGCGCCGGCGCAGTTGCTGCTGCTGGTGGTGGTGCTGATCTCGGGCATCGAGCTGACCGAGCTGACCTGGGCCGGTCGCCTCAAGCGCGGCTTCAAGCCGCTGCCCGACGACCACATCAAGCGCTTCCCCAAGGTGTCGCTGCACCTGCCCTGCTACAACGAGCCGCCGGCGATGGTGAAGCTGACCATCGATTCGCTGATGGCGCTCGACTACCCCAACTTCGAGATCCTGGTGCTCGACAACAACACCAAGGATCCCAAGGTGTGGGAGCCGGTGAAGGAATACTGCGAGTCCCTGGGCGAGAAGGTGAAGTTCTTCCACCTGGCGCCGTGGCCGGGCGCCAAGGCCGGCGCCCTCAACTTCGCGCTGACCCAGACCGCCCCCGACGCCGAGATCATCGGCGTGGTCGATTCCGACTACCAGGTCCGCCGCGACTGGCTGCGCTCGCTGGTGCCCTATTTCGAGGACCCCAAGGTCGGCCACGTGCAGGCCCCCCAGGACCACCGCGAGTGGCAGCATGATCTCTTCAAGGAGATGATCAACTGGGAGTACGCCGGATTCTTCGACATCGGCATGGTGTTCCGCAACGAGGCCAACGCCATCATCCAGCACGGCACCATGACGCTGGTGCGCAAGGAGGCGATGGAGAAGGCCGGCCGCTGGGCCGAGTGGTGCATCGTCGAGGACGCCGAGCTCGGCCTGCGCATGATGCGGGTGGGCTACGAATCCTGCTACATCCAGGAGCGCATGGGCCATGGCCTGGTCCCCGACAGCTTCATGGCCTACAAGAAGCAGCGCTTCCGCTGGGCCTACGGCGCCGTGCAGATCCTCAAGGCGCACTGGAAGAGCCTGATCCCCTTCAAAAAGACCGGCCTGACCGCCGGACAGAAGTACCACTTCGTGTCGGGCTGGCTGCCGTGGTTCGCCGACGCCTTCTACCTGCTGTTCTGCGCGACCAGCCTGGTGTGGTCGGCCGGCATGGTGTTCGCGCCGCGCTTCTTCGACACGCCGCTGGCCTTCTTCACCCTGCCCACCGTCGGCGTCTTCGTCGCCAAGATCGTGCACCACCTGTTCCTGTACACCACGCGGGTGAAGTGCACGTTCAAGCAGAAGATCCTGTCAGCCATCGCCGGCATGGGCCTGACCTACGCCATCGCGCTGGCCATGTGGCAGGGCATCTTCACCAAGTCGACGCCGTTCATGCGTACGCCCAAGATGGCCGACAAGGCGGCCTTCACCCAGGGCTTCCTGATGGCGCGCGACGAGACCGCGCTGGTGCTGATGCACTGGCTGGCAGCCTTCGCGGTGCTGCTGCCCAAGAACAACTTCATGGACCCCGATGTGCGGCTGTGGTCTCTGGTGCTGGTGGTGCAGTCGATGCCGTTCCTGGCGGCGCTGATCACCTCCATGATCTCGACCCTGCCCTCCAAGGAACCGGTCGACGGCGCCAAACCCAAGGAGCCCGGCAGCTCGGTCACCTCCAAGTGCGAGGCGGCGGTGTAGTCTCGGTTCTTTGTTGTCATCCTGAGCCCAGCGAAGGATCTCCTCGGCCCAACCCGACGAGATCCTTCGTCGTTTTCACTCCTCGGGATGACAGGACGAGGCGGTGCGGGCTACAGCCCCTCGTAGCGCGCCGTCAGCACCCGTCCCGCCACGCTGACCGTCACCTCGGCCACCACCGAATCCCCGGCCACGAACGGCGCCTGCCCGACCAGCAGGTTGCCGCCGGCCGGCTGCAGCGCCACCCCGACCTGATGGCCGTTGACGTCGAGCACCGCCTTGCCGGAGGCGCCCTCCGAGGCGAGCGGGCGGGCGCCCGGGCCCAGCAGCTCGACGGTGATCCGGCCCGGCAGCACCTCGACGCGCATCGAGGGGGTTTGCGGCACCGCTTGTTCGTCCCCGCCACCGGTCGGCGGGGGCATGGTGCGGGTCGCGGTGGCCGGGGCCACCGCCAGCGAGGTGGCGACCGCCGCCGCGGCGGCGAGGGAGCAGAAACTGGTCTTCATGGCAGGCTCAGTCGCATCGCCCGCCCCGCCGATCAAGCGCGCTTCCGGGGATGCTTGCCTGCGCCGGCCCGCCGCGCCTAATGTGGCGGCGAATTCGACCCTTTCGGAGGAACAGGTGGCGGGCGCCGACTTCACCGTGCTGTGGCTGCAGGCCGGCAGTTGCGGGGGCTGCACCATGTCGGCCCTGGGGGCGGACGATGTCGGCCTGGTCAAGGCGCTGTCCCGCTTCGGCATCCGCCTGCTGCTGCACCCCTCGCTGTCCGAGGAGAGCGGCGCCGACGCCCTGGCCATCCTGTCCGGTTGCGCCGAGGGACGCACCCGCGTCGACGCCCTGTGCGTCGAGGGCGCCGTCCTGACCGGGCCCAACGGCACCGGCCGGTTCCAGATCATGTCGGGCACCGGCCGGCCCATGGCCGAGTGGGTGCGGGCCGTCGCCGCCCACGCGGGCACCGTGATCGCGGTCGGCAGCTGCGCCGCCTATGGCGGCGTGCCGGCGGCCACCCACAATCCCACCGACGCCGTCGGCCTCCAGCCCTTCCTGGGCGAGGGCTTCCGCTCGCGGTCCGGCCTGCCGGTGGTCAACGTCGCCGGCTGCGCCCCCCATCCTGGCTGGCTGGTCGAGACGCTGGCGGCGCTCTCACTTGGCGGCCTGACGGCCGAGGACCTCGACGCCCTGGGCCGGCCGCGCGCCTACGCCGACCACCTCGCCCACCACGGCTGCAGCCGCAACGAGTTCTACGAGTTCAAGGCCAGCGCGGCGCGGCCGTCGGACCGCGGCTGCCTGATGGAGAATCTGGGCTGCAAGGCCACCCAGGCGCCGGGTGACTGCAACATCCGCCGCTGGAACGGCTATGGCTCGTGCACCGACGGCGGCTTCGCCTGCGTCGCCTGCACCTCGCCGGGCTTCCAGGACCCCGGCCACCCCTTCCAGCTCACCCCCAAGATCGCCGGCATCCCGGTCGGCCTGCCGGTCGACATGCCCAAGGCGTGGTTCGTGGCGCTGGCCGCCCTGTCCAAGTCGGCGACGCCGCAGCGGGTGCGCACCAACGCCCACGCCGACCACGTGGTCGTCCCCCCCGCCCGCCGCCCCCACAAGCCGCAGACGCCATGACCAAACTCCCATGCCGAAACTGATCGTCGGTCCCTTCAACCGGGTCGAGGGCGACCTGGAAGTCACCCTGGACGTCGCCGACGGCGTGGTGACCGAGGCCCGCGTCACCGCCCCCCTGTTCCGTGGCTTCGAGCAGATCCTCGGCGGCCGTGCCCCCATGGATGCGCTGGTGATCGCGCCGCGCATCTGCGGCATCTGCTCGGTGTCGCAATCGACGGCGGCGGCGCGCGCGCTGGCCGCCCTCGCCCAGGCCGAGGCGCCGCCCAACGGCCGTCTGGCCGCCGACCTGGTGCTGGCCTGCGAGAACGCCGCCGACCACCTCACCCACTTCGTGCTGTTCTTCATGCCCGACTTCGCCCGCGCCGCCTATGCCGGCCGCCCCTGGCACGGCGAAGCGGTGCGCCGCTTCACCGCCAACCGGGGCGAAGCCGGCGCCCAACTGGTGCCGGCGCGGGCCCGCTTCCTCCACCTGATGGGGCTCTTGGCCGGCAAGTGGCCGCACAGCCTGGCCCTCGGCCCGGGCGGCACCACCAAGGCGGTGGATTCTGGCGAGAAGATGCGCCTGCTGGCCATCCTGGCCGAGTTCCGCGAGGCGCTGGAGGCCGTGGTGTTCGCCGCACCGCTTGAGGCGGTGGCCAACCTCTCCTCCCCCACCGCGCTGGAAAACTGGCACGGCGGCGATTTCGGCCTGTTCCTGCGCATCGCCCGCGATCTGGCTCTCGACACGCTGGGCCGCGGCCCCAAGGCATTCCTCTCGTCCGGCAGCTTCGGCCTGTTCGCCCCCGGCGTGCTGGTCGACGGCGCGGTCGAGCGCTTCGACCCCGGGCAGGTCCGCGAAGACCAAACCCATTCCTGGCTGGCCGGCGCCGCCGCCCATCCCTTTGAGGGCACCACCCTGCCCGCCGCCGACAAGCCCGGGGCCTACACCTGGTGCAAGGCGCCCCGCCTGGGCGGCCGCGTCGTCGAGGTGGGCGCGCTGGCCCGCCAGGCGGTGTCCGGCGACCCGCTGGCGCTCGGCCTCGTCGCCGCGTCGGGCGGCAGCGGCAACGTGTTCGCCCGCGTGGTCATGCGCATGGTGGAACTGGCCCGGCTGGTCATCGCCATGGAAGGCTGGGCCCGCGCCCTGGTCCCGGGCGAGCCGTTCTGCACCGAGGTCACGCCGCCGGAGGCGGGCGCCGCGGTAGGCCTCACCGAGGCGGCCCGCGGCACCCTCGGCCACTGGCTGCGCGCCGAGCAGGGCGCCATCACCGCCTACCAGATCGTCGCCCCCACCACCTGGAACTTCTCCCCCCGCGACGAGGCCGGCACCCCCGGCGCCCTCGAACAGGCCCTGGCCGGCACCCCGGTAGCACCAGGCGAAACCACCCCGATCGCCGTCCAGCACGTGGTCCGCAGCTTCGACCCGTGCATGGTGTGCACGGTGCATTGACTGACCAGCCCCCAGCGACGAGCCCAGGCGGAATGTTAGTGAAGCACGGTTAAGACTGCCTGGCCAGGGACGACGGAGCGCAGCGGAGACGGCCCTGGCCAGGCAGTCTCTGGCGCCGGCGGCCGCCACCGCAGGGCCGAGTGAGGCCGGACGGTGTTGTAGTGGCGGCGCCATTCTTCGATGATGATCCTGGCTTCAGTCATGGTGTGGAAGATCTCGCCGTTGAGCAGTTCGTCGCGGAGCTTGCCGTTGAAGGATTCGCAGTAGCCGTTCTCCCATGGGCTGCCGGGCTCGATGAAGAGCGTTCCCACCTCCAGTTTGCCAAGCCAATCCCGCACGGCGATGGCCGTCATTTCCGGGCCGTTGTCGCTGCGGATGTGCCGGGGTACGCCCCGGCTGACGAAGAGCTCTGCCATGGTGTCAAGCACGTCCTGGGCAGTGAATTTCCTGGCAACGACGATGGCTAGGCATTCACGGGTGTATTCATCGATCATGTTGAGCATCCGGAACGCCTTGCCGTCACTGGTGCGGTCGTGGACGAAATCGTAGGACCAGACATGGTTGGGAAATTCCGCCCGCAGCCGTACGCATGACCCGTCGTTGAACCAGAGGCGGCCCCGTTTCGGTTGCTTCGGCGGCACTTTGAGCCCCTCCCGTCGCCAAGAACCTGGGCCAGCAGAACGTCCAGCGCGCCCGGCTGATCGAGACCCGGGCCGCCATCGAGGCGCTCAAGTCGCAGGCGACCCAGGCCCGCGAGGAATTCCGCCGCGACATCACCGCCAAGTTGTCCGAGACCCGCGCCAAGGCGGCCTCGCTCGAGCAGGACCTGTTCAAGGCCACCGACCGCGCCCAGGTCCAGACCCTGCGGGCGCCGGTGGACGGCACGGTGCAGCAGATCAAGGTCCACACCGTGGGCGGCGTCGTCACCCCGGCGCAGGAGCTGATGACGGTGGTGCCGGCCCAGGCGCTGCTGCAGGTCGAGGCGAAACTGCCCAACAAGGACATCGGCTTCGTCGACGCCGGGCAGATTGCCGAGATCAAGGTCGACGCCTTCCCCTTCACCCGCTACGGCACCATCGACGGCACCGTCGCCACCGTGTCGCTCGATGCGATCAAGGACGAGGACAGCCCGGCCAAGGAATTTGTCTTTCCCATCCGCGTCGCCTTGGCCGCCGATTCCATCCTGGTCGAGAACGGCAAGCGGGTGCCGCTCACCCCCGGCATGACCGTGCTGGCCGAGGTCAAGACCGGCAAGCGCACGCTCATCGAATACGTGCTGGCGCCGCTCAAGCGATACAGGGCGGAGAGCGGGCGGGAGCGGTAGGCCTTTACCTATCGCCCTTAAACCAGATTAAGGCGACGCGGTGCCAAGGCGGCCAAGATGCGCCGGACGGGAGGGCGCCATGGACCGGCAACATTATGATCGCCTGCTGAGTCTGGCCGAGCGCAGCGACCTGTCGCCGGAGGAGCGGCTCAAATTCATCGAGGAGGCCGAGGCCCTGGCGGATGCCCCCGGCGGGGTCCACGCCGCCCTGCCCGCCCTGATCCGGGCCGCCGCCCGGCTGGGCGCGGACGAAGACGAGGCCGAGGCGGCCCGCTATGTGCGGGAAGCCATCCGCATGCTGCGGCAGATGGAGTGAGACGCTCGGCGCCAGTCGCCGCACCCGGCCGCCGGGGTGACATGCGGGCGCAAGACGATTGCGCCGCGCGGCCCGCATCCCGGCCACAGGAAGACCCCAAGCAGACAACTGCCCCCTGACTATCGCGAGGGCATTATTGGCGGCCAGAATATTATGTCGTATCATGCCCTGCATCTGACGGCCGGCTCGGGATGATTTGAATCGGTCTAACAACGCTTTACAAGGCCGGCCCCTGGGCCGGACATGCGTAGGGGTACGCATGGTCTTGAAGGGGGTCGAGGGGGCATGGCCGTTCCGTCCTGGATTAACTCGCTCTCCGACGCGACGATTCGCGCCGACCTGACGGCCGATGCCGCCGACGGCGTCTTCACCTTTGCCGAGGCGCGCGACCTGCTGAAGGACGTGGCGGCGAAGTTGGGGTCGGCCGGCCTTTCCGCCGCCCGGTTCGGCGACCTCGAGACGGTCGCCACCAATCTCGGCAACGGCCTCTATGCCTCGAGCTACGTCGAAAGCGTCTTCTCGAAATGCGTCCTCGGCGCCGACGCCAACTATTTTTGGACCGCCGGCAAGACAGACACCTACCTGGGCGACCTCTACGTGGGGTCCAGCGCCGGCCAGCTCACCAAGCTGATCGGCAAGTGGTTCCTGGGCACCGACCTGCCGACCCCCTACAGCGAGTGGTGGAGCACGGTCACTTACCAGGCCACCACCCTTCCCCTGTTCGCCGCCGCCGGCCCGACCATCGCCGACATCAACCAGACCGCCCTCGGCGACTGCTACTTCCTCGCCACCCTGGGCGAAGTGGCCTACACCAACCCCACCCTCATCCGGTCGATGTTCCAGGACAACGGCGACGGCACCTACGGCGTCCGCTTCTACAACAACGGCATGGAGGATTGGGTCACCGTCAACAACCAGCTGCCGACCGGCAATTATTCCGACAATTACTCCACCACCGCGATGTGGGCCGATCTCGCCGAAAAGGCCTTCGCCCAGTGGCAGACCAGCAGCTGGAATGGCAATTCCTACGACACCATCGGCAATGGCGGCGATCCGGCCTGGGCATTGCAGCTGGTCACCGGGGCGAGCAACGTCCAGACGATCGAGGCCGATTATATCAACCTGACGCCCAATCAGTGGATGCCCACCTGGAAGTACGTGGTCACCCCCGAGTTGGTCGCCGCGGCGCTCGACAGCATCGATGCGGCATTGGCCGCCCATTGCGATGTGCTGCTGACATCGAACCTGGACGAGAAGGACGCGGCCGGCAAGGATACCCTGATCTCCAACCACGAATTCTATGTGACCGACGTCGACATCTACAACGGCACGGTCACGGTGCGCAATCCGTGGGGCACCCTGGGGAAGGATTATGTCACCTCCTTCGATGCCAGCGTCGAGCACCTGCTGGAGAACGGCGCCTGCTCGTTCCAGATCGACGACGTCTATGGTCCGCTCAACATCGTGCAGGCCAATGCCGCGACGGTGAACCTGAGCGCCAAGAGCTACGCCGGGCTCGACACCGGATCGGAGTGGTTCACCCGCAACCTGCCCATCGACGTCTTCGCCGCGCTGTCCGGCACGCCGACGACCATCACCGCCAGCATGGCCGACCTTTATCGGTATGCGACGCTGATCGGGTCGAGCGGCGTCGACACCCTGGCGCTCGGGGACGCGGTGGCCGACCTCCGCCACCTCACCCTGTCGAGCATCGAGGTGATCCAGGCGACCAACAAGTCCGGCGCCACCTTCACAATTACTCAAGACCAGCTGGCGGCGGGCGGCTCGGTGATCGGCGGAGCCGGCACCGACACCCTGGTGGCGGCGGGCCCCAGCCTCGACCTCGGCACCACCACCCTGTCGGGGGTCGAGGTGGTCAAGGCGGGCTGCACCTCGGACACCACCGTCACCCTGGGCCCAGGCGCGCTGGCGGGATTGAAGTCGATCATCGGCAACGACGGTCAGGACACGCTGGTGGTCAACGGCGGCAACGTCAACCTCGCCGCGACCACCGTCAAGGGGATCGAGGTCATCGAGGCGGGCGGCATCGCCGCCACCACCTTCACCGTCGCCCAATCGAACCTGGCGGACGTCATCTGCATGTTCGGGACCGGCGGCGACACCCTGGTGGCATCGGGCACCAGCCTCGACCTCTCGAAAACCGTCATTACCGGCATAAAGATCCTCAAGGCCGGATCGGTGGGCACCACCTTCACCCTCCGGCAGACCGACATTTTTGTCGGCAACGGCTCCATCGTCGGCTCCACCGGCACCGACACCATCGTGTCGGCCGGAAACAGCCTCAATCTCGGCACGACGACGCTATCGGGCATCGAGGTGCTGAAGGTCGGCGACAGCGTCGGCACCACCTTGACCCTCGGCTCGGCGGTTACCGGGCTGACCTCGGTGGCCGGCGGCACCGGCCTCGACACCCTGGTGCTGGCCGGCAGCCACACCGCCTACGCCTTCGGCAAGACGGGCACCACGGCGGGCTCAGGCGTCTTCTACGGCAACGGCGCCTGGGTCAGCTTCACCGGCCTGGAGACGGTGCGCTTCGGCGATGGCGCCTCCCTCTCCCTCAGCAATCCCGGCGCCATCGCCACTGCCGCCGCCGATACCCTGACCGGCACCTCCGCCACCGACATCATGATCGGCCTGGGCGGCAACGACACCCTGAACGGCGGCGCCGGGGCGGACACCCTGCTCGGCGGGGCGGGCGACGACGTCTACGTCGTGGACAACTCCCTCGACACGGTGATCGAGGTGGCCAAGGAAGGCACCGACACCGTCCTGACCGCCCTCACCGCTTGCGGCCTGGCCGCCGACGTGGAGAACCTGACCTTCACCGGCAGCGGCGGCTTCACCGGCACCGGCAACGATCTGGCCAACGTCATCACCGGCGGCGCCGGCGCCGATGTGCTGGACGGCGGCGCCGGCGCCGACACCCTCCGGGGCGGCGACGGCAACGACACCTATGTGGTCGACGACGCCAAGGACGTGATCGTCGAAGGCACCGGCACCGACGAGATCCGCGCCAAGCTCGCCGCCTTCAGCCTGGCCAAGCTGCCGGCCATCGAGAACCTGACCTTCGCCGGCAGCAGCGGGGGTTTCACCGGCACTGGCAATGACGGCGCCAACGTCATCACCGGCGGCGCCGGCAAGGACACGCTGGATGGCGGCAAGGGCGACGACACCTTGGTCGGCAAGGGCGGCGACGACGTGCTCAAGGGCGGCGACGGCACCGACCTGGCGGTGTTCAGCGGCAGCGCCGCCGACTACGCCATCACCCGCACCGGCCTCGGTGCCTATACGGTGGCCGGCGCTGCCGGGACCGCCACCCTGACCGACATCGAGCAGTTCAAGTTCGGCACCGGCGCGGCCATCAGCTTCGCCCAGGCCCATTTCGGCACCGCGCTCAAGGCGGTTGCCGGCAACGTCTATTCCATCATGGGGGCGATGTCCGACGCCGCCTACCTGGACGACGCGACGGCCCGCCAGACCGCCGTGGGCAATTGGCGGCTGCTGGGCGCCTCCGACCTGGGGGCGACCCTGGGCACCGGCACCCTGTCGCAGGGCCTCTACAAGAACGGCAACGCCGCCGCCCTGGTCGCCGACGCGGTGCTCGACGGCAAGACCACCCTGGTGCTGGCCTTCCGCGGCAGCGACGACGCCCAGGACTGGCTTGACGATTTCGGCAACATCAACGGCCATTTCGATCGGCTGACGGCGCTGGTGTCGGCGGTCAAGGCGGCGGCCGGCAATTACGACCAGGTGCTGGTCACCGGCCACAGCCTGGGCGGCGCCATGGCCCAGATGTTCATGACCACCACCGCCGACACCACCGTGGCCCATTACCTGGGCTCCACCTTCGGCTCGCCGGGCACGCTCAGCCCCAAGGTCAAGGCGGATGACCGGCTGGTCAACTTCCGCATGCACGACGACCAGATCCCGTTCATGGGCGAGCATCGCAAGGACATCGGCACCTACCTCAAAGCCCTGGGAACGGCCGACCAGACCGCCGCCCTCACCGACCTCGCCAACCTGATCGGCGAGCCGGGATTGACCGCGGATTCCCTCAAGACGCTCGTACCGCTGTTGACGGCCAACCAGACCATCGTCGGCCGCAACATGGTGTTCAGCCCCGACGACATCGCGCTGACCGACAACCTGAACATGAACGTGGCCGATCACGACCTGGCCGTCTACCGGGCCTACGTCGCCGCCGCCCTGGCGTTGGGCGTCGATTTCGGGACCGGGGCCAACACCATCCTGGCGGCGGACGGATCGCACACGGTCATCAATGCGGGCTGGGGCATCGTCCTCGGGACCAGCAACGGCGAGACCCTGACGGGCACCGCCAAGGCCGAGGCGATCCTGTCGGGCGGTGGAGCCGATATCCTGAACGGCCTCGCCGGCAACGACACCCTGGATGGCGGCGCCGGCGCCGACAGCATGACGGGCGGCGCCGGCGACGACGTCTACGTCGTCGACAACGCGGGCGACGTGGTCACCGAGGCGCTCGGCGAAGGCACCGACACCGTGCGCACCGCGCTGTCGACCCTCACGCTTGCCGCCAACGTCGAGAAACTGGTCTACACCGGCAGCGGCGGCTTCACCGGCACCGGCAACGATCTGGCCAACGTCATCACCGGCAAGGGCGGCAACGACGTGCTGGACGGCGGACTGGGCGCCGACACCCTGGACGGCGGCGCCGGCAACGACGTCTACGTCGTCGACGACGCCAAGGACGTGGTGATCGACAGCGCCGGCACCGACGAGATCCGCTCCAAGCTGGCCAGCTTCAGCCTCGCCAAGCTCGCCTTCATCGAGAACCTGTCCTCCAACCTCAACGGTGCCTTTGTCGGCACCGGCAACGACGGCGCCAACCTCATCACCGGCGGCGCCGGCAAGGACACCCTGGACGGCGGCAAGGGCGACGACACCCTGGTCGGCGGCGCCGAGGCCGACACCCTGATCGGCGGCGCCGGCAACGACACCCTGACCGGCGGCGATGGCGCCGACGTCTTCCGCATCACCAAGGAAGGCCTGGACCTGATCACCGACTTCGTCCACGGAACCGATCGCCTCGGGCTCGGTTCGGCCGCCTTCGGCAAGATCACGGCGGTCACCGACGCCATGCTCCATTTCGGCGCCCACGCCGACGCGGCGGCCGAGCGCTTCATCTACGATTCCGCCGCCAAGACGCTCTACTACGACGACGACGGCAACGGCGCCCACGCCCAAGTTGCCATCCTCCAGTTCAGCGGCACCGTCGACCTCTCGCTGGCCGACCTGCTGGTGTTCTGAACGCGGACGCCGCGTGCCCGGCGGCGTGACCTCTAGCCGTCCAGTTCCGGATAGTGGCGGAAGACATCGTCGTTGTTGAAGGGCAGGCGGCGATCGCTGTCGAGGTAGGCGCTGATGTTGGGGCGCCGGGCGACCGCATCGTGGAGGGCGGCCACTCGCGGCAGCGTCGGCAGCAGGCGGCCGAGCGCGTGGGGAAAGGCGTAGCCCAGCCCTTCCACCAACTGGAACAGCGACAGGTCGGCATAGGTGAGCGCGCCACCCACCAGATGAGCCGGCCCCTCGGGGTTGCGCTCCAGGAGGCGCTCGAACCAGCCGAGGAATTCGGGGATGCGGTTCTCGCGGAAGTGGCGGGCGCGGCGACGGGCCTCCCGCTTCTGGTCGTCGTAATAAAGGGTGGCCGCCAGCGGATGATGGGTGTCGTGCGCCTCGGCCACCACATCGGTGACGGTCAGCTGGATCTGATGGGTCCACAGGCGCCCGGCCTCGTCGGCCGGGGCCAGCCCCAGGCGGTTGCCGAGATAGAACAGGATCAGGGCGGTCTGGCCGACCATCACCGCTCCGTCCACCAGGAAGGGCGGGGCGAACGAGGGCCGCGCCACCGCCTCGCCCTCCAGCAGGGCGACCAGCGGCGCCACCCCGTCGACCCGCGCCACGTCGACGTACTCCGCCGCCGCCTCTTCGAGCGCCAGCCGCACGAACTCGCCGCGGCCCTGGATGGAAGGCCAGTAATAGAGTTGATAGGGCATGCCGCGACAACAGCCGGCGAGGCGGGAAGTTCGGCGATTTCGAGCGATTTTCGGCCGAGGCCGGGAATCCATATCCACAGGGGACAGGTTTCCGTCTTCCCACCGTGAGGATCCCATGGCGATGCAGATCCGCAGCCCGGCCTTTGTCGACGGCTCCACCATGCCGAGGAAGTTCACCCGCGACGGCGACAACCACTCGCCGCCGCTCGAATGGTCGGGAGCACCGGAGCGGACGAAGAGCTTCGTGGTCACCATGGAAGACCCCGACGCGCCGAGCGGGACCTTCCGCCATTGGGCGGTCTACGACCTCGCACCCGATACCTCCGCGCTGGCCGAGGCGGCAGCGGCGGCGGGCGGCGAGGGCGTCAACGATTTCGGACGTCGCGGCTACGACGGGCCCGAGCCGCCGCGCGGGCACGGCCTGCACCACTACCACATCCGGGTCGCCGCGCTGGACGTCGACCATTTGCCGGTGCGGCCCTCGGCGCGGGTGGACGAGGTGTGGACGGCGGCACGCCCCCACGTGCTCGACGAGGCCGAGATCGTGGGGACCTACATGCGGGGATGACACAAATTCAATAAAATCCCGCATTTCATTAGTGACCATACGTATTGACCGCATTACTCGCAAAGACGCTTGATGTCTTCGTGTGGCCGGCAATAATGGTTCCTGATCCTTGATAGGAGAATGGCGCCATGCCTGCGGGGAAACGGCAACGAACGTTTGCCTGGTTGAGCTGTGAAACCGGCTCCACCGCGATCGAATACGCCCTGATCGCCGCCCTCATCTCCGTCGCGATCGTCGCTGTCCTGCTGGCCGTCGGAGGCGAGGTCAAGGGGATGTACGACGCCGTGGAGCGCGCCATGCCCAAGACGTCGCTGGTCACTACACTTCCAGCATTGGATAGTTAGTTACCACACGGCACCGCTCCCTCGCCTTATACTCATTCCAGGAAAGCAGCCAACCGTCGGATCCAGGTGGCAAGTGCCTGCGCCATATTGCAGTGCACCCTACCCGATCGAGTTGGCACGCCCTTTGCGGAACATCCTCCCTCGAAAGAGAAAGAAGAATTTCGGGAGGATGTTCAGGTCCGCCCCCACGGGGGCGCCCCTCCCGGGATTCGCCACCGTCAATGACGCCTGGAGAGGTGGGGATTCCGATGTACGACGACAGCGCCATCCAACTTGAGACCGACGTCGAGACCCGGTTCGGTGTCTCCCGCCGCGACTTCATGAAGTTCTGCGCCGCCATGGCGGCGACCATGGGCCTGCCCAAGGGCGCCGACGCGCAGATCGCCGAGGCGATCACCAAGAAGGAACGGCCTTCGGTGATCTGGCTGCACCATCAGGAATGTACCGGTTGTTCGGAGTCGCTGCTGCGCTCGGAGCACCCGACCATCGACAAGCTGATCCTCGACATCATCTCGCTCGACTACCACGAGACCCTGTTCGCCGCCGCCGGCCACCAGGCCGAGGCCGCCCGCCTCGCGGCCATGGAGAAGAACAAGGGCAAGTACCTGCTGGTGGTCGAGGGCGCCATCCCGACCAAGGACGGCGGCATCTACTGCAAGGTCGGCGGCAAGACCTCGCTGGAACTGACCAAGGAATGCGCCGCCAACGCGCTGGCCGTCGTCGCCATCGGCTCGTGCTCGTCGTGGGGCGGCGTCGCCTCGACCCCGCCCAACCCCACCGGATCCATGGGCGTGCGCGAGGCACTGGGCCGCAAGGACATCGTCACCATCCCCGGCTGCCCGCCGAACCCCTACAACTTCCTCTCCACCGTCGTCCACTTCCTCACCTTCGGCACCCTGCCCAAGGTCGACGACAAGGGCCGGCCGCTGTTCGCCTACGGCCGCCTGATCCATGAGAACTGCGAGCGCCGCGCCCATTTCGACGCCGGCCGCTTCGCCATGGAGTTCGGCGACGAGGGCCACAAGAAGGGCTATTGCCTCTACAAGCTGGGCTGCAAGGGCCCCGAGACCTATTCCAACTGCCCGTCGATCCTGTTCAACGACGTCGGCACCGGCTCGTGGCCGGTCGGCACCGGCCATCCCTGCATCGGCTGCACCGAGCAGCACATCGGCTTCGAGAAGCCGATCCACGCCCTGGCCAACCTGCAGAACCAGCGCCCGCCCGTCGGCTATCCGCGCGTGGTCGAGGAACAGGGCACCGGCGCCTCGCTCGCCTCCGGCGCCATGCTGGTCGGCGTCGCCGCCGCTGCCGCCGGCGCCGGCTACAAGCTGGTCGGCAACCTCGGTCGCGACGAAGACGACGATCAGAAGCAGGGGTAAGCCGTCATGACCATCAATCGACGCGACTTCCTGCGCGCGACGGTCCAGGGCACGGCGGCCGCGGCCGCCTGTGCCTCGCTGGCCCCGTCGCCCGCCGAGGCGCGCGGCAATCTGCCGATCCCGGAGACTGCCGTCGGCCTGCTCTACGATTCCACCCTGTGCATCGGCTGCAAGGCCTGCATGTCGGCGTGCAAGGAAGCCAACGACCTGCCGCTGGAAGACACTATCGGCGAGAAGCTGTGGGATACGCCGCTGGAGCTGTCCGGCAAGACCTACACCGTCATCAAGATCTACCAGCACGGCACCATGGAGAATAAGGACAAGGCCGAGAACGGCTTTGCCCACATCAAGCGCCAGTGCCTGCACTGCGCCGATCCCTCCTGCGTCTCGGCCTGCCCGGTCACGGCCATGACCAAGAACAAGGAGACCGGGATCGTCGAGTACAACAAGGACGCCTGCATCGGCTGCCGCTACTGCGTCGCCGCCTGCCCGTTCGGCGTGCCGCAGTTCCAGTACGACACGCCCACGCCGCAGATCGCCAAGTGCCAGCTGTGCAAGCACCGCCTGGCCGAGGGCAAGATCCCGGCCTGCGCCGAGGTCTGCCCCACCGGCGCCACCCTGTTCGGGCCGTACAAGGCGCTCGACGAGGAAATCGCCCGCCGCAAGGCGATGAAGCCGGGCGAGGCCGCCCTGTTCCCCCGCCGCACCCCGGATTCGGGCGACACCCACGAGAAGGCGGCCCCGGAATACGTCGACCACGTCTACGGCCAGAACGAGGTCGGCGGCACCCAGGTCCGCTATCTGTCGGGCGTGCCCTTCGACAAGCTGGCGCTGCCGACCGACCTGCCCGAGCGCTCCTTCTCCTCCAAGTCGGAAACCCTTCAGCACACGCTCTACAGCGGCCTCGTCGCCCCGGCGGTGGTGCTGACCGGCCTGGTGGCCGCCGCCTGGCGCGGCTCCAAGAACCACCACGACGACGAGTAGGAGGACGCCATGACGCAGAACGTCACCCTTCCCAGCGAAGTGGCGGCCAAAGGCAACCACGCGCACCACAAGCCCGTCGCCATCGGCGGCAGCCTGGTCACCCCCATGACGGTGTTCCTGGGCGCGCTGGTGACCATCGCCGCCTACTTCCTGGCGCAGCGCTTCATCTACGGCCTGGGCGCCGTCACCAACATCAACAACGGCTACCCCTGGGGCATCTGGGTGGTGTGGGACGTGGTCATCGCCACCGGCTTCGCCTGCGGCGGCTATGCCATGGCGCTGGTCACCTACATCCTCAACAAGGGCGAGTACCACCCGATGGTGCGCCCGGCGCTCACCGCCTCGCTGTTCGGCTACTCGCTGGGCGGCGCCTCGGTGCTGATCGACCTCGGCCGCTACTGGAACTTCTGGCACATCCTGTGGCCGGGCTACGCCAACCCCAACTCGGTGATGTTCGAGGTCGCGGCCTGCATCTCGCTCTACGTCGTCGTGCTGTGGATCGAGTTCAGCCCGGCCTTCCTCGAGCACTTCGGCATGAAGGACGCCAAGAAGAAGCTGTCCAAGGCGATGTTCTTCTTCATCGGCCTGGGCGTGCTGCTGCCGTCCATGCACCAATCGTCGCTGGGCTCGCTGCTGGTGGTGATGGGCGCCCAGATCCATCCGCTGTGGCAGACCATGCTGCTGCCGGTCCTGTTCCTGCTGACCGCCGCCTGCATGGGCTTCGCGGTGGTGGTGCTGGAGGCGACTCTCGCAGCGGTCGGCTTCGGCCGTGAACTGGACGGCGAGCTGCCGGTGCTGTCGAAGATCGGCAAGATCATCGCCGGCGTCCTGGTGGTGTACCTGGCTCTGCGCCTCGGCGACATCGTGGTGCGCGGCCAGGTCGGCCGGATCTTCACCTCGGGCTTCCAGAGCGTGATGTTCCTGATCGAGATGGCCCTGTTCATCACCCCGGTGGTGCTGATGGCCAAGCCCGCCAACCGCAAGCGCCTGTCCAAGCTGTTCGCCGCCGCCGGCCTCATGCTGACGGGCGCCGTGCTCTACCGCATCGACGCCTTCCTGGTCGCCTACGACACCGGCCCGGGCTGGCACTACTTCCCGTCGGTTCCCGAGATGATGGTCACCATCGGCGTCATCGCCCTCGAGATCCTGGCGTACATCGTCTTCGTCAAGAAATTCCCCATTCTTCCCGGCCAACCCCACACGACCTCGCACGGCCGTTGAGCAAGGAGATTTGAGTCGTGAGCAAGAGAATCACCATCGACCCCATCACCCGGATCGAGGGCCACCTGCGCATCGATGTCGAGGTCGACGGCGGCAAGGTCACCAAGGCGTGGTCGTCCGGCCAGATGTGGCGCGGCATCGAGCTGATCCTGCTGGGCCGCGACCCGCGTGACGCCTGGGCCATCACCCAGCGCATCTGCGGCGTCTGCACCACCGTGCACGCCATCACCTCGGTGCGCGCGGTCGAGAACGCCCTGAACCTCGACGTGCCGGTCAACGCCCAGTACATCCGCAACATGATCGCGTCGGCGCATGCGATCCACGACCACATCGTGCATTTCTACCACCTGTCGGCGCTCGACTTCGTCGACGTGGTGTCGGCGCTCAAGGCCGACCCGGCCAAGACCGCCGCGCTGGCCGAGTCGCTGTCCGACTGGCCGATGAACTCCAAGCACGTGATGACCCAGACCCAGGAGAAGCTGAAGACCTTCGTGGGCTCCGGCCAGCTCGGGCCGTTCACCAACGGCTACTGGGGCCATCCGGCCATGAAGCTGAACCCCGAGGTCAACCTGCTGGCGGTCGCCCACTACCTGCAGGCGCTCGAGGCGCAGCGTCACGCCAACAAGATCGTCACCGTGCTGGGCTCGAAGTCGCCGCACATCCAGAACCTGGCGGTGGGCGGCGTCGCCAACCCGATCGACCCCAACAGCCAGTCGAACCTGACCATCGAGCGCCTGCTCGCGGTCAAGGAGCACATCGACGCGCTCAAGGAGTTCATCCTCAAGGTCTACATGGTCGACGTCGCCGCCATCGGCGCCTTCTACGCCGACTGGACCAAGTACGGCGCCGGCATCACCAACTACCTGTCGTGCCCCGACTTCCCGATGGATTCCAAGGGCACCCAGTTCCTGGTGCCCGGCGGCTACATCCCCGACGGCAAGATCGACGCCTACAAGCCCATCGAGAAGTTCGGCGACGAGTTCCTCGGCAAGGGCGTCGAGGAATCGGTCAAGCACTCGTGGTACACCTACTCGCAGCCCGGCCCGCTGCACCCCTACAAGGGCGAGACCACGCCGCACTACACGGACTTCCAGGACGAGGGCAAGTACTCCTGGCTGAAGGCCCCGACCTTCTACGGCAAGCGCGCCCAGGTCGGCCCGCTGGCCAACGTCCTGTGCGGCGTCGCCGCCGGCCACCAGCCGACCATCGGCTACGCCACCAAGCTGCTGGACACCGTCTCCAGCCTGGTGGGCTCGAAGGTCGGTATCGGCGCCCTGCATTCCACCATCGGCCGTCACGCCGCCCGCGCCGTGCGCTGCGCCGTGATGTACGAGGTGCTGCAGCAGAACTGGGCCGCCCTGATCGACAACATCGGCAAGGGTGACACCGCCACCTTCAACAAGCCGGTCTTCCCCAAGGGCGAGGTCATCGGCTACGGCTTCCACGAGGCGCCGCGCGGCCTGCTGTCGCACTGGACCGTCATCCGCGACGGCAAGATCGGCAACTACCAGTGCGTGGTGCCCTCGACCTGGAACGCCGGCCCGCGCGACGAGAACGACCAGATCGGCCCGTACGAGGCGTCGCTGATGGACAACCCCATCGCCGATCCCGAACAGCCCCTAGAGGTGCTGCGCACGGTCCACTCGTTCGACCCCTGCCTGGCCTGCGCCGTGCACGTGCACGACGAGGACAAGCGGGAAGTGGTGCAGGTGAAGGCCCTGTAAGTGTAGGATGGACCTGGGCGGCCGACTCCGCCCGGGCCGGAATGTCATCCCGAGGCACCGAGGGATCTCGTTCCTCACCGCTTCGCAAGCGGCCCCGGACGAGATCCCTCCTCCCGATGGTCGTCGGGATGACAGCGTGTAGATGAGGTCATGATGCGTGTGGTGGTTCTGGGTATCGGCAACATCCTGATGTCCGACGAAGGGGTCGGGGTTCATGCCGTCACCGAACTCGCCCAGCGCTACGATCTGCCCGAGGGCGTCGAGGTGCTGGACGGCGGCACCGCCGGCATGGACTGCCTCGACCAGATCGCCGAGGTCGACCTGCTGCTCATCGCCGATTGCATGCGCTCGCCCGGCAAGGCGCCCGGCACCATCACCCGCCTGGCCGACGAGCAGATCAACGCGTGGTTCAAGACCAAGATCTCGCCCCACCAGGTCGGCCTGTCCGACGTGCTGGCGGCCCTCAATTTCCACGGCATCCCGCCCAAGAGCGTGGTGCTGGTCGGCGTTCAGCCGGAATCCTTCGAGACCTGCATGGAGCTGACGCCCACCGTGCGCGCGGTCATGCCCCAGGTGCTCGACACCCTGGTCGGCGAACTGGCGGCACGCGGCCTGGCGCCCATCCGCAAGGCGGCGTGACCCATGTGCATGGCGGTCCCGTCCCGCATCGTCGCGATCGAGGGTGAGGTCGCCACCGTCGAGGCGTTCGGCATCACCCGCCAGTGCAGCCTGATGCTGGTGGCCGACGAGGTGGCGGTGGGCGACTACGTCATCCTGGGCGCCGGCGGCACCTTCGCCGCCGAGAAGGTGCCGGAGGAGACGGCCCTGGCCGCGCTCGACTATCTGTCCGAGGTCCTTGCCAACGGCCAGGCGTGACGCCGATGCTGCCCGAGGCGCGCATCTCCATCACCCTCAAGGTCTCCGGGACCAAGGTCTCCGGCGTGCGGGTGGGATCGACGCGGCTGGTTCATGCCTCGCGCCTGTTCGCCGGACGCAAGCCCCACGAGGTCGCGGTCCTGCTGCCCACCGTCTTCTCGCTGTGCGGCACCGCCCAGCGGCAGGCCTGCATCGCCGCGGTGGAAGGCGCCGCCGCCTGCCCCCCCTCGCCCAACCACAGCAAGGCACGACAGGCTGCCGTCCTCGCCGAGACCGTCTCCGAGCTGGGGCTCGGCATGCTGCGGGACTGGCCGGCCCAGATCGGCGCCCCGGCCGACCTTGCCGCCGCCAAGGATCTGCGTGTCGCCATGGTCGCCGCCGTGAAGGGTGACGCGTCGGCGGTCGCGCGCGGCCGGATGGTATTGGCCTCGCTGCTGGGGGCCGCTCCCGAGACGGTGTTGGCCGATGTCGGTGCCTTCCGCGATTGGGTGGCGAGGGCCACCACCCCGGCCGCCCGCCTGTTCGCCACGATTTTGGACGAGGGATTGGCCGGGTTCGGCGCCACCACCTTCCGTCCGATGCCGGCCGGCGGCCCCGCCGACATGGCGGAACGGCTGGCGGGGGACGAGGACGGCAGCTATGTGGCGCGGCCGGAGGGCGGCTACGAGACCGGCCCGCTGGCGCGCCGCGCGGCCCATCCGCTGCTGGCCGGATTGATGGGCGAATTCGGCAACGGCCTGCTCGCCCGCCTGGCGGCACGCCTGGTCGAGACCGAGTCGTCGTTGCACGAACTGGACCGGATCGTGCAGGATTTCGGCGCGGACGCGATGCCGGCCGCCGGTCTTGCCGACGGCGCGGGGGACGGAACCGGCGTCGGCCTGATCGAGGCGGCGCGGGGGCTTTTGGCCCACCGTGTCGAGTTGGAGGATGGGCGGGTGAAGCGCTATCAGATCCTGGCTCCCACCGAATGGAATTTCCATCCGGCCGGCCCGCTGGTCCACGGCCTGCTCGGGGCCCATGCCGATGCCGGACTGGTGCGCCGGGCCGAGTTTCTGGCGCAGGCGCTCGATCCCTGTGTGACCTGCACCGTGGCTCTGGAGTAGCCGATGCATGAGATGTCACTGACCGAAGGCGTGGTGCGCATCCTGGAGGAGCAGGCGGTGCAGCACGGCTTCGCCAAGGTCAAGACGGTGTGGCTGGAAATCGGCGAACTTTCCCAGGTGGACCCCGAATCCATGCTGTTCTGCTTCGGGGCCGTGGCCAAGGGCTCGCCGGTGGCCGCCGAGGCGGTGATGGAGATCGTGCGGGTTCCCGGCCGCGCCTATTGCCTGGATTGCGAGGACACCGTGGCCGTGGCGAAGCGCTACGACCCCTGCCCGCGCTGCGGCGGCTTCAAGCTGTCCGTCACCGCCGGCGAGGAGATGCGGATCAAGGAACTGGAGGTCGAGTGATGTGCACGGTCTGCGGCTGCGGCGACAGCAAGGTGGAAGGCGCCCACAACCACCATCACAACCACCACCATCATCACCATCACGGCCCCCACGGTCACGACCACCACCATGACCATGACCATGACCATGGCCACGATCATCAGCACGACCATAACCACGATCACGGCCATGGCGGCGACGTCCATTACGGCACCGGCATCGCCGGCGTCCACGTCCCCGGCCTGAGCCAGACCCGCATCCTGCAGATCGAGCAGGACATCCTGGGCCACAACAACGACCACGCCGGCCGCAACCGCGCCGCGTTGGCCGAGCGCGGCATCTTCGCGCTGAACCTGGTTTCCAGCCCCGGCTCGGGCAAGACCACGCTGCTGTGCCGCACCATCACCGAGCTCAAGGGCCGCTTCCCGGTCGCGGTGATCGAGGGCGACCAGCAGACCAGCAACGACGCCGACCGCATCCGCGCCACCGGGGCGCCGGCCTTGCAGATCAACACCGGCAAGGGCTGCCACCTCGACGCCCACATGGTCGAGACCGCACTGGCGCGGCTCACGCCGGCCGATGACTCGGTGCTGTTCATCGAGAACGTCGGCAACCTGGTGTGCCCGGCCGCCTTCGACCTCGGCGAGGCCTACAAGGTCGCGATCCTGTCGGTAACCGAGGGCGAGGACAAGCCGCTGAAGTACCCCGACATGTTCCACGCCGCCGGCATGATGATCCTCAACAAGGTCGACCTGCTGCCGCACCTCGATTTCGACGTGGAGAAGTGCATCGTGAACGCGCGGCGCGTGAACCCGGACATCGTGGTGCTCAGGCTGTCGGCCCGCACCGGCGAAGGCTTCGACGAGTGGCTGGCCTGGATCACCGAGGGCCGCCGCCGCGCCGTGACCCAGCGCATCGCCAGTTTGGAAGCCAAGCTGGCGGCGGCCAAGGCGAGCCTGTGATGGCGGCGACATCAGCCCCCACCCTAACCCTCCCCCGGCACAGCCGGGGGAGGGAACTCCCGCCCGTTCCCCCTCCCCCAGCTCGGCTGGGGGAGGGTTGGGGTGGGGGCAATGGGAGGTGCCGATGACCCTGACCCCCATCCCGCTGCCCCGCGCCGTGCCCTCGGTGCTCGCCGTCGGCGCCTTCCTCAAGAACACCATCTGCGTCACCCGGGGCGCCGAAGCCTTTCTGTCGCCGGTGCACGGCGACCTCGGCACGCCCGAAGCCATCGCCGCCTTCGAGGCCTCGCTGGCCCGCATGGTGGCCGAGCTGGGCGTCACCCCGGTGCGCGTCGCCCACGACCTGCACCCCGACTTTCACTGCACCCGCTTCGCCCAGGCGCTCGACCTGCCCGCCGTCCCGGTGCAGCACCACCACGCCCACGGTGCCGCCATCGCCGCCGAGCACGGCCACGATGCGCCGCTGCTGGCGCTGTCGCTGGACGGCCTCGGGCTGGGGCCCAACCGCGAGGCCTGGGGCGGCGAGTTGCTGCTGTGCGACGGTCCGCGCTATCGCCGCCTCGGGCACCTGGCCGAGATGGCGCAGCCGGGGGGCGACGCCGCCTCGCGCGAACCGTGGCGCATGGCCGCGGCGGCGCTGCATCGCATGGGCCGGGGCGGCGAGATCGCCTCACGCTTTTCCGCCATCCCCGCCGCCCGCATGCTGTCCACCGTGCTGGAGAAGGGCATCAACAGCCCCCTCACCTCCTCGGCCGGCCGCCTGTTCGATGCCGCCTGCGGCCTGCTGGGCGTCCATCTGGTGTCGGAATTCGAGGGCCAGGCCCCCATGGCGCTGGAGCGCATGGTCACCATCCCCACCGTGCTCGAAGGCGGTTGGCGGATGGAGAACGGCGTCCTCGACCTGCTGCCGCTGCTTGCCCACCTGACCACTTGCGGCGACGCCGCCGAGGGTGCCAACCTGTTCCACGGCACCCTGATCGCCGCCTTCGCCGACTGGTGCGCCTGGGCCGCCGAGGAGACCGGAGTGCGCACCGTGGCGCTGGGAGGCGGCTGCTTCTTCAATAAGGTCCTGACCGCCGGGCTGGTGCCGGCCCTGGCCCAGCGGGGGCTTACCGCCCTGACCGCCGTCAAGGCGTCGCCGGGCGACGCCGGGCTGTCTTTGGGCCAGGCCTGGATCGCCGCGCTGACCGAGGAGTAAGGTTTCCCATGTGTCTCGCCCTGCCTGCACTGGTCACCGAGGTGTTCGAGGACGACACGGCCAAGGTCAACCTGGGCGGCGTCACCAAGACCGTCTCGCTGGCCCTGGTCTCGGACGTGGGGCCCGGTGACTACGTCATCGTCCATGTCGGCTACGCGCTGACCAAGGTCGATCCCGAGGAGGCGGCCAAGACCCTGGCGTTGTTCGCCGAGATGGGCGAGCTCGCCCAGGAAAACGCATGAAGTACATCGACGAGTTCCGGGACGGCCAGGTCGCCCGCGGCCTCGCCAAGGCCATCGCCGCCGAGGCCGATCCGGCGCGCGCCTACCACATCATGGAGTTCTGCGGCGGCCACACCCACGCCATCAGCCGCTACGGCCTCGAGGACCTGCTGCCCGCCAACGTGCGCATGATCCACGGTCCCGGCTGCCCGGTGTGCGTGCTGCCGGTGGGGCGTATCGACGCCGCCATCTGGCTGGCGCGGCAGGAGAACGTGACGCTGTGCACCTACGGCGACATGCTGCGGGTGCCGGGCTCGAAGCGGCTGTCGCTCCTGAAGGCCAAGGCCGAGGGCTGCGACGTGCGCATGGTCTATTCCACCATGGACGCGCTCAAGCTGGCCCAGGCCAATCCCGGCCGCCAGGTGGTGTTCTTCGCCATCGGCTTCGAGACCACCACGCCGCCCACCGCGGTGGCGATCAAGCAGGCCCAGGCCATGGGCCTGGAGAACTTCTCGGTGTTCTGCAACCACGTGCTGACGCCCTCGGCCATCACCCAGATCCTCGATTCCCCCGAGGTGCGCGAGCTCGGCACCGTCAAGCTCGATGCCTTCATCGGCCCCGCCCACGTCTCCACCGTCATCGGGTCGGCCCCCTACGAGTACTTCGCGGAGGAATACGCCCGCCCGGTGGTGATCGCCGGCTTCGAACCCCTGGATGTCATGCAGGCGATCCTGATGCTGGTGCGCCAGGTCAACGACGGCCGCCACGAGGTCGAGAACGAGTTTTCGCGCGCCGTCACCCGCGACGGCAACGAGAAGGCCAAGGCGCTGGTGGCCGAGGTGTTCGAACTCAGGAAGAGCTTCGAATGGCGCGGCCTTGGGCTGGTGCCCTATTCGGCGCTGCGCATCAAGCAGCCCTACGCCGCCTGGGACGCCGAACGCCGCTGGGACGTGCCCGCCGACAGCGTCGCCGACAACAAGGCCTGCGAATGCGGCGCCATCCTGAGGGGCGTCAAGAAGCCGACCGACTGCAAGCTGTTCGGCACCGTGTGCACGCCCGAGAACCCCATGGGCTCCTGCATGGTCTCGGCCGAGGGTGCCTGTGCCGCGCACTGGACGTATGGGCGGTTCAGGAGTGCCTCATGATTGGTGATCTCTCCCTCCCCCGGCTGCGCCGGGGGAGGGTCGGGGTGGGGGCCTTCGGCGCAGCCGAAGGTGCCGGCCACCCCTCCCTCGCTGACGCTCGGGCCCCCACCCCGACCCTCCCCCGCGCCGAGCGCGGGGGAGGGAGCATGATCGGAGCCGCTGCATGACCCTTCCCCGCCGGACCCATCCCCGTCCCCTCGACATCAAGTCGGGCCGCGTCGACCTCACCCACGGCGGCGGCGGGCGCGCCATGGCGCAGCTGGTGGACGAGTTGTTCGTCGCCGCCTTCGACAACGAGGCATTGAACCAGGGTAACGACCAGGCGGCGTTCGACGTGCCGGGCGGGCGCATGGTGATGACCACCGACGGCTATGTCATCCATCCGCTGGTGTTCCCGGGCGGCGACATCGGCTCGCTGGCCGTCCACGGCACCGTCAACGACGTGGCCATGGCCGGTGCCCGGCCGTTGTCGCTGTCGGCCGGCTTCATCATCGAGGAAGGCTTCCCGCTGGCCGAGCTCAAGTTCATCGTCGATTCCATGGCGCGCGCCTCCAGGGAAGCCGGCGTGCCGGTGGTCACCGGCGACACCAAGGTAGTGGAGAAGGGCAAGGGCGACGGCATCTTCATCACCACCGCCGGCATCGGCCTGGTGCCGGCGGGCGTGGTGATCTCGGGCGACCGGGCGCGGGCCGGCGATGCCATCCTGGTGTCGGGCACCATGGGCGACCACGGTGTCGCGGTGATGAGCAAGCGCGAAGGCCTGGAGTTCGAGACCGAGATCCTGTCCGATTCGGCGCCGCTGCACACAATGGTGGCCGAGATGGTGGCGGCGTGCCCGGGCATCCGGGTCCTGCGCGACCCCACCCGCGGCGGGCTGGCGGCGACGCTGAACGAGATCGCCGCCCAGTCCCGGGTCGGCATGATGATCAAGGAGACCGCGGTACCGGTGAAGCCGCAGGTGCGCGGTGCCTGCGAGCTGCTGGGCCTCGATCCCCTCTACGTCGCCAACGAGGGCAAGCTGATTTGCATCTGCGATCCCACCGACGCCGACACCCTGCTGGGCATCATGCGCGGCCACCGCTTCGGCGCCGACGCGGCGCTGATCGGCCATTGCCGCGAGGACGCCCACCACTTCGTCCAGATGGAAACCGCCATGGGCGGCATGCGCGTGGTCGACTGGCTGGCCGGCGAGCAGCTGCCGAGGATTTGCTGATGGAGGAGCGCAGCGACGACTGGCGCCCGCCGGCTTTGCCGGCAATTTCACTATGCGTGCTGGGCACGCGGCGCCCGCGCGAGCGTTCGCGCGTGAGCCAAGGGCGCGGAGGCGCCCGCCCGGCGCCTGAGGGCCAATGACATGACCATCCTGCTGCTCACCCACTCTTTCAATTCGCTGACCCAGCGGGTCTGGGTCGAGCTCACCCGCGCCGGCCACGCCGTCACCATCGAGTTCGACGTCAACGATGCGGTGACCATCGAGGCGGTGGCGCTGGCCAAGCCCGACCTGATCATCGCCCCCTTCCTCAAGCGCGCCATCCCCGAGGCGGTGTGGAGGAACCACACCTGTTTGATCGTCCATCCCGGCCCCGAGGGCGACCGCGGCCCCTCGGCGCTGGACTGGGCGATCCTGGAAGGGGCCGAGCACTGGGGCGTCACCGTGCTGGAGGCCGAGGCGGAGATGGACGCCGGCCCCGTCTGGGCCAGCCGCACCTTCCCCATGCGCGCCGCCACCAAGTCGAGCCTCTACCGCAACGAGGTCACCGAGGCGGCCGTCGCCGCGGTGCTGGAGGCGGTGGAGATTTATGCGTCATCCCCGCGCCAAGAATGGCGTCCCCGCCGGCCTGCCTCGTCCTACTGGAAGCCGGCCATGCGCCAGGCTGACCGCGCCATCGACTGGGAGCGCGACGACACCGCCACCGTGCTCAGGAAGATCCGCTCGGCCGACGGCAATCCCGGCCTGCTCGACGGTGGGCTGTACCTGCACGACGCCCACCCGGCCGACACGCTGACCGGCCAGCCGGGCGCCTGGCTTGCCCGCTCGGGCGGCGCGGTGGCGCGGGCCACCGCCGACGGCGCGGTGTGGATCGGCCACATGCGGGTCAAGGACGGGCTCAAGCTGCCGGCGGCGCAGGTGCTGCCCGGGGCCGCCGCGCTGCCCGAGGTCACCGGCTTCCACGACATCTGGTACGACGAGCGCGCCGGAACCGGCTACCTGCACTTCCCCTTCCACAACGGCGCCATGTCAGCCAGCCAGTGCGAGCGCCTGCGCGCCGCCTTCGTCGAGGCCACCAGGCGGCCGACCAAGGTGATCGTTCTGATGGGCGGGCCGGATTTCTGGTCCAACGGAATCCACCTGTCGACCATCGAAGAGGCCGCCAGCCCCGCCGACGAGTCCTGGCGCACCATCAACGCCATGGACGATCTGTGCCGCGCGATCATCACCTGCGGCAGCCACCTGACCGTGGCGGCGATGCAGGGCAATGCCGGGGCCGGCGGCGTGTTCCTGGCCCTGACCGCCGACGTAGTCGCCGCCCGCTCGGGCGTGGTGCTCAATCCCCACTACAAGGGCATGGGCAATCTCTACGGCTCGGAATACTGGACCTACCTGCTGCCCAAGCGCTGCGACGCCGAGCACGCCGCCCGCATCGTCCACGCCCGCCTGCCGGTGGGCGCCGAGGAAGCGCGCGAGCTCGGCCTGATCGACACCCATTTCGGCGCCTCGGTCCCCGAGTTCCGCCACCAGGTCGAGGCCATGGCCGCGGCGCTCGCCGCCGACCCGGGCCTCGACGAGCGGCTGGCCGCCAAGCGCCTGGCCCGCCTCGCCGACGAGGCGGAGAAGCCGCTGGAGGCCTACCGCGCCGAGGAGCTGGAGCGCATGAAGCTCAACTTCTACGGCTTCGACCCCAGCTACCACGTCGCCCGGTACAATTTCATCCGTAAGGTGCCGAAGAGCCGCACGCCGCTGTATCTGGCGCGACATCGGCGGTGACAGCCGTCTATCCGCCCAGGTAGATTACCCCCAGCACCACTCAACAGGGGGTATCATGTCGTTTCGCAAGCTGCTGGCCGCGACCGCCGGCGTCGTTTTTCTGACCGGATGCGCCACCTCGCGCTCCGTCGTCACCACCGACGTGGCGGCGGTCGAGAATCCGACCAGCGGTGTGGCCGTCCGCATCGAGAAGGTCGAGGATGTCCGCCGCTTCGCCGTCAATCCGCACACCCCCGACATCCCGTCGCTGTCCGACGACCGCATCTCGGACGCCTCGCTGACCAGCCGCGCCATCGGCCGCAAGCGGGGTGGCTTCGGCAAGGCGCTGGGCGACGTGCTGCTGGACGACAAGGACAGTGTGTCGGCGGCGACCACCAAGGCGCTGGTGGCGGCCTTCCGCAAGGCCGGCTATCGCGTGCTGGGGCCCAACGACCCCGGTTATGCCCAGGCCATTCCGGTGCAGGCGCGCATCAACCAGTTCTGGGAATGGATCGACATGGGCTTCTGGCAGCTGACCCTGCATTGCCGTGCCGAGGTCGTGCTCCAAGGCGGCATCGAGCCGCTCGCTCAGGCCCGCACCGCCCGGGCCGATGTGGCCGAGGGGATGACGGCGGTGTTCGAAAGCGACTGGCAGGCCGGTGCCGGCAAGTGCCTGACCGCCCTGTCGGACGACGTCGTGCGCACGGTAAAGGCCGCCAAGTGATGTGACAGCCCGGGGAGGGACGCTGGCAGGACGCCTTGCCCCCGCCCCGGGCTGACCACAATGCCCCTTCCGGTCACCCCCGAGACGCGCGGTCAGTACTCGTACTTCTTCCGGGCGGTCTCAAGCGAAAACGAAGTCGGCTTGGGGTTCTGTGAAAGTCGGGCCACGATAAATAGTTTATCGATGTCGCCCCACCCATGGCCGAGGTAGCACCGAACCATCTTGTACCGCTCGATATCAAAGAACTTGTTCAGTATGGCGACCTTTTTGTCCATGTCGCCATCGTCTCCCGGACGACCTTTTCCGGGACCGAAAACGTCGTGGCTCTCGAACAGGAGATAGCCCCCAGGCTTTAGAAGATTAACGATCTTCTCGATGTAGCGGTCAAAACTGACGCCAAGATTGCCGTCGATCGTGTGATGGTTGGAAAAAGAGAGAATGACGTCAAACTTTCGGTCCAATTCAGTTTGGACGAAGTCGGCCTCGGAGAATTCGACATTGCTCACCCCAAGGAACGACGCCGCTTCCCTTGCGATTTTATTGAGAAATGGATTCAGCTCGATTCCAAGAACACGAGAAGCCGATTTGGCGCAATAGATAGAAACAAAGCCACAATTGCTGCCGATGTCGAGGACATCGGCGCCCTTCAACAGATCATCGACCTCATATTGCTTGAACCGGAAGCCGGTGGGCTTGGCACCGGTGATCCCAAGCTCCTCGAGGCCCTGGTAAAAATAACCACGGCAATAACGCTTTTCCTTCGGCCACTGCCGATTCTGCTCGTCGAGGAATGCCCGAAGTTTCTTCTGAATGTTCCTCGTCCCAAGCAAGAACCCGCGCCACGCATCAATCATCGGAAAATAAATATGATAATAGGGGAAACCCATCGAAATGCTCCGCCACTAATGCGGGCACAATCTACCCCAGGTTGGCGTGACTGTCACTGCCCGTGAGCACGGGACGAGGTCTTGACCCCTCCCCCTGGTCTGACCACAATGCCTCTTCCGGTCAATTCCCGAGGAACGCGGTGACCAAGCTGCCGATCATCCTGGTGGTGGACGACGAAAAGCAGTCGCAGGAGGCGCTGCGCCGCGTGCTGTCCGACGAGTTCCGGGTGCTGACCGCCTCGTCGGCCGCCGAGGCCGAGACGGTGCTGGACCAGGAGATGGTGCACGCCATCCTGTGCGACCAGCGCATGCCCGGCACCCAAGGGGTCGACTTCCTGCGTCAGGCGCGCGAGCGCTGGCCCGACGCCATCCGCATGATCATCTCCGGCTACACCGAGGCCGAGGACATCATCGCCGGCGTCAACGATGCCGGCATCTACCAGTACATCACCAAGCCGTGGGAGCCCGACGAGCTGGTGCGCACCCTCAAGGAGGCGCTCAAGCTGTGGGAGCTGCAGGCGGCCAGCGCCTCGGCGTCGCTCGACCTCAAGGTGGCGCCCGGGGTGCTCGAGCGGAAGGTCGCCAAGAAGACCCGCCAGCTCAAGCAGGCCCACCACTTCGACCGCATCGCCCACGCCCCCGATTCGCCGCTGGCCGAGGTGATCGAGCTAGCCCGCCGCGTCGCCGCCTATGACATCTCGGTGCTGATCACCGGCGAATCCGGCACCGGCAAGGAGCTGATGGCGCGCGCCATCCATTATTCCTCCCCGCGCGGCGACAAGCCGTTCGTGGTCGAGAATTGCGGCGCGCTGCCCGACCAGCTGCTGGAATCCGAGCTGTTCGGCTGCAAGAAGGGCGCCTTCACCGGCGCGTGGGAGGACCGCATCGGCCTGTTCGAGCAGGCCAACGGCGGCACCATCTTCCTCGACGAGATCGGCGAGACCTCGCCCGCCTTCCAGGTCAAGCTGCTGCGCGTGCTGCAGGAGGGCGAGATCCGCCCGCTGGGCGCGCGCATGACCCGCAAGGTCGACGTGCGCGTCATCGCCGCCACCAACCGCAACCTCGAAGAGGAAGTGCGCGACAAGCACTTCCGCCGCGACCTGTTCTACCGCCTGGCCGCCTTCCCCATCCACATCCCGCCGCTGCGCGAGCGGCCGATGGACGTGCCGGTCCTGGCCGAGCGCCTGCTGGCCGAGACCGGGCGCGGCTTCGGCAAGCCCATCGCCGGCTTCACCGCCGAGGCGGCGGCGCTGTTGCGCGACTACGACTGGCCCGGCAACGTCCGCGAGCTGCAGAACGAGATCCAGCGCATGGTGGCGCTGGCCGAGGCGGACCGGCTGGGCCCCGATCTCGCCAGCCCGCACATCCGCAGCCGGTCATGCGCGACACCGGCCCCGGCGGATGCCGACGGCCGCACCCTCAAGGAGCAGGTCGAGGCGCTGGAGGCCCGGATCCTGGCGGATTGCCTGTCCAGCCACGGCTGGAACATCAGCCGCGTCGCCGACGAACTGGGCCTGTCCCGCGTCGGCCTGCGCGCCAAGATGCAGCGCTACGGCCTGGAGCGGGCCGGATGAGCGGCCATTTGCCCCCACCCCAGCCCTCCCCCGGCTATGCCGAGGGAGGGAGCCTTTGCCCTCCCTCCCCCGCGCGCAGCGTGGGGGAGGGCCGGGGTGGAGGCCTGCCCCTAAGGAGGCCGGCGCCCCTTTGTCCGTCCTTGCCGGGCTTGACCCGGCAATCCATGGGGATCGGATGAGATGACCACCGAGCCCCCCGACCTCGCCGCCCCCGATCTGGCGCTTGCCCAGGAGACCGCGTGGATCGAGGTGATCCACAAGATGGAGGAGGTCTACTCGGACCTCATCCAGTACGAGATCGAGCTGGAGGAGAAGAATGCCGCGCTGGAGGAGGCGCAGCGGTTCATCACCTCGGTGCTGTCCTCGGTCTCGGACATCCTGCTGGTGTGCGACCAGAGGGGGATCATCCAGCAGGCCAACATCGCGTTCCTGCGCCTGACCGATTTCGCCGAGGCCGATCTGGTCGGCCGGCCGATCGGCGACTTCCTGGCCGAGGACGTCGGCATGCTGTGCCACTGGATCGAGGCGGGCGGCGGCGACCGCGAGGTGCGGTTCAAGGCGCAAGGCGGCGGCGCCACCGACCCCGTGGCCCTCAGCTGCTCGACCCGCTTCGACCACCGCGCCCTGCCGGCCGGCGTCGTGCTGACCGGCCGCCCGGTGGGCGAGCTCCGCCGCGCCTACGAGGCGCTGAAGCGGGCCCAGGCCCAGCTGGTTCAGCAGGAGAAGATGGCCTCGCTCGGCCGCCTGATCGCCGGCGTCGCCCACGAGCTCAACAACCCGATCAGCTTCATCGTCGGCAACGTCCACGCGCTGGCCAAATACCGCGACCGCATCTCCACCTATCTCGCCGCCATCCACGCCGGCGCCGGGGAGAGCGAGCGCGAGACGCTGCGCGCCTCCTTGCGCATCGACGCCCTGATGGACGACCTGCCGGCGCTGATCGAGGGCACCGCCGAGGGCTCGCAGCGGGTCGCCGACATCGTCAAGGCGCTGAAACGCCTCTCGTTTCCCAATTCCGGCCCGCCCGAGCCGGTCGACCTCGCCGATATCGTCGCCAAGGCGGTACAGTGGGGCGGCAAGGGCCGCAAGACGCCGCCCCGCCTCACCGTCGACCTGCCGGAGACCATGACGGTGCGCGGTCATCCCGGCTCACTGCATCAGGTCATGGTCAACCTGATGGAAAACGCCCTGGATGCGGTGGAAGCCGCCGCCGATCCGCTGGTGGCCGTCAAGGGCCGGATCGAGGGCGGGCAGGCAATCGTCGAGATCGCCGACAACGGACCGGGCATCCCCGAAGCCAACCTTCTGAAGGTGTTCGACCCCTTCTTCACCACCAAGCCGGTGGGCCAGGGCACCGGCCTGGGGCTGTGGATCAGCTACGGCATCGTACGCGATCACGGCGGCACCCTGGAGGCCGCCAACCGCGAGGCCGGCGGCGCCCTCTTCCGCGTCAGCCTGCCGCGCTGACCGTCACCGCCATCTGCTGGGGCTCGGGCTGGCCGGGCAGGATCTGGGCCCCCATCCATCCGAACGCCACCACGAACAGCACGCCCAGAACGATCCGCCGCACGTCCTCGAAAGCCACCTCCGCCATCGGTCCTCTCCTTCCCTGTTCGATGGAGAAAGTCTAGGGAAACTGCGGCGAGGAGCGGTGTGACGAAAGGGTGTCACCTCTTGCGCAAAAGGTTCACGCGCATGGGCTGGTCGAAGGCGAAGCCGTCCTCGCTCGGCGTGGCGTTGGCGGCAAACAGCGCCCTCATTTCCGCGTCCCTGGCGGCGAAACGGGCCTCGCGCTCGTCGTTGGCCGAGATGATGCGGTCGCGGAAGGCCTCGTAGGAGCGCATCTGCACGGTGTGAACGTAGGTGAATTCCTGCGCCATTTCGAACTCGGGCGCCGCGGTGAGGGCGGCGTAGGCCTGGGCCCGCACGGTGGCCTCGTCGTCGATGGGGCGGCAGGTCTGGTAGAACACTCCCTCGGCCAGCGGCTCGGAGATATAGAGCAGCCCGCCGGGCTTGAGCACGCGGGCGGCCTCGGACAGCGACTGGGCCATGAACTCGGCCGGCACGTGGTGCAGCGAGTTGAAGAACACCACCACGTCGGCGGAGGCGTCCGCGGCGGGCAGCGCCTGTCCGACGCCCTCGACGATCTCCTCGTCGGCCACCGTCTCGGCCGCCCGCGCCTTGGCCAATTGGCGGGCGCTGCACTCGACCCCCAGCACGTGGGCGCCCGCCCGGGTCATGTGGCGGACGAGATGGCCGTCGCCGCAGCCGACGTCGATGACGCGCTTGCCGGCAAAGGCTATGGTCTCCACGATCACGTCGGTGTTGCGGCGTCGGTCCATGGCTTCCTCCTGATGCATATGGATTTGCTTATAGGATGATTGCCCGTCCTGTCGACCCCCACCCCATCGCACCGGCCACCGGTGCGGCCGCCTTCGACGCCGCCATCGTGCTCGGGGCCTCGGCGCGGCCCGACGGCTCGCCGTCGCCGGCCATGGAGCGGCGGGTGCGGGCGGGGATTGACCTGCTGCGCCAGGGCCGCGCCGGCTGCCTGCTGATGAGCGGCGGCGCGGTGCGGCACCGGACGCCTGAGGCCTGGATCATGCGCGAGCTGGCGCTGGCCGCGGGCGTCGCCCCCGAGGCGGTGCAGGTCGAGGACCGGGCCCGCAACACCATCGAGAACGCCCTCTATTCCGCCGCCATCGCCGCCCGCTGCGGCTGGGGCCGCATCGCCCTGGTCACCGACGCCTACCACCTGCCGCGTGCCCTCTACGTGTTCCGTCGCCACGGACTCAAGCCGGCGGGGGCGGTGGCGGCCCTGCCCGAACGGCGCGGGAAAGAGTGGTGGCTCGCCTACCTGAGGGAGGCGAGCGCTCTTCCCTGGACGGTGCTAAGAGTTGAAAGGAGAATTTTTCTGAAAGGTTAGTGCCATGACTGACCGTCCGCTGCCGCTCGCAGGTATTCGGGTCCTGGATATTGCCACCTTCATCGCCGCCCCCTATTGCGCCACCGTCCTGGGCGAATTCGGCGCCGAGGTGATCAAGGTCGAGCAGCCCACCGGCGACGGCCTGCGCGAGTTCGGCAGTCCGACCGAGCGCGACGGCGACACCTGCATGTGGCTGTCCGAGGCGCGCAACAAGGATTCGGTGACGCTCGACCTTCACCGCCCCGAGGGCCAGGCAATCCTCAAGCGCCTGGTCGCCCAGGCCGACGTGCTGTGCGAGAATTTCCGCCCCGGCACCTTGGAGAAGTGGGGCCTGGGCTGGGACGACCTGCGCGCCCTCAATCCCCGCCTGATCATGCTGCGCATCTCCGGCTACGGCCAGACCGGCCCCTATGCCGAGCGCGCCAGCTTCGCCCGCATCGCCCACGCCTTCGGCGGCCTGTCCTATCTGGCCGGCATGCCGGGCGGCATCCCGGTGACCCCGGGCTCGACCTCGCTGGCCGATTACCTGTCGGGGCTCTACGGCGCCATCGGCGTACTGCTGGCGCTTAGGCACCGCGACGCCACCGGCGAGGGCCAGGTCATCGACCTCGCCCTCTATGAATCGATCTTCCGGGTACTGGACGAGCTGGCGCCCGCCTACGCCATGTTCGGCAAGGTGCGCGAGCGCGAGGGTGCCGGCACCGTCAACGCCTGCCCGCACGGCCATTTCCGCTCGGGCGACGGCAAGTGGATCGCGCTGGCCTGCACCACCGATCGCATGTTCGAGCATTTGTGCCGCGCCATGGGCAAGCCCGAGCTGGCCGCCCACGACAAGTGGGGCCCGCTGGCCAACCGCCTCAGGGACCGCGAGCAGGTGGACGGCCTGGTCAGCGTGTGGTGCGGCGCCCGCAAGGCCCATGAGGTGATCGCCCTCTGCCTGGAATTCGACGTCCCCGTCTCGGTCCTCAACACCATCGAGGACATCTTCGAGGACCCGCAGTTCAAGGCCCGCCAGACCATCGTCCCGGTCGACGTCGAGGGCCTGGGCCCCATGGTGGTGCCCAACGTGCTGCCGAGGCTGTCCGCCACGCCGGGCCGCATCGACCACCTGGGACCGAGGCTCGGCGAGGCCAACGACCGCATCTACCGCGGCCTGCTGGGGCTGTCGGCCACCGAGGTGGCCGGGTTGAAGGCGGCGGGCGTCATTTAGTCCTGATAATTAAATACACGCCTCCGGATGTGAATTGATGCCTCTCAACCTCGGGGCTATTCTGGGGCACAAGCAGCCGCAGGGTGGACGGAGGGGGAGATCATGGCGGGTAAGGTCTTGGCGTTACTGGTCGCCGTGGCGGCCGCAACTGGGGTGATGGCACTTGCCACCGACGCCATCGCCCAGCAGGTGCCGCCCGGCTGCAAAACCGACGGCCGCACCGTCTGGTGCCCTCGCCCCGGTGCCCAGCCCGTCAACCGCGACGGCCTGACCGAGGCGCAGGTCCGCCAAGGCTGCGTCGCCGAAGGCCGCACCATCAGCTGCCCCCACCCCGGCGCTCCGCCCGTCAACCGCGACGGCCTCACCGAGGCGCAGGTCCGCCAGGGCTGCGTCGCCGAAGGCCGCACCATCAGCTGCCCCCACCCCGGCGCTCCGCCCGTCAACCGCGACGGCTTGACCGAGGCGCAGGTCAAGGCCGGCTGCGCCGTCGAGGGGCGGTACATCCATTGCCCCCATCCACGGCAGCCGCCTGCCCAGCGGAATGCGGCTCCCCCCAACAACCGCAAGCCCCGGCCGGCACCCGACACCGGCGCGAGCCAGGCCGCCCCGCCCTACAACCCCTACAGCAATCCCTACAACAGCGGCTGGGACTACAGCAGAGGCACGGCGGCGCCGACCATCTACAACCCCAATTACAATTACAGCCCTTACGGCCACTGACCGCCGCCCCCGGTCGTCACCTGGAAGGGTGGGATCATTAGTAATACGCAGGCGATTAGGGGAGCCCATTTCCAGCCAACGAGCCAATGTAAAAGGGGCCTAGACCCCCATCCGATGTCGGCAAATGCGCAAAGGGCTCCCCCTCCGCTCTTGGCTTCTCGGGCTGATCGTCGCGGCAATCCTGCCGATCACACTCTTTGCCTCCATCGTGGCCGAGCAGTTGTCCACGGCCCAGCGCAACGCGACGATGGAACAGGTGCGCCAACGCACCGAGGCCCTCAACATCGCCGTCGAGCGGCAGATGCAGGCGTCGTTCGCAGCTTTGACCGCGCTCGCGGAATCGAACGAGGCACAGCACGACGACCTGGCCGGGCTTTATGCCCACGCACAAAGGCTCCTCGCCCGTCAATCGATCGGCACGTCAATCGCCTTGTCGGACCGTCAGGGCCATATCCTCTTCGTTACCCGTCGCCGATTTGGCGAGAAGCTTGCCGACGTCGGAGCCGACGACGTGGCTCCCGAGGTCTTCACCACCGGCAAACCGCAGGTGTCCGATTTGCTGTGGGGCACGGTGACGCGGGACCCGCTGACCATCATGCATGTGCCGATCATGCGCGCGGGCTCGGTCGTGTACGACCTCCGCTTGGGTGTCCGGCCGGCAACGTTGATCGAGATCCTCGCCGAGCAAAAGCTGCCGCCCGAGTGGAGCACGGTGATCGTCGACCGCAAAGGCAACATCATCGCCCGCTCACGCTCCCCCCAATTCCTCGGTCAGTCAGCGGCGCCGCCGCTGCTGGAGGCGCTGTCCCACGCCGACAGCGGTTTCGTCGACGTGGTTACCAAGGACGGGCAGCCCGTGAAGGCCGCCTTTCAAAGGGTCCCCCTGTCCGGCTGGGCGGTGGCCATCGGTGTGCCTCATGCGGTTCTCGAAGCGCCGGGGCGCCGCCTGCGCACCATCGTGGCATTGGGCGGAGCCGGGTCACTGGCCATCGGGGCCATGGTCGCACTCATCATGGCCCGGCGCTTCTGCCATCAGATGGGTGAGGCGTTGGACGCCGCGGCAGCCTTGGGTCGGGGACAAGAACCGGCACCCGTGCGGACGGGAGTTCGCGAACTGGCGGAGTTGGGCGCGGCCCTGACCGAGGCGCATGTCTTGTTGCGTAGGCGTGGACAGGAAATGTTGGAGGCCAAGCATGAGGCCGAGCGCGCCAATCTGTCCAAAAGCAAGTTCCTGGCTTCCGCCAGCCACGACATGCGTCAGCCGGTACAGTCGATGATGATGTTCACCTCGGTGCTTGAGCAGCAGCTGGCAGGCCAGCCGGCGGCCACGGTGGTCCGGCACCTCGAACGGGCGGCGATGTCCCTGAAGTCCCTGCTCGACGGGTTGCTCGATGTCTCCCGCATCGACGCCGGCATCATCGTGCCGGCCGTGGCCGATGCTCCTGCCGGCCCGCTGTTGGAGGAACTGGCGTCCGAATACCGGCTGAAGGCCCGTGATAAGGGCCTGGAGTTGAAGGTGGTGCCCACCTCCGTGTGGCTCCGCACCGATCCCGCGCTGTTGGAACGGATCCTGCGCAACCTGATCGAAAACGCGATCAAATACACTGCTTCGGGCCGCGTCCTGGTCGGATGCCGCCGCCGCGGCGAGAGCGCCGCCATCGTCATCGCGGATACGGGAGTGGGCATCCCCAAGGACCAGCAAGCGGCGATTTTCGAGGAATTCTATCAGCTTCACAACCCCGAGCGCGATCGCTCCCAGGGCCTCGGGTTGGGCTTGTCGATCGTCCAACGCCTGAGCCGGCTGCTCGGTCATCCCATTGAGGTCCACAGCCAGCCGGGCCGCGGGTCGTGCTTTTTCGTGACGGTCCCCCTCGGGGCCGCCGGTCATCGGATGGAACCGTCGGCCGTGCGCTCCGCTTCCCGACCCCCGTCACCTTCCCTGGCAGTGGTGATCGACGACGAGGAGGAAGTGCGCGCGGGATTGCAACTGCAGTTGCAGGAATGGGGATACGAGGTCGTCACCGGGGCCGATCATCACGCCGTCCTTCCCCTGTTGGACGGGCGGCACCCCGACGTGGTGGTCGCCGACTACCGCCTGCGCGGCGAGCTCAACGGCATCACGGCGCTACGCGAGCTGGAGCGGACGCTCGGTAGCGTTCGCGGCTTCCTGCTGACCGGGGACACCTCCCCCCAACGGATTGCCGAGGCCAAGCGTAGCGGGTTCGAACTCCTGCATAAGCCGCTCAGCGCCGCCTCGCTGCGTGACCACCTATCGCAACCGGCCGCCAGACCCGCCGGCGAGTGAAGGGGAGCCTTGCCCCCGCGCCCTCCTTTGGGGCATCTTGGCCGCTTCCCCTGGGATTGGGCATTCGGAAGCGATGAGCGAGCGGGTCTACCTGTACGACACCACCCTGCGCGACGGCGCGCAGACGCAAGGCGTTGATTTTTCGGCGGCCGACAAGGCCAAGATTGCCCGCGAACTCGACATGCTCGGCGTCGACTACATTGAGGGCGGCTGGCCGGGGGCCAATCCCACCGACGATTCGTTCTTCGCCAACCCGCCCAAGCTCAAGCGCGCCAAGCTCACCGCCTTCGGCATGACCCGGCGTGCCGGGCGCTCGGCCGCCAACGACCCGGGCCTCAACGCCCTGTTCCACCCCGCGGTCCAGGCCGTGACCATGGTGGGCAAGAGCTGGGACTTCCAGGTCACCGTGGCGCTGGGCATCGAGCTCGACGAGAACCTTCGCATGATCGCGGACTCGGTGGTCCACGCCGGCACCCGCATGCCCGAGGTGATGCTGGACGCCGAGCACTTCTTCGACGGCTACAAGAAGAACCCCGAATACGCGCTGGCCTGCCTCAAGGCGGCCTATGAGGCCGGCGCCCGCTGGCTGGTGCTGTGCGACACCAACGGCGGCTCGCTGCCGCACGAGATCGAGCGCATCGTCTCCGAGGTGATCGCCGCCGGCATCCCGGGCAGCCATCTCGGCGTCCACTGCCACAATGATTCCGACAACGCCGTCGCCAACTCGCTGGCGGCGGTCAAGGCCGGCGTGCGCCAGGTCCAGGGCACCATCAACGGCCTGGGCGAGCGCTGCGGCAACGCCAACCTGCTGTCGGTGGCCGCCAACCTCATGCTGAAGATGGGCTTCGACACCGGCATCGGCGCCGAGGGCCTCAAGCACCTGACCCGCGTCAGCCGGGCGCTGGACGAGGTGCTCGACCGCCTGCCCAACCGCAACCAGCCCTACGTCGGCGGCTCGGCCTTCGCCCACAAGGGCGGCCTGCATGTCTCGGCGGTGGCCAAGGACCCCAGCTGCTACGAGCACATCGACCCCGCCCAGGTCGGCAACGCCCGTCAGATCGTGGTCTCCGACCAGGCCGGCCGCTCCAACATCGTCGCCCGCATGGCCGACCTCGGCATCGACATCGAGACGGTCAAGCGCGACGCCCTGGTCGCCGTGGTCGAGCAGATGCAGGTGTCCTTCGACCCGCGCGAGGTCACCGACCTGGTCGATCTGGTCAAGCGCCTGGAGCACGAGGGCTACGCCTACGACCAGGCCACGGCCAGCTTCGAGTTGCTGGTGCGCCGGGCGCTGGGACAGGTGCCGGAATACTTCCGGCTTGAGCGCTACCGGGTGATCGACGAGCGCCGCCGCAACGCCGCCGGCGACTGGGTCACCCTGTCCGAGGCCACCGTCAAGGTCGACGTGGCCGGCCGCGAGTACATGGAGGTCGGCGAAGGCAACGGACCGGTGCATGCTTTCGACGTGGCGCTCAGGAAGGTGCTGACCGGCGTCTATCCCGAGCTCACCGGGCTGGAGCTGGCCGACTACCGCGTGCGCATCGTCGAGAGCACCGCCGGCACCGGCGCCAAGACCCGCGTCACCATCGAGAGCAGCGACGGAGCCCAGCGCCGCTGGGTCACCGTCGGCGTCCACACCAACGTGCTGGAAGCGTCCCTGGAAGCGCTGCAGGACAGCATCACCTATATGCTGTTCACCCAGAGGAACTCGTGAGCACCGAGCCGCAAGGCCCCGCCATCATCCTGGTCCGCCCGCAGCTGTCCGAGAACATCGGCACCGCGGCGCGCGCCATGCTGAACTGCGGCCTGACCGACCTGCGGCTGGTCGGCCCCAAGCCCGACTGGCTGAGCGAGCGCGCCATCGCCGCCGCCTCGGGCGCCGACCGCGTGGTGCTGGGCGCCAAGGTGTTCGACACCACCGCCGAGGCGCTGGCCGATCTCAACCGGGTGTGGGCGACCACCGCGCGCAACCGCTTCATGGTCAAGCCGGTCGACACGCCGAAGACGGCGGCGCTGGCCATGCGCGAGGTCGCGGCCGAGGGCTTGAAATTCGGGGTAATGTTCGGGCCCGAGCGCACCGGCCTCGAGAACGACGACGTCAGCCTGGCCGACACCGTGCTGACCGTCCCGCTCAACCCCGACTACACCTCGCTGAACCTGGCCCAGTGCGTTCTGCTGGTCGGCTACGAGTGGTACCAAGCCGCCGACCCGCAGCTGCCCGAGCGCCACATGACCAAGGGCGCCCAGCCGCCGGCCACCAAGGAGAAGCTGCAGGCGTTCTTCGACCATCTGGAGCGCGAACTGGACGAGTGCGGCTTCCTGCGCGTCCCCGACAAGCGCCCGGTGATGGTGCGCAACATCCGCAACATGTTCCAGCGCGCCCACCTCACCGGCCAGGAGGTCCAGACCCTGCACGGCATCGTGCACGAGCTGGTCACCTATCGGCACAAGAAGGGCGAGGGGAATCAATAGATGGCCCCGACCCTACCCTCCCCCAGCAAGCTGGGGAAAGAGGGCCGTCAGACCTTGTGGAATTCCTTGAACCACTCGATGAACTTGGGGATGCCGACGCTGATCGGGGTGGTGGGGGCGAAGCCGACGTCCTTCTGGATCGCCGAGATGTCGGCATAGGTCTCCTTGACGTCACCCGGCTGCATCGGCTCGAACTGGTACTCCGCCTTGCGGCCCAGGCACTTCTCGATCAGCCCGATGAAATCCATCAGGTGCTCGGAGTTGTTGTTGCCGATGTTGTAGATGCGGTACGGCGGCAGGGTGCCCTCGTCGGCCGGCGGATGGTCCAGCACGCCCACCACGCCCGAGACGATGTCGTCGATGAAGGTGAAGTCGCGGCGCATGTCGCCGTTGTTGAACACCTTGATGGGCTGGCCGGCCAGGATCGCCTTGGCGAACAGGTAGGCCGCCATGTCGGGCCGCCCCCACGGACCATAGACGGTGAAGAAGCGAAGCCCGGTGGTCGGGATGCGGAACAGGTGGCTGTAGCAGTGGGCCATCAGCTCGCCGGCACGCTTGGTGGCGGCGTAGAGAGAGATCGGGTTGTCGACCCGGTCCTCGACCGAGAACGGCAGCTTGGTGTTGGTGCCGTAGACCGACGACGAGCTGGCGTAGACGAAATGCTTGATCTGCCAGAGGTGGCGCGCCGCCTCCAGCATGACGAGATGGCCCTCGATGTTCGAATGGGTGTAGTCGAACGGGCGGGTCAGGGAATGGCGGACGCCGGCCTGGGCGGCCAGGATGACGATGCGGTCGACGTCGGGATGCTGCTTGGCGATCGCGGCCATCGCCTCGCGGTCGGCGATGTCGGCCTCGATGAAGGTGAAGGCGGGATAGGCGGCCAGCTTGGCCAGACGCGCGTGCTTCAGCGCCGGGTCGTAGTAGTCGTTCAGATTGTCGACGCCGACCACGCGCTCGCCGCGCTCCAGCAGCCGCATCGAGGTGTGGAAACCGATGAAACCAGCCGAACCGGCGACCAGGACAGTCATGCGTGAACCCTTCTTATTTGGCAGCCCTGATATACCCCGGCGCCCCGGCGAAATCATCCCCGTTTTGCGTTGCCGTCCAAAGGAAGCCGCGTCGCCCGGAGGGGTTAGCTTGGCCGAACATTCTTGAAATCCCGGCACATGTGAGGAAAGGTTCCTACCGGAACGGCGAAGAGGGAGAACCCGTGGACGCACGCCCCGCCCCGGCGGTCGACGCACGCATTCTGATCATCGAGGACGAGCCCCTGATCGCGCTCGGCCTGCGGATGGTGCTGGAAGGCATGGGCTGCACCGTGGAAGCGGTCGTCGACAATGCGGCCGACGCGGTCGAACGGGCTCGCGGGCTCGATCTCGATCTGATCCTGGCCGATGTCCGCCTCAAAGGGGCCGAAGACGGCATCACCGCCGTCGAGCGGATCCTGGCCGACCGCCACGTCCCCGTCCTGTTCGTCACCGGCAATGCGGGGGAAGTGCGGGCGCGCGGCATGGGCCACGCCAAGGTGCTGTCCAAGCCCTTCCTTCCCGCCGCCCTCGAACGCACCATCCGCGCCATCCTCAGCGGCCCCTCGGCGAACTGACGCGCCGCCGGACCGTCCCGGCGGCCGCCAATTGGGCTTGATTCCTCGCCTCAGCCGCGCTTGACTGCCTGTGTTAATCGCGGGGATGCGGGGGGCATGGACGTGCTGGAGGATGTCGCGCCGCCGGAGGAACCCGCCGGCCTCGATGCCGGCGAGATGTCCGCCGGCCTGGTCAGGGTCGGGGACGACGCCCGCGCCAGGGGCGACCATGCCGAAGCCCTGTCGATCTACGACGCCATCCTGAACGAACAGCCCTACAATCACGCCGCCCTGCTCGGGCGGGCCGCCGCCTTGCGCCACCTCGGCCGCCCCCGGGAGGCGCTGGCGGCGCTCAACCAGACCCTCAGCCACCGTTCCGACGACGCCGACGCCCGCATCGAGCTGGGCATGGTCCTGCGCGCCATGCGGCGCCGCACCGAGGCGCGCCAGCTGTTCACCTTGCTGGTGCGTGAACCCGCGGCTCCGGCCGGGGCCTGGCATGGCCTGGCGGAGATCCTGCAGGCCGACGGCCACGACGCGGCGGCGCAGGCCTGCCTGCGCCGCGCGGTGGCCATCGACCCGGCGGCCATCGACGCCCGCCAGCAATTGGCCGATTTGGTGGCCCGTCAGGGCGACCTTGCCGGTGCCGTCGACCTCTACCACGACCTCCTCTCCATCGAGCCCGCCAGTCCGGCGGCGCATGCCGGTTTGGGCCAGGCGCTGGTCGGGCTGGGCCGCATGGACGAGGCCGAGGACGAACTGGAGCGCGCCCTGGTGCTGGACGACGAGAACCTCGTCGCCCGGCTGGGCCGCGCCCGCCTGCGCCTGCTGGAGGGCGACTTCGGCAGTGCCTGGGACGACCTGGAATGGCGCTGGCAGGCCCCCGGGATGGCGCGTCCCGACATGCCCATCGAGGCCTGGGACGGCGGTCCGCTCGACGGCCAGACGATCCTGGTGTGGTCGGAACAGGGACTGGATGACACCCTCCAGCTCGCGCGCTTCCTGCCGCAACTGGCGGCCATGGGCTGCCGGGTGGTTCTCGGCGCGCCGGCGCCGCTGGTGCCGCTGCTGGCCGCACTTGAGGGAGTGGATCATGTGGTGGCGGCCGGCCAGCCGATGCCGGCCGGAGTGGCCATCGACCTGCACGCCTCGCTGCTCGACCTGCCCAGGCTGTTCGGAACCACGCTGTCCTCCATCCCGGCGCACATCCCTTACCTGCACGTGCCCGATGGCCGCAGAAGCCCGGTCCCGGCACCGGCGGCCGCCGTGCTCAAGGTTGGCCTGATGTGGTCGGGGGCCCGCCCCTCCTGGAGCGTCCCCCTGCCCCAGCTCATGCCGCTGATGGGGATGCCCAGGGTGGCGTTCTACTCCCTGCAGCCGGGCCCCGCCGCCCGCGATGCCGCCCAACTCAGCGCTCCCTGCCTGATCACCGACCTCGCCGGCTCCATCCGCGATTACGGCGACCTCGCCGCCCGCATCGCCCAGCTCGACCTCATCATCACGGTGGACGGGCCGGTGGCCCATGTCGCCGGCGCCCTGGGCAAGCCGGTGCTGCTGATGCTGCCCCATGCCCCCGATTGGCGCTGGATGCTCGACCGCGAGGACACGCCCTGGTACCCCGGCATGCGCTTGCTGCGCCAGCAGCGGCCCGGCGACTGGACCGGGGTGATCACCCGCGTCATGGGCGCGGTCGAGGAGCTGGTCGCGGCGGCGGAGGAGCGGCGGGCCGGCCTCACCCGCGTGAACTCGGGCCCGGGGGCGCAGATCGCCGCCATGCTCGCCGCCCACCTCGAAGCCGGCGACGCCTTCGTCGACGTCGGGGCCGGAGACGGCACCTTCACGCTCGAGGCGGCGGCCCATCCGTCGGGCGACGTCCTGGTGCTGGCCATCGAGGGCAAGACCGTGGAGGCCGAGCATCTCGCCGACCTGATCGCCGTCTCCATCGCCGAGGATGTCGTCGAGGTGGTTCCCACCCCGGTCGCCGGCCGCACCATGCCGGTGGTGGTGGCGCGCCGGCCCCGGTGCGGCCGCACCGTCTTCCCGCTGCCCGAGTGGGTGAACGCCCGCTCACACACCGTCGCGGTGGACAGCCTGCTGGCCGACCGCCCCCACCTCGGCGATCGCCGTCTCGTCGTACGCATCGGCACCAAGACCTCGGAGGCCGAGGTGCTGGACGGATTGTGGGAGGCTCTCACGCTGCAACGCGCCGCCGTGGTGGTGTTCGAGCACAGCGACGGCGCCGTCGCCGCCCACATGCTGGAGCAGGCCGGCTATTCCCTCCATCGCTTCCCGTCGGACATCGGGGGCGGACCGCTGAGGCCGTTCCGGGGCGAGCCGGGCGCCGTCCTCGCCCTGGCCATGGGAGTGGCCCCCAAGGACGGATACGGCGCGCTCGACGACGCCGGCTCGCCGGCATCGGAAGCCGCGGCGCGCGAGGAAGCGCTCACTTTGACCGACCAGGGCACCCGGGCGCTGCTGGACGGCCGCTTCGACGACGCGGCGAACCTGCTCGGCAAGGCGCTGGCCCTCGACCCCACCAACGCCCAGGCGAATGCCAACATGGGGGCGCTGCTGCGCCGGGCCGGGCGCGTCGATGCCGCCGCCGCCTGCTGGCGACGGGCCGTCGCCTGTGGAGCCGCCCTCTCCGCCAAAGCCAACCTGGCGGGAGCGCTACGCGACCTCGGCCAGCTCGGCGAAGCGGAAGCGGTGTACATGGAGGTGCTGGCAGACACTCCGGACACCCCGTCCGCCCTGCATGGACTGGCGATCTTGGCGCGCCTGCGCGGCCGGGCGAAGGAATCCCTCGCCCTGCTGGAACAGGCCGAAGCGGCCGCTCCGGGCACCGTTCCCCGCCGCGAACTGGCGGTGGCGCTCCTGAAGTCGGGCAACCTGGCCCGCGGCATGGCCGAGATGGCCCACCGCGCCAACCCCGATCTCCCCCCCATTCCCGGGGCGGCCGCGTGGCATGGGGAACGGCTCGACGCCCGCTCCATCGTGGTGCGCGACGAGGGCGACGCCATCGACACCATCCAGCTCAGCCGCTTCATCCATCAGGTCGGCCGCCAGGGCGGCCTGGTCACCGTGGAATGCGAGCCCGAGGTGGCGCGGCTGATGACCACCCTGCCGGGAGTCGAGGCGGTGGTCCCGCGCGGCCAGCCGCTGCCGCCGGCGGATTTCCAGGTCGAGCTGCTGGACCTGCCGCGCCTGATCGGCACGACGTCGCGCACCACCCCGCCCCGCGACGTCCCCTACCTGCATCTGCCGGACGACGTCCCGCCGGCCACGCTGCCCGACACCGGCCGCCTGCGGGTGGGGCTGGCCTGGGGCGGACGCGAACGCGATCCCCATGTCCCGCTGTCGCAGCTGCTGCGCCTCGCCGCCCTGCCCGACGTGCACCTGTTCAGCCTGCAGCGGGGAGAGCGCGCCAGGGATCTCGCCGCCACCGGAGCCCGCGCGTTCATCGACGACGTCGGCGCCGGCTGCGAGGACCTTGCCGACGTCGCCGCGGTGATCGCCAGCCTCGACCTCGTCGTCGCCACCGACGCGGTGGAAGCCCACCTGGCCGGGGCCATGGGCAAGCCGGTGTGGGTGCTGCTGCCGCTCGGCAACGACTGGCGCTGGGTGGATTCCCGCGACGATGCCGTGTGGTACCCGACCATGCGGGTGTTCCGTCAGGCCATCGACGGCAGTTGGGACCACGCCATCGGCCGGGTCGGCTGCGCCCTGTGGGCCATGGCGGCGGGCAAGCGGCGGCGGTAGGAGAGA
>JBLNCP010000018.1:0-36663 GCA_050260775.1 Solirubrobacterales bacterium | reverse complement strand
GAGGTGGCCGCCGGCAGCCAGGACCTGTCCGAGCGCTCGGAACAGCAGGCGTCCGCCCTGGAGGAGACCGCCGCGTCGATGGAGGAGCTGGCCGCCACCGTGCGCCAGAACGCCGCCAACGCCCAGCAGGCCAACCAGCTGGCGGCCGGGGCCCGCGAGGTCGCGGCCTCGGGCGGTCAGGTGGTCGGCGACGCCGTCCAGGCCATGGGCAAGATCGAGGCCTCCAGCCAGAAGATCGAGGACATCGTCGGCATGATCGACGAGATCGCCTTCCAGACCAACCTGCTGGCGCTGAACGCCGCCGTCGAGGCGGCACGGGCCGGCGACGCCGGCAAGGGCTTCGCGGTGGTGGCGCAGGAGGTGCGCAACCTGGCCCAGCGCTCGGCCCAGGCCTCGAAGGAGATCAAGACCCTGATCGGCGAGAGCACCAGCCAGGTCAAGCAGGGCGCCGAGCTGGTCAAGGGCGCCGGCAAGACCCTCGACGAGATCCTGTCGGGGGTGAAGCGGGTCGCCGACATCGTTGCCGAGATCGCGGCGGCCTCGGCCGAGCAGGCCTCGGGCATCGACCAGGTCAACTCCGCCGTCACCCAGATGGACGAGATGACCCAGCAGAACGCCGCGCTGGTGGAGGAATCCGCCGCCGCCGCCCACGCGCTGGAGGAGCAGTCGCGGGAACTCAACCGCCTGATGAGCTTCTTCCATGTCGGCCAGCAGGCGGCCCAGGCCGAGGTGGCGGTCCGCACCGCGCGGCCTGCCCCGAAGCCGGTCGCCAAAACCACCGCCAAGGCGGCGGTCAAGCGGCCGACGGCCCCCAAGCCGCAGGTCGCCGCCGCCAAGGCCGACGACTGGGCGGAGTTCTGACTACTCCGTCATCCCGACGACCATCGGGAGGAGGGACCTCGTTCCCAACCGTCGCATTGGACGGCGCCACACGAGGTCCCTCGCTCCCGCTCGGGATGACCCCCCTCGTCCTACCCCGCCTTCTTCTTCCTGGTGCCGCCGCCCTTCTTCTTTTCGCCGGCCGGCGCACTGCCGCCGCCTCCGGTCTCGGCGCCGGCGCCTTCGCTTTCCAGTGACCGCCGCAGGGCATCCATCAGGTTGATGACGTTGCCGGGGTGGGCGTCCTCGATCACCGGCGGGGTTTCGCCCTCGATCTTGGCCTGGATGATCTGGCGAAGCCCCTCCTGGTAGCGGTCGACGAAGCGGCCGGGATCGAAATGGCCGGCCTTGCGCCCGACCAGGGCTTCGGCCACCGCCACCTGGTCCTCGTCGACCTCGGCCTCCTTGATGTCGCCGAAATAGAGCGACGCCTTGCGGATGGCATCGGCCGTATGCAGGGTGTAGAGCACCATGCCCTTGTCGCGGGGCGCGATGGCCACCGGCCGCTCGCGCCCCGACAGGACGACGCGGCCGAGCGCGGCCCGGTGTTCGTGCTCCAGCGCCTCGCGCACCACCGCGAAGGCTTCTTCCGCCAGGGCGCCGTCGGGGACGACGTAATAGGGCTTGTCGATGTAGATGGGGTCGAGCTCGGCCACCGGGAAAAAGCGCTCCAGCTCGATGGTCTTCTTGCTTTCGAGCCGGACCTTCTCGAAATCCTCCTCGTCGAGGACGACGTAGCGGCCCTTCTCGTACTCGTAGCCCTTGACGATGTCCTCGGTCGTCACGTCCTCCTTGCCGGGCACCACCTTCCTTTCGCGCACCCTTTGGCCGGTCGAGCGCTCAATCTGGTGGAAGGCCAGCTTCGACGAGGAATCGATGGCCGGATACAGGGCGACGGCGAAGGTCACCAGCGACAGGCGGACGTGTCCCTTCCAATACGGTCGCGGCATGGCGCCTCCTACAGCATGCCCTGCCACCCCGCCGGCAGCGGACGGGCCGCCGCCGCGAAATCGGCCCAAGGATCGGCCTTGAGCGCCCGCAGGCGGCGGAACAGGGTTTCGACGGTGAAATAGTCCGAGCGGATGCCCCCCTCCAGCTCGGCCCAGGTGACGGGGACCGCCACCGGAGCCCCCGGGCGGGCCCGCGTCGAATAGGGCGCGATGAAGGTGGCGGCGCGCTGATTGCGCAGGTAATCGATGAAGATGCGGCCCTTGCGCCGCGCCTTGGCCATGTTGGCGGTGTAGCGGCCCGGCTCGTCGCCGGCCATGGCTTCGGCCGCCGCCTTGCAGAAGGCTTTGACCTCATCCCATTCGGCGCTGGGAGCCAGCGGCACCACCACGTGCAGTCCCTTGCCGCCGGTGGTCTTGACGAACGTTGCCAATCCCAGGGCCTCCAGGCGCTGGCGCATGGCGCGGGCTCCGGCCACCACCCGCTCCCAGCCCAGGCCTTCGTCGGGGTCGAGGTCGAACACCAGCGTGTCGGGCCGCTCGATGTCGCGGGTGGTCGAGCCCCAGGTATGGATTTCCAGCGCCCCCATCTGGATGAGCCCGACCAGCCCGGCCTCGTCGTCCACCACCACCAGCACCTCGTCGCGGTCGGGGAAGCGGCGCACCGCCTTGGGCATGCCCGGGCCGGGGTGGCGCTGATAGAAGCATTCCCGTCCGTGGCCTTCGGGGCAGCGCACCAGGGTCAGGGCGCGGCCCTTCACGTGCGGCAGCATCCAGGGAGCGACATCGAGGTAATAGGAGGCCAGCGCCCGCTTGGTGAGTCCCTGTTCGGGATAGAGGACGCGGTCGGGATGGGTCAGGCGGAACTGGGCCAGCCGGTCCTCGGCATCGCCCTCGGCCCCCTCGCCCTCGCGCACCACCTCGCGCGGATCCTTGTCGAGGCGCAATCCCTGGTACGAGGGGTGGCGCAGTTGACCGTCGCGCGTCCATTCGGTGAATTCGACCTCGGCCACCAGGCGCGGCTCGACCCAGGTCACCCCGGCTTCGCGCGAGGGATAGGGCGGCTCGGGGCGCACCAGCGGGGCCAGCAGGTCGAGCAGGCGCGCCACCTCGCGCTCGCCGAAGCCGGTGCCGACCCGCCCGGCGGGAACCAATTGGCCCCCGGCGTCGTGCACCGCCAGCAGCAGCGCCCCGATCCCGCTCTTGCGCCCCTGGGGCAGGGTCCAGCCGACCACCACGAATTCCTGCCGGCGCACGCACTTGGCCTTGACCCAGTCCTGGCCGCGGCCGGGCTTGTACGGGCGGTCGCGGCGCTTCGACACCACCCCTTCCAACGCGAAGGCGCAGGCCTGGCGGCGGAAGTCGGGACCGCGGCCATCGAGGTGGTCGGTGTAGCGGATCGGCCCCTCCACCGGCGTGCCCACCAACTCGCGCAGCAGCCGCTTGCGGTCCTGGAGCGCCGCCTTGGCGAGATCGACCCCGTCCAGGTAGACGAGATCGAACAGGTGATAGAGCAGGCCGTCGTCACTGCCGCGCGACAGGGCGGTCTGCAGGTCGTGAAAGCGCGACACGCCGTGACGGTCGAGCGCCACCACCTCGCCGTCGAGCCAGGCCTGGCGGCAGGGCAGCCCGGCGCAGGCGATGGCGATGCCCGGGAACTTGCGCGTCCAGTCGTGGCCGTTGCGGGTGAACAGCACGCAGCGACCCGAGTCGATGCGGGCCAACAGGCGATAGCCGTCGAACTTGATCTCGTGGATCCAGTTGGATCCGTCCGGGGCCTCGGCCACCAGGCTGGCCAGCATGGGCGCCAGCCGTTCCGGCAGCGGCGCGGTGCGGGCGCCGGCGACCGCGCCGGGATCGAGGTCCGGCTGTGACGCGGTATCGCTGCGCCAGACCCGCTCGGGCTGGGCGGCGATCTCGTCCATGGTCCGGCCGCTTTCCACCGAGAGGTCGGAAGGCATCGGGCTGGCGGCCAGGTCGTTGCCGTGTCCCTTGATCAGCAGCCAGTTCTTGCCGCCCTCCCCGGCCATGCGCACCAGATGGAAGCTGCCTTTGAGGCGGACGCCGTCCAAGGTGAACTTGAGATGGCCCTTGGCCAAGCCCTTGTGGGGGTCGCCCTCGGGCGTCCAGGTGCCGCGGTCCCACAACATGACCGTGCCGCCGCCGTACTGGCCTTTGGGGATGACGCCCTCGAAGCCGCCGTATTCCAGCGGGTGGTCCTCGGTCTGCACCGCCAGGCGCTTGTCGCCGGCCTCGCCGCCCGGCTCGCGGGTCACCGCCCAACTCTTCAGCACCCCGTCCAGTTCCAGGCGGAAGTCCCAGTGCAGCCGCCGCGCCGCATGCTTCTGCACCACGAAGGACAGGGTGGCCGCACTCTCCGCCTTCCGCCCGCCGGCCGGCTCGGGCGTGCGCGTGAAGTCCCGGCGCTGGCGGTACTCGTCGAGAGACATGCCCATCAAACACGACGGAAGGAGAGGTTGTTCCCGCCATTCGGTTCGCCCCTGCCGGCTGGCCGGGATGTCCTGCCCGGCCTGCATAGAACGCCTGCTCAGGCGGAATGACCGCCCGAATTCGGTACCTTCTAAGCGCTGGTTCCTTTTCCCAAGCCAGGACAGGAGAAGATTTCATGAGCGAGAGAAGAAGCGAGTTGAAAGCGGTCGCGTCCGCCGACGAAGTGGCCGCCAACAGGCTGCACGAGCGGGACTTCATGCAGATCACGGCGCGGATGATGGACGGCTGGAGCCAGGTCAACAGCCGCCTGATCTCGCTCGCCCAGACCTCGCTCCGCAACAATCTGAGCGCCGCGGAAGAACTGCGCCAGTGCCAGTCGCCCAAGGACATGGTCGACTGCCAGTTGCGTCTGGCCCGGCAGGCCTACGACGAGTACATGGACGAGGCGCGCCAGCTGGGCGAGATCGTCACCAAGCTCTCTACCGAGGCGATGGGAATGCTGTCGCTGCCACGGTAGCCGGCGATGGCAGAGCCGGAGCGGTCGGCGACCCCCGCTCCGGCAACCCGGGCCACGCACGTGGAATAGGATGAATTACGCCTCAGTCATCGGGCATCGACCCGATGGCAAGACAAGATCATTGACAGTCATCGCCGGTCTTTTTACTTGGCGACTCCGTAACGCGACATTCGCGTTGCGTCGCTTCCATGCGCCTTGACGCCGCCCCCCGATCCCCCACATTCTGCCTGCCGCCAGACGGCCGGACGGCCGCCCTCTTCGGGGGGAGGAAAGTCCGGGCTCCACGGAAACACGGTGCCGGATAACGTCCGGCGGGGGCGACCCCAGGGAAAGTGCCACAGAGAGCAGACCGCCCATGCGCCCGACGGCCTCGCGCCTTCGGGTCCGCGGGCAAGGGTGAAAGGGTGCGGTAAGAGCGCACCGCGGCCCCGGCAACGGGGACGGCACGGCAAACCCCACCGGGAGCAAGACCAAATAGGGGCGGCGGTCTTCCCGCAAGGGAAGCGAAACGCGTTTCCGCGTAGCCGCCCGGGTCGGTCGCGTTGAGGCGCTCGGCGACGGGCGTCCCAGATGAATGGCCGTCACCATGGGAAACCATGGGACAGAACCCGGCTTACAGGCCGTCTGGCGCCATTTCCGCCCATGCCATCCCATGACCGCCCCTGGCGCGGGGGCCCGCCCCCGGCACCGGCGCCACCGGAACACCGGGCGAACCCAAAAAGCTTCACTTTCCGAGCCCACGGGCAAAAGCCCGCGCGGAATCAAGCGGTTGCACCGCAAACTTCGAGTACTTTGCTAAAAACTTTACGCGATTGTGCGCCAATCGCGCTCACCCAGTTTTTTACTACCGGATTCCATTGACGACCATACTATCCCATGATATCCCATAACCACCCACCGAATGACGGCGCCACGGGCGGGGTGTGCCGTTCGAGGGGGTTCGGGGACGGGTAACCAGGGCAGGGTCGGACGAGGATGGGATTATTCCTCTCCACATTCGTGAATAAGGTCGACCGGAAGGGCCGAGTGTCGGTTCCGGCGACCTTTCGCGCGACCCTGTCGCAGCTGCCCTTCCAGGGCATCGTCGCCTACCGCTCCTTCACCACCACCTGCGTCGAGGGCTGCGGCATCGACTTCATGCAGCGCCTGTCCGACAGCGCCGAGGAATTCGCCGCCTTTTCGCCCGAGCAGGAAGACATCACCGCCCTGATCTTCGCCGACGCCCGCCAGCTCGCCTGGGACCCCGAAGGCCGCATCGTCCTGCCCGAGGACCTGATCGCCCACGCCGGCCTGTCCGAGACCGCCGCCTTCGTCGGCAAGGGCAAGACCTTCCAGATCTGGGAGCCCGAGGCCTACAAGGCCGTCCAGGCCGAGGTCCGCGCCCGCGCCCTCCAGTCCCGCCCCACCCTGCCGCTCAAGCCCCTGGCTCCGTCGGGAGAGACCCGATGAGCACCGCCCCCCACATCCCGGTTCTGCTGGACGAGGTGGTCGACGCGCTGGCGCCCAAGGACGGCGGCGTCTATGTCGACGGCACCTTCGGCGCCGGCGGCTACAGCATGGCCGTGCTCGGCCGCGCCGCCTGCACGGTGATCGCCATCGACCGCGATCCCAGCGCGGTGGCGCGCGGCCACGCCATGAGCGGCGAGACCGGCGGCCGCCTCACCATGATCGAAGGCCGCTTCGGCGACATGGACGCGCTTCTGGCCGCCCAGGGTGTCAACCGGGTGGACGGGGTGGCCCTCGACATCGGGGTGTCCTCCATGCAGATCGACCAGCCCGAGCGCGGCTTTTCGTTCGCCAAGGACGGACCGCTCGACATGCGCATGGAATCGGCCGGCCCCTCGGCGGCCGACATGGTCAACCAGGCCGACGAGGGTGAGCTGGCCGACATCATCTTCCGTTATGGTGAAGAGCGGCACGCCCGCAAGGTCGCTCGCGCCATCGTCGCCGCCCGCAAGGACAAGCCGTTCGAGCGCACGCTGGAGCTGGCCGCGGTGGTCCGCCGCGTGGTGCGCCCGTCGGGCGACGGCATCGACCCGGCCACCCGCACCTTCCAGGCGCTCCGGATCGCGGTCAACGACGAGCTCGGCGAGCTCGAGCGCGGGCTGGCCGCCGCCGAGCGGGTGCTGGCCCCCGGCGGACGCCTGGCGGTGGTCACCTTCCATTCGCTGGAAGACCGGGTGGTGAAGACCTTCCTGAAGGAGCGCAGCGGCGAGGCGGCCCGTCCGTCGCGCCATGCCCCGGTCACCGCGAGCGGCCCGGCCCCCACCTTCACCCTGGTGAGCCGCAAGGCGATCAAGGCCGGCGCCGACGAGGTGGCCCGCAATCCGCGCGCCCGCTCCGCCAAGCTGCGCGCCGCCGAGCGGACAGGGGCCCCCGCGGCGGCCCCCAAGACGGCGTCCGCGCCGAAGAGAGGTGCATGATGCGTGGCCTCACCGCAACCATCGTGTGGAGCTTCGTGGCCGCCTCGGTCGGGGTGGGGCTGTTCTTCGTCAAGCATGAGGTCAAGGAACAGGAATCCCGGCTGGCGGCGCTGAACCAGGAAATCCATCGCAACCAGGAAGCCATCCACGTGCTCAAGGCGGAGTGGAGCTACCTGAACGATCCGGCCCGCCTGCGCGCCCTGTCCGAGAAGCACCTGGGCATGCGTCCGGTGGGGCCGACCCAGGTGGCTACGCTCGACACCCTTCCGCGAGATCTCTCGGTGCAGCCGGTCTATGCCGGGGTAAAGAAGGGCGGGACTTCCGCCCCGGTGACTGTGGCGCATGCCGCCCCGGCCCCGGCCGCGTCGGCGGCCAAGCCCGCGGCCAAGGCCGAGCCGGTCAAGATCATCGCCAAGGCCGAGCCCGCCCGTGCCCCGGCCCACAAGCCGGCCGAGCCGGCGCGCCTGGCCAAGATCGTGCCGCCGGCCGTTCCGGCCCTTTCCCGGCAGCCGGCGGGGGCGGCCGTCGTGCCGGCGCATCCCGCCCCCGTCGCCACCGCGGCGGCGCCGCGGCGGACCATCGTCGTGCCCTCGCCCTTCGCAGAGGTCGCCACCAGCGGGGAGGTTCGGTGAGCTTCTTCGCGCCCAAGCCACGCGTCCCCGGTTTCCACGCCGGCGAAGACCTGCAGAACACCCCGGCGGCGGTGCGGCTCGACGGCGTGCGCAAGCGGGCGCTCGAGACCGGCCGCGCCCGCCTGCTCGCCGCTGCCGTCATGTTCCTGGGCGCCTTCGGCATCATCGGCGCCCGCATGGTCGATGTCGCGGTGCTGGACCACAGCGAGGCCAAGCCCCGTCCGCTGCCGCAGGCGCGCACCGAAGGCCTGGAGATGGAGCGCGCCGACATCGTCGACCGCAACGGCGTGATCCTGGCCACCAGCCTGCCGACGATGTCGCTCTATGCCAAGGCCAACGAGATCCTCGATCCGGCCGAGGCGGCGACCAAGCTCGTCTCGGCGCTGCCCGACCTGAACCGCGACGAGGTGCATACCCGCCTGGCCTCGGGTCGCCCGTTCGTCTATCTGCGCCGCAACCTGACGCCTCGCCAGCAGTACGACGTCAACGCTTTGGGCATCCCCGGGCTCTACTTCGAGAAGGGCGAAAGGCGGGTCTACCCCCATGGGAACCTCGTCGCCCATATCGTCGGAATGACCGACATCGACAACAAGGGGATCGCGGGGATCGAGAAGCGCTTCGACGGAGCGCTGCGGTCGCAGTCCGATGCGCTCAAGCTGTCGCTCGACATCCGCGTCCAGACCGTCGTGCGCAACGAACTTCAGCGCACCATCAAGGAATTCAGCGCGGTGGGCGGCGTCGGCATGGTGATGGACATCGCCTCCGGCGAGCTGCTGGCCATGGTCAGCCTGCCCGATTTCGATCCCAACGACCCGCCGGCGGGCAATTCGGACCATCTGTTCAACCGCGCCACCAAGGGCGTGTACGAGATGGGCTCGACCTTCAAGCTGTTCAACACGGCGATGTCGCTGGATTCCGGCCAGGTCAACCTCAACTCAAGCTTCGACGCGCGCGGCACCTTCCACTTCGGCGGCCATGAGATCCACGACGCCCATGGTGAGAACCGCTGGCTGACCGTGCCCGAGATCCTGATCCATTCGTCCAACATCGGCTCGGCCCGGATGGCGCTCGCGGTCGGCACCCCCGTCCAACGCAGTTTCATGCAGAAAGTGGGCATGCTGAACCAGCCGCAGCTGGAGCTGCCCGAGGTCGGCGCCCCGCTGGTACCCAACCCGTGGCGCGACATCAACACGGTGACCGTCAGCTATGGCCACGGCATCTCGGTGACGCCGCTGCAGCTGGTGACCGGGGTCGCCAGCCTCGTCAACGGCGGCGTCTTCCACCCCGCCACCCTGATGGCGCACGAGGCCGGCAACGCCCCCACCGGCGAGAGGATCATCTCCAAGCGCACCTCGGAGCAGATGCGCCAGCTGATGCGCATGGTGGTCACCGACGGCACCGGCTCGAAGGCGGACGTGCCCGGGTACTTCGTGGGTGGCAAGACCGGCACCGCTGAGAAGACCGCCAACGGCTCGTACAAGAAGAAGGCGGTGCTGTCGTCGTTCGTCGCCGCCTTCCCCATGGATGATCCGCGCCTGGCGGTGCTGATCATGGTCGACGAACCTCAAGGTACCAAGGAGACCCACGGCTTCATCACCGCCGGCTGGACGGCGGCCCCGACGGTCGCGCGCGTGATCGCGCAGATCGCCCCCCTGGTCGGGCTGCTGCCGAAGGCGCAGCCGGTGGCCCAGCAGCCCCCCGCGCCCCATCCCGGCGCCAAGGCAAGCGGGAGCAAAGAAGTTGCGGCGGTTGAGTGAGATGACGGGACGGCCCCTCGCCCACGACCCCCAGATCCTTGGCCTGACTGCGGATTCGCGCCGGGTCGCCCCCGGCTGGCTGTTCGCCGCCCTGCCCGGCACCAAGGCCGACGGTCGCGCCTTCATCGGCCAGGCCCTGGCCCAGGGCGCCGTCGCCATCCTGGCGCCCGAGGGCACTCCGGCACCGGCCAACGACGCCATGCTGGTCACCGATCCCAATCCGCGCCGCCGCTTCGCGCTGATGGCCGCCGCCTTCCACGGCGCCCAGCCGGACAGCATGGTCGCGGTGACCGGCACCAACGGCAAGACCTCGACCGCCGTCTTCTACCGCCAGATCGCCAAGGCGCTGGGCCACCGCTCGGCCGCCATCGGCACCCTGGGGGTGATCGCCGACGGCTGGGACAACAAGGGCGGCCTCACCACCCCCGACCCGGCCGACCTGCACCAAGTGCTGGCCGAACTGGCCGGGCGCGGCGTCGACCACGCCTGCATGGAGGCGTCCAGCCACGGTCTGTCGCAGTACCGGCTGGACGGCGTTCGCCTCAAGGCTGCCGCCTTCACCAACCTGACCCGTGACCACCTCGATTACCACGGGGACATGGACGGCTACGCCGAGGCCAAGCTGCGCCTGTTCACCGAGGTGATGCCCGCCGACGGCGTCGCGGTGATCAATGCGGATTCCGAGGCCGCCGGCCGGTTTGCCGCCGCCGCCCCCGGCCGCGTGCTGACCTTCGGCCGTACCGGCGCCGACCTCAAGCTGGTCGCGGCGCGGCCGGAGCCGCATGGCCAGGTGCTCGATCTCGAGGTTCTCGGCAAGGCGGTGACGGTGCGCCTGCCGCTGGCTGGCACCTTCCAGGCGTCCAACGCGCTGGCCGCGCTGGGGCTGGCCATCGCCGCCGGCCTCGACGCCGACAAGGCCACCGCCGCGCTGGAGGTTCTGGAAGGCGTTCCCGGCCGCCTTCAGAAGGTCGCCGAGCGCGGCAACGGCGCCGCCGTCTACGTCGACTACGCCCACACCCCCGACGCCCTGGAGACGGTGCTGCAGGCGCTCAAGCCCCACGTCGCCAACCGCCTGTCGCTGGTGTTCGGCTGCGGCGGCGATCGCGATCCCGGCAAGCGGCCCCAGATGGGGGCGATCGCCCAGGCGCTGGCCGACCGGGTCATCGTCACCGACGACAACCCGCGCAGCGAAGAGCCGGCCGCCATCCGCCGCGCCATCCTGGCCGCCGCGCCCCGGGCCGCCGAGATTGGCGACCGCGCCTCCGCGATCCGCACCGCCATCGCCGAACTGAAGGCCGGCGATGTGCTGGTGGTGGCCGGAAAAGGTCACGAGACCGGCCAGATCGTCGGCACTACGGTCCTGCCCTTCGACGATGCCGCCGAGGCGGCCAAGGCCGTTAAAGAAATCGATGGAGGCCGCGCATGAGCGCCGCTTTATGGACGTCCGAAGAGGCCCGCGCGGCCACCGGCGGAACCCTGCGGGGAGATGCCTGGGAGGCCTCGGGCGTGTCCATCGATTCCCGCTCGGTGGTCAAGGGCGACCTGTTCGTCGCCATCGCCGGGCCGAACCATGACGGGCACGATTTCATCAAGGCCGCGATCGAGGCCGGCGCCGCCGCCGCCCTGGTCCACCGAGTCCCGGACGGCTGCGAGGGCCTGCCGCTGCTGGTGGTCGACGATAGCCTCAAGGGCCTGGAAGCCCTGGGCGCCGCCTCGCGCGCCCGCTCGGCTGCCCGCGTGGTGGCGGTCACCGGCTCGGTCGGCAAGACCGGCACCAAGGAGATGCTGGCGCTGGTGCTGTCCCAGCAGGGACTGACCCACTGGTCGGTGGGCAGCTTCAACAACCACTGGGGCGTGCCGCTGTCGCTGTCGCGCATGCCGCGCGATGCCCGCTTCGCCGTATTCGAACTGGGCATGAACCACCCCGGCGAGATCACGCCGCTGACGCGGATGGTGCGGCCGCACGTGGCCATCGTCACCACCGTGGAAGCCGTGCACACCGCTTTCTTCAAGTCGACCGAGGAGATCGCCGACGCCAAGGCCGAGATCTTCGTGGGCCTGGAGACGGGCGGCGTCGCGGTGCTCAACCGCGACAACCGCCATTTCCGCCGGCTGGCCGCCGCCGCCGAGGCGCAGGGCGCCGAGATCGTGAGCTTCGGCTCCCACATCGACGCCCAGGCCCGCCTGCTCGATTGCGGCATCGACCCGCACGAGACCGCGGTCTTCGCCCTGATGGGCGACACCCCCATCGCCTACCGCATCGGCGTGCCCGGGCTGCATTGGGCCATGAACAGCCTGGCGGTCCTGCTGGCGGTGCGGGCGCTGGGCGCCGATTGCGCCGCCGCTGCCAAGGCGCTGGTCGGCATGAGCCCGCCCAAGGGACGCGGCGCCCGCCAGCTCATCGCCGTGCCGGGCGGCCAGGCCGAGCTGATCGACGAGAGCTACAACGCCAGCCCGGTGTCCATGAAGGCCGCCATCGCCACCCTGGCGGCGGCCAAGCCGGCCAAGGGGGCGCGGCGCATCGCCGTGCTCGGCGACATGCTGGAACTGGGCGAGCAGGGACCCGCCCTGCACGGCGCCCTGGCCGGGATCCTGGCGGCCTGGGACATCGACCTGGCGTTCACCGCCGGGCCGCTGATGGAGAACCTGAAGGATGCCCTGCCGCCCGAGCGGCATGGCGGGCACGCCGCCAATTCCGAGGAACTGGCGCCGCTGGTCAAGGCGGCGGTGCGGGCTGGCGACGTGGTGATGGTCAAGGGCTCGGCGGGCAGCCGCATGGGCCGAATTGTCAAAGCTCTGAGCGAAGGGGCCTAGGGGGACCATGCTCTACAACCTGCTCTATCCCCTCGCGGATCAGATCGGCGTCTTCAATCTCTTCAAGTACCTGACCTTCCGGACGGGCGGCGCGGTGCTGACCGCGCTGGTGGTGTCGTTCCTCATCGGCCCCGGCCTGATCAACTGGCTCAGAAAGTGGCAGAAGCAGGGCCAGCCGATCCGCACCGACGGGCCGGAAAGCCACCTGCTCACCAAGAAGGGTACGCCCACCATGGGCGGGTTCATGATCCTGATCGCGCTGGCGGTGGCCACCCTGCTGTGGGCCGACCTCAGATCGCATTACGTGTGGATCGTGATGCTGGTGACGCTGGGCTACGGCACTATCGGCTTCCTCGACGACTTCCTGAAGGTGTCGAAGAAGAACCCCAAGGGGCTGCCAGGCAAGGCCAAGCTGGCCGGCCAGATCGCCATCGCGCTGGTGGCCGCCCTGTGGGTGTTCGCCATCCAGCGCGAGCCGCTCAACGGCGCCGTCGCGGTGCCGTTCTTCAAGACCCTGCTCATCCAGCTCGGCTGGTTCTTCATCCCCTTCGCGGTGTTCGTCATCATCGGCGCCTCCAACGCGGTCAACCTGACCGACGGCCTGGACGGCCTCGCCATCGTGCCGGTGATGATCGCCGCCGGCGTGTTCACCCTGATCAGCTACCTGGTCGGCCACGCGGTCTTCGCCAATTACCTGCAGATCCACTACGTGCCCGGCTCCGGCGAACTGGCGGTGTTCTGCGGCGCCCTGGTGGGGGCCGGCCTGGGATTCCTGTGGTTCAACGCGCCGCCGGCCATGGTGTTCATGGGCGACACCGGCTCGCTGGCCATGGGCGGTGCGCTCGGCGCCATCAGCGTCGTCACCAAGCACGAGCTGGTGCTGGCCATCGTCGGCGGCCTGTTCGTGCTGGAGACGGTCTCGGTGATCGTGCAGGTGGCCAGCTTCAAGCTGACCGGCAAGCGCGTCTTCCGCATGGCGCCGCTGCACCACCACTTCGAGAAGAAGGGCTGGGCCGAGCCCACCGTCGTCATCCGCTTCTGGATCATCGCCGGCATCCTGGCGCTGGTCGGCCTGTCCACCTTGAAGCTGAGGTAAGGAGGCAATGATCCCCGTCCCCTTCCTTTCCGGCAAGACGGTCGCGGTGATGGGTCTCGGCAAGTCCGGGACCGCCACCGCCAAGGCGCTGCAGGCCAGCGGCGCCACCGTCTGGGCCTGGGACGACGGCGAGCCCGCGCGGGCGGCCGCCGGGGGACAGGGCGTGCCTCTCGTCGACCTGCACACCGCCGACCTGGGCGCGGCCGAGATGGTCGTATGGAGCCCGGGCATTCCGCACACCTACCCGCGCGACAAGGCCAATCCGGTCGCCGCCCGCGCCCGCACGCTCGGCCGTCCGGTGGTGTGCGACGTCGAGCTGCTGGCCCGCGCCAAACCAAATAGCCGCTTCCTCGCCGTCACCGGCACCAACGGCAAGTCGACCACCACCACCCTGCTGGCCCACGTGCTGGCCGAGGCCGGGCGCCAGGTCGCCGCCGGCGGCAACCTGGGCACCGCCGCCCTCGACATGCCCGACCTGGGCGAGGGCGGCCGCTACGTGCTGGAGCTGTCGAGCTACCAGCTGGAGCTGGTCGACAGCCTGCGCCTCGACGCCGCCGTGCTGCTCAACATCACCCCCGACCATCTCGGCCGCCACGGCGGCATGGAGGGCTACGTCGCCGCCAAGCGCCGCCTGTTCGACCGCCTGGCCCCCGGCGGCACCGCCGTGATCGGCGTGGACGATGCGCATTGCGCCGCCATCGCCGACGCGCTCTCCGCTGAAGGGCGCCGCGTCGTGCGCATCTCGGCCGAGCGCATGCTCGACGACGGCGTGTGCGCTCCCGGCGGCCTGCTGATGGATGGCGGCGTCGTCGTGTGCGACCTCAAGACGATGGCCCGCCTGCCCGGCCGCCACAACTGGCAGAACGCCTGCGCCGTCTATGCCATGGCCCGCGCCGACGGGGTCGAGCCGGTCGCCATCGCCCGCGCCCTGGCCTCCTACCCCGGCCTCGCCCACCGCCAGGAGCTGGTGGCCGTCAAGAACGGCATCGCCTACGTCAACGATTCCAAGGCCACCAACGCCGACGCAACCGAGAAGGCGCTGGTCTGCTACGACCGCATCTACTGGATCATCGGCGGCCAGCCCAAGGAAGGCGGGATCATTAGCCTTGAGCCCCATTTCGGCCGCATCGCCCACGCCTTCCTGATCGGCGAGGCCGCAGAGCAGTTCGCCGCCACCTTGGAGGGCCGGGTGGCCTACACCCATTGCGGCGAGCTGGCGAAGGCGGTGGCCGAGGCCGCACGCATGGCCGCCGCCGACCCGGCGCCGGGCAAGGTGGTGCTGCTGTCGCCGGCCTGCGCGTCGTGGGACCAGTTCAAGAGCTTCGAGCATCGCGGCGCGGTGTTCCGGCAGTTGGTCGAGGCCCTGCCGAAGGACGGTGCGCGATGACGTTCGGACGCACAGACACCTCCGTCCTTGGCCGCTGGTGGTGGACCGTCGACCGCTGGACCATCGCGGCGCTGTTCGCCCTGGTCGGCGTCGGCGTGCTGCTGACCATGGCCGCCAGCCCGGCGGTGGCCGAGCGCATCGGCGCCGATTCCTTCCACTTCGTCCGCCGCCAGTTCGTCTTCCTGGTGCCGGCGCTGGTGGTGATGATCGCTGTGTCGCTGCTCAACCCGCGCCAGGTGCGGCGCCTGGGCACCATCGGCTTCCTCGGCTCGGTGCTGATGCTGATTGCGGTGCTGTTCATCGGGCCCGAGGTCAAGGGCGCCACCCGCTGGATCAACATCGCCGGCATCTCGATCCAGCCGTCCGAGTTCGTCAAGCCGACCTTCGCCATCGCCGCCGCGTGGATGTTCGCGGAGGCGCGCCTCAATCCCGGCTTCCCGGGCAAGGCCATCGCCTGCGGCCTCTACGGCCTTGTCGCCCTGCTGCTGCTGCGCGAGCCCGACGTCGGCCAGACGCTGATCGTCTCGGCCATCTGGGCGTCGCAGTTCTTCCTGGCCGGACTGCCGCTGGTGCTGGTGGTCGGCATCGGCGTCATGGGCGTGGTCGGCGGCTTCGGCGCCTACTTCATCTTCCCGCACGTCCAAAGCCGCGTCGACCGCTTCCTGGATCCCGGCTCCGGCGACGCCTACCAGGTGATGACCGCGCTCAACGCCTTCCGCAACGGCGGCATCTTCGGTCGCGGGCCCGGCGAGGGCCGCGTCAAGCTGGTGCTGCCCGACGCCCACACCGACTTCATCCTGGCGGTGGCCGGCGAGGAGTTCGGCGTGCTGCTGTGCCTGGCGGTCGTCGCCATCTTCGCCTTCGTCGTGCTGCGCGGCTTCTCGCGGCTGATGAAGGAGGACAACCTGTTCGTCGTCCTCGCCACCGCCGGCCTGCTGGTGCAGTTCGGCCTGCAGGCCATCATCAACATGGCCTCGACGCTCCGCCTGATGCCGACCAAGGGCATGACGCTGCCGTTCATCAGCTACGGCGGCTCGTCCATGCTGGCGCTGGCGCTCGGCATGGGCATGGTGCTGGCGCTGACCCGCAAACGCTACGGCACCGAGGGGGTGGAGCTATGAGCCAGCCCTTCGCCGTCCTCGCCGCCGGTGGAACCGGCGGGCACGTCTTCCCGGCCGAGGCGCTGGCCAGCGAGCTGCTGGCGCGTGGCTGGCGCCTTGCCCTGGTCACCGACAAGCGCGGCCACGCCTATGGCGGCACGCTGGGCAGCCTCGAAACCTTCCGCATCTCGGCGGGCGGCATCGCCGGGCGTGGCCTGCTGCCCAAGGTGCGGGCGGTGTTCGAACTGGGCATCGGCGTGATCCAGGCCCGCGGCCTGCTCGGCCGCCTGCGTCCCACCGCCCTGATCGGCTTCGGCGGCTATGCCTCGGTGCCCACCATGGTCGCCGGCACCATGCTGGGCATCCCCACCGCCATTCACGAGCAGAACGCCGTGCTGGGCCGCGCCAACCGCCTGCTGGCCGGCCGGGTGCGGCGCATCGCCACCTCCTACTCCCACGTGGAGCACCTGGATCCGGCCTGGCACCGCAAGGTGGTGCAGACCGGCATGCCGGTGCGCGCCGCCGTCGCCGCCCAGCGGGAAGCCACCTATCCGCCCCTCGACGCCGAGGGGCCGGTCGACCTGCTGGTCCTGGGCGGCAGCCAGGGGGCCCGCGTGCTGTCCGAGGTGGTGCCCGCCGCCCTGGCGCGCCTGCCCCACTCCCTGCGCGAGCGCATCCGCATCAGCCAGCAATGCCGCCCCGAGGATCTGGAGGGCGTGCGCGCCGCCTATGCCGGCACCGGCATCCAGGCGACACTGGAAAGCTTCTTCAGCGACGTGCCCGAGCGCATGGCCGCCGCCCATCTGGTGATCGCCCGCTCCGGCGCCTCGACGGTGGCCGAGCTGACCGCCCTGGGACGGCCTGCCATCCTGGTGCCATATCCGCATGCCATTGATGACCACCAGACGGCCAATGCCCGCGCGGTGGACGAGGCCGGCGGCGCGTGGCTGATGCCGCAGTCCGCCTTCACCGCCGACTCGCTGGCATCCCGTCTGGAATCCCTGCTCACCCAGCCCGGCACCCTGGTGCGGGCGGCCGGGTGCGCGCGCGCGGCCGCCCGGCCCGACGCCGCCGCCCGTCTCGCCGACCTGGTCGCCGCCTTGCCGGGCCATCGCCAGGAGTCGCTCCCATGAGGACGATGCCGCTGTCCATCGGCACCATTCACTTCGTCGGCATCGGCGGCATCGGCATGTCCGGCATCGCCGAGATTTTGCACAACCTGGGCTACACGGTGCAGGGCTCGGACATCGCCGACAATTACAATGTCGAGCGCCTGCGCAAGAAGGGCATCGGCGTCGCCATCGGCCACGCCGCCGAGAACCTGGGCGAGGCCCGCGTCGTCGTGATCTCGTCGGCGGTCAAGGCCGACAACCCCGAGATCGCCGCCGCCCGCTCCAAGATGGTGCCGGTGGTCCGCCGCGCCGAGATGCTGGCCGAGCTGATGCGGCTGAAGAACGCCGTCGCCATCGGCGGCACCCACGGCAAGACCACCACCACCTCGCTGATCGCCGCCCTGCTCGACGCCGCCCAGCTCGACCCCACCGTCATCAACGGCGGCATCATCAACGCCTACGGCACCAACGCCCGCCTGGGCGCCTCGGACTGGATGGTGGTCGAGGCCGACGAATCCGACGGCAGCTTCACCAAGCTGCCCTCCACCGCCGTGGTCGTCACCAACATCGACCCCGAGCACATGGACTATTACGGGTCGTTCGACCGGCTGCGCGACGCCTTCCGCACCTTCGTCGAGAACATCCCCTTCTACGGCTTTGCCGCCTGCTGCATCGACCATCCCGAGGTGCAGGCGCTGATCGCCCGCGTGCCCGACCGCAAGATCGTCACCTACGGCTTCAGCCCGCAGGCCCTGATCCGCGCCACCAACCTGCGCATCGGTTCGGGCGGCGCCCGCTTCGACGTGGTGATCACCGACCGCGTCACCGGCCAGACCCGCACCATCGACGACCTGCGCCTGCCCATGTACGGCGAGCACAACGTGCTGAACTCGCTGGCCGCCGTCTGCGTCGCCAACGAACTGGGCCTGCCCAACGACATCGTCAGGAAGGCGCTGGGCGGCTTCTCCGGGGTCAAGCGCCGCTTCACCAAGACCGGCGAGACCCGCGGCGTCACCGTCATCGACGATTACGGCCACCACCCGGTGGAGATCGCCGCCGTCCTCAAGGCAGCCCGCTCTGCCAGCTCCGGCGGCGTCATCGCGGTGGTGCAGCCGCACCGCTATTCCCGCCTGCAGAGCCTGTTTGAACAGTTCTGCACCTGCTTCAACGACGCCGACACCGTCATCGTCGCCGACGTCTACCCGGCCGGCGAGCAGCCGATCGAGGGCATCGACCGCGACGCCCTGGTCAAGGGCCTGCAGGAGCACGGCCACCGCCACGTCGCCGCCCTGCCCGACGCCAAGTCGCTGGCGCCGCTGATCAACGAGATCGCCCGCTCGGGCGACATGGTCGTCTGCCTGGGCGCCGGCAACATCACGTCGTGGGCGCACGCCCTGCCCGGCGAATTGGAGGCCTTGCCTCCGCGGGAGGCCGGCGAATGATGACGGCCTCCCTCACCTATAAGTATCGCGAGCTCCGCTCGCGGGAGGCCGGCGAATAATGACCAACGCCCGCACCACCCACTGGGCCGATGCGCTGCCGCCGCTTCGCGGGCGGATCAGCCGCAACGCGCCTTTGGGCGGGCTGACCTGGTTCCGGGTCGGCGGCCCGGCTGAGGTGCTGTTCCGGCCGGCCGACGCCGAGGATCTGGCGACGCTGCTGGCGGCGCTGCCGGCCGAGGTTCCGGTCACTGTGATCGGCGTCGGCTCCAACCTGCTGGTGCGCGACGGCGGCGTCCCCGGCGTGGTGATCCGCCTGGCCGGTCCGTTCGCCGGCATCACCGTCGACGGCCCCCGCATCACCGCCGGCGCGGCGGCGCTCGACCTGACGGTCGCCATGACCGCCATGGAGCAGTCCATCGACGGCTTGGAATTCCTGTCGGGTGTGCCCGGCACCATCGGCGGCGCACTCCGCATGAACGCCGGCGCCTTCGGCGGCGAGATGAAGGACGTCACGGTGTCGGCCGAGGCGCTGGACCGTTCCGGCGCCCGCCACACCCTGACGCTCGACCAGCTCGGCTTCGGCTACCGCCATTGCGGCGTGGCCGAGGACTGGATCTTCACGTCGGCCACCCTGCAGGGCACCGCCGGCGACAAGCAGGCCATTGCCGCCCGCATGGCCGAGATCCGCGAGGCCCGCGAGGCCAGCCAGCCGACCCGGGTCCGGACCGGCGGCTCGACCTTCGCCAACCCGCCCGGCGCGCGCGCCTGGGAACTGATCGACAAGGCCGGCTGCCGTGGCCTCACCATCGGCGGCGCCCAGGTCAGCGAGAAGCACTGCAATTTCCTGCTCAACACCGGCACCGCCACCGCCGCCGACATCGAGGCGCTGGGGGAGGAGGTGCGCCGCCGCGTGCTCGAAAGCTCCGGCGTCGACCTGCGCTGGGAGATCCGTCGCATCGGCATTCCGGGAGGTGCCCAATGACCAAGCGCGTGACCGTGCTCATGGGCGGCGCTTCCGCCGAACGCGAGGTGAGCTTGCGCTCGGGTGCCGCCGCCGCGCAGGCGCTGACCGAGGCCGGCTTTGCCGTCGCCACCGTCGATGCCGGCCGCGACCCGGCCAAGCTGGTGGCCGACGTGCTGGCGACCCGGCCGGACGTGGTATTCAACGCCCTGCACGGCCGCTTCGGCGAGGACGGCTGCGTCCAGGGGCTGCTGAACCTGCTCGGCATCCCCTACACCCATTCCGGCTTGCTCGCCTCGGCTGCCGCCATGGACAAGGGCTTCGCCCGCAAGATCTTCGAGAGCTCGGGCATTCCGGTGGCCCGCGGCGAGGTGGTTCGGCGCGGCGGACAGACGGGCATCCCCCGCCCCCACGTGGTCAAGCCGCTTAACGAGGGCTCTTCGGTCGGCGTCTACATCCTGCAGCCGGGCGATGCCCGCGACCCGCTGAAGGACTGGCCGTTCGACGGCCCCGAAGTGCTGGTTGAGGAATTCGTCCCCGGCCGCGAGATCACCGCGGCGGTGTTGGGCGACCGAGCGCTCGGCGCGCTGGAGATCACCTCCGACCGCGGCTTCTATGACTACGAGGCCAAGTACGCCCCCGGCGGATCGCGCCACATCATGCCGGCGCCGCTGCCCAAGGCCGATTACGACGAGGCCTGCCGCCTGGCGCTGGAGGCCCACCGGGTGCTCGGCTGCCGCGGCGTGTCGCGCACCGACCTGCGCTACGACGACACCCGTGCCGGCCAGCCCCCCCGGCTGGTCGTCCTGGAGGTGAACACCCAGCCCGGCATGACCGCGACCTCGCTGGTCCCCGAGATCGCCGCCCACGCCGGCATCTCATTCCCCGAGCTGGTGCGATGGATGGTGGAGAACGCGGCATGCGACGCATGAGCTCGAGCGACATCGTCATCACCGACGACGACCGCATCGTCCCCGGCGGTTGCCGCGCCCCCGCGCGCCGCGCCGCCAAGGCCGATCCGCGCGACGCCTCGGAACCGCGTCAGAAGAAGGCCAAGCGCAAGACGGTACGGCCGCGCATCGAGCTGACGCCGCTCCAGAAGCTGGCGGCGGGCGGCATCGCCATGACCGCCCTGGTGGTGTCGGTGGCGGTGGCCTGGCACTCGGGCGCGCCGCAGCGCATGACCCGTTCGGCCATCGAGACGATGCTGGCCTCCACCGCCGAGGCCGGCTTCCGCATCCAGGAGATCACGGTCTCCGGGCGCAACCGCACGCCTACCGAACTGATCGTCGAGGCGCTGGGCACCCGCCACGGCGCGCCGATCCTGTCCGTGGACCTGCAGGAGGTGAAGGACCGCCTGGAGCTGATCGATTCGGTCAAGTCGGCCGCCGTCGAGCGCCGCCTGCCCGGACAGCTCCATCTCGCCATCGCCGAGCGCACTCCGGTCGCCATCTGGCAGAACGGCGGCCAGTTCGTCCTGGTCGACCGCGACGGCCACCAGATCCCCGGCTCCATCGCCGGGCTGGAGGACCTGCCGCTGGTGGTGGGCGACGGCGCCCCCGGCAACGCCGACGAGCTCCTGACCATGCTGGCCACCGAACCCGCCCTGGCCGAACGGGTCAAGGCCGCGGTCCGCGTCGGCGGCCGGCGCTGGAACCTGAAGCTGGACGACGCCCAGGGCGGCATCGAGGTGCGCCTGCCCGAGGACGAGCCGGAAGCCGCCTGGCACCGGCTGGCCGAGCTGGAGCGCGACCACCGGCTGAGCGGCCGCCAGATTTCCATGATCGACCTTCGCGTCCCCGACCGCCTGGTGATGCGCGCCGAGCGCGCCGCCGTGCAGGAACCGGGCAAGCGCAAGGACAACGGCGCTTGAACGGGCGGACAGGGGGAAAGACACCATCATGCGCAGCGGACTGATCGCGGCACTCGACGTAGGCAGCACCAAGGTGTGCTGCTTCATCGCGCGCGTCCAGGACGATGGGGCGCCGCGCATCGTCGGCATCGGCCATCAGGTGGCGCGCGGCATGCGCAACGGCGCCGTCGTCGACCTGGAAGAGCTCGAGCACTCGATCCGCGCCGCCGTCGATCACGCGGAAGAGATGGCCGGCGAGCGGGTCAAGGCGGTGGCGGTCAACGTCGCCGGCGGCGGCCCGTCCTCGACCAGCGTCAAGGTCGAAGTGTCCATGAACGGCCACCCGGTCAACGAGGCCGATATCCGCCGCATGCTGGACCACGGGCGGGCCCATCATGAAAGCCCGGATCGAGAGCTGATCCACGCTATCCCGGTTGATTACACAATAGACGGTAACGAAGGTATTAAAGACCCGCGCGGAATGTTCGGCGAACGCCTGGGCGTCGCCATCCACGTCATCTCCGCCGCGGTCGGCCCGGTGCGCAATCTGTCGACCGTCGTCAACCGCTGCCACCTCGACATCGAGGCCCGCGTGGTCAGCCCCTACGCTTCGGGGCTGGCCTGCCTGGTGGACGACGAGAAGGAACTGGGCGTCACCTGCATCGACATGGGCGGCGGCACCACCTCGTTGGCGGTGTTCCTGGCCGGCCAGCTGGTGCACACCGACATCATTCCGGTCGGCGGCCACCACGTCACCAACGACATCGCCCGCGGCCTGTCGACGCCCCTGTCCTACGCCGAGCGCATGAAGACGCTCTATGGCTCGGCCATCCCCAGCCCCGCCGACGACCGCGAGATGCTCAAGGTCCCGCTGGTGGGCGAGGACGAGGACGGCGCCTCCAACCAGGTGCCGCGCTCGATGCTGATCCAGATCATCCAGCCCCGGCTCGAGGAGACCTTCGAGCTGGTGCGCTCGCATCTCGAGCACGGCGGCTTCGACAAGCTGGCCGGGCGGCGCGTCGTGCTCACCGGCGGCGCCAGCCAGATGCAGGGCGTGCGCGACCTCGCCGGGCTGGTGCTCGACAAGCAGGTGCGGCTCGGCCGCCCTGTCGGTTTCCAAGGGCTCCCCGAAGCCACAGGCGGGCCCGCCTTCTCCACCTGCGCCGGACTGATCCGCTATGCGCTTGCCCACCAGCCGCCGGCCAAGGCCGGCCGCCGGGCGGCGCAGGGCGGCGAGGGCACCGGCGCCGGCTGGGGCCGGATCGGTTCGTGGCTGAAGAGAAACTTTTGACCCAGGTTGAAAACAACTGGCCGGCAACGACCGGCCGTTAGCAGCGCGGAGGTAACAACATGCTCAATTTCCTTCCGGGGGCTCCCGCGGAGCTGAAGCCGAGGATCACCGTCATCGGCGTCGGCGGCGCCGGCGGCAACGCCGTCAACAACATGATCGCGTCCAAGCTGGAAGGCGTCGAATTCATCGTCGCCAACACCGACGCCCAGTCGCTGGCCCAGAGCCGCACCGAGCGCCGCATCCAGCTGGGCGCCAGCGCCACCCAGGGCCTGGGCGCCGGCTCGCGTCCCGACATCGGCCGCCTGGCCGCCGAGGAAAGCCATGAGGAGATCATCACCCAGCTGGGCGCCTCCAACATGGTGTTCATCACCGCCGGCATGGGCGGCGGCACTGGCTCGGGCGCTGCTCCGGTCATCGCGCGGACCGCGCGCGACCAGGGCATCCTGACCGTCGGTGTGGTGACCAAGCCCTTCCACTTCGAAGGCGCGCACCGCATGCGCACCGCCGAGGCGGCGATCGAGGAACTGTCGCAGTACGTCGACACCCTGATCATCATTCCGAACCAGAACCTGTTCCGCGTCGCCACCGAGCGCACCACCTTCGCCGACGCCTTCAAGATGGCCGACGACGTGCTGTATTCGGGCGTGCGCGGCGTCACCGACCTGATGATCATGCCCGGCCTGATCAACCTGGATTTCGCCGACATCCGCACCGTGATGAGCGAGATGGGCAAGGCGATGATGGGCACCGGCGAGGCCGAGGGCGACAAGCGCGCCATCGAAGCCGCCGAGGCCGCCATCTCCAACCCGCTGCTGGACGACACCTCGATGAAGGGCGCCAAGGGCGTGCTCATCAACATCACCGGCGGCCTCGACATGACCCTGTTCGAGGTCGACGAGGCGGCCAACCGCATCCGTGACGAGGTCGACCCCGAAGCCAACATCATCTTCGGCTCGACCTTCGACGAGAAGCTGAACGGCAAGATGCGCGTCTCGGTGGTCGCCACCGGCATCGCGTCCGAAGCGGCGCAGCAGCCGAAGCCGACGGTGATCTCGCTGGTGGGCGCCGCTCCGGCCCCGGCCCAGCGCGTCGCCCCGGCCGCGCCGGCCTTCCGCCCGACCGTGGTCGCCGCCCCGGCCGTCGCCCAGGCCCAGCCCGAGCCGGTGGTCGCCCGCGCCGCCGCCCCCGCCTCCGCCCAGGTCGCCGCCCCGGTCGCCCAGGCCGCCGCCACCGCCCGCGTCATGCAGCCCGAGCCGATCGAGCTGGCCGACGCGGCCGAGGACGCGGTCGTCCGTCCCGAGCCGGCGGTCGAGCAGCGCCCGCTGGAGACCCAGCTGCGCATGGAGCCCTCGTTCACCCGCCCGGCCGCCCCGGCGCCCCAGCGCGAGGCCTATCCCGAGCCGGACATGGGGGCGCTCAACAAGGCGCTCACCGACATCACCGAGCGTCAGGCCCAGCCGGCGCGCCCGCAGCCGCAGGCGGCCCAGCGTGAGCCCGAGCCCCGTCGCACCGGCTCGTTGTTCGAGCGCCTGATGCCGTCGCGCCGCCAGCCGGCCGAGCAGGCCCAGGCGCCCCAGCCCGCCCCGGCGCCGCAGCCGCGCCTCGGTGGTATGGCGACCCGTAGCGAACCGACGGCGACGCGTGGCGGAGAGGATTACGACATCCCGGCCTTCCTACGCCGCCAGGCGAACTGAAGGCACCGCTAGCACTATCCTTCGCGCAAACCGAACTTGCGGGAGCCGGTCCTTGCACCGGCCGGCTCCCCGCCTTTTCGTCCGCGGGGCAAGTGTAATAATTCGCAACAATGATTGATTTGAGGACTGGACGGCAGGCTGATAGACCATGACCGTCGAGATCGACCCCGGCGCCCGGCAGGGCAGCCATCCGGGGCGACATTGAAGCGGATAGGGGGTTGGGAAGTGAAGTTCAGCGTCGCCGATGTGATCGCCGCCAACCGTTCCCCCGCCCTTGTCTCCGAGACGCCCGCCCTTCGTCAGCGCACCCTCAAGACCAGCATCGGCTGCACCGGCGTTGGCCTGCATTCCGGCGCCAAGGTCACCATGGTGCTGCACCCCGCCGAGGCCGACAGCGGCATCCGCTTCCGCCGCACCGACATCGCCGGCAAGGGCGCCATCGTCGCCGCCCGCTGGGCCGGCGTCGGCGACACCCGCATGAACACCTGCCTGGTCAACGAGGCCGGCATCCAGGTCGGCACCGTCGAACACCTGATGAGCGCGCTGGCCGGTTCGGGCATCGACAACTGCCTGATCGACATCAACGGCCCGGAAGTGCCGGTGATGGACGGCTCGGCCGCGCCCTTCCTGTTCCTGATCGAGTGCGCCGGCATCGTCGAGCAGGAATCGCCCCGCCGCGCCATCCGCGTGCTCAAGCGCGTCGCCGTCACCGACGGCGACAAGGTCGCCAGCCTGTCGCCCGGCCCGGGCTTCTCGCTGCGCTTCGAGATCGATTTCAAGAGCGAGGCCATCGCCCGCCAGGAATTCGCCGTCAGCCTGTCCAAGGGCGCCTTCAAGTCCGAGATCAGCCGCGCCCGCACCTTCGGCTTCGAGCAGGAGGTCGCCATGCTGCGCGCCGCCGGCCTCGCCCGCGGCGGCTCGCTCGACAACGCGGTGGTGATCGACTCCACCGGCACCAAGGTGCTGAACGACGACGGCCTGCGCTACGGCGACGAGTTCGTCCGCCACAAGATCCTCGACGCCGTCGGCGACCTCTACCTGGCCGGCGCCCCCCTGATCGGCGCCTTCCACGGCATCCGCTCGGGCCACGCGCTGAACAACCAGCTGCTGCGCGCCCTGTTCGCCGACCAGACCGCCTGGACCTACACCACGGTCGCCCCCGGCTCCGCCCTGGCGCTGCCGGTCGAGCCCGCCCGCGAGCTGATCGCCCAGGCCGGCTGAAATCCATCGCTTCCAAAAAAGGCACGGCGGGCCACCCCGCCGTGCCTTTTTGTTTATTTGCGGGAAGCCCCCCCTCTGACGGATGACCGGCTTTGCGCCACAATCCACCCGGATGATCCCGGTACCGCCGGGGGTGGCTGCTTGGAGCTCTTCCCCTCCCCCTTGGGCGTGCTATAGTCCGCGCACACAGGGAAGAGCCTCCTTCGCAAGAGTTTTCATGAGCCCCATCGCCAAGTTCCTCAGCCGTCCGCGCCTCGGCGCGATCGCATTGGCTACCGCCGTCGCGCTGTCCGCCTGTTCCGAGAAGAAGGACGACTACGTCGAGCGCCCGGTCGAGGAGCTCTACAACGAGGCGATGGACCTCATCGACAAGGACGAATACTACAAGGCGGCCAAGGCCTTCGAAGAGGTCGAGCGCCAGCACCCGTATTCGGCCTGGGCGACCAAGGCGCAGCTGATGTCGGCCTACGCGCTTTATGAGCGCAACAAGTATGACGACGCCATCATCCAGCTCGACCGCTTCATCCAGCTGCACCCGGGCAACAAGGACACCCCCTACGCCTATTATCTGAAGGGCCTGTGCTACTACGAGCAGATCTCGGACGTGGCCCGCGACCAGAAGATCACCGAGCAGTCGCTGAAGTCGCTGCAGGAGGTGATCGACCGCTTCCCCAACAGCCAGTACGCCCGCGACGCCAAGCTGAAGGTCGACCTGACCCGCGACCATCTTGCCGGCAAGGAGATGGCGGTGGGCCGCTTCTACCTGGAACGCAAGCACTGGCTGGCGGCGCTCAACCGCTTCAAGGCGGTCACCGAGCAATACCAGACGACCACCCACGTGCCGGAAGCCCTGCACCGCATGGTCGAGATCTACGTGGCGCTGGGCATGCCGGCCGAGGCGGAGCGCACCGCCGCCGTGCTCGGCCACAACTTCCCCGGCAGCGACTGGTACGAGGACAGCTACTCCCTGGTCAAATCGGGCAAGCCGGCCACCGTCGCCAAGTCGTCGTCCTCCAGCTGGTGGCCGTGGTGAGCCGATGCTGGTCTCGCTGTCGATCCGCGACGTCGTCCTGATCGAACGGCTGGACCTCGCCTTCGACGGCGGGCTGTCGGTGTTCACCGGCGAGACCGGCGCCGGCAAATCCATCCTCCTCGATTCGCTGAGCCTGGCGCTGGGAGCGCGGGCCGATTCATCGCTGGTGCGCCATGGCGCCCCCCAGTTGGCCGTCGTCGCCGAGTTCGACCCGCCGGCCGGTCACCCGGCGCGGCGGTTGCTGGCGGAACAGGACATCGACAGCGACGGCCAGGCGCTGTTGCTGCGCCGCGTCGTCACCGCCGACGGACGCTCGCGCGCCTACGTGAATGACCAGGCGGTGTCGGTCGGCCTGTTGCGCCGCATCGGCGACGAACTGGTGGAGATCCACGGCCAGTTCGAAAGCCACGGCCTGCTCGACGCCGCCACCCACCTCGGGGTGCTCGACGCCTTCGGCGGGCTGGCCGAGCGCCGGACGCGGGTGCGTGCCGCCTGGGACACCCTGCGGGCGGCCCGGACCGCCCGTGCCGAGGCCGAGGCCGACCTGGCCCGGGCCAAGGCCGAGGAAGCCGATCTTAGGCATGCCTTCGACGAGCTGGCGGCCCTTGACGCCAAGCCGGGCGAGGAAGCGGAGCTGGCGCAAAGCCGCGCCGTCATGATGCATGGCGAGAAACTGCTGGAGGCGATGAATGCCGCCATGGCCCAGCTGACCCAGCGCGGCGAGGTGGAATCGTCGCTGCGTGCCGCCCAGCGCGCGCTGGAGCGAGTCGCCGACCGGGCCGAGGGCAAGCTGGACGGCACCATCGCCGCGCTCGACCGCGCCGCCAACGAGGCCGCCGAGGCAATCGGGCTGTTGGAACGCGCCTCGGCCGACATCGACCTCGATCCCCGCGCTCTGGAGAAGGCCGAGGAACGCCTGTTCGCCCTGCGCTCGGCCGCCCGCAAGCACGGCGTCGAGGTGGACGGGCTCGCCGCCCTGCGCGACACCCTGGCGCGCCGCCTCGCCGCCCTCGACGGCGGCGGCGACGACCTCGCCCGCCTCGCCCGCGAGGAGCAGGCGGCGCGGGCCGCCTTCACCGAGGCGGCCCGGGCCCTGTCGAAGGCGCGGACCGAGGCTGCCGGCCGGCTCGACCAGGCGGTGGCCGCCGAACTGCCGCCGCTCAAGCTCGACAAGGCCACCTTCCGAACCCGCGTCGAGGCGCTGGCCGAGGCGCAGTGGGGCCCCGACGGCCTCGATGCCGTGGAGTTCCTGGTTTCGACCAATCCCGGCAGCCCGGCGGGTTCGCTGGGCAAGATCGCCTCGGGCGGCGAGCTGTCCCGCTTCATGCTGGCGCTCAAGGTGGTGCTGGCGCGCACCTCGCCGACGCCCACCCTGGTGTTCGACGAGGTCGATTCGGGGATCGGCGGCGCCGTCGCGGCCGCCGTGGGCGACCGTCTCGCCCGCCTGGGCGCGAGCCTGCAGGTGCTGGTGGTGACCCACTCGCCCCAGGTGGCGGCGCGTGGCGGCAATCATTACCGCGTCGCCAAACGCGAATCCGGCTCCGGCACGGTCGCCACCACGGTGGAACGGCTGCCCGACGGCGCGCGCCGCGAGGAAATCGCCCGCATGCTCGCCGGCGAAACCGTCACCGACCAGGCCCGCGCCGCTGCCGCCAGCCTGATGGGCTGCGCCTAGGCGCGCCAAACATTTATTTACAGCACATTTACAAATGGCATATCCGACGGGCTAGGAACCTGCCCGTTGGCTCTATTTATGACCGGCCTACCACTTCCTATCATCTGCCTATGCGAACGGGTCTGGACGAGCGGCAAGTTTGCACGGCGGTCATAGATGCATTGGATCAACACACACATTCGCGCCCTTAGTCTGGCGTTCTTCCTCCTCTTCACCACGGGGGCAGGCTGGCTTGCCCTCGATCGCCTCGACCGATTGGGCAAGGCGGCGGAGCATCTCTACGACCATCCGTTCTCGCTGGCCCAGGCGCTGCTCGAGGTGCACGATCACGCCTTCGGCGTCCAGCAGGCCATGCGCGACGCCGTGCTTGCCCCCGATCCCGCCGCCCTCGCCCGCTCCGTGGCGGCCGAGCGCAGCAACCGCGCCGACATGCTGGCCAATCTCAAGATCATTTTGCGTTTGCTCTCGGACGCCCCCGAAAGCCTCACGTCGCTGCAGTCGGTGATGGCCGATTGGCTGAAAATGCAGGACCAGTTCTACGATCTCCTCGCCAAGGGACGGACGGCCGAGGCCAAGGCCTATCTGGATGGACCGGGCGAGCAGATCTTCCGGCGTCAGCACGCCGCCATGGAAGCCTTCATGGACCACGAGCGCGAGCATGCGGAAGCGCTGATCGCCGAAGCCAGGCAGGCCGAGCGCAACGCCGCCGCCGTGTCGCTGGGACTGGCGCTGCTGGCCGGGCTCGCCTTGGCGCTCACCGTCCTCGGGCTTTCGGCGATCGGCACCAGCTATCGCCCGCTGCTGCGCCTGCGCGCCTGCCTGCTGTCGCTGGCAAACGGCGAGACGGAGGTCACCATCCCCTACCTCGACCGGCCGGGCGCGGTCGGAGCGATGGCGCGCGCCATCCGGAGCTTCCGCCGGAGCCTGGCCGAGCGTGCCGCCGCCGCCGCGGCGCTGCGCCTGTCGGAGGATCGGCTCAAGGCCGCCCTGGCCATCGCGCCCATGTCGGTGTTCAACATGGATCGGGAGCTCCGCTACACCTGGATGTACAATCCGCAGATCCCGCTGCCGCCCGAGGCGTTCATCGGCCGTAAGAGCGGCGATTTCTTCGAGCCCGAAGGCGTCGCCCGCCGCGAGGAGCTGTTCCGGCGCGTCCTGGCCACCGGCCAGCCGATGCACGAGGAGCTGACCCTCCGGTTCAAGGGGGTGGGCCAGCCCCAGATCTTCAAGCAGATGGTGGCGCCGCGCTGGGACAGCAGCGGGGCGGTGGTGGGCCTGACCTGCGCCTCCATCGACATCACCGACAGCATCCGCGCCAAGCAGCAGATGATCGCGGCCATGGACCAGGCCGAGCGCGCCACCACCTCCAAGGCCCGGTTCCTCTCGGCGGCCAGCCACGACATGCGCCAGCCGCTGCAGGCGCTGCGGCTCTACCTGGAATTGCTCGACCAGCGCACCGCCCCGGCCGACCGCCGCGTCATGGAAGGCGCGCTGGCCGCCCTGTCTTCGGCCGAGGACCTGCTGCACAACTACCTCGACATCTCGCTGCTGGAAGCGGGCATCGTCGCGCCGCAGGCCTACAACTTCCCCGTCGAGGACCTGTTGATGGACGTGGCCGCCGAATGCCGCGCCACCGCCGTCGAGAAAGGGCTGACCTTCCGCGTGATGCCCTCGCGCGAGTTCGTCCACAGCGACCCGGCGCTGCTCAGGCGGGCGCTGGTCAATCTCGTGACCAACGCCGTCCGCTACACCGAGCAGGGCGGCGTGCTCATCGGCTGCCGCCGCCGGGGACAGACCCTGCGCATCGAGGTCTGGGACACCGGCGTCGGCATTCCCGAGGATCACCTGGCGGCGGTGTTCGAGGAGTTCTACCAGGTGGGCAATCTTGAACGTGACCGCCGCCGGGGGCTGGGCCTGGGGCTGTCGGTGGTCGATCGCGTCGCCCGCCTGCTCGGCCATCCGGTCGATGCGCGCTCGCGGGTCGGCAAGGGGTCGATGTTCGCCCTGACCCTGCCTCTGCCGCAATCCTCCGCCCGAACCGGAGTGCGCGACGCCGCCTAGCGGTGTGGCGGAAACCGCGGGGGCGATATACATTTCGCCCCATGACGAACCTTCCCATCCCGGTCGACCGGCTCACCCCTTTCGAGGCGCGCATCGAACACGGCCAACTGGCCGAGACGATCACCCGCTGGGACCGCGCCTATCACGGGCTCGACGCCCCCGAGGTCCCCGACGACGTCTACGATGCCGCCAAGCGCCGCCTCGCCGACATCGAGGCGCGCTTCCCCGAATTGGCCTCCGCCCAGAGCCCGACCCGCCGGGTCGGCACCGCCCCGGCCGAGGGCTTCGGCAAGGTGCGCCACCGCGTGCCCATGCTGTCGCTGCAGAACGCCTTCGCGGCCGAGGATGTCCAGGGCTTCGTCGGACGCGTGCGCAGCTTCCTCAACCTGAGGCCCGACGAGCCCGTCGCCATCGTGGCGGAGCCCAAGATCGACGGCCTGTCCATCTCGCTGCGCTACGAGGATGGCGCGTTCGTCCAGGGCGCCACCCGCGGCGACGGCACCGAGGGCGAGGACGTCACCGCCAACCTGCTGACCCTGCCCGACCTGCCTAAGCGCATCCACGGCGCCCCGGCGGTGCTGGAGGTGCGCGGCGAGGTCTACATGACCAAGGCCGACTTCCTGGCGCTCAACGCCCGCCAGGAGCAACGCGGCGACAAGGTGTTCGCCAATCCCAGGAACGCCGCCGCCGGATCGCTGCGGCAGCTCGATTCGAAGGTGACGGCGCGCCGCCCCTTGAGCCTGTTCGCCTATGCCCTGGGCGAGGTGTCCGAGCCGGTCGCCGACAGCCATTGGCACTTCCTCGACCGGCTGGAGAGCTGGGGCTTCAAGGTCAATCCGCTGCGCCGCCTGTGCCACGGCGTCGACGAGATCCTGGCGGTCTACGACCGCATCGGCGAGGACCGCGCCGCGCTGCCCTACGACATCGACGGCGTGGTCTACAAGGTCGACCGCTTCGACTGGCAGGCCCGCCTCGGCATGCGCGAGAACAACCCGCGCTGGGCCGTCGCCCACAAATTCCCGGCCGAGCAGGCCCAGACCCGATTGAAGGCCATCCATGTCTCGGTCGGCCGCACCGGCGTGCTGACGCCCTGGGCGGAGCTGGAGCCCGTCAACGTCGGCGGCGTCATCGTCGGCCGTGCCACCCTGCACAACGAGGACGACATCCGGCGCAAGGACATCCGCGCCGGCGACACCGTGGTGGTCCAGCGGGCCGGCGACGTGATCCCGCAGGTGGTCGGCCCGGTGCCGGGCAAGCCCCGGGGACCGGCCGAATTCTCGATGGCGGCGACGCTGACGCCCGAGGGCGGCGACCACCCGGTCTGCCCCGCCTGCGGCAGCCACGCCGTGAGGATCGAGGGCGAGGCCGGCTGGCGCTGCACCGGCGGCCTGGTCTGCCCGGCCCAGGCGACCGAGCGCCTGATCCACTTCGCTTCGCGCAACGCCTTCGACATCGAGGGCCTGGGCGAGAAGAACGCCCAGTTCCTGTGGGAAAAGGGCTTCGTGCGCACCCCGGCCGACATCTTCCGGCTGGAGGAAAAGAACGCGGTGGCGCTGACCCGCCTGGAGAACTTCGAGGGCTGGGGCAAGCGCAGCGTCGAGAAACTGTTCGACGCCATCCGTACCCGGCGGATCATCCCGCTCGAACGCCTGATCTACGCGCTGGGGATCCGTCAGGTCGGCGAGGCCACCGCCAAGCGCCTGGCGCGCCACTACGGCGCCTTCGACCATTGGCGCCAAGCCATGCTGGCGGCGCTGCCGCGCGAGAACGAGGCCTACCACGACCTGGTCTCCATCGAGGACATCGGCCCGTCGGTCGCCAACGACATCCTCTCCTTCTTCGCGGAGGAGCATAACCTTACCGCCCTCGACGACCTCGCGGCCCAGTTGCTGCGCATCGAGGAGGCGATGGCGCCCACCGCCGCCTCGCCGGTGGCCGGCAAGGCGGTCGTCTTCACCGGCACCCTGGTCACCATGACCCGGCAGGAGGCCAAGGCGCGCGCCGAATCCCTCGGGGCCAAGGTGGTCGGCAGCGTGTCGAAGAAGACCGATTACGTGGTGGCCGGCACCGAGGCGGGGTCCAAGCTGACCGAGGCGCAGAAGCTGGGCGTGCCGGTGCTGAGCGAGGACGAGTGGCTGGCCCTGATCGGGGGATAGGCTGTTGCAGGCTGGTGTCGGGTACCGTATGACAGCAGGCAGATGACCGACTCGGACAACATCCGCGACAGGCTGAAGAAGCCGCTGCAGCGCCCCAGCGCGCTGCCGGTGAAGCACGCCTCCGCCAAGCCGGAACCGGCGGCGGATGTACCGGCCAACCAGCCCGGTGCCCTGGCGCGGCTGCTGGACGGCCTCGCCAAGATGCTGGCGCCCAAGCCGGCACCCGCCGAGCAGCCGCAAGCCAAGCCGGCCGAACCGCCGGTGTTCACCGTGCTGGTCGCCGCCATGAGCGGCGACGGCGCCGACGGCGCGGCCTCGCAGGCCCTGTTCAAGCTGCTGGAAAGCTGCGTGACGCTGAAGGTCAAGCCGCTGCCCAAGGTGTTCCAGCTCGACACGCTGGAAGACCCCGGCCAGGTCGCCGCCACCATGGCGGCGGTCCGGATGGCGGTGGCGTCCGAGAACGCCGACCTGCTGGTGTGGGGCGACGTGGCGAAGGACGGCTACCGCCTGCGCCTGTCCACCGCGGCCGCCGACGACGAGCGGCTGGGCGGCTTCGGCCCCTCGACCCGCGTCGAGCTGCCGCTGGCGCTGGCCGAGCCGCAATTGCACCTGCTGCACGCCGCCTGCCTGGCGGCCGGGGAAGCCTCCACCGAGATTCAGCGCGCCGGGCTGCGCCGCGTGCTGCCGCTGGCGGTGGGGCCGCTCGAACCGCTGGCCGCCAAGCCGTCGGTGCAGATGACCATGCCGCAGCAGCGCACCGCCCAGATGGTGTACGGCCATGTCTGCGCCGCGGTGGCGCAGGTGGTGCCGCCCTCCCAGGCCGACAGCTGGCTGCAGAAGGCGGTCGACGCCTACCGCGCCGCCGAGAAGCGGCTGGCCCGGCACGATCCCGCCTGGGAAACCGGGCTGGTCCGCCGCCACATCGCCGCCGTCCTCACCCAGCGGGCGGAGCGGGCCAAGGAGAAGGCGCAGGCCTACCTCCAGGAGGCGGTGACCGAATGGCGCGCCGCCGCCGAGGCGCTGCCCAAGGGAACGATGCCGCAGGAATGGGCGGCGGTGCAGACCCGTCTCGGCGTGGCGCTCTACCGCCTCGACCTGCTGACCGGAGACACCGACCTGCTGCGCGAAGCGGTGCAGGCGCTGCAGGGGGCATTGTCGGTCTACGGACGCAACGAGACGCCGCAGCGCTGGGCCGACATCATGCACAACCTCGCCCAGGTGCTGGAGGTCTACGGCGACCAGCTGAAGAGCACCGAGGTGCTGGGGCGGGCCATCGACGCCTGCGAGGCGGTGATGGAGATCCGCACGCGCGAGCGCACGCCGCTGTCCTGGGCGGCGACCCAGAACACCTTGGGCAGCGCCCTGTTCCTGCTCGACCGCCTCGGCGGCAACGGCCGCCATCTCGACGGCGCCATCGCCGCGTTCCAGGGGGCGTTGGACGTGTTCACCGCCCACGGGCGCAAGGGGCCGGCCCAGGTGGCCGCCCGCAACCTCGCCAAGGCGCGCAAGGCCGCCGAGGACCGCAAGGGCCGCCAGGTCATCAATCCCCACTGGGCCGACGACTAGGCCCCCGGTTTGTCGTGATCGCCGGGCTGACCCGGCCAGCCACGTGGCGCCAACGCGTAGATCGCCGGGTCAAGCCCGGCGATCACGGTGAACGGCTAATTCCCCACCAGGTCCCGGTAGGCGTGCCAGCTGGCATGCGCGGCGATCGGCAGGGTGAACGCCAATCCGACGAAAAACAGGCTGATCCCAAGAATGCCCAGCGTCGCCAGGGTCGCGGCCCACCCGATCATGTTCAAGCGGTTGAGCCACACCGCCCGCACCGAGGTGCGCATGGCGGTGAGCACCGAGACGTCGCGGTCCAGCAGCATCGGCATCGACACCACCGACAGGGTGAAGGCGATGGCGGCGACGATTCCGCCCACCACCGTCCCGGTGGCGAGGAAGGCGAAGCCTTGGGGCGCCATCACCACCTGCCCCCAGAAATCCCCAAGGGCGGGGGCGCTGCCGCCGTAGAACGCCGCGAAGAGGACCATCGCCAACTGGCACCAGGCGAAGAACAGCAGCAGCAGGATGAAGCCCATGTCGGCCATCTGCCCGTTGCGGCGGATGGCCCCCAGCACGGCCGGCAGGCCGAGCCCGCGATCTGTCCCCTCCTGCCGGCGGCGACTGACCTCGTAGAGCCCGACCGCGGCCAGCGGCGCGATCAGCATGAAACCGGCGGCCAGCGGCAGGATTAGCGATCCCATGCCGAGCCCGGCCAGTCCGACGGTCAGCAGCCAGCCGCAGGCGGCGAAGACCAGACCATAGGACAGTCCGATGACGGGGTGGGCCCGGAAATCGGCGAAACCACGCTCCAGCCATTGGGTGGAACGCTCAACGCCGACGTGGCGAACCACGGGCTGGGCCTCGGCGGCCGGGGAGAAACCATGGGAGAGGGGGCGCATGACGGAAACCTCCAGGTGCCTTCGAATTCGTGCGATCTAAACGCATTCTCGTTTACAAATACCCTACTCCTCGTCATGGGCATTCCGCAACTCGGCCCGAAGGAGTGACGCGGATTTGCCCCAGGCCGCGCGGCCGGCGACCAACCCAGGCGCAAACGACGCCACGATCCCCCTCCCTTTTCGCGCCGAGGCACGCTCCCCAGATACCTCGGTAAGGGACCCGGTTATCGGAGCGACGGATGGCACTCGAGGACAGGCGGGCGCGCACGACGGTGACGTTGGTGGTGCTGGTGGCGGTTGCGGCGGCGCTGTTCCTAGCGACGCTCGCCCGCTTCGGCGCCCTGCTGGGGCACTAGCCGATGCTGCCCCACCTGGTGGCGGGGCTGAATGCCGCGGCGCTGGCCCTGGCGCTGACCGGTCTGGCGATGATCCGCCTGGGGCGCCCGCGGCTGCATCGCGCCGCCATGCTGGGGGCCGTCATGACCAGCGGCCTGTTCCTTGTGGCCTACCTGATCCACCACGCCTCGGCCCCCATCTTCCAATTCCGCGGGCCGGCGTGGATGCGGCCCGGCTATTACACCCTGCTGGTCAGCCACGTGGTGCTGGCGGCGGCGGTGGCGCCGCTGGTGCTCGCCACCTTGAGGCGCGCGCTCCGGGGACAGTTCCCACTCCATCGGAAGCTGGCGCGCTGGACGCTGCCGCTGTGGCTCTACGTCAGCGCCTCCGGCATCGCCGTTTACCTCCTGCTCTACCACGCCTTCGCCTGAAGGGCCGCCCACCATGACCCTGCGCCAGACCCTGGAACTGCTGAAACTGCGGATCGCGGTGATGATCGGGCTGACCGCCCTGACCGGCTATGCGGCGGTGGCCGACGAGGTCCGCCCCGCCAGCGCCATGGCCCTGATGCTGGCCATGGTCCTGGGATCGGGGTCGTCGGCGGTCTTCAACCACGTGTGGGACCGCGACATCGACCGGCGGATGAAGCGCACCCGCAACCGGCCGCTGGCCAGCGGCGCCGCCGCGCCTGCCGACGCCCTGTGGCTGGCCGCCCTGCTGATGGCGGCCGGGCTGGCGCTGGCGGTCACCGCCTTCAACTGGGTGGTGGCGCTGCACCTGTTCCTGGGCGCCTTCGTCTACGCCGTCGTCTACACCGTGTGGCTCAAGCGCCGCAGCTGGACCAACATCATCTGGGGCGGGGCCGCCGGCAGCTTCGCGGTGCTGGCCGGGGCGGCGGTGGTCGAGCCCACCCAGTGGATGCTGCCGGCGCTGCTGGCCGTCATCCTGTTCCTGTGGACGCCTAGCCATTTCTGGGCCCTGGCGATCCTGCTGGCCGAGGATTACCGGGCCGCCGGCGTGCCCATGCTGCCGGTGGTGGCCGGCGAGCAGCGGACGGCATGGTGGATCCTCGGCAACAGCGTCGCCCTGGTCGCCAGTTCGCTCCTGCCTTGGACGCTGGGATACCTCGGCACGGCCTACGCGGTGGGCGCGCTGGCTGTCGGGGCGCCGCTGCTCGCCCTCAACCTGCAACTGGTGGCGACGCCCACCCGCAAATGGGCGGGCTGGAACTTCGCCGCCTCGATTCCCTACCTGCTCGGCCTGTTCGTCGCGGTGGGGGGGGGGCCCCCCCCCCCAGGTTGGGGGGGGGGGGGGGGGGGCCGCCCCCCCCCCGGGGGGGGGGGGGCCCCCCGCGAGACCCCCCACCCCCCCCCCGC
>JBLNCP010000017.1:0-51622 GCA_050260775.1 Solirubrobacterales bacterium | reverse complement strand
CGCCCGTCTCGGCCAGAACCTTGGTGATCGCCGCGGTCAACGAGGTCTTGCCATGGTCAACGTGACCGATGGTGCCGATGTTGCAGTGCGGCTTATTGCGCTCGAATTTCGCCTTAGCCATTGTCTCAACCCGTCTGCTCGGCGGCAATCTGCCGCTAGTGGTCCACAAAAAAATTCAACGTCGCCCCGGACAGGCGGCGCTTGGAGCGGGTGAGGGGAATCGAACCCCCGTCATCAGCTTGGAAGGCTGTTGCTCTACCATTGAGCTACACCCGCCCTTGGTGCCCGCTCCGGGCGCGCACCGCGGCGCGGCTCCGAATGGAGGTCCTTCGCCCCGGCCTGCAGGATTAGTGGTGGAGGGGGTAGGATTCGAACCTACGTAGACTATCGTCGGCAGATTTACAGTCTGCTGCCATTGACCGCTCGGCCACCCCTCCACGCCGTCGTCGGCAGGGCCGTGGCGACGGGAGACCGCACTATGAGGATTTCGGACGCCTTGTCAATCCGAAAAGAGAGGTCTAAACGCGTAGTCTTGGAGGTAGACGATATGACCACGCGTGACACTCGTTCCAAAATGCGCGCCCAACGCGATCATGCCCCGGTCCGCAAGGGCGGCCGGGATGAACGGCCCCGCCCCCGCGACGAGCGGCCGCGCGACGAGCGGCCGCGCGATGAACAACCCCGCGACGATCGGGCCCGCGGCGAGCGGCCGCGCGACAACCGCCCGCGGGGCGGCGCCGGCGGGTTATGGCTGTACGGCAACCACGCAGTGACGGCGGCCCTGGAAAATCCCAGGCGGCGGATCCGCCGCGTGGTGGCGACGCCCGAGGCGGCGCGGGCGCTGGCCCCCGCCCTCGACGCCGCCCGCCAGCTGCGGGCGGTCCCGCCCGAGGACATCACCGAGCGCGCCGACATCGAGCGCCTGCTGCCGCCGGGGGCCGTCCACCAGGGCATCGCCCTGCTGGTCGAGCCGCTGCCGGCGCTCGGCATCGAGGACGTGGCCAGGCTCGGCGCCGGCCGCGAGCGGGCGGTGGTCGTGGTGCTCGACCAGGTCACCGACCCCCACAACGTCGGCGCCATCCTGCGTTCGGCCGCCGCCTTCGGCGCCCTGGCGGTGGTGGTGCCCGACCGTCACAGTCCCGAGGAGACCGGCGCCCTGGCCAAGGCGGCCTCGGGCGCGCTGGAGCGCATGCCGCTGGTGCGGGTCACCAATGTGGTGCGCGCCCTGGAGGAGCTGAAGCAGGCCGGGTTCTGGACGGCCGGCCTGGCCGGCGAGGCTCAGGCCACCATGGCCAGCCAGAAGCTGTCCGGCCGCATCGCCCTGGTCATGGGCGCCGAGGGCGAGGGCCTGCGCCGCCTGACCCGCGAGCATTGCGACTTCCTGGTCAAGCTGCCCATGACCGACCAGGTGGAGAGCCTCAACGTCTCCAACGCCGCCGCGGTGGCGCTCTACGAGCTGGTCCGCGAGTAAGGGGCGAGCCCCGGGGCTTGCAGCCGGCCCCGCTTGGCTCTACCTTCCGCCCCAGGCCGGTTTAGCTCAGCTGGTAGAGCACCTGATTTGTAATCAGGGGGTCGCGGGTTCGAGCCCTGCAACCGGCACCACTATCTCGCCCGGAGCGGACTGTCACCACGACCGCCGTTCGGGGAGCATCCAAAACAATTCAAATTGAAACAAAATCCCTGGATCAGGTTGGTGGCGCATGACTGTCCGACAGCGGCATCCCATTTGGATACGCACAGTTGCGCTTTGATACGCACAGGCTTCATGTTAGGATGATCTAACGAAATCTCTTGGGGAGGCCGATCATGTTCGGGACCCAAAAGACTCCTTCCGAGAAAAAGCCTGATCCCGCGATCGAGCGTGCCAAGCAAGAGTGCAAGGACCAATTGCTGAGGATGCACGACGCCGGCCCCGACGAGGCCGAGCGGATTGCCAAGCACTTGAAGGACCGTTGCGGCAGCGACAAGCAACTGCCGTTCGACTTCAAGAAGAAGCTTCTTGAACGGGCCCGCTTCCACGAGTGCAATGCCAACATGCGGGCCGCCAACAAGGCGCTTCACGAGGCGCTGCGCATGGCCGCGGACGAGCAGATGGCGCTGCGCAGCCAGAAACTGGCCGAAGGCCGGCGCTATTGCGCGAAGGCCTGCGCCCTGGGCGCCGATGCCGATTTCCGGGCGGCGGCGCAAAGGCTGATCGACAACGTCATGATGACCGGCGGCATCCAGCACAAGGGGCCGACCCGCGCCAAGCCCGCGGAAACCGCCCCGCGCGCCCCGCGCGCAACCTAGACTTGGCCCCGCGCGCAACCTAGGCGGGGCTCCGCGTCGTTTGTCGGACGGCACTCGCGGGTGGCGGAGCCGAAGAACTCCGCGTTTTCAGCCGGCATTCGCCCCCTTCCCTCACCAGTTTGGGTAATTGCTGCGCACAGGCTGCCGCGGGTAAGGCTCGCGGCGCGACGGCGCCAGTGGGTTCGGATGGGGAGACGAAAATTGCCGGAATACGCGTGCACGGCGGAAAAGTGCATCACCTGCCGGTACTGGGACGGGGACCGCATCCTCAGGGAGCGCATGATCATCGCCCATTCCAGCCAGGACAAGGGCAAGTGCAAGAACCGGGAAAGCCCGGCCTGCGGCCTGCTGAAGCACGTGACCGCCACCTGCAACCATCACCGGGCCGCCGGCCCCTCCTTCGCCTGAGGCCAAAGCCGCTTCAAGACTGCCCTCGGACCTAGCGCTTCATCCCGCCCTTTGGCGGATTCCGTCGGAGTGACCCGGACGGGTACCGTGCCCTCGCTGTTCGAGGGTGATGCGATGCTGAAGCTGTTCCTGGCCTTTGCCCCCGCCGCCGTCCTGTGGGTCTGGCTGCGCCGGCTGCAGCGGGCGCCAGTGGATCCCCACCCTTTCACCGCCTTCTTCTTCCTCGGCCTCGCCGTGGTGGTGCCGACCTTTGCGCTCGGGCGCTGGGTCACATGGCCGGCGCCGTGGGTGCGCGACGCGGCGATGGCGGCCTGCGAGGTGGCGCTGTCGGCGGTGGTGCTGGGCGGCTGGGTGGTGCGGCGCCGGCTCAAGCTCGCCCCCGACCGGGTGGTGGCGGCGGCGCTGGCGCTCGGTCTGGGCCTCGCCGTGTTCAAGGCCATGGTCCTGCTGGTGCCGGTCCCGGCCAAGAATTTCGATCTGATGTGGCGGGCCGGGGTGCCGGCCATGCTGGTGGTCCCGCTTCAGGCGGCCCAGGCGGTGGCGCTGGGCCTGATGACCGCATGGTCGCTGGAGCGTCAGCGCGGCATGCTGCCCGGCCTGTTGGCAGGCGCGATGCTGGCCGGGGCATCGCAGATGCTGCTGGCCGCCGGGTTGCGGGCGGCCGGCCGATGGCTCGGCCGCGACATTTCCATGGACGTCGACCCGGTGGGCGCCGCGGTGGCGCTTCTGGGCCTTGCCGCCTTGGGGCTGGCCGTCTGCCTGCTGCCCTCGGCCCTGGTGTGGCGCCGGCTCGCGCCGTGGTCACGGCGCTAGGTCGGGAGCCTCAGTGCGCGCCGCTGCGGACCGGCGGCCGGCTGGCCGCGGGAGCGTGGGAAGCGGCGCCATGGGGCGCCTCGTCGGCGTCCTCGTCGCCGCCCTTGACCCGCACCAGGAAGCCCCGCACCGCCCAGCCGGCCATCAGGCCGGCGGCCAGGAACAGCCACAGTCCCGCCAGCCCGAAGACGATAGCGTGCGGGATGGCCTGATCGTCGTGGCCGAAGGTGCCGACGGCCCACAGCATGGGCGTGGTGAACAGCGCCATCACGCCGAGCGCGGCGCCGAGACGGGTCCATCCCGAGGGCCGCAGCCAAGAGAAGCGATAGGTTCCGGACATTTCATATCCCCCGTCACGCTGGACCACCCCCCGATTTTCGGCCTTTCCGGACACGGGTGCAATGGTCGCGCGAAAGGGGAAGAAAGCGATGACAAATGAGGGGCCGAAAAGGTATGTCTGTCGGTGGGAAGGACGCGGGAGAACGGAGGATGGCGGCGGAACGCGCCAGTTTCGAGGTGCAGGTCCAGAAGGACGGGCGCTGGTCCACCGAGACGGTACGCGATACCGAGGAGGAGGCGCTGGCCTCGGCCAAGCGCTATCTCGGCGACAAGAAGTGCGAGGGCGCGCGCGTCATCCGCAACTGGACCCGCCACGACGGCCGCGTGGTCGAGACCGAGGTCTTCTGCGAGACCCGCACGGTCTCGGACGACGGCCCGGTCCGCATCAACGCCATCGAGGACGCCCCGCCCCGCTGCGAGACCCCCGACCAATACACCGCGCTGCAAAGCCGCATGGTGATGAACCGGCTGTTCCGGGCGTACCTCGACAAGGCGTTCGTCACCCCCACCGAGCTTCTGCACAACTACCGTGAACTCAAGCGCCTGCAGGACAAGGACAACCTGGTCCCTTCGGCGGTCGACCGCGTCGCGGTGCTGCAGACACGCGACGGCGGCCAGGATTCGCGCTCACGCGGCGAGGAGATCCACAAGAACCTGGACCGCATCGCGGTGCGGGCCCGCAAGGCCGAGGCGCTGAAGCTCCCCAAGCTCAACGGCAGCTTCGCCAAGCTCCACCGCCAGGTCGCCGACCTGGGCGAAGGCGACCCCGACTATCTGGCGCTGGTGGCCCTGTCGCGCGATCTGGTCAACCTGCGCAACTGGGTCGCCAAGCTCGACCGGCTGTGCCGCCTGGCCGAGACGGAAACTGATCCCCATGCGCTCGAACTGCTGGACGGGGTGATCGCCGATGTGCTCGGGGCCAACGTGGTCCACGAGGTCCTCGGCTGGCAGCCGGGCCTGGGGCCGGCCATCATCGCCATGTTCGACCTCGCGGACGGCTGCCTGCGCACCGACAAGAGCGACGTCGGCGAATGCGCCGAGGTGCTCAACCGCCTGTTCGCCCAGCGCAAGCTGCCGGCCAGCCGCACCTGCCTGCTCGACCGCGCCCATCGCCAGATCCGCTCCGGCAATCCCCTGTTCAAGGCCGAGCCGGCCAAGGAACGCGACGCCTTCCTGGCGGTGGTCAACCGGGTGCTCACCCCCACCGGCTTCGTCGAAGGGCCGGAGACGGCCGAGGCGCTGACGCTGCGCCAGACCCGCATGGTGGTGGAGGGCGGGGCCGCCGGCCGGCGCGCCGCCCTCAGCGCCACCTTCCACGCCATGCCCGACACCGCTTACGGCCTGATGTACCTGTGTGCGATGGCCCACACGGCGATGGCCAAGGAGCACGCCCCCGACATCGCCGAATTGATGGAACGCGTGCTGGCGACGCGCAGCATCGGCGAACTCTGCCAGCGGGGCCTCGGCATCAAGGAACGGCTGGTCCGGGCCACCAATGCCCACCACGCGGTGATGGCGTCGCCGTTTCCGCAGCCGGTTCGCACCCGGGTGGCCGAGCACATCGACGCCGTTCTCGAACGCCATCTGATCGACGAGAAGATCATCGAGAAGCTCGATCACCCCGACAGCGCGCTCCGCGACCGCGCCGTCCGGCTGGTCCAGTTCTGCGCCGCCGGCGTGCTGCCCGAGGGCAAGGCCCTGGCGCGGGCGCGCCAGCGCATCGTGGCGCTGCTGCGTCAGCCCAATTTCGACCAGCGCTTCATCGAGGGCATCGAGGATCCCGCCAAGGCCGGCAAGGCCCTCACCGACTTCCACCATCTGCTGGTGAAGGCCGGGTTCGGCGGCTAGGGGTGCGAGTGCAGCACCTTGCCGCAATGGGGGCATTCGGCCGGATGCCGCACCGCCTCCTCCAGGATCTGGGCCGCCTCTTCCTCGGACAGCCCCAACTTGTCGCGGGTGTCGTCCAGCAGGCGGCGCTCGCTGCGTGACAGCTTGCCGTCCTCCAGCGCCTTTTCGACCACCTCGCGATATTCCTCGCGCCGGATGCGCATCTGCTCGGAGAAACCCGAGGCGAGCACACCGGCAGGCAGGGCGATCATGCCGACGCCAAGCACGGCGGTGAGCGCTCCCAGCATTCGTCCCAGCGCGGTGATCGGCACCATGTCGCCATAGCCGAGCGTCGTCAGGGTGACGATCGACCACCACATGCTGGTGGGAATGTCGCGGAAAATGTGCGGCTGGGCGTGGTGCTCGAACAGGTACATCAGGCTCGAGGTGAAGACCAGCACCACCATCATCACGAACATCACGGCGCCGATGGCGCGAGCCTCCTGCCGTGCCACCGAGACCATGACGTTCATGGCCATGGAATAGCGGCTCAGCTTGAAGACGCGGAGCACGCGCAGCACGCGGATTGCGCGCAGGTCGAGCTCGACGAAGATGCCGAGATAGAAGGGCAGCACCGACAGCAGGTCGATGATGGCCATGGGCGTGACCATCCACCGGAGCCGGCCCCAGACGGGATGGCGGAAGCGCGCATCCTCAAGTTCCACCGCCGACCACACCCGCAGCACGTATTCCCCGGTGAAGACGATCACGCTGGCGAAGTCGAAGGCGTGGAAATAGGGCCCGTGCGCGATGGAGAGGTCTTCGATGGATTCCAGCACCACCGCGACGACGTTCAGCACGATCAGGCCGATCAGGAAGCCGTCGATCAGCTTGACCAGCAGGTCGTCGTGCCCCTCGCCGCCCAGCATGTGGTAGGCGAGGCGTCGGGCGCTGCCCCGGCGGTGGTGGCGAGGTCGGCTGTGGCTGGGACTGGTCACGATGGATGAGGGGCGGACAATCGGGATGGGGATAAGGTGCTTGCGGTCCACACCATATCCCGCCGCCCGCCGGCTCGCCAAGGAGCGAAAAAAGCCCCGCCCCGGGCTCGCGATCGGGGCGGGGCTGTCGGAGTCGAGACCCAGTTAGCAGCCCGGCGGCACCACGCCGCCGAACGGGAGCCATTGTAGCAAGGGGAGGCCGGCCGCCTCACTCGGGCTTCCGGCGAGGCCCGCCCGTCCGGATGGGGGGCCCACCCCGCCGATCGAGGGAGGATTTGCGTATTGGTCGGGGTTGCGAATCGGCCCGGCATCGATTACCCCTTACCCCTCACCATTTCCGGCTGGAAAGTCCCTGGTTCATGCGCCTGATCCGACATTGCGGCGAGCTGCATTCCGAGCATCGCGGATGCGTCGTGGCGCTGGGCAATTTCGATGGCGTGCACAAGGGGCACCAGGCCGTCATCCTGACGGCCAAATCGGTGGCGCAATCGCTGGACGTGCCCCATGCGGTGATGAGCTTCGAGCCCCATCCCCGCGCCTTCTTCAAGCCCGAGCAGCCGCCGTTCCGTCTCACCCCCTTCCGCGTCAAGGCCCGCCTGATCGAGTCGCTGGGCACCGACCTGCTGCTGATGCAGCATTTCGATGCCGCCTTCGCCAATCAGACCGCCGAGGAGTTCGTCGAGGAGGTGCTGATGGCCTGCCTCAACGTGCGCCACGTGGTGGTCGGCTACGATTACGTCTTCGGCAAGGGCCGCCAAGGCACCGGGGCCTTCCTGCAGCGGAGCGGCGACCAGCAGGGTTTCGGCGTCACCGTGGTCCCGCCCGCGGTCGCCCCCACCGGCGAGGTCTATTCCTCGACCCTGGTGCGGGAATACCTGGTGGGGGCCAAACCGGCCGAGGCCGCCAAGCTGCTCGGCCATTACTGGGAGATCGAGGGGCGCGTCGAACACGGCGACGCCCGCGGCCGCACCATCGGCTTTCCCACCGCCAACCTGCACCTGGGCGAGTACCAGCGCCCGGCGACCGGCGTCTACGCCGTGCGTGCCGGCATCGACCAGGGCGGCCGCACCGTGTGGCGGGACGGCGTCGCCAATTTCGGCCGGCGCCCCACCTTCGACAAGACCGACGAATTGCTCGAGGTCCACCTTCTCGACACCGACGAGGACCTGTACGGGCGCCACCTGCGCGTGGCCCTGGTCGAGCACATCCGCCCCGAACAGAAATTCGCCTCGGCCGACGAGCTCAAGCAGCGCATCAAGGCCGACGTCGAGGCCGCCCGCAGCCTGCTGGCCACCCGCCATTTCCCTGACAACCCCGGCCCCATGGTGCCGGTGGAGACCAGCCCATGAGTGCCGATTACAAGACCACCGTCTTCCTGCCCAAGACCGACTTCCCGATGAAGGCCGGCCTGCCGGACCTCGAACCCCGCCTGCTGGCCCGCTGGGAGAAGATCGGCCTGTTCCGGCGCCAGCGCGAGGAGGCGAAGGGCCGCGACAAGTTCGTGCTGCACGACGGCCCGCCCTACGCCAACGGGCACCTGCACATCGGCCACGCCCTCAACAAGATCCTCAAGGACGTGATCAGCCGCACCCAGGCCATGCTGGGCAAGGATTCCTGCTACGTCCCGGGCTGGGACTGCCACGGCCTGCCGATCGAGTGGAAGATCGAGGAGAAGTACCGCGAGGCCGGCCAGGACAAGGACCAGGTCGACATCATCCAGTTCCGTGAGGAATGCCGCCAGTTCGCCGCCAAGTGGATCGACGTCCAGCGCGAGGAATTCAAGCGCCTGGGCGTGCTGGGCGACTGGGGCCACCCGTACACCACCATGGCCTTCCACGCCGAGGCGGCCATCGTCGCCGAACTGGGCAAGTTCCTGCTGGACGGCTCGCTCTACAAGGGGGCCAAGCCGGTGATGTGGTCGGTGGTCGAGAAGACCGCCCTGGCCGAGGCCGAGGTCGAGTACCACGACCACACCAGCGTCACCATCTGGGTCGAGTTCCCGGTGGTCAAGGCGTCGGTGCCGGAGCTCGAGGGCGCCAGCATCGTCATCTGGACGACCACCCCCTGGACCATGCCGGGCAACCGCGCCATCGCCTTCGGCCCCGAGTTCGACTACGCCGTCGTCGAGGTTGCGGCCGTCGAGGCCGGCAGCCTGGCGCAACCCGGCCGCCGCCTGGTGGTCCTGAAGGATCAGGTCGAGCAGGTCGCCAAGGACGCCAAGTGCACCTTCAAGGTCTTGCACACCTTGAAGGGCGAGCAGCTGGCCGGCACGATCTGCCACCACCCGCTCAAGTTCCATCCCGAGGCCAAGGGCGGCTACGACTTCGACGTCCCGGCGCTGCCCGGCGACTTCGTCACCACCGACACCGGCACCGGCTTCGTCCACATCGCGCCGGGCCACGGCGAGGACGACTGGCATCTGGGCAAGGCGCACGGCATCGCGGTTCCCGACACCGTGCAGCCCGACGGCACCTACTATCCCCACGTCGCCATCTTCGCCGGCCAGAGCGTGCTGGCCCAGGGCAAGAACGGCAAGTACTACAGCCCGGTGGCCAAGCCGGTGATCGAGGCGATGACCGCCTGCGGCAACCTGCTGGCCCACGGCAAGGTCGAGCACTCCTACCCGCACTCGTGGCGGTCGAAGGCGCCCCTGATCTTCCGCAACACGCCGCAATGGTTCATCTCGATGGAGACGACGGGCCTGCGCGACAAGGCGCTCAAGGCCATCGACGATACCCGCTGGGTGCCCACCATCGGCCGCAACCGCATCTACTCGATGGTCGAGAGCCGCCCGGACTGGTGCGTGTCGCGCCAGCGCGCCTGGGGCGTGCCCATCGCGGTGTTCGTCGAGAAGAAGACCGGCCAGCCGCTGCGCGACGCCCAGGTGATGGAGCGGATCGTCGCCGCCTTCGCCGCCGAGGGCGCCGACGCCTGGTACACCAGCAAGCCCGAGCGCTTCCTGGGCGAGGGCCGCGATCCCGCCGATTACGACCAGGTCTTCGACATCCTGGACGTCTGGTTCGATTCGGGTTGCACCCACGCCTTCGTGCTGGAAGGCGACGAATGGCCCGATCTCCGCTCGCCGGCCAGCCTGTATCTCGAAGGCTCGGACCAGCACCGCGGCTGGTTCCAGTCGTCGCTGCTGGAAAGCTGCGGCACCCGCGGCCGCGCCCCCTACGACGCGGTGCTGACCCACGGCTTCGTGCTCGACGAGAACGGCCGCAAGATGTCCAAGTCGCTGGGCAACGTGGTGTCGCCGCAGGACGTGGTCTCGACCATGGGCGCCGACATCCTGCGCCTGTGGGTGATCGGCTCGGATTACTCGGACGACCTGCGCATCGGCCCGGAGATCCTCAAGACCCAGGTCGACATCTACCGCCGCCTGCGCAACACGCTGCGCTACCTGCTCGGCGCGCTCGACGGCTTCGCCGAGACCGAGAAGGTCGCGACGGCGGAGATGCCGGAACTGGAGCGCTGGGTGCTGCACCGCCTCACCGAACTGGACGCCGGCCTACGCCAGGCCTGCCACGATTTCGAGTTCCATGGCTGGTTCACCGAACTGCACAATTTCTGCGCCGTCGACCTGTCGGCCTTCTACCTGGATGTCCGCAAGGATGCCCTCTACTGCGACGCCCCCGGCTCGTTGCGCCGCCGCGCCGCCCGCACGGTGATGGACATCCTGCTCGACACGCTGTGCAAGTGGCTGGCCCCCTTCACCGCCTTCACCGCCGAGGAGGCCTGGCTGGCCCGCCATCCGTCCGAGGACGGCAGCGTCCACCTGGAGGCCTTCCCCGACATTCCCGCCGCCTGGCGCGATCAGGAACTTGCCGCCAAGTGGGACAAGGTGCGTACGGTACGCCGGGTGGTGACCGGCGCGCTGGAGATCGAGCGCGCCGCCAAGCGCATCGGCTCGAGCCTGCAGGCGAACCCCGCCCTCTACGTGGAAGGCGAGTTGCTGCATGCCATCGAGGACGTCGACATGGCGGAGATCTGCATCACCTCCGGCATGCTGGTGATTGCCGGATCGGCCCCCGAGGGCGCCTTCACCCTGCCCGACGTCGCCCAGGTCGGCGTCATCCCGCGGCCGTCGGAGGGACAGAAGTGCCAGCGCTGCTGGAAGGTCCTGCACGAGGTCGGACGCTTCGGCCACGAGGGTGTGTGCGGCCGCTGCTCCGACGCGGTGACCGCGCTCGGCGGCGTGGAGTAGGGCCAATGGTCCGCCTCGGTCTCGCCGTCGCCGCCATCGTGATGGTGCTGGACCAGATCACCAAGACGATGATCGTCAACGTCATGCGGCCCGACGGGGTGTGGGAGACGCCCTTCCATACCGCCACCCGCATCGAGGTCCTGCCGTTCTTCGATCTGGTGATGGCATGGAACCGGGGCGTGAGCTTCGGGGTGTTCAACAACGGTGGGCAGTGGAACGCCGTTTTGCTCACCGTGCTGTCGCTGGCCATCGTCGCCGGGCTGGTGGCCTGGATGCGCAAGGCGCAGTCGCGCTGGGTCGCCATCGCCCTGGGCGGCATCGTCGGCGGTGCGCTCGGCAACGTGGTGGACCGCGTGCGATTCGGCGCGGTCGCCGACTTTCTCGACATCCACGTGGCGGGCTGGCACTGGCCTGCCTTCAATTTGGCGGATTCCGCCATCACGGTGGGGGCTGCAGTCCTCATTCTGGACTCCTTGTTCACGCGCTCCACTTCGTCTAAGAATTAGGTCCATGACGATTCGCATAGCCCATCCGATGAAGTTCGCCCGCGCCGCCACCGCCGCCGCGCTCGTGTCGCTCGTGCTCTCGGGGTGCAGCGAGGCCAAACGTGCCGTCGGATGGGAAAAGGCACCGCCGGACGAATTCCAGGTGGTCGAGCGCGCGCCGCTGGCCATGCCGCCGGACTTCACCCTGCGCCCGCCGTCGCCCGGCGCGGTCCGGCCGCAGGAAGGGACCGTGCGCGACCAGGCGAAGCAGACCCTGCTCGGCACCCGGGCGTTCACGCCGGTGTCGTCCCAGAACCGCACCCAGGGCGACGTCGCACTGCTGAAGCGGGCCGGTGCCGAAGGCATCCAGCCCGACATCCGCACGCTGGTGAACAAGGAAACCCAGGCCCTGGCCGACGCGGACAAGAACCTCGCCGACAAGCTGGTGTTCTGGCGCAAGCCCGAAACCATCGGCGAGGTCGTCGATGCCGAGAAGGAGGCCAAGCGCCTGCGCGAGAACCAGGCGCTCGGCAAGGCGGTCACCGACGGCGACACCCCGCAGATCAAACGCCGCAAGCGGGCGATCCTGGAAGGGGTCTTCAACTAAACTTCCGGAGACGATTGCCTGAAGGCAAAATCCAACGGCGGAGCTGCAGAAGCTCCGCCGTTGTCGTTTGACGGGGGTCATACTATCTCCTTATGTGCGTAACCGCCTGCCTTGAAATTCCTCTACCTACGGGGCCTGATCGATGACGCATGCAGAGCAATTCATCGGGCGCGAGAGTTTCGAGGCTCTGGTGCAGTCGCTGCTGAAGGAGACTGGCGGCGGCAGCTTCGGTCGGCTGCACATTCTCAGCATCCGCCCCATGCTCGACGAGGAACACTGGCGGGTACTTCTGCCCAAGGCAGTGGCCATCGCCGAACGCATCCTGCAACTGCGGCTGGGGCCGACCGATGCCTGCCTGCCGGTGGCCGGCGGGCAGTTCATGCTGCTGTTCCCCACCCTGTCGGAGGCCGAAGGCCGCATCCGCGCCAATGCCATCGCGCGCGAGATCAAGGAGCATCTGGTCGGCACCGAATCCGGCTTCATCGACATCGCGACCGAGGTGATGCCGCTGACCATGCTGCGTCAGGCCGAGGGGCCGCCGACCATCGACACCATGCGCACCGTGGTCGAAACGGGGACCCGCTCGAAGGGCATCCTGCTGTCGGTGGAATACCAGCCGGTCTGGGATGGCGCCCGCCAGGCGGTGGTCGGTAACCGCGCGCGCCCCCGCCGCGATTTCGGCGACCAGGTCATGTACGAGGGCGCCGTCTTGTTCGGAGGCGAGCAGGATCCTCTGGCCATCGCGGTCAACGGCCGCCTGGCCCAGGCCGGCGCAGCCTATCCCCGGGGACGCGGCGCCCTGATCCTGCCCTTGACCATCAACGCCCATACCCTGGCGGTACCCAACGCGGTCAATGAATGGCTCGACACCGTGGCTGCGGTTCATGCGTCCGAGACGGTGATCGAACTGTCCGGCACCATCGCCGAGACTGCCCGCCCGACCCTGCGCGCCATCGTCGCCGCCATACGCGCGCGCAAATTCACGGTGGCGGTGCGCATGGTCCCAGAGCGCGACACCGGCAAATTCCTCCACGATTGCGGGGTCGCATGGCTGTGCCTCGACCTCAGACAGGCGCGAGGCGCCAGTTTTACCCCGTCCGCCATCTATGCCCTGTTCACCCTGGTGTCCCACGACCTCGCCGGATTGGGACTGGGGCTGGCCTTATGGAATGCCGGCAGTGCCGAAGACATCAAACGCGCTTCGGCCTTGGGCTTCACCATGTTTACGGGCACTCCGATAGGCCAGACCGCCCGGACGCCCGTGACGCCGCACGGACTGTCGCAGCAAGGCGTGTTCGCCTAACGGCGGCGCGCCGCCGGGTACTCCGCGCATTCGCCTTGCCGTTGCCTCAATCCTGCCCCATATCCTTCTGACGTTTCGGGGGTCCGTCCGGAGGAAGCATGGGTTTGGTCAGCACCACGAGGTGGGGAGCCGCCGCGGCCCTCGCCGTCTGCCTGTCGGCGCCGCTGCCCGCCGCCGCGCAGGTCTTCAATCCCACCACCTTCACCCTGCCCAACGGCCTGCAGGTCGTGGTGGTCGAGAACCACCGGGCCCCGATCGTCAGCCACATGGTGTGGTACAAGGTCGGCGCCGCCGACGAACCTCCGGGCAAGAGCGGCATCGCCCACTTCCTCGAACACCTGATGTTCAAGGGCACGCCCTCGGTGCCGCCGGGAGCGTTCTCGAAGATCGTCGCCCGCAACGGCGGACGCGACAACGCCTTCACCTCGTCGGACTACACCGCCTATTTCCAGAACATCGCCACCGACCGCCTCGAGCTGGTGATGAAGATGGAAGCCGACCGCATGCGCAATCTCACCCTCGACGACGAGAACGTGCGTTCGGAACGGGCGGTGGTGATGGAGGAGCGCCGGTCGCGCACCGACAACGATCCCGGCGCGCTGCTGTCCGAGCGCATGGAGGCCGCCCTCTACGTCAACCATCCCTATCGCCGTCCGGTGATCGGCTGGGCCAGCGAGATCGCCCAGCTGAACCGCGACGACGCCCTGGCCTTCTACAAGACCTGGTACGCCCCCAACAATGCCGTGGTCGTGGTGGCCGGTGACGTGAAGCCCGACGACGTTCGCCGCCTGGCCGAGACCTATTACGGACCGCTGAAGCCGGAAACCGTGCCGGTGCGCGAGAGCATGCGCGCCGTCGAGCCGCCGCAGGTGGCCGCCCGCCGCATCGTGCTGGAGGACGCCCGCGTGCAGCAGCCGTCCTGGACCCGCATGTACCTGGCCCCCAGCTACGAGCGCGGCGACACCCAGCAGGCCTACCCCCTGGAGGTGCTGGCGGAAATCCTGGGCGGCGGCGCCACCAGCCGCCTCTACAAGGGCCTGGTGGTCACGCAGGGCCTGGCCGCCTCGGCCAGCGCCTGGTACGACCCCAGCGCCTTCGACACCACCACCTTCGGCGTGGCGATGACCCCCCGCCCCGGCGTGGCCATGGACAAGCTGGAGGCGGCGATGGAGGCGGAAATCCGCAAGGTGCTGGCCGACGGCATCTCGGCCGCCGAGGTCGACCGCGCCAAGAGCCGCCTGAAGGCCAATGTCGCCTACGCCCGCGACTCGCTGCACACCGGCGCCCGCGTGCTGGGCGAGGCCCTGACCACCGGCCAGAGCACCGCCGACGTGGAGGCGTGGCCCGAGCGCATCGCCGCCGTCACCCCCGAACAGGTCAACGCCGCCGCCCGCGCGGTGCTCGATCCCAAGGATTCGGTGACCGGCGTGCTGCTGCCCAAGCCCGGCGCCGCCGTCGCCAAGGGCCCCGCCGCCATGGTCCAGCCCAGCCGGGAGATGCGTTGATGATCCGCCGCCTGCTCGCTCTCCTGCCGCTCTTCCTGCTGCTGGCCGTCGCCCCCGCCCATGCGGTGACCGTCGAACGGGTGGTCAGCCCCCAAGGCATCGAAGCCTGGCTGGTGCAGGACCATTCCAACCCGATCATCGCTCTCGACATCGCCTTCCGTGGCGGCGCCTCGACCGAGCCGGCCGCCAAGGCCGGCCTGGCCAACATGGTCGCCGGCCTGCTCGACGAGGGCGCCGGCCCCTACGATTCACAGACCTTCCAGGGCAAGCTGGAGGATCTCGCTATCGGATTGTCGTTCGATGCCGGCAAGGATGCTTTCCGCGGCCACCTTAAGACCCTGACCGAGCATCGCGACACGGCGTTCGACCTGTTCCGGCTGGCGTTGACCGAGGCCCGCTTCGACAAGGAACCGGTCGAGCGGATCCGCGGCCAGATCCTGACCATGCTGAACCGCGACCTGCAGGACCCCAACACGGTGGCGGTGCGCGACTGGTTCCGCCAGTCCTTCCCCGGGCATCCCTACGCCACCCCGGTGCGCGGCGCGCCGGAGACGGTCAAGGCCATCACCACCCCCGACCTCAAGGGCTGGGCGGGCAGGCAGCTGGCACGCGGCAACCTGGTGGTGGGCGTGGTCGGCGACATCACCCCGGATCAATTGGGGCCGCTGCTGGACAAGACATTCGGCGCCCTGCCGGCCAAGGCGGCGGCGGTCGACGTGCCCGACACCACCCCCAAGGCCACCGGCCGGGTCGAGGTGATCAGCCGCGACATCCCGCAATCGGTGGCGGTGTTCGGCCAGCCCGGCATCAAGCGGGCCGACCCCGACTGGTACATCGCCTACGTCATGAACTACATCCTGGGCGGCGGCGGCTTTTCCTCGCGGCTGACCGAAGAGGTCCGCGAGAAGCGCGGCCTCGCCTACTCGGTCTATTCCTACCTGCAACCGTTCGACCACGCCGGCATCATCTTCGGCGGCGTCGCCACCGAGAACACCCGCTTCGGCGAGTCACTCCAGCTGATCCGCCAGGAATGGGCGCGCATGCGCGAACAGGGACCGACGCCGGAGGAACTGGCCAACGCCAAGACCTACCTGACCGGCTCGTTCCCGCTGCAGCTGGATTCGACCTCGTCCATCGCCGGCCTGCTGGTGGCGATGCAATTGGACCATCTCGGCATCGATTACCTCGACAAGCGCAACGGCTTCATCCAGGCGGTCAGCCTCGACGACGTCAAGCGTGTGGCGGGGCGGCTGCTCGACCCGGCGGCGCTCAGCGTGGTGGTGGTGGGCAAGCCGGCGGGGGTGCAGACCGGCGAGGCCGCGCGGTAATGTGCCGGCAGGCTCTCGCCGTAGCGGTCGTCGTTACCTGCCTGACCGCAACACCGGTGTGGGCCGCGGATCTCCATCAGTTGTGGGATCGGCAATGCGGGGGGTGCCACGGCCATGCCGGCGATTTCGCCCGCACGTGGCTGCACGTGGCCGACGGCCAGCTCGCCGGCACTCGCCAGCCCGGCAACATCGAATATTTCCTGGGCCGGCATAACGGTGGCTATCCGGCCGAGGTCATCGCCGGCATGACCACGATGCTGCGGGCGCAGGCCGAAGCGCCCGACACCTTTCGCCAGCGCTGCAGCTCGTGCCACGGCACCGCCGCGCAATTGGCGCGGGAATCGCTGGTCTCGGTGGACGGACGGCTGACCGGGCGCCGGTCGAAGCGGGACGTGGCGATGTTCCTCACCCGCCACGGCGACCTTGAGGACGCCGAGATCCCGCTGATGCTGGACGTGCTCACCAGGGTCGAGGGCGAGGTTCACCGTCAGTAGGACGGCGGGCATTCCGAGGCGCACGGCACCGAAGACCGCCTGTCATCCCGACGACCGCAGGGAGGAGGGACCTCGTACGGTCAGTGCCCCTTGGCGGTGGCGATGAACCCGCGGATCTTGTCCGGGTCCTTCGCTCCCGGCGCGGTCTCGACCCCGGAGGAGACATCCACCGCCTTGGCACCCGAGATGCGGATCGCCTCGGCGACGTTGGCGGGCGTCAGCCCACCCGCCAGCATCCACGGCAGCGGGCAGGTGAAGCCCTTGAGGATGGTCCAGTCGAACGACACCGCGTTGCCGCCGGGCAGCTCCGAGCCCTTGGGGGGCTTGGCGTCGAACAGCAGGCGGTCGGCGACGCCGTAGTAGGCCTCGGCCGCCTTCAGGTCGTCGGCCGACGCCACCGGAATCACCTTCATCACCGGCAGGCCGTATTCCAGGCGGATCTGCTCGACGCGCTCGGGGGTCTCGGAGCCATGGAGCTGCAGCAGGTCGAGGCGCAGATGGCCGAGCACCTCGTCGAGCAAGGCGTCGTCGGGATCGACGAACAGGCCGACCTTGGCCACGCCCTCGTCGAGGAATTGCACCAGCTCGGCGGCCAGATCGGGAGCGATATGGCGCGGGCTCTTGGCGAAGAACACCAGTCCGACGTAATCGGCCCCGGCCTCGACGGCGGCATCGAGCGCATCCTCGTCGGTGATGCCGCAAATCTTCACTTCGACCATGGTCCCTGCCTTCCGTTTCCGTCATCCCCGCGAAAGCGGGGATCCAGTGCGTCCGCTGCTGGATGCCCGCCTCCGCGGGCATGACGGGTGTGATGGTTACGCCAGCTCGGCCGCGATCCGGCGCGCGGCCTCGGCGGGGTCGGCGGCGCCCGTGATGGGGCGGCCGATCACCAGCACGTCGGCGCCGCGCTCGATGGCCTGGCGGGGCGTCATGAAGCGCTTCTGATCGCCGGCCTCGGCCCAGGCGGGACGGATGCCGGGCACCACCAGGGTCATGCCCGGCCCGACCAGGGCGCGGACCGCCTCGACCTCATGCGGCGAGCACACCAGCCCGTCGACGCCGGCCTCCTGGGCCAGGGCCGCCAGCCGCTTGACCTGGTCGAGCACCGCGCCGCCGAAGCCGATGGCGGTCATGGCCGCCTGGTCGATGCTGGTGAGGATGGTCACCGCCAGCACCTTGGTCGTGGGCGAATGCTCGCGCGCGGCGGCGACGGCGGCACGCATCATCTCGGCACCGCCCGAGGCGTGGATGGTGGTCAGCACCGGCTTGAGCCGGGCTACGCCCTTCATGCCGCCCGCCACCGTATTGGGGATGTCGTGCAGCTTGAGGTCGATGAACAGCGGCATGCCGAGGGCCGCCGACACCTCCGCGACGGCGCCCGGGCCGTTGGCGGTGAAGAATTCGAGGCCGAGCTTGATGCCGCCCACCGCACCGGACAGGCTGCGGGCGAGCTCGACCGCCTTGGCGGAATCGGTGGTGTCGATGGCGACGAAGACGGGATTGGACATGAAGGGTCCTGAAAGATGGAGAGGAGATCAGGCGCCGTGGTCGGCCGGCCCCGGCAGCGCCGCCCGGGCGTGCTCGGCGTCGAGCTGACGCTGCAGGCTGTCGGCGCGGCGGCGCTGGACGGAGGCCCGGCGGCGGGCCGGCAGGCTCGACGCCCAGGCAATGAGGGCGCCGACCAGGATGCCGCCGACTAGGCTGCCCAGGGTGGCGAGATAGACCGGCACCTCCAGCGACCACGGCAGCGGCCACAGGTCGAGCCGCACCTCGTGGCGGTTGGCCACGGCGAACATCACCGCCAGCAGTGCCAGCGGCAGACCGACGATCCAGCCGAGCAGGCGGGCCAAGGAGAACCTACTCGCCGTCGGCGTTGAGCCGCTCGCGCAGCTGCTTGCCGGTCTTGAAGAACGGGATCACCTTGCCCTGGACGGCAACCTGCTCGCCGGTGCGGGGATTGCGGCCCTGGCGGGCGTCGCGTTCCTTGACCGAAAAAGCACCGAAACCGCGCAACTCGACCCGATCCCCGCGGGCCAGCGCGTCGGCGATCTCGTCGAAGATGGTGGTGACGATGCGTTCGACATCACGCTGGTAGAGATGGGGATTCTTCTCGGCCAGCCGTGCGATCAGCTCCGACTTGGTCATGGCTCTCGCTTCATTGGGAAATTCGACTGCGGCCAAGCCTGCCCAACAGGGCGGGCAGAGTCAAGGCAAGCCGTTGGGAGGAAATGGGTTTTTTCGGAAGCCCTGTCATCCCGAGCGGAGCGAGGGACCCCGTACGGCGGGCTCCGTACGTCCGAGCCGAACGGGGTCCCTCCTCCCTCCGGTCGTCGGGATGACGTCCGAAAAAATGCCTAAAAGAAAAGGCCCGCCCCTTGCGGAGCGGGCCTTCCCTGAACACTCAGTCCGACAAGGATTACTTGTCTTCCTGGGCCTTGCGCATGGCGGCGCCGAGGATGTCGCCCAGCGAGGCGCCGGAGTCGGACGAACCGTACTCGGCCATCGCCTGCTTCTCCTCGTCGATCTCGCGCGCCTTCACCGACAGGGTGATCTTGCGCGAGGCCTTCTCGACCATGGTCACCTTGGCGTCGATCTTCTCGCCGACCGCGAAGCGCTCGGGGCGCTGCTCGGACCGCTCGCGAGAGAGCTCGGACTTGCGGATGAAGCCGGTCATGCCCTCGACGGTGACTTCCAGGCCGTTCTCGGTGACCTGGGTCACGGTGCAGGTGACGACGTCGCCCTTCTTGAGGGAGGCCATGGCCTCCTGGAAGGGATCGGACGACAGCTGCTTGATGCCGAGGCTGATGCGCTCCTTCTCGACGTCCACGTCAAGCACCTTGGCCTTGACCATGTCGCCCTTCTTGAAGGTGGCGATGACCTGCTCGCCCGGCTTCTCCCAGTCGAGGTCGGACAGGTGCACCATGCCGTCGATGTCGCCCGGCAGGCCGATGAACAGACCGAACTCGGTGATGTTCTTGACCTCGCCCTCGACGACCGCGCCCTGCGGGAACTTGTCGACGAAGGATTCCCACGGGTTGGCCAGGCACTGCTTGAGGCCCAGGCTGATGCGGCGCTTCTGCGGATCGACGTCCAGCACCATCACTTCGACTTCCTGCGACGTCGAAACGATCTTGCCGGGGTGGACGTTCTTCTTGGTCCAGCTCATCTCGGAGACGTGGACCAGACCCTCGACGCCCGGCTCCAACTCGACGAACGCGCCGTAGTCGGTGATGTTGGTCACGCGGCCGACGAACTTGGCGCCCACCGGATACTTGGCTTCCACGCCCTCCCACGGATCGGCGTCGAGCTGCTTGATGCCGAGGCTGATGCGCTGGGTCTCGGGGTTGAAGCGGATGACCTGGACGCGCACGGTCTGGCCGATGTGCAGCGCCTCGGACGGGTGGTTGATGCGCTTCCAGGCGATGTCGGTGACGTGCAGCAGGCCGTCGACGCCGCCGAGGTCAACGAACGCACCGTAATCGGTGATGTTCTTGACCACGCCCTCGAGGATCTGGCCTTCCTTGAGGTTCTCGATCAGCTCCGAACGCTGCTCGGCGCGGGTCTCTTCGAGGACGGCGCGGCGCGACACCACGATGTTGCCGCGCGAGCGATCCATCTTGAGGATCTGGAACGGCTGGGGGGTGCCCAGCAGCGGGGTGATGTCGCGGACCGGGCGGATGTCGACCTGGCTGCCCGGCAGGAACGCCACGGCGCCCGAGAGGTCGACGGTGAAGCCGCCCTTGACGCGGCCGAAGATCACGCCGGTGACGCGCTGGTTGTCCTGGAAGCTCTTCTCGAGCAGGGTCCAGGCTTCCTCGCGCTTCGCCTTCTCGCGCGACAGAACGACTTCGCCGTTGCGGTCCTCGTAGCGCTCGACGAACACCTCGACGGTGTCGCCGGCCTTGATCTCGGGAGCGCGGCCAGCGGTCGCGAATTCCTTGGCGGGCACGCGGCCCTCGGACTTCAGGCCCACGTCGATCACGGCGAAATCATTTTCGACGCGGACGATGGTGCCCTTGATCACGGTGCCCTCGAACGGGTTGCCCACGCCCAGGGTCTCATCGAGCAGGGACGCGAAATCCTCGGTCGCCTGCAAAGCGGCAGTATTGGCCATAAAAGTAACTTCCTTTCGTTTGTCGTTTTTTCCGGCCTGCCGGTTGGTTCCGGCGGTCTTTGGCTTGAAAACGTATTCAGGCCCCGCCCGATCCCGGACGGGGCCGAATGCTCCCCGACTGCGCCGAATTGTGGGCGCGAACGCCTGGAATGCGGCGTCCCGCGACCGGCCTCAGCCGATCCGGGACCGAACCACCAGCAGTGCCGCGGCAAAGGCCTGGTCGGCATCGAGCTCGGAGGTGTCCAGCACGTGGGCGTCGTCCGCGGGGACCAGCGGGGCGACCGATCGCTTGGAATCGCGCTCGTCGCGTTCGCGCATGTCCGCGAGGACGGTTTCCTGTATAGCGTCGAGCCCCCCGGCCCGCAACTCTTTCAGCCGCCTCTCAGCCCTTTTTTCCAGGGAGGCGGTGACGAAGAGCTTTACCTTCGCATGGGGGCAGACCACCGTGCCGATGTCGCGGCCATCGAGCACCGCGCCTCGCCCCGAGGGGGGCTGGGCGGCGAAGTGGCGCTGGAAATCGAGCAGGGCGGCGCGCACCCCCGGGATCGCCGCCACCTTCGAGGCCGCCTGGGCCGCCTGGTCGACCCGCAGGTCCGGCGCCTGCAGGTCGGCGGGCTTGAGCGCCCGCGCCGCCGCCTCCGCCACCGCGGCATCGGCGGGATCGCCGCCGGACCGCACCACGTTCATGCCGACCGCCCGGTAGATCAGCCCGGTGTCGAGGTAGTCGTAGCCGAGCTCGGCGGCGAGCCGGCGGGCCAGGGTGCCCTTGCCGGCGGCGGCCGGCCCGTCGATGGCGATGGTGATGGTGGTGGTCATTGTTTGCTGCCCCTCATTCGCCGGGCGCCGGCCATCCGGCCGGCTTGGCTTACGCTCCGCTCAAGCTTCGCGGGGCCTCAGCGGCCCAGTCGCTCACGTTGCTCGCTCCGTCACGTCAATCCTGGCCGGTCGCAATCTGCGCCCCCAGGCCGTTCATCAGGGCGACGAAGCCGGGGAAGCTGGTGTCGATGGCCTCGGCGTCGTCGACGGTCACCGGTTCCGCGGCGGCCATGCCCAGCACCAGAAACGACATGGCGATGCGGTGGTCGAGGTTGACGGCGATGGTGGCGCCGCCGGCCGGGGCTGCGCCGGTGCCGTGGACGATCATGGTGTCGCCCTCCTCCTCCACCCGGACGCCGCAGGCGGCCAGCCCGCGCATCATGGCGGCGAAACGATCGCTCTCCTTCACCCTGAGCTCGCCGAGCCCGAACATGCGGGTGGTGCCCATGGCGAAGGCGGCGGCGACGGCCAGGATGGGATACTCGTCGATCATGGAGGGGGCCCGCACCGCCGGCACGTCGACGCCACGCAGCGACGAGCCCTTGACCACCAGGTCGGCCACCTGCTCGCCGCCTTCCTCGCGCACGTTGTCGAAGCCGATCTGGGCGCCCATTTCGCGCAGCGTCTGGTAGAGCCCGGTCCGCAGCGGGTTCATGCCGACGCCTTCCAGGCGGATCTCGGACCCGGGCACCAGCAGGGCCGCCACCGCCGGGAAGGCGGCCGAGCTAGGATCGGCCGGCACGCGGACCTGGCGGCCGGTGAGTTCTGGAAAGCCGACGACGGTGATGGCGCGCCGGCCGTCGTCCAGGCGCTCCACCGATACCTGGGCGCCGAAATTCTTCAGCATCAGCTCGGTGTGGTCGCGGGTGGCCTCGCGCTCGATCACCGTGGTCTCACCGGGGGTGTTGAGGCCGGCCAGCAGGATCGCCGACTTGACCTGGGCCGAGGCGACGGGAAGCTCGTAGGTGATGGGCTGCGGCCGCGCGGCGCCGACCACCGCGGCCGGCAGCCGGCCGCCCTCGCGCGTCAGGAACTGCGCGCCCATGGCGGACAGCGGCACCGAGACGCGCTTCATCGGCCGTGACCGCAAGCTGGCGTCGCCGGTGAAGATGGAGGTGAACGGATGGGTGGCGACCAGGCCCATCAGCAGGCGGGCACCGGTGCCGGAATTGCCCATGTCGAGCACGTCGGCCGGCTCCATCAACCCGCCCACGCCCCGGCCGAACAGCCGCCATCTCCCCTCGCCCAGCCGCTCGACCTCGGCGCCCAGCGCCCGCATGGCCGCCGCGGTGCGCAGCACGTCGTCGCCTTCCAGCAGCCCCTCCACCAGGCTTTCGCCGGTGGCCAGGGCGCCGAACATCAGCGCCCGGTGCGAAATCGACTTGTCGCCGGGCACGAGGGCCGCGCCGGAGAGCGCGGCGGCCCGGCGGGAAATCAGCGGTCTTGCCATGATGTCTCCCGAATGGCGTCGGAAAGGGGAGCCTTCCGCCCGCCGGTGGTCTACCATAGCCGGGCGGCCGGTCATAGGCCGTGCGTACCCGAGCACTTTTTCGTTTTGACACACGTGGGCGAACATGGCAAATCGCCCCAAACCGGGCCGCTCAGCGGAGGGCCCGCCGAGCAGAGGCAAGGAGGATCAACGTGGCCAAGCCGGAATGGGGTATGAAGCGCACCTGCACCAGCTGCGGATGCCGCTTCTACGACATGACCCGCACTCCCATCGTGTGCCCGAAGTGCGGCGCCACCGTGGAGCCGGAACTGCCCTTCAAGGTTCGCCGCAGCAGCAGCGCGCCGGCCGAAAAGGCCGCGGCGGCCCGCGCGGCAGCGGCCGCGGTCGCCGTCGAACCCGATGACCTGGCGGCCGTCGAGGAGGACGAGGACGCCATCGATGCCGAGGAGGAAGGCTCCGAGGACGACGAGAGCGGCCTGATCGAGGACGCGTCGGACCTGGGCGAGGACGACGACGACATGGCCGAGGTCATGGAACACCTGGACGAGGAGATCGAGGACGAAGTCTGAGGATTTCGTGCGCGGGCGGGGGGGCTCGCAGGATGTTCGCAAGCGCGCAAATTTTCCGCTTGACCCCCGACCAGTTCCTCCATATTTTCCGCGTCCACCGGCGACGGCACCCAACACCGCCGCCCAAGAGTTTCGGGGCCATAGCTCAGTTGGGAGAGCGCTTGAATGGCATTCAAGAGGTCAGGGGTTCGACTCCCCTTGGCTCCACCAAGACAAGCCCCTAGGGAAACCTAGGGGTTTTTCTTTTGCGGGGTCCGCGTTCACCGGATGAGCCGCTGGACGCAGTGCTTGGGCGACGGCCTCCTAATTTTCAGCTGGCGCGGCCACAGCCTGCTGCGCAAGGGGCGCGCCGTCTCGCTTGGGCCCGGCACGCCCGCTGTTGCCTACCGGCGGCTTCGGCTGTTAACAAGGGGCCGAATTTTTTCCGAGGGGCACGATGAACTGGCGCGAGTACTTCATGGGGTTCGCCCGCCACGCGGCGGCCAAGTCCAAGGATCCCAGCACCCAGGTCGGCGCGGTGGTGATCGGCCCGGACGGCGAGATCCGTGCCACCGGCTTCAACGGCCTGCCGCGCGGGGTCGCCGACCTGCCCGAGCGCATGGAACGGCCCGCCAAGTACCTGTGGACCTCGCACGCCGAGGAGAACCTGGTGGCGCATGCCGCCCGCGTCGGGGTCAGCCTCAAGGGCTGCACCGTGTACGTCACCCACTTCCCCTGCTCGCGTTGCGCCCGCAGCCTGATCCAGGCCGGCATTTCCGCGGTGGTGGTCGACAGCGGCACCACCTCGATGCCCGCCGAGGAGTTCGAGATCGCCGAGACCATGTTCACCGAAGCCAACGTCCGCGTCGAACGGTTCTGACGCCGGCTATTCCCTTCGCCAGGCTATCTCCTTCGTAGGGATGGCTGGTCCCGGACCATTGCGGTAGCCTGCCGGCCCGTTCTGACTTCCTGCTAGGCAGGCCTTCCGTGGTCGACAGCCGCCGCGCCATCCGCGCCATCATCGGAGTCGCGACGGCGCTGGCATTGGCCGCCGCCCTCACGACCGTCCATTCCGCCCTCAACGACCACCAGCGCGCCCAGGCGCAGGCGGAGCAGCGGACCCGTGACGCCGTCTCTGTTCTCGCCATGCATTTCGGCCGCACCGTCGCGGCCGCCGACCGCGCCTTGCGCGATATCGGCGGCAGGATCGAGCACGACGGCATCGAGGTCCTGCGCACCGACGATGGCCGCAAAGTCTTCAACGCGCTGGCCGAGACGCTGCCCGAGCACGGCGGCCTGTTCGTGTTCGGGGCGGACGGCAATCTCCTGGTCGGCAGCACCCCGGGCAAAGGCCGCCCCGTCAACGTCCACGACCGCGAGTACTGGCAGGCCCACGAGCAGGGCGCCGATTTCGTCATCGGCCCCATGCTGCGCGGGCGGGTCGACGACGAATTGTATTTCACCGTCTCCCGCGCCGTGCGGGGGCCGTTCGGCCTATCCGCCATCGTCGTGGCGGCCATCGAACCCCACTTCATCGCCGACTACTTCACATGGACCGGCGACGCCGAATTGGCCTTCGGTATCTACCGCGACGACGGGGCGATCGTCCTCAGGAATCCGGTACGCGCGGAGGACATCGGAAAAAACGTTCTCGGCTCACGGATCTTCACGGATTTCTACCCGAAGGTGACGGCCGCCAACTACAGGACCATCTCCACCATCGACGGTACGAAGCGCATCGCCGCTTTCGCCAAGGTCGACGGCCTGCCGGTGGTCGCCGGGGCCTCCATGCAGGAGGCGGACGTCTTCCGCGAATGGTGGCTGATGACCACCCGCGACGCCGCCCTCACCCTGGTCGGCATTGCCGGCATCGCCCTGCTGGCGTGGCGGGCGATCGCCGCGCTTCTGCGCGAATCGCGCCTGGCCGAGGGGGCCGAGGCCAAGTTGCGCCTGGTCCTGGATGCGGCCCATGCCGCCATCTGGGAGCGCGATCTGCGGACCGGGGCGCTGTCCGTCAGCCGCAGCAACTACGAACTGTTCGGGCAGCCCCACGACACCCAGCCGTCCATGGAAGGCTGGCGCAGCTGCGTCCACCCCAGCGACGTCGGCCGGGTCGAGGATCAGTTCCGGGCTGCGCTGGCCGACCGCCTGCCCTCGGTCGTCTACGAATACCGGATCCAGCACCCCGAGGGCGTCCGCTGGATCTACTCGCCGGTGACCATCACCTACGGCACCGACGGCCGGGCAACCACCGCCGCCGGGGTCAACATCGACGTCACCCGTCTCAAGCAAGTGGAACAGGAACTGAAGCAGGCCCATGACAGGGCGCTCAAGGCGAGCCGGGCCAAGTCCCGCTTCCTGGCCGCCGCCAGCCACGACCTGCGCCAGCCGGCCCAGGCCGCCGCCCTGCTGCTGGAGGCCGTCAAGCCGCACGTCCATGGCCCGCAGGCCGAGCGGATCCTGGCCATGATCGAACAATCCTTCGCATCGCTGAACGCCCTGCTGAACAGCCTGCTGGACGTTTCCCGTCTCGACGCCGGCCTGATCGTGCCGGCGCCGGCAACCCTGGATCTGGGCGAGTTGCTGGCCCGCCTTGCCGACGAGTACCGCATCACGGCAACGACGAGGGGGCTGGATCTCCGGACGGTCGGCACCCGGGCCGAAATCCACACCGACCCGCTGCTGCTCGAGCGCATCCTGAGGAACCTGATCGAGAATGCGCTGCGGTACACTGACCACGGCACCATCCTGCTCGGCTGCCGCCGGCGGGCCGGCGCGGTGTGTATCCAGGTGGCGGATACCGGCAAAGGCATTCCGTCCGACAAGCTCGAGACCATTTTCGAGGAGTTCGTCCAGCTCGGCAATTCGGCCCGCGACCGCTCCCAAGGCCTGGGATTGGGGCTGTCCATCGTGCGCCGGCTGGCCGACCTGCTCGGCGCGGCGGTCACCGTCCGATCGCACCCCGGACGCGGGACCATTTTCGACCTCTGCCTGCCGAAGGCGGCCTGCCCGCCCGCCGCCCCCTGATCCGCCCGCCCGCGCAGGGCGAGCCCCACCCCGGAGGGGCGTGGTGGGACCGGACGCGCCGGCTTACCATGCGGACATGACCCGCGCCCTCTCCGCCCTGATCTTCGACGTCGACGGCACCCTGGCCGAAACCGAGGAGGCCCATCGCGAGGCCTTCAACCGGGCCTTCGCCGATTTCGGCCTGCCGTGGCGCTGGAACCGTCCGCTGTATCGCGAGCTGCTCAAGGTCTCGGGCGGCAAGGAGCGGATTCGCGCCTATGCCAGGCGCCGGGATGCCGCCCGCATGGACGCCGGCTTCGACGACCTGGTCCTGGCCCTGCACCGCCACAAGACGACGCTCTACACCCAGGCGGTGGCCACCGGCGCGGTCGCCTTCCGCCCCGGAATCGCCGAGGTGATCGCCGAAGCCCGCGAGGCGGGGTTGCGTCTCGCCATCGCGACGACGACGTCGCGCGCCAACGTGGTCGCCCTGCTCGACGGGGCGACCGGCGGTGCCGGCCATGGATGGTTCGAGGTCATCGCGTGCGCCGAGGACGCGCCGGCCAAGAAGCCCGACCCCGAGGTCTACACGGTCGCCTTGGAGCGCCTGCGGCTGCCCGCGGCGGCCTGCCTGGCCCTGGAGGATTCGAACAACGGCACCCGCGCCGCGGTGGCGGCCGGCATTCCGGTGGTGGTGACCGAAAGCGTCTACACCGACGGCGACGATTTCACCGGCGCCCTGGCGGTATTCCCCGACCTGTCCCGGGTGGGGCTGGCGCGGCTGCGCGAGCTCCACGGCGGGCTCAGCCATACGGTCGGCGCCTAGAAAGCGCCACTCCCCCATCGTCATGCCCGGGCTTGACCCGGGCATCCATGGATCGCCGGGTGACCCGGCGATGACGAGCAGAAAGGCAGTCGGCTCAGTCGAACAGGCTGGAGACCGAGCGCTCTTCCGAGATACGCTGGATCGATTCCGCCATCAGCGGCGCGATGGTCACCTGGCGGATGTTGTGGGCCATCTTGACCGCCTCGGTCGCCGGGATCGAGTCGGTGATCACCAGCTGCTCGAGCGGCGACGAGGTGACGCGCGCCACGGCGCCGCCCGACAGCACGCCGTGGGTGACGAACGCCGCCACCGAGGTGGCGCCGGCCTTCATCAGCGCCTCGGCGGCATTGCACAGGGTGCCGGCCGAGTCGACGATGTCGTCGACCAGGATGCAGCGGCGGCCCTTCACGTCGCCGATGATGTTCATCACCTCGGACACGCCGGCGCGCTCGCGGCGCTTGTCGATGATGGCGAGGTCGGCGTCGATGCGGCTGGCGATGGCACGGGCACGCACCACGCCACCCACGTCCGGCGACACCACCATGACGTTGTCGCCGGTGTAGCGGGCGCGGATGTCGTTCACGAACACCGGCGCGGCGTACAGGTTGTCCAGCGGGATGTCGAAGAAGCCCTGGATCTGGCCGGAATGCAGATCGAGCGTCACGACGCGGTCGGCGCCGGCGGTGGTGATCAGGTTGGCCACCAGCTTGGCCGAGATCGGCGTGCGGGGACCCGACTTGCGGTCCTGGCGGGCGTAGCCGAAATAGGGGATGACGGCGGTGATGCGCCGGGCCGAGCCGCGCCGCAACGCGTCCAGGGTCACCAGCAGTTCCATCAGGTTGTCGTTGGCCGGATAGCAGGTGGATTGGATGACGAAGACGTCCTCGCCGCGGACGTTTTCGTGGATCTCGACGAACACCTCCATGTCCGAGAACCGGCGGATGCTCGCCTTGGTGATGGACATGTTGAGGTATTCGGCAATCGCTTCCGCGAGGGGACGATTGCTGTTGCAGGCCAGGATTTTCATGCTGTCATACCCGTGGAGCGCGCTGGATCCGTGGCGCCTTTCCGACGCCGATTCCCCGAACAGCGGTCACCCGACCCGCCGGTCTCCCCTGAGAATCCGGCCGTGTCCGCTTTATAGCTTCTTGCCCCTTGAAATCGGCCCCTCGTATATCAGCCGTCATACGCCCTGTAAACTGCCTTGGGGTCAGGGGCGCGCCGGACGCGCTGCCTCGCGCACCACCTCCAGCACCCCCGCCGCACCACCCTCGGCGATGTCGCGGGCCAGCGGGCCCCAGGCGCCGCTCAACTGCCCCTTGCGCACCGCCCCCTGCTGGTCCACCGTCGCGATTTCCTGGCCGTCCCCGCCCTTGACCGTCCATGCCAGCACCAGGTTCTCCTCGCCGGGCGCCCCGGGCAGAATGGTGACGCGCCCCTCGACGATATAGTCGCCGCCCTCCTCGACCACGAGGACCCCGGACCGTTCGAGCGCCTCGCGAGTCGCCCGGGTAAGCGAGCGGTTGCCGTCTCCCGGCAGAGTGGCGAAGGGCACCAGGCGCACCCCGGCCCGCCGGGGGGCCGGCGCCCCGTGCGGGGCCTGAGCGTCGGGATCGTCGAAATGGCGGGCCAGCGCCGCGGCGAGCTCGCCGGCTTGGCGCTTCAAGGCGTCGCGGGACGCCCCCGCGGTCGGCGACACCCGCTGGAAGGCGATGGCGCTGGCCTGGCCGTCCGGGGCCCGCAGGGTCCAGCGCAGGCCCGGCACCCCGGATTCCTCGGCCGGTTCCGCGTCCACCACGTGGCCGAAGCTCGGCCCCGAGCGGACGGTGGCCGGGATCTCCAGCAGCTCGAGCGCCTTGACCAAGGCATCGGCGCGCGCGGCGGCATCGGGCACACCCTCGGACGGGCGGATGGTCACGCCGCGCCCGAATTTCGGCCGCGCCAGCGGCGGCAGCGGCCCCTCGTGGCGGAACGGCTGCGGCAGCTCGCCGCAGGCCGCCAGCGCCAGGGCGAGCATGAGCAGCGCGGCAGCGCGCATCAGCCGGCCCCGCCGACGATGGCGACGCAGGTCACCAGCATCCCGACCAGGGCGAAGGCCAGGAACATCCAGACATAGGGCATGGTCAGCGATCCAGCACGATGGCCGAGAGTTGGCGGCCGTAATCCGGCTCGCCCCGCAAGGTGGCGCGCCGATAGCTGAAGAAACGCGATTCGTCGCGGCAGGTGTCGGCCGGAACCCGCGTCACGGCGGCGATACCCAATTTGGACAGGCGGCGCGACACGTAGCCGGGCAGGTCGAACAGGTGGTGGCCCGACCGCCAGCTCGGCGCGAAGAAGTCGCCGTTGCGCGGGTCCTCGGCCAGGAACGGCGCCGGGAACTCGGGGCCGACCTCGTAGGAACGCTGGCCGATGCACGGCCCCACCGCGGCGACGATGTCCTCGGCGTGGGCGCCCAACTGAACCATCCTGGCGACGGTGTTGTCGAGGACCCCCGACACCGCCCCGCGCCAGCCGGCATGGGCGGCGCCGATCACGCCGGCCCGACCGTCGGCCAGCAGCACCGGCGCGCAATCGGCGGTGAGGATCCCCAGCGCCAGGCCGGGGCGGTTGGTCACCATGGCGTCGGCGCGCGGCGCCTCTCCGTGCCAGTGGCCCTCGACCACCACCACCTCGGGACTGTGCACCTGGTAGACCGTCACCAGCGCCTTGGCCGGCAGGTCGAACTGCGCCACGCAGCGCTCGCGGTTCTCGGCGACGGCGCGCGGGTCATCCTTGGAGCCGGGACCGCAATTGAGGCTGGCGTAGATGCCTTGGGACACCCCGCCCTCGCGGGTGAAGAACCCGTGCCGGACACGATTGAGCTCGTTGAGCGCGGAGAGGGTGATCATCCAAGTCCCTAAATCAGGCATCCAAGCCGGGCGGCAGGGGAAGAGCAGGATGCGCGAGAGCCATCACCTTGAACAGGGTGCCCATTTCCCCGGGATCGATCAAGCGCCGCAATTGGCCTTGCAGGTCAGCCTCGACCTTGGTTCCGCCCGCCCTGGCCAACAGGGCGGCCCTGGTCTCGATGCCCATATGACGGAGGAATCCGCCCTGCGTCACCGGCCCCCACGCCCGCGCCGGCATGGCGGCGACGGCCAGGGCCTCGAAGTCGACGTGGGCGGTCAGGTCGGCGGTTCCCGGCGCCTCCAGCACCGGATGGAACTTGTGGCGCTTGACCGCCTGCAGGGTATCGCCCGCCGCGGAGCGCACGTGGCCGTAATCGATGATCAGCGCCGCCCCCGGCTCGCGGTTGAGGCGCGCCCCGACGAGGCCGGCCAGCCGCCGCCCCTCGGGGCAGGTTTCGAGCACGCTGCCCTCGGGCGCCGCCAGCAGCTCGGCGGGAAGGTCGGGCATCGCCTCGGGGCCCGCCACGAATTCCAGGCCGTGGTCGGACAGTCCGACCACGCGCTCGCGCCACGCCCCGTCCCGCTTCTCGAACTGGCGGATGGGCAGGGCGTCGAACAGCTCGTTGGCGATCAGCAGCAGCGGCCCGGCCGGCAGGTCCTCGAAGCGCTCGGCCCAGGAGACGGTGTGGCCGGCCAGGGTCTTGCGCTGCTTCTGCCGCAGGGTGGGGCTGGTCTCGACCAGCCAGATTTCGGCGGCGGCCAGGAAGGGGGGAACCGTGCGCGCCGCCCGCAGCAGGTCGGCCATCAGGGTGCCGCGGCCCGGCCCGATCTCGGCCAGCACCACCCGCGACGGCATGCCCATGGACTGCCACACCACCGCGCACCACAGCCCGATCAGCTCGCCGAACATCTGGCTGATCTCGGGGGCGGTGGTGAAGTCGCCGCGCGCCCCGAACGGATCGCGCGTGCCGTAGTAATGGGCCAGCGCCTCGGCCATGAAGTCGCTGACCGGGATGGGGCCGTCGCGCCGGATGCGCTGGGCCAGGCGTTCGCCGAGGTCGGACATGCTCTCAGGGGCGGTGGGGACGGCCGGGCCGGTTCACCCACCATATGAGGCCGGCCCCGGCCGCCAGCAGCGGCACCGACAGCAATTGGCCCATGGTGGTACCGCCCCACAGGAAGCCGAGATGGGCGTCGGGCTGGCGAAAGAACTCGGCGATGATGCGCGAGATGCCGTAGCCCATGAGGAAGACCCCGGCCAGGGTGCCCTTGCGGTCGCGGATGGCGCGGTTGCGCCACAGCAGGTGTAGCACCAGGAAGAGGATCAGGCCCTCCATCCCGGCCTCGTAGAGCTGGCTGGGATGGCGGGGATCGGGGCCGCCGCCCGGGAAGATCATCGCCCACGGTACGTCGGGCGCCACGCGTCCGAACAATTCGCCGTTGATGAAGTTGGCGATGCGGCCGAAGAACAGGCCGATGGGCACGGCGCAGCACACCACGTCGCCGACCGCGAACAGGTTGAGCCCGCGCCGGCGCGAAAACAGGATGATGGCCAGCACCACGCCGATCAGGCCGCCGTGGAAGGACATGCCGCCGTGCCACAGCGCCGGGATCTCCAGCGGGTGGGACAGGTAGTAGAGCGGCTTGTAGAAGGCGACGTAGCCGAGCCGCCCGCCCAGCACCACCCCCAGCGTCGCCCACACCAGGAAGTCGTCGACGTCGACCTCGCGCATGGCATGGGGCGGACGCCGCACCAGCCACTTGATGTACCACCAGCCGAGCATGAGCCCGGCGATGTAGGCGATGGCGTACCACCGGATGGCGAGAGGCCCCAGCTCGAGGGCGATGGGGTCGATGTGGGGATAGGCGAGCGCGAGCATCGCGGGGCTCACTTGTAGCGGTCGGGACGGTCCAGGAAGTCCTGCACGTAGCGGGCGACGCCCTCTTCCAGCGGGGTGAACGGCTTGCGGTAGCCGGCCGCCCGCAGGCGGTCCATGTTCGCCTCGGTGAAGTACTGGTACTTGTCACGGATGGCGATGGGGGTGTCCTGGAACTTGATGTTCGGCTCCTTGCCCACGGCGTGGTAGACCGCCGAGGCGAGGTCGAGGAACGTGCGCGCCTTGCCGGTGCCGACGTTGAAGATGCCGTTCACCTGCGGATTGTCCAAGAGCCACATCATCACGTCGACGCAATCGTCGATCCAGATGAAGTCGCGCATCTGGCCGCCATCCTTGTACTTGGGATTGTGCGACCGGAACAGGTGGTAGGCGGCGCCTTCCTTGGCGTGCGGGAAGATCTGGCTGACCACGCTCTGCTGGCCGCCCTTGTGGTACTCGTTGGGGCCATAGACGTTGAAGAACTTGAGGCCGGCGAACTGCGGCGGCCGCCGCGACCCGGTGGCGATCTTGCGCGCCACCCGGCGGTCGAACAGGTTCTTGGACCAGCCGTAGGCATTCAAGGGCTGCAGCTTGGCCAGGTGCTCGATCGACCAGTCGTCGTCGAAGCCGTGGCTGCCGTCGCCGTAGGTGGCCGCCGACGAGGCGTAGATGAAGCGCACGTTGCTGAGCGCGCACCACTTCCACAGCGCCAGGCTGAGCGAGAAGTTGTTGGCGACGATCTTGTCGGCGTCGGTCTCGGTGGTCGCCGAGATGGCGCCCATGTGGAACACCACCTGGATGTGCTTGTGGTTGGCTTCCAGGAAGTCGAACAGCTGCTCGGGGTGGACGATATCGGCCAGCTCGCGCTTGGCGACGTTCCTCCACTTGTCATTGGACCGCATGCGGTCGCAGACCACCAGCTTGCCGGCGCCGCGCTCTTCCAGGGCGGCCAGGATGTTCGAGCCGATGAAGCCGGCCCCACCAGTGACGACGATCATCTCGCGCTAGTCTCCCCAACAGGTTGGAGCGTTTATAGGCCCCGTGCGCGCGAGGGGCAAGCCGGCTTGGGGATAGCGGTTCCTTGCATTTCCGCGCTTCCCTCCCATAATGTGCGCCGAATCCCCGACCGGAAGGCCACAGCCATGCAGACCCAGAACCCCTTCTTCGACGACATCGCCCGCATGGCCGGCGGCGCGCTCGGGGCCTTGTCCGGGTTCCGCGCCGAGGTCGAGCAGCTGATCCGCCAGCAGATGGAGCGGTTCACCGCCGGCATGGACATGGTGCCGCGCGAGGAATTCGAGGTGGTGCGCGAGATGGCCGCCACCGCCCGCACCGAACAGGCCGCCCTGGCCGAGCGCGTCGCCCAGCTCGAGGCCAGGCTCGCCGAGCTGACCGGCGGGACCGCCCCGGCTCCCGCCAAGGCCGCCAAGCCGAAGGCCGCCCGCAAGGCCAAGACGGCTCCCGAGGCCGAGTAGCCGCCTATCCCGCCGCGAGTCTTAGCGCCCCGATCACACGGTCGGGCGGCGCGCGAACTCGCCCGTTATCCACAGCAATTCGGTATCAGCCCGGGATTAATACCTTGCGCGCTCAAGGACGCTATGCTTAGTCTACCAATAGTGCGAAGGGGGTAGGCTGACCACAAACTTTTGATTCGGCGTCGGCCCTCGAAGCGATAGCCTGCCGATGGAGGGCGAAGGCATGTCGATTTCCCTCGTCTACGAGGAAGAGCAGGTACTCAACCCTCTCGATCTGATCGAGCAGTTCGTCACCGCCAATGACTGGGCGTTCGACCGTCGCTCCGACGAGGAGCTGGCGGCCGAGATCCCAGGGCGCTGGTGCAATTACAGCCTGTACTTCGCCTGGCGCGAGGACATGGGGGCGATGCACTTCACCTGCGCCTTCGACATGAAGGTGCCGGACCTCAAGCGCGGCGCCATCTGCGAACTGCTGGCCATGGTCAACGAGAAGCTGTGGCTCGGCCATTTCGGCCTGTGGGAGGACGAGGGCGTGCCGATGTTCCGCCACACCTCGCTGCTGCGCGGCACGCCCGGCCTGTCGGCCGAGCAGGTGGAAGACCTCGTCGACATCGCCGTCAGCGAGTGCGAGCGCTTCTACCCCGCCTTCCAATTCGTCATCTGGGGCGGCAAGAGCGCCAAGGAAGCGGTGGCCGCCAGCCTGCTCGACACCGTCGGCGAAGCGTAATTCGACCGTGACCGTCATGCCCGGGCTTGACCCGGGCAGCCAGTGCGTCCATACGCCTGGGCGTGGATGATGGTTGGCGTCACGGCGAGGACACGATGACCAAGGTACTGCTGGTCGGTTGCGGCAAGATGGGCTCCGCCATGTTGGCGGGATGGCTCGACCGCGGGCTTGCCCCCGCCGATGTGGTGGCGGTCGAGCCGGGCGACGCCGCCCGCGCCGAGTTCGGCCCCAAGGGCGTGCCGGTGGTCGCCGATCACGCCGCGATCCCCGCCGCCTTCGCTCCCGACGTGGTCGTGCTGGCGACCAAGCCGCAGGTGATGCCCGAGGCGGTGCCGCCCTATGCCCGCTACTCCGGGGCGGTCTTCCTGTCCATCGCCGCCGGCCGTCCCCTCGCCTTCTTCGCCGCCGCCCTGGGCAGTTCCGCCGCCGTGGTGCGGGCCATGCCCAACACGCCGGCGGCGGTGCGCCGCGGCATCACCGTCTGCGCCGCCAACGCCCAGGTCGACCCCGCCCGCCGCGCCCTGTGTCAGTCGCTGCTGGAAGCGGTGGGCGAGGTCGGCTGGGTCGAGGACGAAGGGCTGATCGACGCGGTGACCGCTGTGTCCGGGTCGGGTCCCGCCTACGTCTTCCTGCTGGCCGAGGCCATGGCCGCCGCCGGCACCCGGGCCGGCCTGCCGCCCGAGCTCGCCACCCGCCTGGCCCGCGCCACCGTGTCGGGCGCCGGCGAATTACTGCGCCAGAGCACCGAGAGCGCCGAGCAGCTCAGGAAGAACGTCACCAGCCCGGGCGGCACCACCGCCGCGGCGCTGGCGGTGCTGATGGCCGAAGGCCATGGCATGACCGAGCTGATGACCGAAGCGATCGCCGCCGCCACCCGGCGCAGCAAGGAGCTGGCGGGGTAATCCGTCGTCCTGGAACCGGCGTTTCCTCGCTTGTCATCCCGAGGAGCGAAGCGACGAGGGACCTCGTAGGCGTCCGCGGACGAGGTCCCTCGCTGCGCTCGGGATGACAGGTGCGCTACAGATACACCTCGCTGACGTCGATGGTGCTGGTCCGCCCGACCGCCTCCCAATGGGCCTCGAGCCATTCCTCGGCGCGGGCGCGGCCGGCCTTGAACAGCAGGTCGAGGAACGCCTCCTCGGCATTGAACTTGGAGCTGGCGTGCAGGCCGGCCATCAGCGCCTCGTCCTGGATCATGTGGATGTGGGTCCGCCGCACCCCGGCACCGCGGTCGATCCAGCCCTTGTCCACCAGGCGGGTGATGAAGGCGAGCGCGTGCATCTCTCGCATGACCGAGGCGTTGAAACTGATCTCGTTGATGCGGTGCAGGATGGCGTCGGCGGTGTCGGGCAGCTCGCGCACCCCGATGGGGTTGACTTGGACGATCACCACCTCGGTCGAGTCACAGTGGCGCATCAGCGGATAGATGGCCGGATTGGCCACGTAGCCGCCATCCCAGTAATGCTCGCCGCCGATCTCCACCGCCGGGAACAGGTGCGGCAGGCAGGACGACGCCAACAGGACGTCCTCGGTGACTTCCTCGGGCGAAAAGATGCGGACCTTGCCGGTGCGCACGTTGGTCGCCGACACGAAAAGCTTGATCGGGGCGTAGTGGCGCACCGCGTCGTAATCGATCACCGCCCGGAGCACCGCCCGCAGCGGATTGATGTCGAGCGGGTTGATCTGGCTGGGCGAGAACAGCCGCGCCATGGTTTCGCCGAACTGATAGACCGGCGAATAGGTCAGACCCCATCCGGTGGTGGCGCGGTCGAGCGGCGTCGGCTGCAGCGGGCTGAGACGCGAGGAATCGGCCAGGTGCCACCAGAAGCGGCGCAGCAATTCGCGCGCCTCGGCGCGGCCGCCGCGCGCCATGCCGCTGACCAGCAGGGCGCCGTTGACGGCCCCGGCCGAGGTGGCGCTGATGCCCTCGATGCCCAGGCGTTCCTCTTCCAGCAGGCGATCGAGCACGCCCCAGGTGAAGGCCCCGTGGGTGCCCCCGCCCTGGAGGGCCAGGGTGATGGTCTTCTCGATCGTGTGCGGTGCAGCATCCATGACCCCACGACCTACAGCGGCTTCCGTCCGGCGACAATTGGCCGCACGGTCAGTCCGCCTTCGACCATCGGGGGATTGACGGCACTGGGCCCCGCCCTGCGCGGGCTTGTGGTGGGCCGCGGTCATGGTCATATACTGACGCCATGGCCACCATCCCCCTACTCGACTTCATCGAACGTCCGGCGCTGCCCACCGGCCGCGCCGAGTTCCGCATCGCCTCCGACTTCCAGCCGGCGGGCGACCAGCCGCAGGCGATCGAGGAACTCGTCGCCGGCGTCGACAACGGCGATCGCGACCAGGTGCTCCTGGGCGTCACCGGTTCGGGCAAGACCTTCACCATGGCGCACGTCATCCAGCGCACGGCGCGGCCGACCCTGATCCTCGCCCCCAACAAGACGCTGGCCGCCCAGCTCTATGCCGAGATGAAGAGCTTCTTCCCCGACAATGCGGTGGAGTACTTCGTCTCGTACTACGACTACTACCAGCCGGAAGCCTATATCCCGCGCACCGACACCTATATCGAGAAGGATTCCCAGATCAACGAGCAGATCGACCGCATGCGCCACGCCGCAACGCGGGCCCTGCTCGAACGCCGGGACGTCATCCTGGTCGCCTCGGTGTCGTGCATCTACGGCATCGGTTCGGTGGAGTCGTACGCGCGCATGACCATCGGTCTCAAGGCCGGGGACTTCATCGACCGCCAGGAATTGTGCAAGCGGCTGGTGGAGCTTCAGTACACCCGCAACGACGCCGCCTTCGAGCGCGGCACCTTCCGGGTGCGCGGCGACGTGGTCGAGATCTTCCCGGTGCACTACGAGGACCGCGCCTGGTCGGTGTCGCTGTTCGGCGACGAGATCGAGAGCATCTCGGAATTCGACCCGCTGACCGGGGAGAGGACCTGCAAGCTGACCGAGGTGGTGGTCTACCCCAAGAGCCACTACGTGACGCCGCGGCCGACCATCACCCAGGCGATGAAGGGCATCAAGGCCGAGCTCAAGGAGACGCTGGAGCGCTTCCAGGCCGAGGGCAAGCTGCTGGAGGCCCAGCGGCTGGAGCAGCGCACCACCTTCGACCTGGAAATGCTGGAGACCACCGGCCACTGCAAGTCCATCGAGAACTACTCGCGCTACCTCACCGGCCGCCGCCCCGGCGATCCGCCGCCCACCCTGTTCGAGTACCTGCCCGAGGACGCGCTGCTGATCGTCGACGAGAGCCACGTCACCGTGCCGCAGATCGGCGGCATGTACCGCGGCGACTACAATCGCAAGTCCTGCCTGGCCGAGTTCGGCTTCCGCCTGCCGTCCTGCGTCGACAACCGCCCTCTGAAGTTCGAGGAGTGGGACACCATGCGGCCGCAATCGGTGTTCGTCTCGGCGACGCCGGGCCCGTGGGAGTTGGACCGCACCGGCGGCGTCTTCACCGAGCAGGTCATCCGCCCCACCGGCCTGGTCGACCCGGTGTGCGTCGTCCGCCCGGTCGAGCGCCAGGTCGACGACCTCCTGGGCGAGGTCAAGGAGATGGCGCGCAAGGGCTACCGCACCCTGGTGACGGTGCTGACCAAGCGCATGGCCGAGGACCTCACCGAATACCTGCACGACCACGGCGTCCGCGTGCGTTACCTGCACTCGGACATCGACACCCTGGAGCGCATCGAGATCATCCGCGACCTCAGGCTCGGCGCCTTCGACGTGCTGGTCGGCATCAACCTGCTGCGCGAGGGGCTCGACATCCCGGAATGCGCGCTGGTCGCCATCCTGGACGCCGACAAGGAGGGCTTCCTGCGCTCCAAGACCTCGCTGATCCAGACCATCGGCCGCGCCGCCCGCAACCTTGAGGGCAAGGTGCTGCTCTACGCCGACAAGATGACCGACTCGCTGGAATACGCCATCGGCGAGACCAATCGCCGCCGCGAAAAGCAGCAGGCCTACAACGCCGCCCACGGCATCACCCCCGCCAGCGTCAAGAAGGGGATCGCCGACGCGCTCGACAGCGTGTACGAGCAGGATTACGTCACCGTCGCCATCGACGAGACCGGCTCGTCCCACATGGTCGGCAAGGACCTCGCCGCGGTGAAGGCGGACATCGAGAAGCGCATGCGCGCCGCCGCCGCCGACCTGGAATTCGAGGAGGCTGCCCGGCTGCGCGACGAGTTGCGGCGGCTCGAGGCCGTCGAACTGGGGGTTCCCCTCGACCTGATGACCAAGGGCAAGGCCGTGGCGGCCCCCTCCCGGCCCGGCGGCGGCAAGCGCGCCAAACGGGGACGATGACTACTCCATAAGGATAAATTTTCGCTGGATTCGACTCAAAAGTTGAGTCACACTCCCTGGTGAATGATCCCGGACCGCATTGCGGCCGGGATTTTTTTTGCCCTGGGGAGGACGGACATGGCCATCGACGATCGGCACGACGACGAGCACGAGCACGAGAACAACAACAACGCCGGCGACCCCAAGCAGTCGCAGCAGGCGCTCGACGACCTCACCGTGTTGTCCGATGTCGGCAACCAGGACATGGGCCAAAGCCGGCTGAACGTTGCCCGCCCCGTCGACTTCGACGAAGGCAAGCTGGGCTCGCTGGCGACCGTGCACCAGGGCTCGACCTCGGCGCCGCAGGTCCAGACCCTGTCCGTCGCGCAGACCGGTGAGATCGCTTCCCAGGACATCGCCATCGACAGCGCCTCGGGCACCACCGAAGTGGCGGCGGTCGACACCCTCCATCTCGAGGCCAGCGAGGGCTCGCTGGCCGCCGACCTACCCCAGGCCGCCGCTCCGGCGCTGAAGGGCCAGGAGGATCTGTCCTCGACCAACATCGTCTTCGGCGATCCCATCCCCACCACCACCGAGGACCTGCCGACCGAACAGTTCGTCGCGCAGGAAATGGCCGCTCCGGCGCCGGTGGAAGCTCCGGTGGCCCACGAGGCAGCCGCGGTGGCCGAGCGCATCATCACCGCCCCGGTCATCCATGGCATCAAGATCGACGATCCGACCACCACGGAATACGACCCTCAATCCGTTGAAGGGCCCGCCACCGGCAAGGAAGACAGCAAGTTTTACTTCCAGGTCGACGCTACCGACGCCGACGGCGACAACCTGACCTACAGCTTCAGCGATCCGACCCACGGCACCATTAAGCCCGATCCCGATCACCCCGGCGGATACATTTACATCCCCGAGACGGATTGGAACGGCACCGACCAGTTCATCGTCACCGTGCGCGACGAGCACGGCAACATCACCACGCAGGTGATCGACGTCAACATCACCGCGGATGCCGACGCGCCGCTGTCGCTGGGCTCGGGCACCGCCACGGGCACGGAAGACCAGTCGATCTCCCTCGACCTGAAGTACGACCTCGCCCAGCTGGAGACGCTGGACAAGGTCGAGATCACCGGCGCCCCGGACGGCTCGGTCCTTCATGTCGGCACCGTCGACATCGTTGCCGAGAACGGCACCTTCACCATCACCCGCGAGCAGCTGTCGAGCGTGGCGACGACCAGCGACGGCAACGTGGTGACGCTGCATGACGTCAGCCTGACGCCGGCGCCGGACTACAACGGCAGCTTCGATCTCAATGTCACCGCGACCTCGCTCGACGGCACCGACACCGAATCGTCCACCTCGCACATCGCGGTCAACGTCGCCCCCGACGCCATCGACGTCTCGGTCGAGCTGCCCGGCGGCAGCGACGGCACCCCGCCGGTGGTGTCGCAGGATGGCAGCCTCGAGGGCGACATCGACACCACCGAGCCCACCATCACCTACGGCGTGGTCGACCCCGAGACCGGCAAGCTCGAGCAGACGGTCACCACCGAGCACGGCACCGTCACCATCAACCCGGCGACCGGCGAATTCGAATACAAGCCGACCGGCGACATGCGCTCGCTGGATGACGGCGAGACCCTGCCCGACAGCTTCACCATCGGCGTCACCGACGGCAAGGTGACCACCACCCAGCAGGTCGACGTCACCATCGCCGGCTCCAACGACGCCCCCGAGGTCACCACCTACACGCACGACATGGTGCCCAGCCATGAGATGGCGACGTCCGAGGACAGCGTCGTCCAGGGCCAGGCAGTGGCCACTGACGTCGACACCTCCGACCAGGACAAGCTCAGCTACTGGCTGCTCGACGAGAACGACCAGCGCGTCGACACCCTGGTGACCGACCACGGCACCGTCCACATCGACACCGAAACCGGCACCTACACCTTCGAACCCAACACCGACGCGCAGACCATGCGCGAGGGCGACACCGCCAGCGACAGCTTCCGGGTCGTCGCCTTCGACGGCGACGCGATCAGCACGCCGCAGGACATCGGCGTCACCATCAGCGGAACCAACGATCTGCCGACCGTCAGCGTCGAGCCGATCGACCTGGGCTCGGTCGGCGAGGACGGCGCCATCGTCCTGACCAAGGAGCAACTGCTGGCCGGCGCCGGTGACATCGAGGACGGCAGCAACCTCGACATCGACAACCTGCAGGTCACCCACGGCACCATCGAGCAGCGGGACGACGGCGCCTACGTCTTCCATCCCGATGCCAATTACAGCGGCGCCGTCTCCGTGTCCTTCGACGTGGTGGATCAGGATGGCGGCCGCACCCCGGCCAGCGCCAATCTGACCGTTGCCGAGACCGACATCGACCACGTCGACGCCGGCAACGTCATCGCCGGCAGCGAGGGCACCGCGGTGACCTTCTCCGCCAAGGACCTGCTGGGCGATTCCTACGACGCCGACGCCACCCTGGCGGTGAGCAACGTCACCATCGACGGCCACGTCGTCGCCGCCGACGAGAACGGCAACTTCACCTACAACCCCGGCGCCGACTTCTCGGGCAAGCTCGACGTCTCCTTCGATGTCACCAGCTCCGACGGCATCACCCAGTCCTCCTCGGCCACCGTCCACGTCTCCGAGACCGACATCGACCACGTCGACGCCGGCAACGTCATCGCCGGCAGCGAGGGCACCCAGGTGACCTTCACCGCCGCCGACCTGCTGGGCGATTCCTACGACGCCGACGCCACGCTCTCGGTCAGCAACGTCACCATCGACGGCCACGTGGTCGCCGCCGACGAGAACGGCAACTTCACCTACGACCCGGGCAGCAACTTCTCGGGCAACCTCGACGTCTCCTTCGACGTCACCAGCTCCGACGGCATCACCCAGTCCTCCTCGGCCACCGTCCAGGTCGCCGAGACCGACATCGACCATGTCGATGCCGGCCAGGTGTTCGAGGCCAGCGAGGGCACCCCGGTGACCTTCTCCGCCAAGGACCTGCTCGGGGACTCCTACGACGCCAACGCCGACCTCTCGGTGACCAACGTCACCATCGACGGCCACGTCGTCGCCGCCGACGAGAACGGCAACTTCACCTACGACCCGGGCTCCGACTTCTCGGGCAACCTCGACGTCTCCTTCGACGTCTCCAGCTCCGACGGCATCACCCAGTCCTCCTCGGCCACCGTCCAGGTCGCCGAGACCGACATCGACCACGTCGATGCCGGCCAGGTGTTCCAGGCCCAGGAAGGCAGCCCGGTGACCTTCACCGCCGCCGACCTGCTGGGCGATTCCCACGATGCCGGCTCCACGCTCTCGGTCAGCAACGTCACCATCGACGGCCACGTGGTCGCCGCCGACGAGAACGGCAACTTCACCTACAACCCCGGCGCCGACTTCTCGGGCAAGCTCGACGTCTCCTACGACGTCACCAGCTCGGAAGGCATCACCCAGACCTCCTCGGCCACCGTCCAGGTCGCCGAGACCGACATCGACCACGTCGATGCCGGGGTGACCATCGCCGGCACCGAAGATACCCGGGTGACCTTCACCGCCGCCGACCTGCTGGGCGATTCCCACGATGCCGGCGCCAACCTGTCGGTCAGCGACGTCACCATCAACGGCCAGATCGTCGCCCCCGACCAGGACGGCAACTACACCTTCACCCCGCCGGCCGACTTCCACGGCAACGTCGAGATCGACTACACCGTCACCAGCTCGGACGGCATCTCCACGCAGAATTCGGCGACCCTGGAGATCGCCTCGGTCAATGACGACCCGACGGCCGGCGACGTCACGCTGAAGGGCGGCACCGAGGACACTTCGGTGATCATCAGCAAGGCCGACCTGCTGGCCAATGCCACCGACATCGACGGCGGCACCCTGTCGGCGGCCGACATCCACGCCACCCATGGCACCATCGTCGACAACGGCAACGGCACCATCACCTTCACCCCCGAGGCCAACTACCACGGCGAGGTGAGCTTCACCTACACCGTCGAGGACGGCCAGGGCGGGCATGTGTCGGGTACCGCCACCATGGACCTGGCCTCGGTCAACGATGCCCCCACGGTGACGGGCAGCGTCAATCTCGGCAGCGCCGACAACGAAGGCGCGGTGACCTTCACCAAGGCCGAACTCTTGGGCAACGCCATCGACGTCGAGGACGGCAAGGACCTATCGGTCGCCAACGTCAGCGCCGACAACGGCACGCTGGTCGACAACCACGACGGCACCTACACCTTCACCCCCGGCGAGAATTTCTCGGGGACGGTCAACGTGTCGTACGACGTGGTGGACAAGGACGGCGGTTACACCCGCGACAGCGCCCACCTGCAGGTGGTCGACACCACCGACGACGTGCCGCTCGCCCAGCAGCATGTGGCCATCACCGGCACCCGCGAGGACCAGTCCATCACCTACACGGTGCAATCGGTCGACAACGGCTCGGGCGGCAGCGACCTCTATCTGAACGACGGCCACGGCCACTCGTTCAAGGTCGCCAGCGACGCGGATGACAAGCTGTCGGTGACCGGCCTCACCGCCGACCACGGCAGCTTCACCGACAACCACAACGGCACCTTCACCTTCACGCCGACCCACGATTACAGCGGCAGCGTCAACGTCACCGCCACGGTCTCCGACGGCACCTACACCACCACCGCGACCGCCGAGATGAAGGTCGAGGCGGTGGCCGACAAGCCGACCCTCTCGGCCAGCTTCAGCGACACCACCACCACCTCCGGTGGCCACATCGGCACCGTCGGCGCCGCCGGCAACACCATCAAGATCTACGCCGACGCCGAGAAGGACGGCGCGCCGATGGACGTCTACATCGGCGACACCAAGGTCGGCAGCTTCAGCGTCGCCAAGGACGGCGACTTCAAGACCTTCACCTTGGACCATGTCGACAACTCCCTGCTGACCGGCGGCGGAGCGCTGAAGATCGTCAGCACCGACGGCGGCAAGCAGATCAACGTCGACAAGGTCGAGGTCAACGGGGTGACCATCGAGGCCGAGACCGGCACCACCATCAAGGGCGCCAACATCCATGACGGCGCCGTCAAGCTGGCGGGCAAGGATTCGGCGGTTTCGCTGGACCTGTCGAGCCACATCACCGGCCAGACCGAGACCCACACCCTAACGGTGAACTCGCACACCACCGACAGCGACGGCTCGGAGCACCTGTCCATCAACATCGGCCACCTGGACGGCGCCACCGTCGGCTATTCCGGCAACGAGGGCACGCTGGTCCACAACGCCGACGGCAGCTACACCTTCAACACCAACGAGCACTACGACGGCTCGGTCTCGTTCACCGTCACCGACGGCAAGGGCGAGGAGATCAAGGCCCAGGTCACCGCGGAAGCCACCGACGGCAGCGACACCAGCGACACCCAGGTGTGGGCGGTCAGCGACTCCCACGACACCTCGGCGGTGCCCGGCGTCACCATCTCGGGTGGCGGCGGCGCCGACAACATCCAGGGAACCTCGGGCGACGACCTGCTGCTGGGCGGCAAGGGCGGCAGCAGCGGCGGCGGCAGCAGCGGCGGTGCCTCCAAGTCCGACGATGTCATCAATGGCGGCGACGGCAACGACGTCATCTACGGCGACGCCAAGATGAGCCACGGCAAGATCAAGGAAGGCTCGGGCGGCGGCAACGACACCCTCAACGGCGGCGCCGGCAACGACGTCATCCATGCGGGCGGTGGCAACGACGTGGTCGATGGCGGCACCGGCAACGACACCATCGACGGCGGCAAGGGCAACGACGTCCTCAATGGCGGCGACGGCGACGACACCTTCCTGTTCGATTTTGGCCAGGGCCACGATGTGGTGCATGGCGGCTCGGGCAGCGACTGGGTCGACGTCTCTGACATGGGCAACGACTTCAACCTGCAGATCCAGCATGCCGACGGCAGCTGGACCGACGTGGACCTGGGCAATCAGCAGCACGGCACCGCCGAGCTGGATCCCAACGCCACCTACCGCGTCGAGGGCCCTGGCGACCACGAGGTCACCATGGACCATGTCGAACACTTGAAGTGGTAGACTAGGCGGACCTCAATGGCCCGCTCCCCTCGGGGAGCGGGCTTTTCTTTTGCGCTGTCTCCGCTGTGACCTTCATCCATCTCACAAAACGCCTAGGGCGACTTCCAATAAACGATGGTATTATCCTCGCCGGGAAGGACAGGCGGCCGGAGGCCGCCGGGGAGGCATGCGAAGATGGATCGTATCGGGAAGTACGTCGTTCATAAGGTTGCGGTGACGTCGGGCTATGCCCGCATCTTCTTCTGTCACGATCCCGACCTCATGGTCCCCGTTGCGGTCAAACTGTTCGAACCCAAGCGGATCGAGGCCAGCCCGCTCAGCCCCGCGCAATGGATGAGCCGCTTCACGGTCGAGGCCCGCGCCCTGGCGGCGATCGACCACCCCTACGTGGTCGGCGTCAAGTCGCTGGAGCATCTGGAGGATGGCCGTCCGTACTTCGTGATGCCGTTCCAGGCCGCGCATCTGGCGTGGGAGATGGGCAAGGACGGCGCCGACACCGACGCGCCCGAGCACGACCGGCCGCGCCGCCTGCCGTTCGCACGCGCCGTCATGCTGCTCAAGCAGCTGGCGTCGGGACTGAACGCCCTGCATCGCCGCGGCATGGTCCACCGCGCCCTCAAGCCCTCCAACATCCTGCTGTCCGCCCGCGAAAACGGCGTGGCCAAGCTGTGCGACTTCTCCATGGTCAAGCTGCCGGAGCGCAACCCGCCGCTGCCCGACCATTGGATCGGCGCCACCGAATACTGCGCCCCCGAGCAGCGCGAGAACGCCACCGGGGTCGGGCCGCAGGCCGACATCTTCTCGCTCGGCGTCCTGGCCTACCGGATGCTGACCGGCACCCTGCCCGACCTGTCCAGCGGCCCCGCCCACCTGGAGGGCCAGCCGGCTGAACTGGTCGAGCTGGTGCGCTCCGCTACCGACCCCGATCCCGCCGCCCGCCCCGCGCATGGCGGCGCCTTCGCCCAGGCGCTGGAACGGGTGCCCGCCGAGCGGGCGCGGCCGCCGGTGCAGGTGCTGAAGGTCCGCAAGCCCGCCCCCCGGCCGGTGGCGGCGACGGCCTGACTCCCCGCCATGCCAGCGGCCGACGCGCCCTTGCATCGGCACGACGGCTTCGTCATGCTCGGACCCCATGCCAGCGTCGTTTTCTTCCGCCCTTCCCCGTGCCGCCCTGGTGACCGGCGGCGCCCGCCGCATCGGCCGGGCCATCGCGCTTGACCTCGCCGAGGCCGGCTTCGCGGTCGCGGTCCATTACGGCGACTCGGAGACGGAGGCCGACGCGGTGGTGGCCGCGATCCAGGCCGCTGGCGGTCGCGCCGCCGCCGTCAGGGCCGATCTGCGCCGCGAGGAGGAAACCTCCAGCTTGATCGCCCGCGCCGAGGCGGCGGTGGGGCCGATCGGGGTGCTGGTCAACAACGCGTCTACCTTCGAGCGCGACGAGGCGCTGACCGCCACCCGCGCCGACTGGGACCTGCACATGGAGGTGAACCTCCGCGCCCCCTTCGTCCTGACCCAGGAGCTGGCGCGCCGGCTGGACGAGGCTGCCGAGGGCGTGGTGGTCAACCTGCTGGACCAGCGTGTCTGGAACCTGACGCCGCACTTCACCACCTACACCCTGAGCAAGGCCGGGCTGTGGACCTTGACCCAGACCCTGGCCCTGGCCCTGGCCCCCAGGATCCGCGTCGTCGGCATCGGTCCGGGGCCGGCCCTGCCCAGCCGGCGACAGAGCGCGGAACAGTTCGCGGCCCAGGTTTCCGAGCTCCCCCTGGCCCGGGGCACGTCGCCCGAGGAGATCGCCGCCACCGTCCGCTTCATCCTGGCCAGCCGGTCGCTGACCGGCCAGATGATCGCGTTGGACGGCGGTCAGCACCTGCACTGGGCACCGGGCCACGGCTCCAACGACGAATGATTGCGCATTGCAGCATCGTCCGATGGTCGTAGACCCCGGAGAGTCTTGGAATCCCTTGATTCCTTCCGCGGATACCAAAGTTTTGCACAGGTCGCCTGCAACCCAGGCAGCAGCCGACACTAGGAAGTGGCCCCGGCGGAGACCGGCATCTTTTACAAGTTGTTTACGCTTGACAAGCGTTAACTCATTGAAAAATAAGGATAGTGTATTTCTGCCCAGAAAATGGGCAAGGCGGTGAACCCCTTAGGGATTCTGGGGCCTCAGCCATCTGCCCCAAAGTTGCCAACAGAGTTTTCCACAGATTCGGTGGATATTCCCCTCGGCAGGGGATAGACCGGCTCCGTGACCAGGTTCCGACGTTTGGACGAGTACCAAAGCGATGACCACCCCCGAGGACATACCCGAAGCGGCCGAGACCGCGGCCTCCCTCCCCGGCCCCCTCGGCCTGGGCGTGGCCGTCATCGAGAAGAACCTGGAGACCATGCCGTCCTCGCCCGGGGTCTACCGCATGCTCAGCGTCAAGGGCGATGCCCTTTACGTAGGCAAGGCGAAGAACCTCAAGAAGCGGGTGGTGGCCTATGCCCGCCCCGACCGCCAGACGCTGCGCATCCAGCGCATGATCGCCGAGACCGCCTCGATGGAGGTGGTGGTGACCCACACCGAGGTCGAGGCGCTGCTGCTGGAAAGCAACCTGATCAAGAAGCTGGCGCCGCGCTACAACATCCTGCTCCGCGACGACAAGAGCTTCCCGCACATCCTGGTCACCGGTGACCATGACTGGCCGCAGGTGCTCAAGCATCGCGGCGCCCGCTCGCGCAAGGGCGAGTATTTCGGCCCCTTCGCCTCGGCCGGCGCGGTCAACCAGACCCTGTCGGCGCTGCAGCGCGCCTTCCTGCTGCGCTCGTGTTCGGACTCGGTCTTTGCCAGCCGCACCCGCCCCTGCCTGCTGTTCCAGATCAAGCGCTGCTCGGCGCCTTGCGTCGACCGCATCGGCCATGACGCGTACATGGAACTGGTCGACGAGGCGCGCGCCTTCCTGTCCGGCCACAGCCAGCGCATCCAGAAGGACCTGGCGCGGCGCATGGAGGAGGCCAGCGAGCGCATGGAATACGAGGAGGCGGCCAAGGTCCGCGACCGCATCCGCGCCCTGACGCAGATCCAGGCGCGCCAGGACATCAATCCGGCCGACGTGGAAGAGGCCGACGTGGTGGCGCTGCATCAGGCCGGCGGCCAGAGCTGTGTCCAGGTGTTCTTCTTCCGCTCGGGCTGCAACTACGGCAACCGCGCCTATTTCCCCGCCCACGCCCAGGACGCCGAGGCGGCCGACGTCATGGCCGCCTTCCTCGGCCAGTTCTATGCCGACAAGGTGCCGCCCCGCGAGATCCTGGTCAGCCACGAACCCGCCGAGTGCGCCATCGTGGCGGGAGCCCTGTCGGAAAAGGCCGGGCGCAAGGTGGTGGTCACCCAGCCCAAGCGGGGCGACCGCAAGCGCCTGATCGAGCACGCCTGGGACAACGCCCGCGAGGCGCTGGGGCGGCGCATGGCCGAATCCTCGGCGCAGGTGAAGCTGTTGCAGGGCGTGGGCGAGCTGTTCGGCCTCGACGCCCCGCCCTCGCGCATCGAGGTCTACGACAACAGCCACATCCAGGGCACCAACGCCGTGGGCGCCATGATCGTCGCCGGCCCCGACGGGTTGATGAAGTCGTCCTACCGCAAGTTCAACATCCGCTCGACCGAACTGGTCCCGGGCGACGATTACGGGATGATGCGCGAGGTGCTGACCCGCCGCTTCAAGCGGGCGCAGAAGGAGGACCCCGATCGCGATCGCGGGCTGTGGCCCGACCTGGTGCTGATCGACGGCGGCCAGGGCCAGTTGGCGGCGGCGCTGGAGGTGTTCGCCGACCTCGGCGTCGACGACGTGGCCATCGCGTCCATCGCCAAGGGACCCGACCGCAACGCCGGCCGCGAGCGTTTCTTCGTCCCCGGGCGCGAGCCGTTCTCGCTGCCGCTCCGCGACCCCGTGCTCTATTTCCTGCAGCGGCTGCGCGACGAGGCCCACCGCTTCGCCATCGGCACCCATCGGGCCCGCCGGGCCAAGGGCATGACGCAATCGCTGCTGGACGAGGTGGCCGGCATCGGTGCTCGGCGCAAGAAGGCGCTGCTCCATCACTTCGGCTCGGCCCGCGAGGTGGCCGACGCCGGCCTGGCCGATCTGGAAGCGGTGCCCGGGATTTCCCGCGGCATGGCCAAAAAAATCTATGATCACTTCCACCCCCAGGGCTAATATCGGCCCCGCCTCCAACAAGGCCGTTTCCATGGTGACCTCGCTCCCCAACCTGCTGACCCTGTCGCGGATCGTCGTGATACCGCTGGTGATCGCCACGTTCTACGTGGACGGCGCCACCGCGCGTTGGGCGGCGTGCGGGCTGTTCGTGGTCGCCGCGGTCACCGACTGGCTTGACGGCTACTTCGCCCGGACCCGCAACCAGACCTCGGCCTTCGGCCGCTTCCTCGACCCCATCGCCGACAAGCTGCTGGTGGCGGCGGTGCTGTTCATGCTGGTCGCCTTCGACCGGGTGTCGAGCCTCAGCCAGTTGCCGGCGCTGGTGATCCTGCTGCGCGAGATCCTGGTCTCGGGCCTGCGTGAATTCCTGGCCGAGATCCGCGTCGGCATGCCGGTCACCCGGCTGGCCAAGTGGAAGACCGGCATCCAGATGGTGGCGCTGCCGGTGCTGCTGGTCGGCGACGCCGGCCCGCCGAGCCTGCCGGTGCGCGAGATCGGCGAGGTCTGCCTGTGGGCCGCGGCGCTGCTTACCCTGATCACCGGCTGGGACTACCTGCAGGCCGGCATGAAGCACCTGCGCGCCGATGCCACGGCCACCCAGACCGACGGCAAGGGCGGCGCCCAGCCGCGCCGCGCCGGGTGAGCCCGTCCATGCGCGTCTACGGCCTGTCGGGCCATTCGGGCAGCGGCAAGACCTCGCTGCTGATCCGGCTGGTGCCCTGGCTGTCGGCGCATGGCCTCAAGGTCTCCACCATCAAGCAAGCCAATGTCGGCTTCGACGTCGACATCCCCGGCAAGGATTCCCACCGTCACCGCGAGGCCGGCGCCTCCGAGGTGCTGGTGGCGAGCGCCAAGCGCTGGGCGCTGATGCACGAGTACCGCGGCCGGCCCGAATTCGAGATGGACGAGCTCCTCGCCCGCATGACGCCGGTGGATCTGGTGCTCGTCGAGGGCTTCCGCCGCTGGCCCCATCCCCGCGTCGAGGTCTGGCGCGCCGCACTGGGGCGCCCGCCCATGTTCGCCGACGATCCCCTGGTCGAGGCAGTGGCCTCGCCGGACGAGGTCCCGGGCCTCACCGTCGAGCGTCTCTCGCTGGACGACGCCGAAGCCATCGGTCGCTTCATCCTGGAGCGCACCGGCCTGTCCGCCCATATCGCCTGAAGGGAGTTCCTGGCCGTGAAGGTGCTGTATTTCGCCTGGCTGCGCGCCAAGACCGGGATCGGCGAAGAAGACGTCCAGCCGCCGCCCGAGGTGACCGACGTGAGGGGCCTGATCGGCTGGCTCAAGGGCCGTTCTTCCGGACACGCCGAGGCGCTCGACGACCTCAAGGTGGTGCGGGTGGCGGTCAACCAGGACTATGTGGGGCTCGACGCCCCAGTGAAGACGGGAGACGAGGTGGCTTTCTTCCCACCGGTGACGGGAGGCTGACCATGATCCGCGTCCAGCGTGAGGATTTCGACCCTGGCGCCGAGATCGAGCGGTTCTCCGCCGGCAACACCAAGGTCGGCGGCATCTGCACCTTCCTCGGGCTGGTGCGCGACTATGTCGGCGAGGATGCCGCCAGCGGCGAGAGCGTGCGCGGCATGACGCTCGAGCACTACCCCGGCATGACCGAGCGGCAATTGGAGGCGATCGAGGCCGAGGCGCGCCGGCGCTGGCCGCTGGAGGACGCCCTGGTCATCCATCGTTACGGCCGGCTGGCACCGGGCGACCGCATCGTCCTGGTCGCCACCGCCTCGGCCCACCGCGAGGCGGCGTTCCAGTCCTGCCACTTCCTGATCGACTGGCTGAAGACCAAGGCGCCGTTCTGGAAAGTGGAGCACACCACCCAGGGCGACCACTGGGTCGAGGCCCGCGACAGCGACGACGCCCTCGCCTCGCGCTGGGAGCACGAAGTACCGAACTCGGACGCGGGCTGCTGACCCCCCGCCTGTCACCCCGAGTGTCACCCCGAGCGGACGCGAGGGGCCTCGTGTGCCGGCCTCCCATCGTGACGGACCCGTCCCTCCTCCCGGTGGTCGTCGGGATGATAGGGACAGTGTCACCCCGAGCGGATGCGAGGGGCCTCGTGTGCCAGCCTCCCATCGTGGCGGACCCGTACGAGCTCCCTCCTCCCGATGGTCGTCGGGATGACCGGGAGAGTGTCACCCCGAGCGGATGCGACGGGCCCCGTGTACCGGCCTTCCGTCGTGGCGGCGCCGTACCTACTCCCGATGGTCGTCGGAATGACGGATCTAAACCGCCCCGCCCTCGCGCGGCAGATCCCAGCCGGTGCGCGCCTCGACCATCCCGATCAGGCGCCCGAGATCGTCGTCGTCGAGTTCCTCGGCCGCCGCCACATCGCGGCACAGCGCCAGCGCCTCGTCGGCATCCGAGGCCGAGCTGGCCACCCCCTCGGCCATCGGCGCGAGGATGAGCGCATGCGCGTCGTCGCCGAACTCGGCGTCGTTGGCTTCCGCCAGATTGTCGTTGTAGCCGTAATCGTCGTCGTCCATCGCTCCGCCGCCGCCCATCGCGCCCTCCATGCTTGCATGTTGGGCCAGATGGTGGCGGCGGGCGGGGATGGAATGCCGCGATCGGGGTAGGATCGGCCCGCCCGGGCCTAGATGTCGTTTCCAATGACGTTGTTCAGGCGGCGGCTGCCTGAAGACGGCTGATCGGTGGCCGTCCGCCGAGGCTAGCATGGGGCCGGCCGTGGTTGTAGTGGTGCAGCCACCTTCCGA
>JBLNCP010000016.1:0-56325 GCA_050260775.1 Solirubrobacterales bacterium | reverse complement strand
TCCTCGGCCACCACCGCGAAGCCGCGGCCCGCCTCCCCGGCGCGCGCCGCCTCGACGGCCGCGTTCAGGGCCAGCAGGTTGGTCTGGAAGGCGATCTCGTCGATCATGCCGACGATGTCCTCGATCCGCTGGGACGAAGCCTCGATGCGCGCCATGGCGGCGACCGCGTCGCTCACCACGGCGCTGCCGCCGGCGGCCACGTCGCGGGCGCCGATGGCGAGTTGGTTGGCCTGCTCGGCGTTGGCGGCGTTTTGACGCACCGTGGCCGACAGTTCTTCCATGCTGGCGGCGGTTTCCTCCAGGCTGGAGGCCTGCTGCTCGCTGCGGGCGGAAAGGTCGGAGGAGCCGGCAGCGATTTCGCTGGCCGCCTGCTTGACGCTGGCGGCGGTGCGGGTGATGTCGCCCATGACGCCGGCCAGCCGCTCGGCCATGCGGCCGGCATCCTGCTGCAGTTGCTGGAACGCGCCCTGGTAGCTGCCGGCCATGCGCCGGGTCAGGTCGCCTTCGGCCATGTCATGGAGCACCGCGTTGATGTCGGCCAGGCCGGCCTCGACGGTCTCGACCAGGCGGTTGATGCCCCCCGACAGGGCCAGCATGAAGCCTTCCTTGCCCTGGGTCTGGAGGCGCTGGCTGAAATCGCCGGCCACCGCCGCGTCGACCAGGCGGGTGACCTCCTGCTCGGTGGCCAGCTGTTCCGTGCGGTCGATCCATTCCGCCACCGTGCCGAGGCGGTCACCGGCCCCGTTGACGACGGGGGTGAGCGCGACATCGAAAATGCGGCTGCCCATCGTCACCCGGGCTTGTTCAGTTCCGGTCAGCCCGGCCAGCATGCGGCGGTGACGCTCGGGATCGGGGCAGAAGTCGTTGATGCTGGTGCCGATCATCGCCGCCGCGCGGAACTTGGGCAGCTGGGCACGGAAGTCACTCTCGAAGCGGGTGCACATCTCGTCGAAGCGGCGGTTGACGTAGATGATGCGGTTCTCGGCGTCGGCCATGATGACGTTGCCCGACAGGTTGTCGAGGGCGGTCTGGATGCGGCAGGCCTTGACCCCGGTCTCGTGGATCACCGACAGGGACCTGGCGATGGCGCCGATTTCGTCCTGGGTGTCGAGGCAGGGGATGACCACGTTCTGCTCGCCGGCAGCCAGACGGCCGACGCCGGTGGCCATCGCGGTCAGCGGCCGTACGATTCCCTGGGTGACCGCCCAGCCGATGGCGAGCGTGACGGCGACAACCAGGCCAGTGGCCACCGCGAGCAGGATCAATTGCCGAAATGCGGCGTCGCCGCTGCGGTCGGCGAAATCGAGCACGTCGGCGGCGAGGCGGTCCTCCACGGCCTTCAGCAGATCGATCTTGGTGGTGATGGCGTCGAACCACTCGCTGGCGGTGACGCTGCCCGTGCCGCCGGCGAACGGCGCGCTCCATCCGGTGGTCCGCATGCGTTCGACCGCTTCGACGCCCGCGCCCTGGACGGTGCGGTCGTAGAAGGCCCGCTGCTCCACGGTGGCGTTGGCGCGGAAGGTTTCCAGGAACGCCTTCTGCTCTCCCGCCAGCTTCACGAAGGTCAGATAGGTTGCGGGGTCGAAATGGCCGGCGGCGAAACCGTTCGAGCCCAGGGCCCGTTCAAGGCCGGTGCGCTCCTTCACGTTGAGGACGGCCACATAGGCGGTGACCATTTGCCCCAGCCGCTTGTTGGTGCCGAGAGTGGCCGATTCGGCCACCACGTCCAGCATCAGCGCCACGGTGTCGCTGTAGTATTTCGCGGCCGGCCCGATCTCGACGGACAAGGCCGAGATCCCCGATCGCATGGAGCCCAGGCCGGCAAGCGCCTTGCGGGCGTTCCCCAGCTTGCCGGCGAAGGCCGGGCCGTAATCCTCGACGGGGAAGGAGGCGAGGCGGGTTTCCAGGGCGGCGATGGCGGCATCGGCGGCCTTGCGCTGGTCTTCGAGCCTGCGCGCGAACACCCCCTCGCCGCGGGCGCCGATGAAGCCGGCGGAAGCCCCACGCTCGCGCTGAAGCTCGTGAACGACCGCGCTGACGGTCGGGCCCAGGCGCGTCAGCCGTTCAAGGGCGTCCATGTCGCGCCAATCGCGCCAGGCGGAGGCCAGCAGTAATCCGCAGGCGGCGAACAGACCCAGCAGAGCAGGCAGGAAAGCCAAGCCCACACGCGTGCGGATGCGGGCGTTCCTAAGGACGTGCAGCATACCCTCTTCCCCTTTGACCGTTCTGGCCCTACCCCAATTGATCGATATCATATACCGGATTGGTAAAGATACTTCCGCGCCCGGGTCCGAGCGGAGCCTGCCATTGGTCATATACCCCAGGACACCCGCATATGTAGAGGCGAATGGGGTGTTCGAGGTACTTTAAGGAGCAACATCGGACTGCAGGGGGCTCACATGGTGAAGCGTGCAATCGCGTTGGCCGGAGGCGGGCCGGCGGTCGGGCTCAGCATCGGCGCGCTCAAGCGCATTTACGAAGAGGACGACATCCGCTTCGATGTGTGGTCCCTGTCGTGCATCGGGGCCTGGCTGGGCATCTGCTGGAACCAGGCGGGGGAGGGACGCGAGCTCGACACCACCATGGAGTTCTTCCGCCAGATCTTCCGGCCGGACACCGTCTACGACAAGTTCCCGATCGCGGCGCCGTTCGCCCCCGATTTCCAGTCGGCGGCCCGCAATGCCGTCGAATTCCTGATCGATCCGCGCAGCTACGAGAACCTGGTGGTGCCCGACGCCATCGCCGCGGCGGCCGAGGACGTGCTGTCGTTTGCCACCGATCCGCGGCAATGGTCGCCGGCCAATCTCAACAGCCTGATGCTCAACCAGATCATGGCGGTCCATCCGTGGACGCGCTTCATGACGAGCTGGATCTACAAGAGCAAGACGCGGGGGCTGTCGCGCATCTACTACCCGGACAGCGCCTTCCTGGCTCAGTTGAACTTCGACAACCTTTACCTGCCCGGCAAGCCGGTCCTCTATCACAACGCCTACAACCTCACCGACGACCGCCTCGAGCTGTTCAGCAACCGCAATCCCAAATACGCGCCGATCAGCGCCGAGACGCTGTGCGCCTGCTCGGCTCTGCCCTTCATCGAGGAGCCGGTGACGCTGGACGGCAAGACCTATTGCGAGGGGGCAACCGTCGACACCGTCAACTTCGAGGACCTGCTGCGCAACCATCCCGACCTCGAGGAGGTGTGGGTCAGCCGCATCCTCGACCTCAAGCAGGTCCGCAAGCCGGAGAACCTCGTCGACGCCCTCAACAATTTGGTGATGCTGTTCGCCGCCACCACCAGCGAGGACGACGTCAAGCTGTTCAAGCATCACGTGCGGGCCACCCGGCCCGATATCCGGGTGATCGAGATCCCGGTGGCGGCCAACGTCAACTACGACTGGACCTACTCGAACCTCGACCGCTCGATCGACGAGGGCTGGGACGCCGCCGATGCGGTGATCGCCGCCTATCGCGACGGCCGCACCCTCACCCCGGCGGAAGTGGAGCGCAACGCCAGCGAGCCGGCGCGCAAACGGAAAATCAGGGCCGGGGCCACCGCCCCTGCAAGTTGATATAATGCTATCGTATGGGGAAGTTTAGAATCGCCGTCAACTCATGGGCGTGATATGAACGACCAAGACCGGCGTTCGTATCCGCCCTGGGGGGAGGCATGAACTTTCTCGACGACATGAAAATCCGGGCGAAGATTGCTATCGTGCCGGTGGTTGCGACCCTGGGGATGATCGTAATAGCTGTCGTCGGCATGCGAGGACTTGGCAGCCAGCAGCGGGCCCTGGAGGAGATCGCCAACGTCTCCTTCGCCAAGTCGGTGCGCACCGGCGAACTGGCGGGGGTGATCCAGGGGGCGCACTCCGATCTCTACCGCCTGTTGACCTGGAATTCCGCCGGCGTCGACGAGAAGCAAATGGCGGTGGTCGAGACCAGCTTCAACGCGGCGGTCAAGAACGCCGAGGCGGTGCTGGCGTCCTTCCGCGTCTCAGGCCAGCTCACCGCCGAGGAAGAAGCCCTGCTCAAGGGCATCGAGCAGGCCCTGGCCCTCTACAAGCAGAACACCGCCCAGGTGCTGTCCATGCAGAAGCTGGATTTCACCGCCGCCGTGTCCTTCATGTGGACGGCGCAGGACAGCTTCCAGGCCCTGATGGCCGAGACCCAGAAGATGATCGCCGCCGAAAGCCGTCTGGTCTCGGAAAACAAGACCATGGCCGCCGATTCGGCCTCGTCGACCACCGCGCTGTTCATCGGCCTCAATATCAGCGCCATTCTGGTGCTGGGCGCCATTTCGGTCGTCCTCACCCGGGCGATCTCCAGCGCGGTCGGCGGCATGACCGGCGCCATGCAGCGCCTCGCCCAGGGCGATCTCTCCACGGTGGTGCCGGCGGTGGGGCGCAAGGACGAGATCGGCGCCATGGCCGCCGCGGTCCAGGTGTTCAAGGACAATGCCGTCCGCGTCCACCGCCTCACCGAGGAACAGGCGGAGCTGGCGCGCAAGGCAGAGCAGGCCAAGCGCCAGACCATGAACGAGCTGGCGGGCGAGATCGAGCGCACGGTGCGCACCGCGGTCGGCGCCGCCTCCAGCGCCGCCGACGCCATCCGGGGCGAGGCCGAGGTGCTGGCCGCCAACGCCGAGACCGCCATCGACCAGACCGCCCAGGTGGCGGCATCGTCGGAGGCGGCCAACGGCAACGTCGAGACGGTGGCCCAGGCGGCGGAACGCCTGGTCGGCTCGATCACAGAGATCAACCGCCAGGTCAGCGAATCCTCGCGGGTCGCCGACGAGGCGGTCAAGGAGGCGGCCCGCACCGACGAGACGGTCAAGAGCCTGACCCAGGCGTCGCAGAAGATCGGCGAGGTGGTCAACCTCATCAACGACATCGCCAGCCAGACCAACCTGCTGGCCCTGAACGCCACCATCGAAGCGGCCAGGGCCGGCGATGCCGGCAAGGGCTTCGCCGTGGTCGCCAGCGAGGTCAAGAACCTCGCCAACCAGACGGCACGCGCCACCGAGGAGATCGCTGGCGAGATCAGCGCCATGAAGAGCGCGACCGACGAGGCGGTGCTGGCGATCGACGGCATCGTCGCCACCATCGGCCGGGTCTCCGACGCGCTGTCGGTGATCGCCCAGGCGGTGGCCGAACAGGGCCGGGCGACCAGCGAGATCAGCTCCTCGGTCAGTCAGGCGGCGGACGGCACCCGCACCGTCACCCACGGCATCGGCGAGGTACGCCGGGTCGCCGGCGAGGTGGGGAATGCCGCGGCCAACGTCCATTCGACCACCGAAACGCTGGTGTCCGAGTTCGGGCGCCTGCAGACCGAGGTCGACCAGCTGGTCAGCAAGCTCAAATCGGCGTGATCAATCAAGATCCCAGTCAGCACATCAGGAGGACGTCGTGAACAGCATCATCAAGCTGGCCGCCGCCGCGGCCGTTACGTTCGCGCTGCAGGCAGGTTCTGCCCTGGCCGACGAGTGTTCCTCGGCCCAGGCCCTGGTCGACAAGGCCATCGCCCATTACAAGCAGGCCGGCAAGGACAAGGCCTACGCCGACTTCATGGACAAGGGCAACCCCGAGTGGGTCAACGGCGAACTCTACGTGATCGTCGCCGCCCCCGACGGCATGTTCAAGGTTCACGCCGTCAATCCCAAGCTGATCGACAACCAGGACCTCTACGGCCTCAAGGACGTCAACGGCACCATGATCATCCAGGAGATGGCCAAGTCCGGCAAGGCCAGCCCGGGCGGCGCCTGGGTCAAGTACACCTGGACCCATCCGGTGACCAAGAAGCTCGCCCCCAAGCAGACCTGGGTCAAGGCCTACGACAACCAGCTGTTCATGGTCGGGTGCTATCCTTGAGTCGCGACTGGTCCACGACCATTGGCAAACGCCACCCGGTTCGTCCGGGTGGCGTTTTTGTTTGTGGCTACCTGCTTGCCGCCCGCTCCTATGGCTTCCAACTCATGGCGACCGGCGTCCTGGTTCCATATATATGTGGTGAACCGCTTTTCGAAGCGCCCTAAACAAACGCGAAATCATTCCGATTGATTTGACTGGATGTCGCGTATCGGCATGGACCGATGGCTGTCTTTCCTTGCGGAGTTTCGCGTCCTATGCTTAAGCTTGTCATGCTGTTGGGCCGGGACGGGAAAGAGGGGCGGTCCGGCGAAAGAGACAGGGACATGGGTCAAGGGGTGCGTGGTTTAAACAGAAAGTAAACAACAGAAATAGCCAAGGCGGGCGACTTGCGGATGCGACCGTACATTGTTGCCATTTTCAATCAAAAAGGGGGGATCTCCAAGACCACCACCAGCACCAACCTTGCGGTTTGTCTGGCGGCCCACGGGAAATCGGTCATCGTCATCGACCTCGATTCCCAGGGCGATTCGACCAAGAGTCTCGGGGTCGATCCGGCGGTCAAGCGGGGCATTTACGATCTCTTCACCGGCCAGGCCGAGGTGAACGACGTCCTGCTTCCCACCATCTTCGAAAACGTCCGCATCCTGCCGTCGACCTACAACCTCGCCGGCATCGAGATCAAGCTGTCGGAACTCAAGGATTCCCAGCGCACCCTGGTCAACATCCTGGGGCATACGGCGCTCGACTGCGACTATGTCATCATCGACTGCCCGCCCGCCCTCGGCATCATGCCGATCAACGCCCTGGCGGCCGCCCATGCGGTGATCATCCCGGTCACCGCCACCCCCTACGCCAATGACGGGCTGATGCGCACCCTGCCGTCGATCAAGTACGTGCAGGAGGGGCTGAACAAGAACCTCCTGCTCCAGGGCGTGCTGTTCACCATCAACGACCGCAACGCGACCACCAGGAAGATCAACAAGCTGATCCGCTCGCGCCTGGGCGGCACGGTGTACGACGCCGAGATCCCGCGCGACACCATGGTGATCGAGGCGGCGACGGCGCGGCTGCCGGTGTGCGTCTACGCCCCGCGCAGCCAGGCGGCGCAGGAGCATCTGAACTTCACCCGCGAGTTCCTGGAGCGCCACCAGAAGATCGCCGCCCGGGTCGGCGAGTCGGTGCCGGCGCCCATGCCGCGCGACGAGGCGATGGAGAACCTGGCGCGCTGGCAGCGCGAGTTCGCGGCCAGGGTCGACCGCCCGGCCGAGCAGCGGGTGAGGCAAGGAAAAAGCCAGCTCGACCGCCTGCTCTACGGCAACCGCTCCACCGGCGAGCGCCTCCATCTGGCGCTGGTCCATTTCTTCATCGACAACCGCTTTTCGCTGGTCGCCTTCCTGCTGGCGATCATGGTGGTGGCGGCCGTGGTGGTGGGGGCCGGAGTCGAGGGTGTGCGCATGCTGGCCGGAGCCATCGGACTGACCTGATCGGCGTTGCTCGCTCTTAACCCTTTTGGTTATAAGAATAAGCACCAAAAGGAGTTTTCGCTTGAGCCAGCATGCCAGCCCCGGCCTCGACAGCGTCGTCATCTTCCGCCTCGGAGGACAGGCGTTCGCGATCCCGGTCGATGACGTGCGCGAGGTGGTGCCCATCGCCTGGCTGGCCAAGCCGCCCCAGCTTCCATCCTTCGTCGAAGGGATCCTCAATCTGGCCGGCGCCGCGATCCCGGTGCTGCGCCTCGACATGCTGATGGGGGTGGCCGACAGCCGCTTCGGCCTCGAAGCCTCCATCCTCATCATGCGCGGCGACAACCCCGTCGGCCTGCTGGTCGAGCATGTGGACGGCGTCAAGCGCACCGGCACCTTCACGCATATCCCCGTCGACCCGGCCTCTTCCTTCAACGGCTGCCTGGCCGGCGAACTGGCGGGTGAGGGGGGAAGCGTCATTCATCTGGTGTCCTGGGAGAACCTGCTGCTGGCCGAGGAGCGGCAGCGGCTCGACGACTTCCGCAGCCGCGCCGACCAGCGCCTGGCCGAACTGGCGGAGCCGGCGTGACCAGCCCCCTCGTTTCCGACCCGGATTTCCCGAGCCTCAAATCCCTGGTGATCGACACCACCGGGATGGCCTTCTACGCCGACAAGGACGACGACCTCGCGCGGATCGTTTCCGAGCGCATGGCGACCATCGGCTCGCCCACCTGCGCGCATTACCTTGCCTGCCTGGGTGATGGCGGTCGCGGCAAGGAGGAGATGGATGCGCTGGTCGCCGAGCTCACCATCGGCGAGACGTATTTCTTTCGCCACAAGGAGCAGTTCGACGCGCTGAAGGAGCGCATCCTGCCCGACGTGATCGCGCGCAACCGGTCGGCCCGCCGCATCCGTATCTGGAGCGCCGGCTGCGCCACCGGACCCGAGCCGTACTCCATCGCCATCATGCTCAAGCGCGAGTTCGGCGTGCAGATCGCCGGCTGGCACGTCTCGATCATCGGGACCGACATCAACCAGAAATTCCTGGCTCGCGCCCGTGACGGCCGCTACGACGATTGGGCCTTCCGCGCCACTCCGGACAGCGTCCGCGAAGAGTGCTTCACCAAGGTGGGGCGGCAGTGGCAGATCCGGCCGGAATACAAGGCCTGGGTCTCGTTCCAGTACCACAACCTGACGCGGAACCGGTTTCCGTCGATCCTCGACAACATCGCCGGGTTCGACATCATCATCTGCCGCAACGTGGTCATCTATTTCAGCCCCGAGACGATCCAGCGGCTGGTCCCGTGCTTCCGCGAGACCCTGGTCGACGGCGGCTGGCTGGTGATGGGGCACGCCGAGCCCAACCAGGACCTGTTCCGCTCGTTCCAGACGGTCAACGTCCCGGGGGCGGTGCTCTACCAGCGGATCGACCATCCGCAGCCGGCGCCCGCATCCATCCGCCCGCCCGCCATGCCCGCCGCCCCGGTGGCGGTGCCCGACAAGGCCAAGCCCATCCAGGTGCGCAAGCCCCTGGCGCCGACGCCGCTGCCCGTGGCCGCCCCGCCCGGTCCCGTCGCCGCGCCGGCGCATGGCGAGATTTCGGCGTTGCGTGATCTGGCCGATCGCGGCCAGTGGGAAGAGGCCATCAAGGCTTGCGATCGATTGATCGAGATGAACAGCCTGGATGCGAAGCTTCATTTCTACAGGGCACTGGTTCTCGAGCAGCTGGGGGACAACGACGAGAGCGAAAGATCCCTCCGCCGTGCCATTTATCTCGACCGCCACTTCGTTCTGCCCCATTATCACCTGGGCTTGTTCCTTTGGCGCAAGGACGAACGGGACGCCGCCTTGCGGTCGTTCCGCAACGTGCTGGCGCTGCTGGAGCGGTTCGCCGACGATCACCCCTTCACCGACGGCGACGACATCACCGCCGGCCAGCTGCGTGAGACCGTCGGAATGCATCTCAAGCTGATCGGGGCATCATGACCGCCGCGACCGGGCAAGAAATCCGCAGCCTCGTGGACCGCTTGCAGTCGCAGGCGGGGGCGGGGTTTCGCGTCGACGATCCCGACTTCGTCGAGCAGGTGCTCAAGCTCCGGGCCAAGCGGCTGGCGGCGGTGCGGACCGGTCCCGAGGATTTGCGCGCCCCCGGCCAGCCGGTCCTGTGCTTCTCGGTGGCGGCCGAGACCTATGGCCTCGCCTTGTCCGAACTGACCGAGGTCATGCCGCTGGCGCTGTGGACACCGGTGCCCGGCCAGCCCCAGCACCTGCTCGGTGTCACCAACGTGCGCGGCGAGATCCGCCCCGTCCTCGACCTGCACGCCATGCTGGGCCTGACGGTCCCCCAGAACGTCGAGCGCCATTACGTCGCCTACCTCCGCACCGGATCGCGCGAGGTTGGCCTGCGCGTCGACGCGCTCGACCGCATCCGCTTCATCGACCCTGGCAGACTGACGCTGCCGCACGAGGCCGCCAACGGGCTGCCGCAGCGGTTCGTCGCCGGGATCACCCCGGAAACGCTCATCCTGCTCGATGTCCGGCAGATCCTGGCGCTCGACGTGCTCCAGGATCGACGGTCCGACTACCGACGCGCCATCTGAAGGAAAGACAGAGATGTCGACGTATCAGTTCTCCCTGTGGAAGCGCATCAAGCTCCGCCACAAGTTCACAATCGTGGCCGCCATGTTCACGGTGGTGCTGGCGGCCCTGATCGCCTTCAACGCCCTGGCCATCTACGGCCAGAAGGAGAACTCGGTCATCGCCGACCTGGCCGGCCGCCAGCGCATGCTGTCGCAGAAATACATGAAGGAGGTCCTGCTGGCGGGCTCTAGCCAGCAGGCCGATTTCGAGGCGACGGCGCGGTTGCTGCGCGAGACGCTGTCGGCGCTCTCCGACGGCGGCTCGGCCGTCGCCAACATCGAGACCGGCGAGCGCGTCCTGCTGCGCCCGGCCACCGACCTCGCCATCCGCGCCAAGCTGTCCGAGCAGGGCGCCCTGATCCGCCAGATGGAAGCCGAGGCGGCGCGCCTGCTGGCCCTGCCGGCGTCCGATCCCAAGCGCGGCGAAAAGCTGAAGGATGTGCTGGCGGTCCAGGCCCAGGTGTCCCAGACCAGCGACCAGGTGGTGAAGATGTTCACCCGCGACGCCGAGGAGATGATCAGCCGCGCCATCATCCTGCAGATCGTCGCCGGCATCGTCGCCGCCCTGGCCGGCATCGCCATCAGCAGCGTCATCAGCCATCAGATGGTCAACCCGCTGGCGGCCTGCGCCGAGGCGGCGTACCAGATCGCCAAGGGCAACCTGCGCATCGAGCCGCAGAAGGTGACCTCGGCCGACGAGCTCGGCATGCTCCAGCGTGCCTTCAACGAGATGCTGGCGAGCCTGCGCGAGATCGCCTACCAGTCGCGCGAGGTGTGCGAGAACCTGACCCTGGCGGCGGCGCAGATCCTGTCGTCGACCCAGCAGCAGGCGGCCGGGACCAAGCAGCAGGCCGCGGCGGTGCAGGAGATCACCACCACCGTCGAGCAGATCAATCTGTCCTCGAAGCAGGTGGCCGAGCGCTCGCGCCAGGTCGCCGGCACCGCCGAGGCGGTGGCCACCTCGGGCAACGCCGGCCTGCAGGCCGTCCACGACGCCTCGGTCGGCATGGAGGCCATCCGCGAGCAGGCCGAGACGGTGGCCGAGAACATCATCCAGCTGTCCGAGCGCACCCAGGCCGTCGGCGAGATCATCGCCACCGTCAACGACATCGCCGAGCAGTCGAACCTGGTGGCGTTGAACGCCGCCATCGAGGCCGCCGACGCCCGCGAATCCGGCCGGCGCTTCTCGGTGGTGGCCAACGAGATCAAGAACCTGGCCGACCAGGCCAAGGAGGCGACCTCGCAGGTGCGCGGCATCCTCGAACAGACCCAGAAGGGCATCAACACCTCGGTGATGCTGACCGAAGAGGCGCTGAAGCGCGTCGAGACCGGCCGCGAGAAGACCAACGTTTCCGAGCAGGTCATCCGGCAGATGGCCAACAACATCCAGGAAAGCGTGCACGCCTTCCAGCAGATCGTCGGCGCCACCAACCAGCAGCAGATCGGCCTGGAGCAGGTGACCCAGGCCCTGCACGAGATCCGTCAGGCCAGCCAGCAGACGGCGACGACCACGGCGCAGTTGGAGAAGGCGTCGATGGAGCTGTCCAAGCTGGGTGAGCAGCTGGCCAAGACCTTGGAGAAATACCGGCTTTGATGGGCATCCGCGAACGGCTGCTCGCCGCCTTCCAGGTCGAATATCGAGAGCACCTGGAAGCCATCCGCAAGCTGCTCGACGAGCTGGCGAAGCGGACGGAAGGCAGCGGCATCGCCCAACTTGACGAGACTTTTCGCCGCGCCCACAGCCTGAAGGGCGCGGCCCGTGCCGTCGACCTGCCGCAGGTCGAGACCCTGGCCCACAAACTCGAGACCCTGTTCGCCCGCGTGCGGTCTGGCCATCTCAAGCTGGAGCCCGACATCCTGTCCCTGGTCGGCCGGGCGCTCGACGCCATCGAGGACGTGGTGGCCGCGCTGGCGGCGGGCGAAGTGGCCCCCGACCCGGTCGAAACGGTATCCGCCATCGAGGCCATGCTGGCTGCCGGCGGCGGCAGCGAGGAGCCGGCGACGCGCAAGCCGGCCGCGCCGCCGAAGCCGGCGCCCGTCGTGCCCCGCGAGATCGAGGCGGCAATTCCTGCGCCGGCCGCTCCGGTCTCGCCCAAGCCCGCCCTGAGGCCCGAGCCCCGGACCGAGGTCGAGCCGGCCCCCGCCGCCTCCCCGGTGGTGGCCGAGGAGACGGTGCGTGTCCGCGCCGTCCATCTCGACCGCCTGCTGCGCACGTCGAACGAGCTGCTCACCGAGACGATGAACCAGCGCGCGGTGACCGAACAACTCATCGAGGTGGATCGCAGGCTGGCAGACGCCGACAAGCAATGGCGCCGCGTGCGCAAGCTGGCGGTGTCCATTGCCCGCACCCTCGACGATCCCGAGCGCTCGATCCAGTTGGAGCGGCAGGCGGACGCGCTGGAAGCGCAGTTCCGCTTCGTTTCCCGCCAGACCCGCGGGGCGCGCCGCATGCAGCAGCGCACCGGCTGGACGCTCCGCCAGCTCGGCGGCGAATTGCAGGCCGAGGTCCGGGACGCCCGCATGGTTCCCGCCGAGAGCGTGTTCGGCGGCTTCCGCAAGATGGTGCGTGACATCGCCCGCGATTTCGGCAAGCAGGTCGAGGTCCAGGTCTCCGGCCTCGACGTCGAGGCCGACCGCCTGGTGCTGCAGGGGCTCAAGGACCCGGTGATGCACCTGCTGCGCAATGCCTTGGCGCACGGGGTGGAGCTTCCCGAGGAACGCGCCGCCGCCGGCAAGCCGGTGACCGCCCGGGTCGGGCTGCGCTTCTCCGTCGCCGACGGCCGCCTGGCGGTGGTGGTGGAGGACGACGGCCGCGGCATCGATTATGGCGCTGTGCGCCACAAGGCGATCGAGCAGGGATTGTTCAACGCCGAGGAGGCCGACGAACTCAATCACCAGACGCTGATCGACCTGATCTTCGACCCCGGTTTCTCGACCTCGCGTGCCGTGGACGATCTGTCCGGCCGCGGCATGGGGCTCTCGGTGGTGCGCGAGACCGTCACCACCATGAACGGCACCGTCGAGGTCTACGCCCGCCAGGACCTTGGCGACGGGCCGGGGACCCGCTTCCACATGTCGGTGCCCCTCTCGGTGACCAGCCAGCGGCTGTTCCTGGTCGGCTGCCAGGGCCACGTCTACGGCCTGCCCACCGAGGGCGTCGACCGCCTGTATCGCGTGCCGGCCGAGGCGGTGAACACGGTGGAAGGCAAGTCGGTGGTCTATCTGGGCGACCAGCAACTGCCGCTGCTGTCGCTGGCGCATCTCCTGGCGCTGGGCGAGACCTCGGTGACCGTCAGCCGCAACGTGGTGCCCCTGATGGTGCTCAAGAACGGCGACCGCCGGGTCGGCGTGGCGGTGGACGAGTTCGTGGCGATCCGCGAGGGACTGGTCAAGGACATCGGCGTCCCCTCGGCGGTCGGCACCATGGTCGCCGGCGGCATGATCATGGAGGACGGGTCGGTAGCCCTGGTGCTCAACCCCTTCGAGATCGTCGAGACCTTCCGCAAGTCCGGCTCGATCCGCGTGCTGACCACGGTGGAAAAGCCGGCCGAGCAGAAGATCCCGGTCATCCTGGTGGTGGACGACTCGCTCACCACCCGGACGCTGGAGAAGAGCATCCTGGAAGCGCATGGCTATCACGTCCGCCTGGCGGTGGATGGACTGGAGGCCCTCAATCGTCTGAGGGCGGAGCACTTCGATCTGGTGATCTCGGATGTGCAGATGCCAAGGCTCGACGGGTTCGGGCTGCTTCAGGCGATCAAGGGCGACAAGGCGCTGAAGAAGGTTCCGGTGATCCTGGTGACCTCGCTTGAAGCCCGTGAGGACCGCGAGCGCGGGCTGGCACTCGGTGCCGATGCGTATGTGGTGAAAAGAAAATTCGACCAGAAGGAACTTCTGGAAACGGTTGGCCAGATTCTATGAAGATCAAAGTTCTCATTGTCGAAGATTCATTGGTGGTGCGCGAACTGCTGAAGCACATCGTCGGCAGCGACGAGCGCTTCGAGCTCGTCGGCGCCGTCGAGTCCGCCGAGGAAGCCCTGGCGATGCTGGACATCGTCCAGCCGGACGTGATCTCGCTCGACATCCGCCTGCCGGGCATGAACGGCCTGGACGCCACGCTGCAGATCATGGCCCGCCGGCCGACCCCCATCGTGGTGGTCGCGGCCAATGTGGACGACGATGAGCTCAATATCGCCATGAATGCCCTGCGCGCCGGCGCGCTGGCCGTGGTGGAAAAGCCGGTGGGCGTGACCAATGTGGCGTTCGAGGCCATGGCGGCGCGGCTGTGCACCCAATTGGCCATCATGAGCCAGGTCAAGGTGATGCCGCAGCGCATCGACCGTGGCCTGCGCTTCGGCACCGCCGAGCCTCTGCCGGTGCGCGCCCCGTCCTCCAGCTATTCCGTGGTCGGCATCGTGTCCTCGACCGGGGGGCCGCAGGCGCTGACGCAGGTGCTGGGATCGCTCGGGGCCGACTTCCCGCTCCCGATCCTGCTGGTGCAGCACATCACCTCCAGTTTCCTCGACGGCTTCGTCTCCTGGCTGTCCTCAGTCACTCCGTTCCACGTGCGCATCGCGTCCTCGGACGAGGTGCCTGAGCGCGGCTGCGTCTATATGGCGCCCGCCGACCGCCATCTCGCGATGCGATCGCGGCGCCTCGTGGTCCTCGATACGCCGCCGGTGTGCAGCCAGAAGCCGTCCGGCTCCGTGCTGCTGTCGTCCATCGCCAAGGATGTCGGGCGCCGCGGGGTGGGCGTGGTGCTGACCGGCATGGGGGCGGACGGTGCCGATGGCCTGCTGGAACTGCACAAGGCGGGCGGCTACACCATCGCCGAGGACGAGAGCACCTGCGTCGTCTATGGCATGCCGGCCGCCGCCGCCAAACTGGGGGCGGTGCGCGAGGTGCTGCCGCTGGGCGGAGTGGCGCCGCGGCTGCGCGATCTTGCCGACAGGGGAGGCAAGCCATGAACGGGAGCGGCCGCTTCATCCTGGTGGTCGAGGATTCGGCCACCCAGGCGCTCAGGCTGCAGCACGTGCTCGAGACCGAAGGGTTCGAGACCCTGTGCGCGTTCTCGGGCGAGGAGGCGCTGGAGGAGATCAACCGACGCCTGCCCGACCTGCTGATCGTCGACTACCACCTGCCGGGCATCCAGGGCGACGAGCTGTGCCGCCAGGTCCACATGGATCTCGCCACCCGCTCGATCCCGATCCTGATGCTGACCGCCGACGAGACCCAGGCCACCGAGCTCCACGGCCTGGAGAGCGGCGCCGACGATTTCGTCTCCAAATCCGAGGATGTGGAAATCCTGCTGCTCAGGGTCCACAACCTGCTGCGCAAGTCCCGCCGCCGGGACGCCGTTCCCGACGTCGCCCGCTCGCTATTCCGGCGCGCCCGCGTACTGCTGATCGACGACAGCCAGACCTGGCGCGAGAGCCTGGCCAGCGAACTACGGGAAGAGGGCTGCGAGGTCACCCAGGTCACCGGCGGTTCCGAGGGCTTGAAGCGGCTGGCGGAGGCCGATTTCGACTGCGTCATGGTCGACATGGTGATGCCCGAGATGGACGGCGTCGCCTTCTGCAAGGCCATGACCGAGATGCGCTCGGACGCCGAGACGCCGATGGTCGTGCTGATGCTGTCGGCCTACGAAAGCAAGGAGAACGTCGCCCGCGCCCTGGAAGCCGGCGCCGACGACTTCATCGGCAAGTCGACCGAGATGAGCGTGCTGCGCGCCCGGCTGCGCGCTCTGCTGCGCCGCAAGTTCCTGCTGGAGCAGAACCAGCGCATCATCGAGGAATTCCGCGTCCGCGAGATGGAGGCCCTGCGCGCCAAGGCCGAGAAGGAGGCCGCCGAGGCGCGTGCCGCCCTGGCGGAGGGCCTGGAAAAGGCCAACCGCGAGCTGGAGGAGGCCAATCTCAAGCTGCGCGAAACCCAGGTCCAGCTGATCCAGAACGAGAAGATGGCCTCGCTCGGCCAGTTGGTCGCCGGCATCGCCCACGAGATCAACAATCCGCTGTCCTTCGCCCTGTCCAACGTGTTCACGGTGGAATCCTGGCTGGGAGCCGTGCTGACCGAAGCCGGAGACTGCCTGGTGCCCGAATTGAGGGCGCGGCTGGAGAAGGCGCGCTCGCGCATCACCGACACCGGCCAGGGGCTGGAGCGCGTGCGGGAGCTGGTGGTGAAGCTGAGGACGTTCTCGCGGCTGGACGAGGGCGAGTTCAAGACCGTCAACATTCCCGACGCGCTGGAATCGGTCCTGCTGTTCCTGCGCCACAAGATGGCCGACCGCATCGAGGTCGTCCGCGACTATCATCCCGAGACGCAACTGGGGTGCTACGCCGGCCAGCTCAACCAGGTGCTGATGAACGTCATCGCCAATGCCGTCGACGCCATGGGCGAGCGGGGAACGCTGACCATTCGGACCGCCGTGGACGACGCCTCCTTCGTCATCGCCGTCCGGGACACCGGCTGCGGCGTGCCCAAGGAGAATTTGGAGCGGATCTTCGATCCGTTCTTCACCACCAAGCCGGTCGGTCAGGGTACCGGTCTTGGTCTGGCGATTTCCTACAAGATCGTGCAGGCTCACGATGGCCGCATCGAGGTGGACAGTGAGCCCGGACGGGGAACCGAGGTGCGCGTCGTCATTCCGCGCAGCCTCCAAGGATAATCAAGGGGAGGGGGCATTATGACCGACGGCAAGGCAGGCAAGGAATGCGTCCTCGTCGTCGACGACGAGCCCCAGATCCTTACCGCGATCACCGACCTGCTCGAGGACGAGTTCGCCATCTGGACGGCGAGCGACGCGGAAACCGCCCTCAAGATCCTGGAATTGCAGGAGATGGCGGTGATCCTGTCGGATCAGCGCATGCCGGGGGTGAGCGGCGCCGAATTCCTCGGGCGGGCCCGCGAGGTCTCCGATGCCACCCGGGTCCTGGTCACCGGCTATTCCGACCTCGACGCCCTGGTCAAGGCGGTCAACCTCGGCCAGATCCACGCCTACCTGTCCAAGCCGTGGAATCCGGTGGAACTCAAGGTGGTGGTACGCACCGCCGCCGACCGCTGGCGGCTGGGCCGCACCCTGGAGCACGAGCGCCGGCTGCTCGCCGCGCTGATGGACAACGTCCCCGACGCGATCTTCTTCAAGGACCAGTCGCTGCATTTCAGCCGGGTCAACCCGCCCCAGGCCGAACTCCTGGGGGTGAGCCGTCCCGACGCGGTGGCCGGCCGGCTGCTGAGCGAGATCCGGCCGCAGGGGGCCGTCGCGGTCGAGGAGCAGGAGCGCGACATCATCGATCGCGCCGCCCCGGTGATCGACAAGATCGAGGCGACCATCGACGCCCAGGGCGCCACCGTCTGGCACTCCATCACCAAGGTGCCGATCCTGCAGGGGGATTCGGTGGTGGGGCTGGTGGGCATCGCCCGCGACATCACCAAGCGCAAGCAGGCGGAGGATTACCTGCGCCGTGCCCACGACGAGCTGCAGAAGGCGGTCGAGGAGCGGACGCGCTGGCTGCGCCAGGAGATCCGCCGCCGTGCCCAGGCCGAGGAGACCGCCCGGGCCGCCCGCGACGCTGCCGAGGCCGCCAGCCGGGCCAAGACCATCTTCCTCGCCAACATGAGCCACGAGCTGCGCACGCCGCTGAATGCGATCCTCGGCTTCGCCGAGCTGGCGGCCACGCTGATGGACGAGAAGGAGACCGAGCGCTACGGCGGTTACCTCTCCAACATCACCGAGTCGGCGCACCACCTTCTGCGCGTCATCAACGACATCCTGGACGTATCGCGCATCGAGGTCGGCAAGGTCACCTTGCGCGAGCAGGAGGTGGACGTGCTTGAGGTCGTCGAGGCGACCGTGCGCCTGATCGGCCATGTCGCCGACGCCAAGGGGCAATCCCTGGTCACCCGGATCCCCGCCGATTTCCCCCGGGTCAAGGCGGACGAGCGCCTGCTCAAGCAGATCCTGCTCAACCTGCTGTCCAACGCCGCCAAGTTCACTCCGGAAGGGGGCCACGTCTCGGTCCGCGCCGACGTGTTCGACGGCGCCGTGGTGATCGAGGTCGAGGACGACGGCGTCGGCATCGCTCCCGAGGACGTGCCGCTGGTGCTGCAACCGTTCGGCCAGGTCGAGAACACCATGTCGCCCAAGCACGAGGGCACCGGCCTCGGCCTGCCGCTCGCCAAGGGCTTCATGGAACTGCACGGCGGCACCTTGGCCCTGGTGTCCAACGTTGGCAAGGGCACCCGCATCACCCTGACCTTCCCGCCGTCGCGCACCGTGGTGCGGGCAAGGGCGTAGGCTCGCCTGGCCAGCCTTTCCGCGTCACCGATCCGGGAGCCGGTCCCTGTCATCCTGAGCGCAGCGAAGGATCTCGCGTCGTGGCGCCGGATTGCCCGGGGATCCTTCGTCGCTGATGCTCCTCAGGATGACATTGGGAGACCAAGAACAGAACCCTCGCCCGGCATCACCGGGGGAGGGCAGGGTGGCGGCCTGGGTTCGCCCGCGCAGGACTGCGCCAAGGTGGTTGCCCCCGGCAGCCAGCCCCCACCCCGGCCCTCCCCCACGCAAGTTGGGGGATGGGGACGGGGAAAGCTCCCCCACGCAAGTTGGGGGAGGGGGAGCGGGGAAGATCGCCCCACGCAGGTTGGGGAGGGGGAACGGGGAAAACAAACCCTCCCCCGGCATCGCCGGGGGAGGGCAGGGTGGGGGCCTGGGCGGTGGCCGCCCGGCGGAACGTTGGGGCCTTACGCCACCACGATCTGGTCGCGGCTGAACTTGCGGTGCAGCGGATTGCCGGTCTGGCGCCATTCCTCGAAGCGGCGGCGGGCGTCGGCCTCGGCCAGCTTGCGGTTGACGCGGCCGACGTAGGTGACGCTCATGTCGCCCGCACCTTCGCCGGTGCGGCCATCAAGGGTGAAGAAGAAGCGGAGGGGATTGGGGGAGGCCATCTCAGTACATCCGCATCAGGCCGACCAGCTTGCCCTGCACCCGCACGCGGTCGGGTGGGAAGATCCTGGTCTCGTAGTTCTTGTTGGCGGGCTCCAGCGCGATCGACGCGCCCTTGCGGCGCAGGCGCTTCAAGGTGACCTCCTGGTCGTCGACCAGGGCGACCACGATGGTGCCGGCCTCGGCCGAATCGCAGCGGCGGATCAGTACGGTGTCGCCGTCGTGGATGCCGGCCTCGATCATCGAGTCGCCTTCCACGGTCAGGGCGTAGTGCTCGCCCGACCCCAGCAGGGCGGCGGGGACCTCGACGCTGGCGGAATGGTCGCGCAGCGCCTCGATCGGGGTGCCGGCGGCGATCTTGCCGTAGAGCGGCAGCGACACCGCGTCCACCGCCGCGGCCACCGGGGCGGCCCCGGCCAGCACGTTCTGGGCGAAGTTGCCCTTGATCACGGTGGGCGAGAACCGGCTGGCGGCCGCGGGAGCGGGCAACGCCTGGTCGGACAGGTTCTCGGGCAGCTTGACGACCTCGAGGGCGCGGGCGCGGTGGGCGAGGCGGCGGATGAAGCCCCGTTCCTCCAGCCCGGTGATCAGACGGTGGATGCCCGACTTCGACTTGAGGTCCAGCGCATCCTTCATCTCGTCGAAGGACGGCGAGATGCCGGTGGCGCGCAGGCGCTCGTCGATGAACATCAACAGTTCGTACTGCTTGCGCGTCAGCATGGACGGGATCCTCCCCCCGAATGGACAAGCTTGAATCTGTGGACAAGCTGGAACAAAGCCAAAACCCTGGTCAATGTTCTAGGCCTGTTCTCATTGGCCGTCAAGGGGGTTGATTCCGGTTTGTTCTACATCCCTTCCGGTAGGGGAAGCACGGTCACCGGGCTTCCAGCGGCGGCGGCCGGCGCATGGGGCGGGCGGATGAGCAGGCAGCCGGCGGCGGCCAAGCCCGACAGCACCGCCGAGTCCTGCTTGGCGAAGGGGGTGGCGACCAGGGCGCCGTCGGCACGCCGCTCCAGGCTGGCGCGCTGGTAGTCCTGGCGGTCGCCATTGGCGGCAACGTCGGCGCCCAGGATGGCCGAGACGGTCGGGATCTCGGCCGGCAGGCCCTGCAGCGCCCGCATCATGGGCAGCAGGAACAGGTAGGCGGTGACCAGGGCCGAGACGGGGTTGCCGGGCAGCCCCAGCACCGGCGTGTCCTTCATGCGGCCGAACATCAGCGGCTTGCCGGGACGGATGGCGATCTTCCAGAAATCCAGCTTGAGGCCGTGCTCGCCCATGACGTCGGCGACGATGTCGTAGTCGCCCACCGACACGCCGCCCGAGGTCACCAGCAGGTCGGCGCCGGCGGCGGCCTCCAGCATGGTGCTGAGCGAGCGGCGGGTGTCGCGCGCGATGCCCAGTTGAACCGCCTCGCACCCCGAAGCCTCGATCAGCGCGGCCAGCGCCGGGCCGTTGGACGAGACGATGTGGGCCGGGCCCAGCGGCTCGCCCGGCATGGCGATCTCATCGCCGGTCGACAGCACGGCGATGCGGGGGCGGCGGCGCACCGTCACCCAGGGAATGTTCATGGCGGCGGCCAGGCCGATCTGGCGCGGGCCCATGACGATGCCGGCGTGCAGCAGGCAGTCGCCCACCGCGAAGTCGTTGCCGGCGTGGCGGATGTGGCGGCCGACCGTGGCTGGGGCCTTGATCACCACGAATTCGCCGTCGCGCTCGGTGTCTTCCTGCATCACCACGGTGTCGGCGCCGTGGGGCACCGCCGCGCCGGTGAAGATGCGCACCGCGCCGCCGTCGCCGCAGGTGCCGGCGAAGGGGTGGCCGGCGGCCGATTCGCCCACCACGAACAGGCGGGCGGGGATCTGGGCGAGGTCGGCGCCATGGACCGCGTAGCCGTCCATGGCCGAGACCGCCACCGGCGGATGGGCGACCCGGGCCTCCAGGTCAACGGCGAGCACCCGGCCCAGGGATTGGGAAAGGGGAACGGTTTCGAGGCCGGCGGGCTGCAGCCCGGCCAGCACGCGTTCCAAAGCGGTCTCGACGGAGATCATCAGTCCCGAGCCTCGTAGGTTCCCGACTTGCCGCCCGACTTGTGGACCAGCCGGATGTCGGTGATGCGCATGCCTTTGTCCACCGCCTTGACCATATCGTACACGGTCAGCGCGGCGACACTGACGGCGGTCAAGGCCTCCATCTCGACGCCGGTGCGCCCGGTCAGCTTGCAGGTGGCCTCGATGTCCACCGCGTTGCGGGCGGGATCGAGCTTGAGCTCGACCTTGACCGAGGACAGCGCCAGGGGATGGCACAGCGGGATGAGGTCGGGGGTGCGTTTGGCGCCCATGATGCCGGCCAGCTGGGCGACGGCCAGCACGTCGCCCTTCTTGGCGCCGCCGGACTGGATCAGCGCCATGGTCTCGGGCGCCATCAGCACCGAGCCGCGGGCGCTGGCGACGCGCTCGGTCTCGGCCTTGGGCGAGACGTCCACCATGACGGCGTTGCCGGCGCCGTCGAAGTGGGTGAGCCCGTCGCCGGCCATCAGTGCGACTTGCCCGCGGCGGCGAAGCCGGCCAGCAGCACCTTGGTGGCGACCTCCACGTCCTGGCGGCGCATCAGAGATTCCCCGACCAGGAAGGCCTTGGCGCCGGCGTCGGCCATGCGCTTGACGTCCACCGGGCTCTCGATGCCGCTCTCGGACACGATGATGCGGTCGGCCGGCACCATCGGCGCCAGGCGCTCGGTGGTGGCCAGATCGGTCTTCATGATCTTGAGGTTGCGGTTGTTGATGCCGATCAGGCGCGACTTGAGCTTGAGCGCGCGCTCCATCTCGGCCTCGTCGTGGGTCTCGATCAGCACGTCCATCTGGTAGCCGAGCGCGATCTCCTCCATCTGCTGCAGTTCGGCGTCCGTCAGGGCGCCGACGATCAGCAGAATGCAGTCGGCGCCGAGCGCGCGGGCCTCGACCACCTGATAGGGATCGACCATGAAGTCCTTGCGGATGACCGGCAGCTCGCAGGCGGAGCGGGCGGCGCCGAGGTCGGCGTCCGAGCCCTGGAAGAACTTCTGGTCCGTCAGCACCGACAGGCAGGCGGCGCCGCCGCGCTGATAGGCGCGGGCCAGCTGCGCCGGCTGGAAATTGGCGCGGATGATTCCGGCCGACGGCGAGGCCTTCTTGATCTCGGCGATCAGGCCGACGCCCTTCTCGGCGATGGACTTCTCCAGGGCGGCGGCGAAGCCGCGCGGCGGCGCCTGGTCCTGGGCGCGCTTCAACAGCTCCTGGATGGGCCGGCGGCCCTTCTGTTCGGCGACCTGCTTCTTCTTTTCGGCGCAGATGCGGTCGAGGATGGTGGGGGTAGACATGGGCTTGGCTCAGGCCTCCTGGTTGGTGATGGCGACCATGCGGTCGAGCACGGCCATCGCCTTGCCGCTATCGACGGCGTCGGCGGCCATGGCCGTGCCGGCGGCCAAGTCGGGCGCCTTGTCGGCAACCACCAGGGCGGCGGCGGCATTGAGCAGCACGATGTCGCGATAGGCTCCCTTCTGCCCCATCAGAAGGGCCTTCAAGGCGGCGGCGTTGACGGCGGCGTCGCCGCCCTTCAGGGCGGCGGCCGGGGCGCGGGCGAGGCCGGCATCCTCGGGCTTGACCTGGAACACGCGCACGGCGCCGTCCTTCAGCTCGGCCACGGTGGACGGGCCGGTGGTGGTCAGCTCGTCGAGGCCGTCGGAGCCGTGCACCACCCAGGCGCGCTCGGCGCCCAGGCGCCCCAGCACCTCGGCGATCGGCTTGACCCACTGCTCGGCGAACACGCCCAGCACCTGGCGCTTGGCCGCGGCCGGGTTGGCCAGCGGGCCCAGCAGGTTGAAGATGGTGCGGGTGCCGAGCTCGACGCGCGGGCCGGCGACGTGGCGCATGGCGTTGTGGTGGCGCGGCGCCATCAGGAAGCCGAGGTTGTTCTCCCACAGCGACTTCTTCACCAGCGCCATGTCGGCGTCGATCTTGACGCCGAGCGCGGTCAGCACGTCGGCCGAGCCGGACTTCGACGACAGGGCGCGGTTGCCGTGCTTGGCCACCGGCACGCCGCAGGCCGCAAGCACGAAGGCCGCCGCGGTCGAGATATTGTAGGTGCCCGAGCCGTCACCGCCGGTGCCGCAGGTGTCGATGGCGCCGGCCGGCGCCTCCATGCGCAGCACCTTCGAGCGCATGATGCGGGCGGCGCCGGTGAGCTCCTCGACCGTCTCGCCGCGCACGCGCAGCGCCATCAGCAGGCCGCCGATCTGCGCCGGGGTGGTGTCGCCCGACATGATGACCTCGAACACTTCCTCGGCCTGGGCCTCGGACATGGTGTGGCCGACGGCGACGCGGCCGAGGACCTCCTTCATCAGCGCGAGGGTGGCGGGCGCCGGCGGGGCGGGAGGAGGGGTGGTCATCAGGCGGCGCTTCCTTTGCGGACCCGGCAGAGGTCGATGAAGTTCTTGAGCATGCGGTGGCCGTGCTGGGTCTCGATGCTCTCGGGATGGAACTGGACGCCCCAGATGGGCAGGTCCTTGTGGGCCAAGCCCATGATCATGCCGTCGCCGCTCCATGCCGACACGTGCAGGCAGTCGGGCAGGGTGGCGCGGTCGACCACCAGCGAGTGGTAGCGGGTGGCGGAAAAAGGCGAGGCCACGCCGGCGAAGCAGCCGGTGCCGTCGTGCTCGATGGTGTCGACCTTGCCGTGCATGGGCTTGGGGGCGCGCACCACCTTGCCGCCGAACGCCTGGCCGATGGCCTGGTGCCCGAGGCAGACCCCGAACAGGGGAACCTTGCCGGCCGCGCGCGCGATCAGCTCCAGGCAGATGCCGGCACGGTCGGGGTCGCAGGGGCCGGGGGAGATGACGATGCCCTCGGGCGCCAGCGCCAAAGCCTCGTCGACGCTCAGCGCATCGTTGCGCCGGACCTCGACCTTGGCGCCCATCTCGCCCAGGTAGTGCCACAGGTTGTAGGTAAAGCTGTCGTAGTTGTCGATCAGCAGGAACATCGCCATCCGCCCAGGATTTGCCCGAGGCCGAAGAATGACGGTAGGGCGGAAAAGGGTCAAGAACCGAGCGTGGGGCGGGGGCTCGGGAGCCCCGGGCAGGGCGGGCGCCACGGCACGAGATCCTTCGCTCCGCTCAGGATGACGGCCGGTGCCGTCACCTGTCATCCTGAGGAGCGTCAGCGACGAAGGATCTCGGCGGACCCGGGCACAGCGAGTGCTCCGGCACAAGGTCCTTCGCTCCGCTCAGGATGACGGCCGATGCCTCCAACTGTCATCCTGAGGAGCATCAGCGACGAAGGATCTCGGCGGCCCCGGACAGGGCAGGCGCCCTAGGGTTCTCCAGGGCGCGGCTGGCTTGCATCCCCGCCGACCCCACCCTTGCCGCCGCCGACGCCACGCCTTACCCAATTGGCAATTCCCTGGCCTACCACAGCTACAAAAGCTGCCGCGTACAGAGCGCATTCGAAGGCGATCTTGAGCGAGCGAAGCCAATAGGGGATGAATGATATAAGAAGGATCGCAAGAGCCACCCAGATTAGCGTTTCTGTCATTGATCGCCTTTTTTTGTGCTGGGTTTCCTACGCCTTAAGTAGGCCGCTTCGACCGCCGAAACCCGGGCCAAATCCCGGGCACAATATATCGAATACACGGCTTGGAGGCGATCGGTGCCGACAAGTGCACCGGCCGCCCGCTGGGCAGTCCGAATTCCTATGCGCGCCGCCTGGGCTTTAGTTCTGCCCAGATGTGGTTGATGCCGTGCTGGTCGACGGCCTCCCTCATCTTGGCAAGTGCTCGGTCCGAGAACTGGGGAAACTTTTGGCTCCCATGCTCGAAAATATAGCAGCAGGTAGGATCAGCATCGGCCCCCACGAACCGGCGAACGGCAGTGGCCTTGGGCATGGTAACGCCCAGCTTGGTGGCCAAATCTGTCGGCGTCAGGTGGAAGCGCTTCCGAAGGTCGATTTCACGGACTGCGCCAGCTTCGGCTGGGTCGTCAGCGGCCACGAGGCGAACTGCCAACCCCTCCTTTTTCGAGATTTTGATGTTCACGGTTGGCCCCATTCCCGTGGTGGTGGCCTGGAGGGCAATCAGGCGCGGGAACACGTCGGCGACGGCTTTTCCGCCCTTGATTGCCTTGATCACGCGGTCGATGTCCTTCTCCGAGATCTGCACGTCCTCGGCGACGTGACCTTCCATGGCCAACATCGTCCTGATCCTTGCCCGCGCCTCGTCCTGTGCGCGACGACCAGGCGCCAGCAGGTCGGCCACTAGCTTGTATTCCCGGTCGATCAAGAAGTCGAAATCACCGGCAGGCATGGTACTGACCGGCAGCACGCGGGTAGGCAGATACGAAGCAAGGTCGGTGTCGAGCGATCGCTTCAGCACCGTGTCAAAGGCCGTCACGAAAGCCCTGGTATGCAGGTACAGAATATCCTCGGCGACCTCCACGACCCAGTGCTGGGCCGCATCCCTCATAGCATCGACCGCGCGAAAGATTCCCGCCTCGTCGGCTTGCAGCCCACAATTGGCCGCCGCGAGGTTGAGGCACTTGTCGAAGCCAAGAGACGTTTGCTTTGACTTGTCGAACACCGGCACCTTTTTCTGGACCAGTGCCCCCTTGATCAACATCTCGGCGGAATGCTGGAGGTGGAGCAGCACCGTCGTGATGCGGCCTTCCTCCTCAAAGCTGTTGAACGCCGTGAGGGCAGTCCGCAGCGAAGCCAGCGCCTTCTGCCGAAGTGTCCGCGCATCTCGGATTAGAGCCATCGCCTCCCCCATTTCGGTGGCTATTCGGGTGCGTATCATAGCGCAGCTGTCCAGCACCCCGCGCAGGGATGACGTCGCGAGGTAGGACGATCCCCGCCTTCGCGGGAATGACGGGTGCTCTCAGGTGTGCGAGAACACCCTGGCAAACTCCCTTTTCAGTAGCGCCGCACCGCGCAACCCCGCTATAATCCCCCAATCGTCCGCCCGCGTTGCGGGCAGGGCGGGACGAGAGGGTGCTGGAACACCCCCTCGCCCCTAACCACCACCCTGTGTAAGAGGCACAAGGCAATGGCTGACCGTGACTATAACCCATCGATCGAATTTCCCCCACACCCGCTTTCAAGCGGTTGTGCCGGGCCGGTGCCGGCCGCGCCGGTCTTGGTTGCGGGGATGACGGCCGGGGGCTGACGGGGCGGGCGTATCGGCTCGCGCCGGCGTCTTTCGTACGCCCGCACAGCCGGCATCCTTGGTGATGTCGGCACAGCCGACGGTGGGCCGGGTTATCCGGCTCGCGCGCTCTGGCCCGGCCCGCTGTCCGCGCCGCCCCGGCCTCCGGCCGTCCTCACCCTTCGCTATCAAGTCCGACCCCGCGCGTGGGGACAGGAGATCGATGCCATGAACGCCATCACCAAACCGCCGCGCGGCCGCCGGCGCCGGACCGCCAAGGCCGCCGGTCCCGATCCGGTCGACGTCCATGTCGGCGCCCGGGTCAAGCTGCGCCGCGTGCTGCTGGGCCTGACCCAGATCGAACTGGCTGCCGCCATCGGCATGACCTTCCAGCAGGTGCAGAAGTACGAGCGCGGCACCAACCGCATCTCCGCCTCCATGCTGCACCGCATCGCCCGCCAGCTCGACGTGCCGGTCGGCTTCTTCTTCGACGACATGCCGGACGGCGCGTCGCCGTCCCCCGGTCCCGACGAGGTGGGCCGGCGCGAGAGCCTGCAATTGATCCGCCATTTCCACGGCCTGCCCCAGCCGGTACGCCGGCAGGTGTATCAGCTGGTGAAGGCGCTGGAGGGGGAACTACCGGCCAAGGCGGGGGAGTAGCGGCACCGGATTGGATCGCCGGGTCACGCCTGGCCATGATGGGAGGGAAGCGGGGGGCGATGGATCCCGGGTCTGCGCCCGGGATGACGGTTTCCAGTTCGGATTTCTTGGCCCATCGCGTCGCCGGAAGCTAGGCAGGCTGGTGCCGGACCTCCCTCGCCGCAGGCGGGGGAGGGAAGGTGGGGGCCCGAGGGGGCGCTCGCCCCCGAGCGGTCACATCCGCCTCGGGCTACGCGTTGACGGCCCCCACCCCAGCCCTCCCCCAAGCAAGTTGGGAGAGGGAGCAAGTGAAGCAAACCCTCCCCCGGCAAGCCGAGGGAGGGAGGAGCTTGATTCTTAACAGGGCACTTGACCTTCCAGTGACTGGAAGCCCAATTGTCTATAGGGTCGATCGAGGAGGCCCGCCATGACCCACCAAACCGCGCCCGCGTCCATCAGCCTGCCCGTCAAGGGCATGACCTGCGCCGCCTGTTCCACCCGGCTGGAGAAGGTGCTGGGCAAGGTCGAGGGGGTGCGCGAGGCCTCGGTCAGCTTGGCGTCCGAACGGGCCGACATCCGCTTCGATCCGGCCGCCACCGGGCCCGAGCAACTGGCCGAGGCGGTGGCGCGCGCCGGGTTCAGCGTGCCGGCCGAGCAGATTGGGCTCGCCATCACCGGCATGACCTGCGCCGCCTGCGTCAGCCGCATCGAGAAGGTGCTGGGCAAGGTGCCCGGCGTCGCCAAGGCCGAGGTCAATCTCGCCACCGAGCGGGCCAATGTCGAATTCCTGCCCGGCACCGCCACCGCCGCGCAACTGGTCGCCGCGGTGGACAAGGCGGGCTATGGCGCCAAGGTGGTCACTCGCGCCGACGAGCAGTGGCTGCGCGAGGAGGAGGAGCACGCCCGCGACAGCCGCCGCCAGTTGCTGCGCCTCGCCATCTCGGCGGCGCTGACCGCGCCGCTGGTCGGCCAGATGATCGCCGAGCTGGTCGGCGTCCACTGGATGCTGCCCGATTGGGTGCAGCTGGCGCTGGCGACCCCGGTGCAGTTCTGGATCGGCTGGCGCTTCTACGACGGCGCCTGGCGGTCGCTGCGCGGCGGCGCCGGCAACATGGACGTGCTGGTGGCGCTCGGCACCTCGGCCGCCTATGGGCTGTCGCTGTGGAATGTGATCCAGGGCGGCGGCCACCTGTACTTCGAGGCGGCCACCGTGGTGGTCACCCTGGTCCTGCTCGGCAAGTACCTGGAGGGCCGCGCCAAGCGTTCGGCGGCCGGGGCGATCCGGGCGCTGATGAAGCTGCGTCCCGACAGCGCCCGCGTCGAGCGCGACGGCCGGCTGGTCGAGGTCCCCGCCGAGGCGGTGGCGGTCGGCGACGTGGTGGTGGTGCGCCCCGGCGAGCGCATGCCGGTGGACGGCGTGGTGGCCGAGGGCGACAGCCAGCTCGACGAATCGCTGGTGACCGGCGAAAGCCTGCCGGTCGCCAAGGCTTCCGGCGACGAGGTGGTGGCCGGCTCGGTCAACGGCGACGGCCTGCTCAAGGTGCGCGCCACCCGCGTCGGCGCCGAGAACACCATCAGCCGCATCATCCGCATGGTGCAGGGGGCGCAGGCCTCCAAGGCGCCGGTGCAGCGGCTGGTCGACCGCATCTCCGCCGTGTTCGTCCCCGTGGTGGTCGCCATCGCCGCGCTGACCTTCCTGGCGTGGTGGCTGGGCGCCGGCAATCCCGAGATGGCCTTCGTCGCCTCGGTGTCGGTGCTGGTCATCGCCTGTCCCTGCGCGCTGGGGCTGGCCACGCCCACCGGCATCATGGTCGGCACCGGCGTCGCCGCCCGCCACGGCATCCTCATCAAGGACGCCGAGGCGCTGGAGCGGGCCCACCATGCCAACGTCGTGGTGTTCGACAAGACCGGCACCCTGACCGAGGGACATCCGGCGGTGGTGGCGGTGGAGGGCGGGCCCGACCTGCTGCCGCTGGCGGCCTCGGCCCAGCAGGGGAGTGAACATCCACTCGCCAAGGCGGTGCTGACCGCCGCGCAAGGGATGGCGCTGTGGCCGGTCTCGGAGTTCAAGAGCCTGGCCGGGCGCGGGCTGGTCGCCACGGTGAATGGACGCTCGCTCATGATCGGCTCGTCGCGGCTGATGGGCGAGCGCGGCGTGGCCATCGCCGGGCTCCAGGCCAAGGCCGAGGCCGAGGAGGCCCAGGGCCGCACGGTGATGTGGATCGCCGAAGGCACCGCCGCCCTGGGCTTCATCGCGGTGGCCGATCCGGTCAAGCCCAGTGCGGTGTCGGCGGTGGCGCGGCTCAACGCCATGGGCATCGAGACGGTCATGCTGACCGGCGACAACCGCCGCGCCGCAGCCGCGGTGGGGGCCGCGGTGGGCATCGGCCGGGTGGTCGCCGAGGTGCTCCCCGAGGACAAGGCCGCCGAGATCGTCAAGCTGAAGGGCGAGGGCCGGGTGGTGGCCATGGTCGGCGACGGCATCAACGACGCCCCGGCGCTGGCGGCCGCCGACATCGGCATCGCTATGGGCACCGGCACCGACGTCGCCATGCAGGCGGCCGGCGTCACCCTGGTCAAGGGCGACCCGGCGCTGCTGCCGCCGGCGCTGTCGATCTCGCGCGCCACCTACAACAAGATCCGCCAGAACCTGTTCTGGGCCTTCGTCTACAACCTGATCGCCATCCCGGCCTCGGCGCTCGGCCTGCTCACCCCGGTGATCGCCGGTGCGGCCATGGCGTTCTCCAGCGTCTCCGTGGTATCGAACTCGCTGCTGCTGCGGCGGTGGAGGGGGAAGTGAAAAGTGCCCCCACCCTAACCCTCCCCCAGCGTAGCTGGGGGAGGGGACTATAGGGGCGATCAAACTGCTTCCCCCCCGGCTCAGCCGGCGGGAGGGGATCGAACTGCCTTCTCCCTCCCCCGGCTTTGCTGGGGGAGGGTCGGGGTGGGGGTTAAGCCTCGTCTGCATGAGGAACTGCAATGAACATCGGTGAGGCGGCCCGGCGCTCGGGCGTTCCGGCCAAGACCATCCGCTACTACGAGGGCATCGGGCTCATCCCCGCCGCCGGCCGCACCAATTCGGGCTACCGTGACTACGGCAGCGGCGAGGTCGAGACGCTGAAGTTCATCAGCCGTGCGCGCTCGCTCGGCTTCTCGGTCAAGGACGTGGGCGACCTGCTGCAGCTGTGGCGCGACCGCGAGCGCGCCAGTGCCGACGTCAAGGCCATCGCCGCCGGCCACGTGGCGGCGGTGGAGCGCAAGATCGCGGAGTTGGAGGGCATCCGCCAGACCCTGCTCGGCCTGATGTCCTGCTGCCACGGCGACGACCGCCCCGACTGTCCGATCCTGCAGGAACTCGCCGGGTGACCTCGCCGCTGCTGCTGGGGGTCGTGGCCGCGTTGTGCTGGGGCTCCGCCGATTTCGCCGCGCGTTTCTCGGGCCGGATCCTCGGCCCGGTGCAGGCGCTGTTCTGCGTCATGCTGGCGGGGGTCATGGCCCTGGGCCTGCTCCAGGTTTTTCGGGGCGAGCCGCTGTTCGTCGGCCTGCCGTCCTGGTGGGCGGTGGGCAACGGCGTCGCCGGCCTGATCGGGTTGGCGCTCCTTTACGAGGGACTGCGGCGCGGACGCGTCGCCACGGTGGCGCCGCTGGCCGGCGCCTTCCCGGCCTGGGCGCTGATCGCCATGGTGGCGTTCCAGGGCGTGCGGCCCTCCGCCGTCGCCTGGGCCGCCATGGTCGCCACCATGGTGGGAGTGGCGGTGGTGGCGCGCTTCTCGCCCGCCGACCAGGAGGGCGACGGCGGCGGCCGCGACAGCAGGATCGCGGTGCCGGCAGCGCTGGGCTCGGGGGTGATGTTCGGGCTGGCGCTGTTCTTCGGCCAATATGCCGCCGCTATCCACGGCGAGGCCAGCGCCGCCCTGATGGCGCGCACGGTGGGGACGGTGCTGCTGTTTCCGCTGTTCCTGGCGCGCGGACCGGCGGTCCCGCCGCTTCGCTGGGGAGTGGTGATGGCGGGACAGGGGGCGCTCGACGTGTTCGGCTTCCTGGCCCTGCTCATGGCCGGAAAGGGAGAGGGGGGCGCGGTGGCCGCGGTGGTCGGCTCGACCTTCGGCCTCGTCACCATCACCCTGGCGCGCATCTTCCTGCACGAGCGCATGACCCGCTGGCAATGGCACGGTGTCGCCCTGGTGTTCGGCGGCGTCGCCGTGCTCACGTTTGTTCAGGGCTGAAGCCAGCCCGGCAGCTCCAGCAGGCTCTCGATGTGGGTGTAGCGCGGGTGCCCGATCGGGGCCTCGGCGCGCTCGTGCTCCCACACCAGGGGATAGGCGACCTGCACTGTCCAGCCGCCGGCGGCGATCACCGGCAGCACGTCGGAGCGCACTGAATTGCCGACCATGACGGCATGCTCCGGCCCCGAGCCGTGCAGGGCCAGCAGGCGGCGGTAGCAGCCCTCGTCCTTCTCGCTGACGATCTCCACCGCGTCGAACAGCTCCGCCAGGCCCGAGCGGGCGATCTTGCTTTCCTGGTCGAGCAGGTCGCCCTTGGTGATGAGGACGGTGCGGTAGCGGCCGCGGCAGAACTCCACCGCCTCGCGGGCGCCGTCGAGGAGGTGGACCGGATGGGCGAGCATGTCCTTGGCGCGCTCGACGATCTCATGGATGACCGCGCTCGGCACCGCGCCGTTCGACACCATGATCGCCGTCTCGATCAGCGACAGGGCGAAGCCCTTGATGCCGTAGCCGAACAGCCTGAGGTTGGCGCGACCGATTTCGGCGGAGCGCTCCGCCAGGTGCTCGGGCTCGGCCCATGGCGCCAGCAACTCGGTGAAGCGCTCCTTGGTCGCCCAGAACAGCGGTTCGTTATGCCAAAGGGTGTCGTCGCCGTCGAAAGCGACGGTGGTGATATCGCGGGGAGCCAAAACTCATCCTTCCGTTCTCGGCGCTTCGGCCAAAGGCTCATTGGCGACAGGGGCGCCTGTGAACATTTGCCATCCTATCGAATTGCCAAGGAGGCCTCCATGCCCAGCCGACGCGAGGTTCTGGCCACCGGCCTGGCGATGGGAGTCCTGGGCCGGCGCGCCTGGGCGCAGGTGCTTCCCGAAGGGACGGTGGCCTCGTCGGTGATGGACGCGCTGCCCGGCAAGCGGCCGCTGATCAAGCGCGCCTTCCGCCCACCCAATTACGAGACGCCGGTCAATCTGTTCGACCAACTCTACACGCCCAACGACGCCTTCTTCGTGCGCTGGCACCTCGCCGACATTCCCACCGTCGACCCGGGAAAATGGCGCCTCAAGGTGGGGGGCGATGGGGCGGAGAGGGCGGGGGAATTCACCCTCGACCAGTTGAAGCGCAGCTTCGAAGTCATTGAAATCGCGGCGGTCTGTCAGTGTTCCGGCAACCGCCGCGGCTTCTCGCAGCCTCATGTCGCCGGGGTCGAATGGGGCTACGGCGCCATGGGCAACGCCAAGTGGCGTGGGGTCCGCTTCAAGGACGTGCTCGACCGGATGGGGCTGCGCAAGGAGGCTGTCGAGGTGGCGCTCAACGGCTCGGATGCCGGTGTGGTCGAGAAGACCCCCGACTTCATCAAGAGCATCCCGGTGTGGAAGGCGCTCGATCCCGACACCCTGATCGCCTTCGAAATGAACGGCGAACCGTTGCCACACTGGAATGGCGCCCCGGCCCGGCTGGTGGTGCCGGGCTGGACGGCAACCTACTGGGTCAAGCAGCTGGCCAACGTCGAAGTCCGCACCCAGCCGTTCGACGGCTTCTGGATGGCCAAGGCCTACCGCATTCCCCGCACCGAATTCCCGGTGGTGCAGCGCTTCACCACCCAGGAGGCGGCCGACAGCACGCCGATCACCGAGATGATGGTCAATTCGGTGATCACCAACCTGCAGGAGGGCCAGAAGGTGGCGGCGGGCAAACCGGTCTCGGTGCAGGGGGTGGCCTGGGACGGCGGCTACGGCATCCGCAGCGTCGAGGTGTCGTCCGACGGCGGCAAGACGTGGGTGCCCGCCGATCTGGGCCCGGATATCGGCCGCTACGCCTGGCGCCAATGGCGCTACGAGTTCAAGCCGGCGCAGGGAAGCCTCACGGTGATGGCGCGCGCCTCCAACCGTCTGGGCCAGACCCAGACCGCCGAGGCGCTGTGGAACGCCGCCGGCTACCATCACAACGTCATGCAGAAGATCACCGTCCAGGTGGGGTGAGGAGGACCCGTCCATGAAACGTGGCATCGTCGTCACCCTTCTCCTCATGGTCCCCGCCGTCGTCGCGGGCGCCGAGAAGCCCGTGAAGCTTGCGGAGGGGGCGGGGCGGGACGTGGTGGAGAACAATTGCCAGGCCTGTCACAGCCTCGACTACATCATCATGAACTCGCCCTTCCTCGACCGCGAGGGCTGGGGCAAGGAGGTGACCAAGATGGTCACCGCCTTCGGCGCCCCCATCGGCAAGCCGGAGCAGGAGGCCATCGTCGCCTACCTGGCCGAGCATTACGGCGGCGTCCAGCAGGCGGCCAACCCGATCATCGGGCGGTAGGCGGGCTGTCATCCCGAGGAGCGAAGTGACGAGGGACCTCGTTTGGTGCCATCTCGCAAATGGCCGACGGACGAGATCCCTCGCTGTCGCTCGGGATGACAGTTGGGGAGCGGTGCGGCTCAGTTCGCCACGATCTCCAGCACCAGCTTGCGCAGGATGGCATCCTCGTAGGCGTCGAAGTCCTCGGCCGTGACCAGGAACGAGCGTGCGCCGCCCACCACGTCCTCGGCATAGAACCGGCGCGGACCTTCCTCCTTGCCCACCACGATGCCGTTGACGGCGCTGACTCCCTGCGCCAGCGCCTGGTCGCGCGCGTCGGCGGCATCGGCGCCGGTGTTCTCGGCGCCGTCACCCGAGACGTCGATGACCTTGCGGGTGGCCTGCAGGCCGGGATCGGCCAGCAATCCGGTGGCGGCGGTCAGCGCGGCGGCCATGCCGGTGCTGGCGCCACCCGCGTGGCGGCGGGTGGCTTCGACCAAGCGGGCGAAGGCTTCGGCGGCCGGGGCGCCGTCGATCACCGTCCACGGCACCATCTGCTCGGGGGTGCGGTCCCACTCCACGTAGGTCACCGCGATGCGGCCGAGCGGTCCGGCCTCGATGGCGGCGGCCAGGCGGGGATCGCGGAAGGCCTTGGCGGTGCCGCCCTTCTGCAGCGCGTATTCCGCCGGGTCGATGCTCATCGAGACGTCGACCAGCAGAACCAGGGCGACATCCACCGGGATGGCGGCCACAGGGATCGCAGCGTGGGCGGGGACGGTGACCAGCAGGAGACCGGCAACCGCCCAGGCCCAGCGCATCCCTACCTCCTGCCGTGCGTCACGGCAGAGAGATGGGGGAATGGATCAGCGCTTGAAAGTGGGGCGGCGCGGTTCCGGACGGCCGGCCAGCGTGCCCCACAGGTCGTAATCCTCGGCGTGCTCGATCTCGGCGAGCACGATATCGCCGGGCTTGAGGTCGGTCTCGCCGTTGAGGAACACGGCGCCGTCGACCTCGGGGCTGTCCGCCCACGAGCGGCAGAAGGCGCCTTCCTCGTCGACCTCGTCGACGATGACCTCCAGCGTCTTGCCGACCTTGGCCTGCATGCGCTCGTCGGCGACCTGCCGGGCCACTTCCATGAAGCGGTTCTGGCGCTCTTCCTTCACGTCCTCGTCGACGTGGCCCTCAAGCGCATTGGCGGGAGCGCCGGAGACGTTCTCGTACTTGAAGCAGCCGACGCGGTCGAGCTTGGCTTCCTCCAGCCATTCCAGCAGGGACTCGAACTCCTCCTCGGTCTCTCCCGGGAAGCCGACGATGAAGGTCGAGCGGATGGCGAGGTCGGGCACCACGTCACGCCAGCGGCGGATGCGCTCCAGCACCTTTTCCTGGTTGGCCGGCCGGCGCATGGCCTTGAGCACCGTGGGGCTGGCATGCTGGAACGGGATGTCGAGGTAGGGCAGGATCTTGCCCTCGGCCATCAGCGGCAGGACCTCGTCCACGTGCGGGTAGGGGTAGACGTAGTGCAGCCGCACCCAGATGCCGAGCTCGCCCAGGGCCTCGGCCAATTCGGTCAGGCGCGCCTTGACCGGGCGGCCGTGCCAAGTGCTCTCGGCATGCTTGAGGTCGACGCCATAGGCGCCGGTGTCCTGCGAGATGACCAGCAGTTCCTTGACGCCGGCCATGGCCAGGCGCTCGGCCTCCTCCAGCATGTCGGCGGCCGGACGGCTGGCCAAGGGGCCGCGGATCTGCGGGATGATGCAGAAGCTGCAGGAATGGTTGCAACCCTCTGAGATCTTTAGATAAGCGTAGTGGCGCGGGGTCAGGCGCAGGCCTTCCGGCGGCACCAGGTCCAAATAGGGATCGTGGGTGGGCGGCAGCGCCCGGTGCACCGCCTCGACCACCGCCTCGTACTGGTGCGGCCCGGTGACCGACAGCACGTCTGGGTGCACCGAGCGGATGGCGTTTTCGTCGATGCCCATGCAGCCGGTGACGATGACCTTGCCGTTCTCGGCCATGGCCTCGCCGATGGCCTCGAGCGATTCCGCGCGGGCGCTGTCGAGGAAGCCGCAGGTGTTGACGATCACCACGTCGGCGCCGTCATACGTGCCGGAGATGTCGTAGCCCTCGGCCCGCAGCTTGGTGAGGATACGCTCGGAATCGACCAGGGCCTTGGCGCAGCCGAGGCTGACGATGCCCACCTTGGGAATGATCTTGCTCATTGTGCCTGGAATGAAAAAGGGCGGCCCACGCCGGCCGCCGGACGTGCCAGGAAGTAGCCGCAATCGGCTCGGGATTCAAGCATTGAGCTGTATGCATGGCCCTACGCGCGAGCGCCGGCTTGACGGAAGGGCCTGCAACTCGTTGTAGTGCGGCCGCTTGTTCATCAAGGGTGTGGGGAAGATGGTTGAATTTTCGATCCTTTCCGCCGCGGCCGGGGGTGCGCTGATTGGCGCTGGCGCGGTGGCCCTCATGCTCGGCGCCGGCCGGGTCGCCGGCATCGCCGGGATCGCCGACGGGCTGCTGCGCGAGCCGCTGGGGCCCGACGCCCGCTGGCGGCTGGCCTTCGTCGCCGGCTTGGTGACGCCCGGGCTGGCCCTGGGGCTGCTGGGCCGCTTCCATGGCGCCGGCATTCACGTGGCGCTTCCCGTCCTGTTGGTCGCCGGCTTCCTGGTGGGGTTCGGCAGCCGCATGGCCAACGGCTGCACCTCGGGGCACGGCATCTGCGGGCTGGCCCGGCTGTCGAAGCGGTCCCTGGCGGCGGTGGCGGTGTTCATGGCGGCGGCCGGGGTCACCGTCCTGCTGATGCGCCACGTGTTCGGAGGCTGATCCCATGCGCATGACCCTGTGGTCCTATGTGTCCGGCCTGCTGATCGGCGCCGGCATCGTCGTCTCCGGCATGGTCGATCCCGCCAATGTCCAGGGATTCCTCGACGTGGCCGGCGCCTGGAACCCCAGTCTCGCCGTCGTGATGGCGGCGGGGCTGGCGGTCGCCGGCATCGGCTACCGCCTGTGTCTCAAGCGGCCGGCGCCGCTCTGTGCCGAGGCGTGGCAACTGCCGGCCAACCGCGACATCGATCGCCGCCTGCTGGGGGGATCGGCCGTGTTCGGCCTCGGCTGGGGGCTTGCCGGCTATTGCCCCGGCCCGGCGCTGATCGCCTCGGCCGGAGGCGCGGTCGAGGCGGTGGCATTCACCCTGGCCATGGTCGCCGGCATGGTCGCATGGCGTCTGGTGGAAACCGGGGCACGTCGTCGGGCCGGCCAGGCCGCCTAGCCGAGCATCTCGCGCAGCGCCTCGACGTCGGCCGGGGTGTTGGCGTTGAAGAAGGGGTCGACGGGCTCCGCCGGCCACTCCACCGTGACGGCGCCCAGCGCCAGGAGCGCCGCCATCATCCGCCGCTCGCCCGTCTCCAGCATTTGCCGGAGGGGGACGGCGAGGGCGACATCCCACAGGGCGAAGACCGGGTGCACCCGCCCGGCGGAACTGGCCGCCGCCAGCGGCGCAGCCGCATTCGCCAGACGGGCCACCAGATCTTCGGGCAGCAGCGGCGTGTCGGATGCCACGGTGACAACCCGGTTGACACCCTGGCTGGCGGCCCAATCGAGGCCGGTGAGGACTCCCGCCAGGGGCCCGATGTGGCCGGGGATGCAATCGGGCAGGACCGGAAGTCCCGTGGCGGCGAAGCGCTCGGCATCGCCGTTGGCGGAAATGGCGAGGGCGCTCACCTGCGGGGCGAGGCGTCCGGCGATGCGGGCGAGCAGGGTGGTGCCGCCGATGTCGATCAGGGCCTTGTCGCCGCCTCCCATGCGCCGCGACAGGCCCCCGGCCAGGATGAGGCCGGCAATGCGCGTATCCATGCCGGCAGGTTAGGGGCGGGGCGGGCGGCTTGCAAGGTCCGCCCCGGCCCCGCCGCTCCGGTCAGCTCTTGGCGATGCCGGCACCGGCGCCGGAGCCGCGCATATCCAGGTAGCGCCGCGTGATGTCGGGGATGGCCTCGGCCAGCCAGTCGGCCATGTCGGCCTTTTCGTCGGCCATTTCCTCGAACATGGTCGCCATGGATTCCTCGCCTTCATGCTCGGCCGCCGTGGCCAGCGCGCGGAAATTGGCGATTTCCCATTCCTCGTAGGCCAGCGTCGTCACCGCCTGCTTGACCACTTCGTCGGGGGCCGAGCCGGCCAGCATGGCCTGCGCCTGTCCCGCCATGCGGGTGATGGCGTCCTTGATCGCCGAGGTGTCGGTGCCCAGCGTCTGCAACTGGTTGACCAGCCGCTGTTCCTGGCGGCGGGTAAGGTCAAGCTGCTCCTGGAACTTGGACCGGACGTCGGGATAGTGGTCGAGATGTCTGACCTGGCGCTCCAGGTTGTCGATCGAGGCGCGCTCCATCGCATGCGCGTCCCGCAGCCAGTCGATGAGAATGTCGCGGGTGTCGGCCATGGGATCCTCCGTGGTGGGCGATGCCCTACGCCAACAGGGTCGCCTAGCGCCGCGTTCCCAGCCTGGGCACCGCCAGGGCGGCGGCAAACAGAAGCATTCCGGCGGCCACCGCCGTCCCCCGCACCATGCCCTCGCTGAAGGCGGGGGCGCGGGGGAGGGAGACCCGGTCGAAGCGGCCGTGCGCCGCCCAATTGCCGGCCACCGGCGAGAACAGGTTGTCGGCGCGGCCGGGCTGCTCGATCTGGCGGCTCAGCTCGCCGTCCCACGCCCGGCGGGCGAGCAGCTTGTCGAGGGTGGCCGGGGCCACCATGGCCCCGGCGATGACCTTGACCGTCGAGGGATCGACCCACAATTCGCGGGGGGCCTGCTCGGCGGCGCGGATCACCGCCTCCGCCACCGGTTCCGGCTGGTGGATCGGCGGCACCGGCTGGGGGCGCCGGCCCATGTGGTTGCGCGCCCAGTCGAACTGCGGGGTGTTGAGCGCCGGGATCTGCACCATGGTCAGGCGGATCGGGCTGCGATCGTGGATCAGTTCGCAGCGCAGGGCGTCGGTGAAGCCGCGGATGGCGAACTTGGCGCCGCAATAGGCCGATTGCAGGGGGATGCCGCGATAGGCCAGCGACGATCCCACCTGGACGATCGTCCCGCGATTGCGGCGGCGCATGCGCTTCAGGGCGCTCATGGTGCCGTGGACGTAGCCGAGATAGGTGACCTCGGTCACGCGGCGGAACTCGCCCGCCGTCATGTCGGCGAGGCGGGAATACACCGTGACCATGGCGGTGTTGATCCAGGTGTCGATCGGGCCGAACGCCGCTTCCGTGCGGGAGGCGGCGTCCTCGACCGCCGCCGCGTCGGCGACGTCGCAGGGGATGGGGAGGGCTCGGCCGCCGGCATCGCGCACCTCGCGGGCCGCCGCCTCCAGGCGGGCGCCATCGCGCGCGATCAGGCCGACGCTGCAGCCGCGCGTGCCGAGGGCACGGACGATGGCTCGGCCGAGGCCGGCCGAGGCGCCCGTCACCACGACGGTGGCATCCTGGATCGGAATCGTTTTCGACATCGCCCCGCCTCCGCTTGGCCCAGCCTCTTGGCCTGGGAACGCGGTTGGCGGGGTGGTCGTTCCCGGATGAGCTCAGACGCCCCGGCAGGGGCCCGTCTGCTCCGGCGGCGGCTGGAAGAACTGCTCCACCGCCGCCCAGGCGGCGGTCGCGGCCTGGGCGTGGTCCTTGAAATTGCCCATGGGGGAGTGGAGGGAACTGGCCATGTAGGGGCCCACCTGCTCGACCTCGCCGATGGTGAACACCACCTCGCCGCGCGGCATCTCGACGCGGCGCTTGGTGCTGACCTGGGCGCCGTCCATCTGCTCGGGCGCCGTCGGCATCAGCATGAAGTTCATGAACCACGGCGTGATCAGGATGCCGGTCAGCCAGCCTTCCCAGCGGCGGAAACCGATGGCCTCGACGCGGATGGCGTCGTTGTAGAGCGACAGATCCTTCATGCGCTCCTCGCCGATCTGGGTGAAGACGGCGCACATGCGGTCGATACGGTCCTGGTCGGCGGCGGAAACGGTCACTGGGGCCTCGATCGGTGGGGGTTTCGAAGTGGGGCGCTTCGGGCGGGCGGCGAGTGTAGCAAAGTGCCGGCTGCCAACGCGAGGTCTGCGCGATAGGGGCAGGCCCGCGCGCGGTCGGCATTGCCAGCGATCCGTCGACTGCGATACCAAAGGGGTACGTGCACCAAGAACAAACACCGGGGAAACGAATGCCCTACAACCGGATCACCCTGTCCCATTACCTGCTCGAGGAACAGCGCCGGCTTGGCCGCTCGGGCGCCTTCACCGCGCTGATGACCGACATCCTCACCGCCTGCAAGATGGTCTCGCACGAGGTCAATCGCGGAGCCCTGGTCGGCAATCTCGGCATCGCCGGCAGCGAGAACGTGCAGGGCGAGGAGCAGAAGAAGCTCGACGTGCTCGCCAACGACATCTTCCTGCACATGAACGCGCAGAGCGGCAACTACGCCGCCATGGCGTCCGAGGAGTTGGAGGACATCCACGCCGTCCACGGCTCGCCCGACGGCCGCTACCTGCTGCTGTTCGATCCGCTCGACGGGTCGTCCAACATCGACGTCAACATCTCGGTCGGCTCGATCTTCTCCATCCTGCGCCTGCCCGACGGCGTCAGCCCCAATTCGAAGGACGCCTTCCTGCAGCCCGGCGTCAAGCAGGTGGCGGCCGGCTATGCGCTCTACGGCTCGTCGACCATGCTGGTGCTGACCACCGGCAACGGCGTCAACGCCTTCACGCTCGACCGCGAGGTCGGCATGTTCTTCCTGACCCACCGCAACATGCGCATCCCCGAGACCACCAAGGAGTTCGCGATCAACGCGTCGCGCGCCCGCTTCTGGGAGCCACCGATGAAGCGCTACATCGAGGAATGCCAGGCCGGTACGGAGGGCCCGCGCGGCCACGACTTCAACATGCGCTGGGTGGCCTCGATGGTCGCCGAGGTGCACCGCATCCTGGTGCGCGGCGGCGTCTTCCTCTATCCGAAGGATAGCCAGAACGCCAAGAAGGGCGGCAAGCTGCGCCTGATGTACGAGGCCAACCCCATGGCCTTCATCATCGAGCAGGCCGGCGGCCTGTGCACCACCGGGCGGGAGCGCATGCTGGAGGTCGAGCCGACCGACCTGCACCAGCGCGTCCCGGTGATCCTGGGGTCCAAGGCCGAGGTGGAACGCATCCAGCGCTATTACGAAGAGTACGAATCCGGCCGCTGAGGCGGTGGCGTCAGAACCGGACCTCGACGCGCAAGCCGCCGAGGTCCGGCGACCGCTCGAAGCTCATCCGACCGCCGTGCAAAGCCACGAGGTCGGCGACGATAGACAGCCCGAGGCCGAAGCCCGGGGTCATCTCGTCGAAGCGGGCGCCCCGGCGCGACGCCTCGGCCGCCTGCTCGGGGGTCATGCCCGGGCCGTCATCCTCCACCACCAATCCCCGGTCGAGGCCAGAGACCCGCACCCGGTGGCGCGCCCACTTGCAGGCGTTGTCCATCAGGTTGCCGAGGATTTCCGCCAGGTCCTCTTCCTCGCCGGGGAACAGCGGAGCGCCCTCCAGTGCGAGTTCGATCTGCAGGCCCTTGTCGGCGTGGATGCGGACCAACGCGTCGCGGATACCGCCGGCCACGGGGTCAATCCGCGTCCGCGCCCCCAGGGCGCGGCCGGAACGGGCGGCTGCCGCCGCACGGACCAAATGGTGGGACACCAGGCGGTCCATCGCCTCGACCTGCTCGGCCACCACCGGGTTGTGCGAGGCTTCCGCCTTGAGCACCGCCAACGGCGTCTTGAGCCCATGGGCCAGGTTGCCGACATGGGTGCGGGCGCGTTCGATCAGCTCGGAATCATGATCCAGCACCGAATTGAGCGCAGCCACCAGCGGCGCCACCTCGGCGGGATGGTCGCCCTCGATACGGCGGCTGGTGCCGGTGCGGACGGCTTCCAGCGCCTGGGTCAGCGTGCGCAGCGGCCGGAGGCCGAACCGGACCTGGGCGATGATCGCGAGCAGCAGCCCGAGGCCGAGGGTGCCGAGCGCCGCCCCCAGCAGCAGCGAGAACCGCCCGACCTCGCCCTCGATGCGCCGCCGGTCCAGGGCCACCAGCACATGCAGCGGCCCGTCGTGGCCGGCAAACACGAGGTCGCGCTCGACCACCAGCAGGGAGGTCCCCTCGGGCCCCGGGGTGGTCCGCTGCATCGGGCGGGCCGAGGGGGGACCGACATCGGCGGGAATGGCCTCGTCCCACAGCGAGCGGGACCGCGCCACCGGGCCGGTGCTGTCGGACACCTGCCAGTACCAGCCGGAGAACACCTGGTCGAAGCGTGGCTCGCCCAGCGGCTGCGTCAGCTTGACGCGGCCGTCGGCCGCGATGTCGATCGAGGCGGTCATGGCGTTGAGCAGCGCCATCAGCCGCTCGAACTGGCCGTGCTCGACCGACGAGCGGAAGGCTGTGGAGAGCACGATGCCGCCGGCCGACAGCATCAGCGCCAGCCACACCAGGGCGGCGCCGACCAACCGGGTGCTGAGGCTAAGCGACGTCCGCATCGGCGCTGAGGCGGTAGCCCTGACCGCGCAGGGTCTGGATCAACGGCTGGCCGAGCTTGCGGCGGATGCGGCCGACCAGCACGTCGATCACGTTGGAATCCGAATCAAAATTGCGGTCGTAGACGTGCTCGGCCAGTTCGGTGCGACTGACCACCTTGCCCTGGTGGTGGGCCAGATAGGACAGGATGCGGAACTCCTGGGCGGTCAGCGTGATCGGCATGCCGTCGACGGTGACGCGCGCGGTGGTGGTGTCGAGCCGCATCGGGCCGCAGGCGATCTCGGGGCTGGCGTGGCCCGCCGCCCTGCGGATGAGGGCCCGGACCCGATAGACCACCTCTTCCAGCTCGAACGGCTTGGTCAGGTAGTCGTCGGCACCGGCGTTGAATCCGGCCACTTTTTCGCTCCAGCGCGTCCGCGCGGTGAGGATCAGCACCGGCATGGACCGGCCGGCTTCGCGCCAGCGCTGCAGCACCGAGATCCCGTCCAGCTTGGGCAGGCCCAGGTCGAGGACCACGGCGTCGAAGGGCTCGGTATCGCCCATGAACCACGCTTCCTCGCCGTCGTACGCGACGTCGACGGCATAGCCGGCGCCCTCCAGGACCTTCTCCAGCCTCAATGCCAGCTGGGGTTCGTCTTCGACGACCAGCACCCTCATCGGCGTCTTCCCTTGTCCATCAAACTGCCGTCCTGTGCATTGTAGTGCAGTTTGACGACCCGGCCATCGGGCGTGATCATCTTGATCTCATAAACAGGAAGTCCGCGTTCATCCTCCAGCTCCGCCTCGATGAATTCACCGCCGACCTGGGACCGGGCGCGGGCAAGGATGTCTTCGAGCGGCAGGACCTGGCCGGCCTGGACGGCCCGGCGGGCGCGGTCGTGTCCGTCGTCGGCCAGTGCGGGCCGGAAGAGCGGCGCGGCCAAGGCGAGGGCGAGGGCGAGGAGAACAGTGGGGGCGGCCGGGTATTTCATGGCCTCAAAATAGCGCGCGGCGGCTGAACGGCGCATGAACCGGTCGCCGCGGTGTTCTGGGTCTGGGGACAATATTCACTCATGCAAGCGTGAGTAAGCTCCGCCATCCGGAAGTGCGCGACCGACTTGCGAGAACCTGCCCGCTATCCAAATCTAAACGGTCGTCTTTTTCAGCGACCCGAAATATAGAACAAGCGTCGTAAGGTCGTCGTTGAAGCACCTCACCCCGACACCGCGCAGCAACGTGTGGTCCGGATCCTGTTCGGGAATACCGTTGGCTTCCAACTCCCAGTTGGGTTCTCGCCCGGTCCGATGTGTGTAGGGATCAATCAAAGTGCCGTTGGGAGTGTCTATCTTTCTGGTGTGAACGTGCATCGTCAGTACGTCGCTGGATTTAATGCGCAAGCCACATCCGACAATTACCTCTTTTGTATTTCCACATTGAAACCAAGCTTCTAGAGGTTTTTCTGGCTGAATACCGCGGCTGATCATTAGAAGATCGTCTTGATCAATTTCACCGCTATCCTGCAAGCGGGCAAAGATTAGCTGCATTGTAGTCATGTCGTCTTTGTATGCGCGAAAACCCATCCCAACGAGGACGAAATTATTATCATCAGTCATGTAGAATTCAGCTTCCACCGTGTGCAGAGGATCGGCGCCAAACGCTTTCTTGATGCAGCCGCTCACAACGTAAGGCATGTGCTGGCCCTCCAGTTTAGCTCGGATAACATCTCCAGGATGCAGCGAGCAAACAGTACGCACGCCAAAATGTGCCTAGGCGGTGCCTCCCGACACGTTTTCGTCGGCCCGGGCCATCCGGCCATCGTCCGTTCGCTCGGTTTGCAGAAGGTGCGCCTCGCCTTTGACTGCTAGGGCTGGGACTCATAACCAGTAGGAGAGCGTACGGCTATGCAGGCTGCGGCAAGGAAGTTACGGCCCAGCCGATCAAGCTGATGGCTTCAGCCGCTCCCTTCGGGCCCGGTCCTAAGACAGGCTCATCACTCCCGCCGCAAGTCCCACCGCGCACAGGATCACCGTCCATACCGCCAGGATCCGGCCGAGACGCCGATGGTGTTGGGCGTCCGGTTGACGCCACGCGCCGAAGGTTTCCGGCTCGGGCGTGCGCCAGGTGATTTCCATGAGCCGGCCGATGCTGGCGCGCGAGGCGTCACCCAGCGTCGGCGCGCCGGCAGCCTCGGCGTCGGTTTCCACCGGGGCGGCGGCGGGGTCGAGGGCGCTGATCTTGTCGCCGGTCAGGCCGGCATCGGTGCGCGCGCGCCCCAGTCCGGTATCCATGTCGGGGGCCATGGGGCTCCTCCATTTTGCTTCCCGTTCGGGGAACAACCGCAGCCCGGCCGGGTTCCGTTCTTGAGGATGGGGAATCGAGATGGAGGGCGGAAATGAGGACGGTCATAGGGTTGTATGACGACTTGGACCGGGCGACGGACGTGGTCAACCAGTTGACCGAGGCCGGTATCCCGGAGAATGCCATCGGGATCGTGACCCGCCACGGCGAACGCCGCGCCGACGAGGCGGAAGACGTGATCGAGGACAAGGAGGCCGAGGGACTGGCGACCGGTGCCGGCCTCGGTGCCGTGCTCGGCGGCCTGGGCGGCATCCTGGTCGGCCTGGGCGCGCTGACCATCCCCGGGATCGGCCCGGTGCTCGCCGCCGGTCCCATCGCTGCCGGCCTGGCGGGACTGACCGGGGGCGCCGTCGCCGGGTCGCTGGCCGGCGGCCTGGTCGGCATGGGGATTCCCGAGCACCACGCCCATACCTATGCCGAGAAGGTACGGCAGGGCGCCATCCTGGTGACGGTGACCACCTCCGATTCCCAGGCGGTGGTGGCCGAGGCGGTGATGAACCGGGCCGGCGCCGCGCTGATCGGCAACGAGCACGAACAGCTGCGAGCGCGCGACGAGGAAGGCTACAGCATGGGCGCCTACGATGAGGCCGACATGGGCCGCACCGTCAGCAGGCCGCCCGAGCACCGGCCCGAACGCTGACCTCAGCCGCCGGGCGCGGCCAAGGGGGTCAGGACCTCGATGGCCTCAGCCATCAGGGGGTCAATGGCGCGGGCGCGGTCCAAACATTCCTTGGGCCGCCCCTCGCGCCATGCCCGCTCGATTTCCAGCGCCATGGTGGCAAGCGCTTCCAAACCAATGCTTTGTGAGGCGCTCTTGATGTCGTGTGCCAGGTAGCCGACCGCCTCGGCATTGGCGTTCTCGGCGGCAAGATCAGCCCTCATGCGGATCATTTGGCCAACGGCGCTGGCGATGACCTCGCCGATGTTCTCCGCCCCCACGGCGTCGGTCAGGGCGTCGAGCACCGCGTGGTCGAGCACCCGCTCGCCGTTGCTGGTGGCGGGGGGGGCCGGGCACGCGGTGTCCGCGATCCGGAGGGTTCGGGCAATCTCGCTGAACAGCGGGCCGGGCATCACCGGCTTGGAGACGTAACCGTCCATGCCGGCGGCGTGGCAGCGTTCGGCATCGCCCTTCAGGGCGTTGGCCGTCATGGCGACGATGGGAACCGTGTGGCGCGGCGGCGGCAGCTGCCGGATGCGCCGGGTCGCCTCAAGCCCGTCCAGATGGGGCATCTGTACGTCCATCAGCACGACGTCGAACCGGCCGGGCGGCGCCTTGACGATAGCGTCGACCGCCTCGAAGCCGTCGGTGGCGATCACCACGGAATGGCCGTGCCGTTCTAGGGTCGCCCGCGCCACCTTCTGGTTCACCGGATTGTCCTCGGCCAGAAGGATCGACAGCGGCGGCAGGTGCGGGGTCTCGATGGCCGGCTGGAGGGCGGGAGCCTCGGCCTCGGTCAGGGCGACGGTGAACGAGAAGGTGCTGCCGCATTCCGGCATGCTGTCGACGTGAACCGCGCCGCCCATCAGTTCGACCAGGCGCTTGCAGATGGCGAGCCCGAGGCCGGTGCCGCCGAACCGGCGCGTGATGGTGCCGTCGACCTGCGAGAAGGGGGTGAACAGGCGGGCCAGCGCCTCGGCCGGGATGCCGATGCCGCTGTCGCTGACCCCGTAGCGCAGCCGCGGGGCCCCGTCCTTCCCGGTCTCGCGGTCCAGGGTGACGGTCACGCCGCCCTGCTCGGTGAACTTCACGGCGTTCCCGAGAAGATTGAGCAGGATCTGCCGCAGCCGGGTCGGATCGCCGGCGATCCATGTCGGAACCTCGGGGGCCACCAGCACCTGGAGCGACAGCCGCTTCTCGTCGGCGCGGGAGCGCATCAGGTCCACCACGTCGTCGATCAGGCGGCGGGGATCGTAGGGCAGGGTCTCCAGTTCGAGCTTGCCGGCCTCCAGCTTGGAGAAGTCGAGGATGTCGTTGAGGATGGTCAGCAGTGCGTCGCCGGAATGGGAGATCGTCTCCACCCAGTCGCGCTGCTCCGGGGTCAGGTCCGAATCCGCGACGAGGCGGGCCATGCCGATGATGCCGTTCATCGGGGTGCGGATCTCGTGGCTCATCATGGCGAGGAATTCCGATTTGGCCCGCGCGGCCTCTTCGGCGGCTTCCTTGGCGGCCCGCAATTCCTCTTCGTGCGCCTTCAGCCGGGAAATGTCGTTCACGGCAACGAACAGGCACGCCTGGCCATCGAGATCGAGCGATGCGGCCGACACGCTCGCCCAGAACTCGCGGCCCGTCATCGTGCGCCCGCGGGTCTCGAAGCCGCGGACGACGCCCCGGTCGGAAACGGCGGCCAGAAGCCGTTCACGCGCCAGCGGGTCGGCGTAGAAGGCGGTGGCGCTGAAGGAGCGTTGATTGGGGGGGACCTCCAGCAGCTCGAAGAAGCTTTGGTTGGCGTAGAGCACCGAGGCATCGATGATGCGGGTGATGACCACCGGCAGTGGGGTGGTCTCCAGGATGGTGCGGAACCGCCGCTCGCTGGACTCCAGGCGGTCGATCATCCGCTTGCGGTCGGTGACGTCCTGGGTGACGCCGATGAATTTGTCGGGGCGCACCAGGGTGGTGACCGCCATGTGGCGGATGTCGCCCCCGGGCAGCGAAGCCCGGTATTCGAACTGTTCGCTGAAGCCGATCCGCTTGGCGTACTCGAACCGCTCGGCCTCGCGTTCGGCCAGCAGATGCCAATCCTCGGGATGGACGTAGCGCCGGGCGAACTCGCCGAGCGGCATGCGGGTCTCGATGGGCTTGCCGAGCAGCATCTCGCCGTGTTCGCGGCTCAGCCACAGCTGGCATTCGTTGTAGTCGTATTCCCACATGCCCATGTTGGCCAGGCGGTGGGCCTGGCCCAGGGTCTGGCGCAGGTCGTCGAGTTCGGCCTCGGCGGTTGCCCGGGCGGTAATGTCCTGGTGATTGAGGACAATCCCGCCGTCGCGCAGCGGACGGCCGGTGATTTCGATGACGGTGCCGTTGGGCCGGCTGTGGTGGCAGGGCCCCGTGCTCCAGTCCTCGGGCAGGCCTTCCCCCAGGGCGTCAAGGTGGGTGGCGATGTCCGACAGGGTGCGGCCTGCGACATCCCCGTCGGAGAGGCCGTAAAGAAGCAGGAAGGGCTGGTTAGCAACCCGGACCTCCCCCTGAGGTCCGACCATGAGAATGCCGTGGCGGGCGTGATCCAGCGCCTGGATCGCCCAGCCGTCGTCTCCGGCGACAACTGCCATCCATCCCCCCTAAAAAGGTGGAGAAAAACCTCCACAAGTCCCCGCGACCGATGGTAGCGCGGAACGCAAATATTGAACAGACGGCTCCGAGGTGGAAGGTGACAGCCTTAGGTTGACTTCCCTCCCGGACGGCGGAGAATGGCCCCGGGTGTCAACCTTCCGGACCTGCCTGCGAGACCAACCGAACCATGCGCCATTCTCGGCATCTCGCCTTGCTCATACTTCCGCTGATGGCGATGGCCGCCACGCCGTCCCAACTGGCGGCGGCCCAGCGTTCCCCCGTGCCCGGTGGACGCTGGAGCGTCACCGAGGCGATGCCGGCAGGCGATTTCACCGGCGTGGTCGTGACGCTGGACCCTGACCTCGCCACCGATCTCAGCGGGCGGCTGTGCCTGGAACCGACCTACCGGTGGGGTGAGACCAGCTTGGCGGAGGTGGCGGGAAAGGCGGGGGCGTCCGACCAGCGCGGCGTCGATGTGATGTGCGAGGGCAAGCCGTTCGCCAGCTACGCCAGCGGGCCCCAGGACAGCCTGTGGACCCGGCTCGGCAACCGGGTGATCCGGCTGGATCGTGGCGAGGTGCGGACGTCGCTCTCCAGCGCGCTGCAGTTTCCCGTTGCGTTGGGGGCGGCCCCCAAGCGCGAGATCGCGGCCGACCCGGCCCCGGCCGCCAGCAAGCCGATCGGTGTGCCCAAACCGCGCCCGGAGCTGGCGCCGGCTGCTGCCGCCGCCGTCCAGCCGGCGGCAAGGCCGTCCGCCGCCCCGCCACCGCCCCCCCCGACGCCGTCCGTAGCGGCACCGGCGGCGGGACCCGCGCCCCCTCCCGAATCCCAGCCCCTGGTCTATCTCGCCTCGTACAACAGCGAGGACAAGGCGATGGCCGGGTGGAAGCGGCTCACCCGCAAGGTCCCGGCGCTGCAGCAATCCCAGCCGGTGCTTCATCCCGTCGATCTCGGCGAAAAGGGACGCTTCCTGCGGCTGTTCGCCTCGGCCCCGGCCGAATGGGACGCCAGGCGGATTTGTGCCGAATTGCCCGAACTCGGGCCCGATTGCGGGGCCCGGCGCCGCTAGTAGGGGTTGCGAGGGCCTGCGCCCTTTGGAATAGTGGCCCATCGAAAGGGGGCACCATGCGGCACCATTGGGGCAAGATCGCTATCGCGGGCGCGGCGCTGCCGCTGCTGGTCGCATGCGCGTCCATCCTGGGCTCGACCGAATCCACGGTGCAGATCCGCACCAGCCCGGATGGGGCGACGTGCGAATTGCGCGGCTACGAGTACACGGCGAGCGTGACCGCGCCGGCCACGGTGACCGTCCCGCACAAGGCGGCCCCCGTGGTGGTGACCTGCGTCGCCCCCGGTTTCCGTCCGACCTCCAACACGTTGAAGGCCTCGTCCGACGGCCTGATGTGGGCCAATTCCGCCCTGATCTTCGGCACGGCCGGCGTGATGGTGCTCGGCGCCATGGTGGACGAAAGCCGCGGCGCCGGGGTGAGTTATGGCGACTCGCTGGACGTCAAGCTGGAGCCCGGCGATCCGCGCGGGGTCCGCGTGCGCAGCCGGTCGGATGGCAGCGAACTGCACCTGATCGCGCGCTGACCGTAACTCTTCCTGGGTTCTTGCCGCTCGATCGCGCCTTCCCACATGGGACCTGCGTCCCTGGAGGGAAGGTGGGTCATGGCATCGGTCACCGTGCGGAGCGGATCCCTCGTGGCGGCGTTCGGCAACTCACCGCTGCTGGACGGTTTCGATCTCATCGACGCGCGCTCGAACCCCGCGCTCGACAACATCCTGGCGGCCCAGGCTTTTCCCGTCACTCGCATCATCGACGGTGGGCCGCGCTCGGATCGCATCGTGGGAACCCTGGGCCCGGACGTCATCGACGGCGGTGACGGCAGCGACGTGATCCTGGGGCGCGGCGGCAATGACGTGATCAACGGAGGCCGCGGCAACGATTTCATCGACGGCGGCGGCGGCGTCAACACGCTGGCCGGCGGGGAAGGGGCCGACACCTTCCGCTTCCTGGGGGCCACCGGGGACCGGGTGACCGACTATTCGCAGGCGCAGGGCGACGTCATCCGCCTGGTGCCACACGAAAGCTACAGTTTCCGCGCCACCTCCGATGGCTTCGGCATCTACAATTCCCATGGCGACCTGGTCGCCGACCTGCTGGGAGTGACCAGCCGGGCGCAGATCACCCTGGCCACCGACCACCTGTTCTAGCCTTCGCACTCGACGTAGACCGTCACCCGCTTGATCCGCTCGCCCACGTCGGCGGCCGACTGGTCCGCCCCCACGGGGCCGCCCAAGACCGGGACGGAATTCCCGTCCAGGAAGCGGCGGACCACGTCCATCTTGATGGCGAAGTTGACATTCTGCGGAATGTCGCCGGTGCGGCCGGCCACCGACATGGCGTTCAGCTTCGACGACACCACGCCGACGACGTTGCCACTCATGTCCGACAGCGGCCCGCCCGAGTTGCCCTGCTGGACCGGCGCGGTGATCTGGTAGAAGCGGGCATCACCCTTGAGCCCGGCCATGGCGCTGACCACGCCCGCGGTGACGTTCGGTTCGCGCGACAGCAGGCCCGACAGCGGGAAGCCGACGACGACGACGCCATCTCCCGAGCGCAGCGCCTTGCCATCGCGGAACCGCGCCACGTCCGCGCCGTGCCGGGGGGTGTCGAGGAGTGCCAGGTCATTGTCGGCGTCGCGGCCGACCACGCTGGCCGCCTCCATCTTGCCGTCGGGATAGGTCACCTGAATGTTGCGGCAGGCGTTGACCACGTGGGAATTGGTCAGAACCTTGCCGTCGGGGGTGACGACGATGCCGGTCCCCGAACTCCGCGTCGGCCGGGTGGCGCCCGGCGTCGGCGTGGCGGCGCCGGGCTGCGGCTTGGTGATGATGATGATGCGCTGGACCTGCTGGCCGGCGGTGCCGGGGGCGGCTGGCGGCGGCGGCGTCGTCGCCGGGCCGGGCGAGGGCGCCTGGGCTTGGGCTTGCGGCTGCCCCTGCGAGGCGCCCGGCTTGCCGCGGGTGGCGCCATTGTGCCATTCGTCGGCGCGGGCGAGCGCCGCCCGCTCCTGGTCCGGTGACACCTGCTTGCGCAGCTCGTCGCGGGCCCGCGCGAATTGGGGCTTGTCCTTGGCGGAGGCGAGCCGTGCCGCCAGTTCCAGGCAGGCAAAGGCCTCGACCATGTCCTTGGGGCCGCCTTGGCCGGTCCGGTATCCGGTGCCGAGGTTGAAGAAGGCGGGGGCGTTGCCCTTGTCGGCGGCCTTGCGCCACCATGTCATGGCCTGCGCGGGATCCTTGGCCACGCCATCACCGTTCCACAGCGCCAATCCGTACAGGGTCTGGGAGAGCGGGAGGCCGTGGTCGGCGGCGCGGCTGAACCAGCGGACGGCCTCGGCATGGTCCTTGGCCACGCCGCGGCCGTTCCAATAGGCGTCGCCGATGGCTTCCCAACTGAAGTGGTTGCCCTTGTCGGCCGCCTGCCGCAGGTACTTGAGGCCGAGCGCCTCGTCCTTGGGGACGTCGATGCCGAACAGGTAGATCTGGCCGATGTTGTTGAGGGCCGTGGAATTGTCCTGCTTGGCCGCGCGGAACAGGTAGGACAGGCCGAGGGCGGGATCCTTCTTGATGCCGGCCTCGCCCTTCATCAGCAGCATGCCGTAGCGGTTCTCCCCCACGGGATCTCCGGCTTCCGCGGCCTGCGCCACCAGGCGCGCCCCCTCGACCGGGCTGGCCGGCACTCCCATCCCGGAAAGCAGCATCTGCCCCCAGTAGGCCAGGGCGGTCCGGTTGCCTTGGGCGGCGAGCGGCTCGAGCTCGGCGCGCGCAGCTGCCCAGTCGGCGCGCGCATATGCCGCGAGGCCTTCGTTCAGTCCGGCCCGTGCCGGTTCGGCCGCCGCCAGCATCAGCGCCAGGGCAAGCAGGGCCCTCCGCATGCAACCCTCCCACGTCAGTCCGCGGCATTATCCTACGGGGAAGGCGGACGCGCCAAGGCTCCTATTCCTCCTCGGCTTGCATGGCAATGTAGCCGCACGGGCATTCGTGGGCGCACAGGCCACAGCCCTTGCAGTAATCGTAGTCGAAGACGTAGTGGCTGCCGTCCGAGGCGGCCTCCACCGTCTTGATCACCGCACTGTCCGGGCAAAGGGTCCAGCAATTGTCGCAGGCCAGGCAATTGCCGCACGAGAAGCAGCGCGTCGCCTCGGCGAGGGCTTGGGTGGCGGTCGGGCCGCCCTCGATCTCGTCGCTGTCGTTGCGCTTCTCGATCGGCAGGGTGGGCAGCTCGACCCGGGCCGCACCTTCGTAATAATTGAGGTTGAGCTTCTCGTAGGCGATCGGCGGACGCGCCTCCTCGACGGGAGTGCGTCCCGACAGCAGGGCGTCGATGGCCTCGGCCGCACGGCGGCCGTCGCCGATCGCGGCGGTGACGGTGCCGTTGGGGTAGCCCTTCAGCCAGTCGCGGGCGTCGCCGCCGACGAACACGCCGGGTTGGCTGTCCATGCGGCCGAAAAGGTCGGCCTTGAAGTAGTCATGGCCTGCCAGCAGCACTTCGACGCCCTTGGGCTCGACCACCTCGCCGATGGCCGGCACCACCATGTCCACATGCAGGACGGTCTCGGTGCCTTCGAAGGCGACGCGGGTCTTACGGCCCTTGCCGTCCGGCAGCTTCTTGAGGCGCACCATCTCGACGCCGACGACCTTGGACCCCCGCATGATCAGGCGGTTGATGGTGCGATGGTCGTGGAAGATCACGCCTTCCTCGACCGCCTGCTCGTACTCGCGCGGAACCACGTTGAGCACGTCGTCGGGTTCGGTCTCGGGGCCGGGGAGGCCCGAGGCGGTGATCACGTGCACCTCGGCGACCCCGGCCCGCTTCATGACGCGGGCGAGGTCGACGGCGGTGTTGCCGCCGCCGTGGATGGCCACCGCCTTCGGCGTGGGCAGGGCGCCGACCACCAGCCACTCCTTCAGCAGGCCGAGGCCCTCATGCAGGTCGGCGGGAACCGCACCGTCCACGTCCCAGTGCCGGCTGCGGCCGGCGCCGATGCCGAGAAAGACCGCATCGAAGTCGTTGCGCAGCTCGTCGAGGGTGATGTCCCGCCCCAGCGCCGTGCGCGGTCGGAACTCGACGCCCATGGCGAGGATGCGGGCGATCTCCTTGTCCAGCACGTCTCGCGGCAGGCGGGTCGGCGGAATGGCGGAGCGCAGCAGGCCGCCGGCCTCGGGCATGGCGTCGAACAGCACGACGTTGAAGCCGCGACGGACCAGATGGTAGGCGGCGGACAGTCCGGACGGACCGGCGCCGACCACCGCGACGCGTTCGCTGCGCGCCCGCTCGCCAGCCGCAAGCGGATAGGCCCAGCCGTTGCGGATGGCTTCATCGCCCAGCCAGCGCTCGAGCGAATGGATGGCCACAGGCTGGTCGAGCTTGCCGCGGTTGCACGCGGACTCGCACGGGTGAGGACAGACGCGGCCGGTGACGGCAGGCATCGGATTGGCGCGCACCAGGCTTTCCCACGCCTCGCGCGGCCTGCCCTCCTGCAGGCGGGCCAGCCAGTCCTGCTGGTCCTCGCCGGCCGGGCAGGCGCGATGGCAGGGGGCGGCGGCATGGATGTGCACCGGCTTGGCGTTGCGCCAAGTTCCGGTCTTGAAGGCGAGCGACGTGCCGGCTTTGGCGAAGGCGCCGCGGGTCATGGTGACGGGCATGGCTTCCTCCTCCTCGTCAGGCCCGGGCCGGGCCGCCGCGGCGCACGGTGTCGGCGCCCTCGGTGTCGAACGGATCGTCGCCGTCGCCCATCAGGCCGTAGCGCTCGATGTTGTAGTCGGCCAGCGCCTGCAGGTGCTCGCGCTCTTCCCGGGCGCGGTGGTCACCCTCGGCGAACAGGTGGCGGAAGCGGGTCTGGCGCGACAGGTACTCGCCCACCGGGACCGGCTTGCGGATCGGCATCACCGAGGCGACCTCGCCGCGCTCCAACTCCACCAGCGGGAACAGGCCGGTCTGCACCGCGAGGCGCGCCACCTCGATGGTCAGCGTGCCGTCGTGGCCCCAGCCGAGCGGGCAGGGCGAATGCACCAGCAGGAAGGTGGGGCCGTCGATCTCCATGGCGCGGCGCACCTTGCGCCGCAGATCCTGGGGATAGGCGACCGATGCCGAGGCCGCGTAGGGGATGTGGTGGGCGGCGATGATGGACAGCAGATCCTTCTTGAGGTGCCGCTTGCCCATCCGCTCCTTGCCGGGCGGTGAGGTGGTGGTCATGGCCGCGTGCGGCGTCGAGCTGGAGCGCTGGATGCCGGTGTTCATGTAGGCTTCGTTGTCGTAGCAGACGTAGAGCACGTTGTGCATGCGCTCCAGCATGCCCGACAGCGCCTGGAAGCCGATGTCGAAGGTACCGCCGTCGCCGCCCTGGGCGATGACCTTGGTGCGGCGCCCCTGGGCCTTGAGCGCGGCCTCGACACCCGAGGCGATCGCCGCCGAGTTCTCGAACAACGAATGCAGCCACGGCACCCGCCAGGCGGATTGCGGCCACGCGGTGGAGAACACCTCCAGGCAGCCGGTGGCGTTGGTCAGGATCACGTCGGGGCCGGCGGCCTCGGTCACCAGCCGGGCGGCCAGCGCCTCGCCGCAGCCCTGGCAGGCGCGATGGCCGGCTTCCAGGCCGCGGAAGCGGGGTTGCCGGGCGCGGAGATCGGACGTCTCGGTCATGGCTTTCCCCTTCCTACAGGTCGGCGGTGTCGAGCTTGGCGGGCTCGAGGTCGAGGATGCGGAACCCGGGCGGGCCGGACGGGACCTCCCGCAGGCGCGACCAGGCATCCAGCGGCACGTCGCGGCCGCCGAGGCCGAGGGCGACATTGTGGACGCGGGGCGGCTTCTTCATGTCGGCCAGTGCCGCCTTGACCTCGCCGCCCAGGATGCCGCCCCAGCCGGGCGACAGCGAGCGGTCGACCACCACCAGGTCGGTGAGACCCTCGCAGGCGGCCATCAGGGCGGCGGTGGGGAAGGGGCGGAAGGCGCGCAGCTTGATCAGCTTGGCCTTCTTGCGTGACGGCAGCGTGTCCATCGCCTCGTGGAAGGTTGAGACCACGGACCCCATGGCCAGCACGCCGATCTTCGCCTCCGCCGGCCCATGGACCGTCAGCAGGCCGCCGCACGACCTGCCGGTAAGCCGTTGCCAGGCGATGTCCGCTTCGGCGATGGCTTCCAGCGAGTCGTTGGTCGCCTTGTGCTGGGCGTGGCGGATCTCGGGGAAGTACTCCGGCCCGACCAGCGTCCCGATCGACAGCGGATTGCGGGGATCGAGGGTGCGGCTGAAGCTGTAGGTCGGCAGGTATTCATCCACCAGCTTCTGGTCGGGGAGCTCCAGGGTCTCCAGCGTGTGGGTCAGGACGAACCCGTCGACGCAGACCATGACCGGCAACTCCATCGCCTCGGCGATGCGGAAGGCCTGGATGCTGGTGTCGACCGCTTCCTGGTTGTCGGCGCAATGGATCTGGATCCAGCCGGAATCGCGCACCGCCATGGAATCCTGGTGATCGTTCCAGATGTTGATGGGGGCGCCGAGGGCGCGGTTGGCGCAGGTGAGCACCACGGGAAGCCTGAGGCCGGAGATGTTGAACAACACCTCGGCCATCAGCAGAATGCCCTGCGACGACGAGGCGGTGTAGGCCCGCGACCCGGCGGCCGCCGCGCCCAGAACGACCGAGGCGGCCGAGAATTCGCTCTCGACGCTGACCAGCTCCGTGGTCAGCGTGCCGTCGGCCACCAGCTTGGAGATGTTTTCGACGATGTGGGTCTGCGGGGTGATCGGATAGGCCGCCACCACTCCGGGGCGGCACAGCGCCACGGCACGGGCGATGGCCTGGCTGCCTTCCAGCGCCTCAAGCATGGGCGACCTCCCTCCAGGCACCCGCCGGGACCATGCCCGCCGCCGCCTCGATCAGCTTGACGTTCCGCTCGAGCACGTCGCCCTTGAACCGGCGCGCCAGGGCCTTGGCCAGCGCCTCGGTGGGTATCAGCCCGGTGAGGGTGAGGAACCCGGCCAGCAGCGCCACGTTGGGCACCGGTCTGCCGAGGATGTCGCTGGCGGTCTGGCTGGCGGGCACGGCGATGACCGGCCGGCCGCATTCGGCCGTGAGGTCCTCGGAGGCACGCTGCGAGTTGACGAGGACGCCGCCCTTGGCCTTCAGCCCATCGAGCGTCGCCGGCAGGTGCAGCAGCCCGGAATCCTGGACGATCAGGAAGGCCGGCTCGGCGACCTGGCAACGGCGGCGAATGGGCTGGTCGGCGATGCGGACGAAGGCGGTGACCGGGGCCCCGCGCCGCTCGGCGCCGAAACTTGGAAATGCCTGGCAATGGCGGCCGGTTTCGAACGCTGCCGTCGCAAGAAGGTAGGCGGCAACGACGTTTCCCTGGCCGCCTCGTCCGTGAATCCGGACCTCGATCATGGCGCCCCCCTTGAGGTTGAAACCCCACTTTCCAAGAGGATATCCGCCTCCACGCCGGTTGGCTAGGCACCGCCGGCACAGGAAACGAAAACTCCCCCTTCAGTAGGAGTGAAGGGGGAGTCTTTTTAACCTGGTGTCATCCCGAGCGGAGCGAACGTTTGTCGGGATGGCAGGTGTTGGTATCGGGTCAGAATTCCGCCCAATCCTCATCGCCGGCGGCCACGGCCTTGGCGACCTGGACCTTCGGGGCCGCCTTGGGGGCGGGCTTGGCCACGGGCCTGGCGGCGGGCTTGGGTGCCGGGCGGCCGGCCGAACGGGTGGCGACGGCAGTCTCGGCCGCCTGCTGGCCGACATTGAAGAAGCTCATCAGGCGATTGAGTTCCCGCGACTGGTCTTCGAGGGAATGGGCGGCGGCGGCGGATTCCTCGACCAGGGCGGCGTTCTGCTGGGTCATCTCGTCCATCTGGGTGACGGCGGAGTTGACCTGGTCGATGCCCGAGGCCTGCTCGGCCGAGGCCGCCGCGA
>JBLNCP010000015.1:0-34139 GCA_050260775.1 Solirubrobacterales bacterium | reverse complement strand
TGCCGGCGTCCAGCTTGATGGTGTCGCCGTCCTTGGCGGCCGCCACCGCGGCGGTCAGGGTCGAGTACTGCTTGCCCGCACCCACGGTCAGCACATGGCTGTCGGTCGGAGTCGGAGTCGGGGCCGGAGCAGGCGTCGGAGCCGGAGCGGGAGCCGGGGCGGGCTCGGGAGCCGGGGCCGGCTGGCTCGAGACACCCTGCCACGGATGCGAGGCATCCATGGTCGGATGGCTGGACAACATGGTGTTGTTGACGTTGGTCCCCGGCCCCTGCAGCAGGGTCATCGACCCGTACAGGTGGTTGTCGTGGACGCCGATGGTGGTGCCGGTCTGGTTGAGGACCGCGGTGCCGCCGCCGGTGTAGTCGTTGACGATGGTGTTGCCGGCGACGTCCAGGGTGGCGGAGGCGTTCATGCCGTTCTCGCCGCCGAAATGGATGATCGCCTTGTTGGACGGATTGCCGGCCTGGATGATGGTGTTGTTGCGCACCACCGCGTCGCCGCCGTTGGGCAGGTCGATCGAGTAGATGACGTTGCCGTTGGTGCCGTCATCGATGCGGGTGTTCTCGACCGTGGTCTTGAGCGCCCGGCTCTTGATCTGGTTGCCGTTGTTGGTGTCGTGGAAGTAGCTGTCGCCCACGTACAGGCTGGCGACGTGGTTGATGTAGATGCCGTGGCTGTAGCCGTCGCCGGCACCGTTCTTGGCGAACTCGCTGTTGGTGATCCTGACGTTGCCGCTGCTGTTGTTGCCCAGGATGCCGTCCTGGTTGTCGTGGAAATAGCAGTTCTTGACCGTCAGATTGCCATCCTGGTAGCGGATGCCGGCGCCGTTGTTGCTCCATCCCTTCGCGCCAGCGAATTCGATGTGGTCCACCGTGACGTCGGTATTCGTGACCAGGATGCCCTTGTCGAGGGTCTGCGAGCTGACCAGCTTGGCCATGCCGCCGACGCCGACGATGGAGATCTTGGTGTTGATCTGGAGGTCATTGGCCGTATAGGTGCCGGCGTCCAGGTACAGGGTATCGCCATCCTTGGAGGCGGCGACGGCGGCGGCAAGCGTGGAGAACTGCTTGCCCTGACCCACTGTGATCGAAGCCATTGGAAAAATCTCTCGGCTGTTGAAGACGCATCCTTCCTAGGAGGGAGCGCCTTAACGAGAGATTGCCAACTACGAGTTACCTCGAATTGGCCCCAATAATGCCCTCATTACTACTTCAGGGCATCAGATTACCTCTTTTTCCTTACCGGAATCCCGTCTCGAGCAGCAATTTGTGGAACTCGCGCAGGTGCTTCTCGCCCTTGGCCGGGTCGCCGCAGCTCGCCAGGAACTTCTCCTCGAACTGCGGCTGGCGCAGATGGTCGATGACGCGCTGGCGGGCAAGGTTGAGGGACTTGCCTTCGATCAGCACACCCGACCCGCAGAACTTGACCAGACGGATGGCGCGCATGGCCAAGGGATCGTCGGGCTTGTCGATCTTCTCGATCACCTCGGCGTCCAGCAGGTACTTGGCCAGGATCTCGTCCACGTGGGCGGCCAGGGCGGGGCGCACGTCCTCGGCCACCACGGTCGTCGCCTTGAGGGCGGCGTTGGCGGCACACAGGGCGGCCATGCGATCGCGCGGCGGCACCCGCACCGGCACCCAGGCGTCGATGGTCGCCGCCTCGCGCACCTTCTTGACCAGGGCGGTCGACAGGGCGGCGCCCATGGTCGCCGCCAGCGGCGCCAGCCCCAGCGCCAGCATGAGCTGGACCCGGAGACAGGTGTCGCCCAAGGCCGCCAGCAGGGATTCCATCGCCTGCGACGCCGAGACGTTGCCGCCGGTGTTGTGGACCCGCGAGCTGCGCTGAACCAGCGCCTCGGCCATGGCGGGGCCGCCGAGGACGCCGCCCTCGTAGCTGACCAGGCGATGGGCCAGGGTGTGGAACATCTCGTACTCGAGCTTGGGCTCGTTGCGCGACAGCGGATTGGCCCCGCCCAGCTCCCTGGCCACCCGCGACAGCAGCACGTCGCGCGCCTGGGGCAGGCGGCCAGCCGCGAACAGGGCGTTCAGCAGGGTGAAGCATTCGGGGGCGAACTTCGCGGCTTCGGCCTTGCCCTCGGCAAGGTCGCACAACTGGGTCAGCGCCGCCGCCAGGTTGGGCTGGAACCCCAGGAGATCCTGGATCAGCTGCGCCGACACCACGATGTCGGCGATCACCGCGTCGATCAGCGGCATCAGCGGCTCGACGCCGTCCTCGGACGCCCACGTCATCAGGACGTCGATCTTGCCGATCCACGAGCGGCTTTCGATCAGCCGCGCCGAGACGGCGACGCCGCGCAGGAACTCGGCGTCCTCGCCGCCGCCCGCCTTGATCGCCAGCACGTCGGCGGCGGTCTTCGGCACCGGCACCTTGCGTTCGGCCGCCTTGCGGGCCCGCGCCGACAACTCGTCCCACATCTTGCCGAGAAAGTCCCGGCGCGCCTTGGACTCTTCGCCGGTGGCCTGGGCCTGCAGCGACGAGATGCGGTCGATGGCCGAGAACAGCAGGTTGCCCTTGTCGCCGAAGCGCTTCAGCTCGGCGGCGCTGTGGAGGATCTCGGTCGGCGTGACCTGAACCTCGTCCAGGTACTTGCGGCACATGCGGCCGATGGTCAGGCGGGCATCAAGCTTGTAGAAGTCGCCCAGCTCGCGGCACACCGGCGCCTCGGTCACCGGCGACAGCGAGACGTCGCCCGCCTTCTTCTCGGGGGCCTTCTTCTCCTGGATCACGGTCTCGGCGTGCAGGCCGTCGCCGCGCAGGTAGTCGCGCACCACGCGCACTGCGGCGTGGTTGCCGCTCTGCAGCAGGTTCTCGGCGAAGGCGAGCGCCGACTTCTCGTCGGTCGCCATCTCCGCGATGACCCAATTCTTGTCGGTCAGGACCTGAATTTCGAAGGACGTGCGCGGAGCGCTCATCGAGCCGCCTCCGCCGCGAGCGCCTGGCGGCGCGCTTCCGCCCGGGCGAGTCCGTCGCCGCCCAGCCGCTGCGCCAAGGCGGCGATGCCGCGGCGGGCGGGATCGGCGACGCGGGCATCCCCGCTTTCCACGGCCAGGGTCAGCCACGCCCAGGCCTCGACGTCGTCGCGGTCGCCGCCCTGGCCGGTGGCCGCCATGACGCCGAGATTGTAGCGCGCCAGCGGAACGCCCTGCAGCGCGGCGGCGCGGAACCAGACACGGGCCTGCGCCGGATCGCGCGCGGTGCCCTCGCCGTTCAGGCACATCAGGCCCATGTCGTATTGGGCCTTGGCGTCACCCTGCTCGGCCGCCTTGAGGCACCATTCGAACGCCGCCTTGGGATCGCGCCGCGCCCCCGTCCCCTTCTGGTACATGACGGCCAGTTGGTACTGCGCCCGGGGATCGCCCTCGCGCGCCGCCCGGCGCAGCCATTCGGCGGCCGTCTCGGGATCCTTGTCCACGCCCATGCCGGCGGTCAGCATCATGCCCCAGTTGAACTGGGCGGCCGGCAGCCCCTGCTCGGCGGCACGGTGGCAGAGGCTGGCCGCCTCGGCGAGGTCGACCTCGACCCCGCGCCCCTGGCGCAGCATGTTGGACAGGTTGAACTGGGCGTGCGCCTGTCCGAGGTCGGCGGCGCGGCGGTAGAGTTCCGCGGCCTTGGCCTCGTCCTTGGCGACGCCCTTGCCCTCCTCGTAAAGGGCGCCGAGGGCGAACAGTGCCGCCGCGTCGCCCTGGTCGGCGGCCAGCCGGAACCACTGGGCGGCGACGGCGGGATTGGCGGCACCGCCACGTCCCTGCAGGATCATGTTGCCGAGGTTGAACTGGGCCGGGGCATCGCCCTGCTGCGCCGCCTTGTGATAGAGGCGGAGCGCCTCGGTGTTGCTCTGCTCCACCCCCAGGCCAAGGTCGTACATCACCCCCAGGGAATACTGGCCGCGGGCATCGCCGGCCTTGGCGGCGAGCGCGTACCAGCGGACCGCCTCGGCGACGTCGGGCTTGACCCCGTCGCCGGCGCGGTAGGCATTGCCGAGCCACACCTGGGCGGCGGCATCGCCGGCCTGGGCGGCGGCCGAAAGGCGCGCGACGTCGGGCGGGGCGACCGAGGCATAGAGGGGATCGGGGTCGGGATCGGGGACGGGCAGCAGGCCGCCCTCGGCCCCGGCGCCTTCGGGGGCCAGCGCGTCGATCAGGGGATCGATGCCGGCGGCCGCCGGGGCGGGCTCGTCGTCTTCCGGCGGCGGGGTGATGTCGATCCCCTCCGCCGCCATCTGCTGCAGGCGGCGGATGGCTTCCAGATGGCCCTGCTCGGCCGCCTTGGTCAGCCAGCGCACGGCCTCCTTGGGGTCGCGCGGCACCCGGGCGCCCAGGCGATAGGAATCGCCGAGATTGAATTGTGCTTTGGCGTCGCCCGCTTCCGCTGCCTCGCGGTAGCGCGCCACGACCTCGGGTTCGCCTTCCATTGCGGTCCGCCCCATCAGCCTGCGCATCTGGCAGGATGCCGAAAGCCCGGCGGCCTGTCGAGGGCGCTAGAAACCTTCCATGGTCAGGCGCAGCGCCGCCGAGCGCAGGCGGCGGGCCATGGCCTCGACGATGCCGCGCACCAGAAGGTCGGTGGCTTCCAACTGGTGGAGGAACTGGTCGCGCGACATCACCGCGACGTAGGTCTCCTCGCAGGCGATGACGGTGGCCATGTGCGGCTGGTCGTCGATGATCGCCATCTCGCCGACCACCTCGCCCGGCTCGATGTGACCGATGAGAACCTCCTCGCCGGCCCGATTGCGCTTGTAGACCTCGGCCCGTCCCGACAGCAGGACATAGATGGCCGGACTGGCCCCGCCCTCGCGGATGAGGACGTCGCCCTTACCCAAGGTGATGCGCTTCGCTCTCGTCGACATGGCTGTTCCCCCTGCCCTTGCCGGATTGTGCCAAGGGCGGGGGATAGGCACAAGCCATTCCCTGGGAGCCGAGGGCGGAGCGGCCCGCAGGCCGCCCGCCCAGGCGCTCACTCCGCCTGTTCGGCCACCTGCAACTGGCAGTCGGCCCGTTCGGGCGCCGACAGGCAATCGGGCGGCACCACCGCCAATTCGCCCGGGGCCGAAGCGCGGAGCGCGCCGCTTCCGCGCGATACCCCCGAGGTCACCGGCCCCCGGCCCGGATTGGCCGTGGTACCGCCGCCCGTGGGACCGCCACCCGTGCCACCGCCTGTAGGGCCGCCACCGGTGCCGCCACCGGTCGAGCCACCGCCATTGGAGCCACCGGAACCACCGCCCGTCCCGCCGCCGGAAGTGCCGCCACCCCCACCGGATGAGCCGCCCCCATTGGAGCCACCACCGTTGGAGCCGCCGCCGGTCGAGCCGCCGCCGTTGCCGCCGCCGGAAGTGCCGCCACCCCCACCGGACGAGCCGCCCCCATTGGAGCCACCACCGTTGGAGCCTCCACCGGTGCCGCCACCGGAGTTGCCCCCGCCATTGGAGCCGCCGCCATTCGAGCCACCGCCGTTGCCGCCGCCGGAACCACCGCCCGTCCCGCCGCCGGAAGTGCCGCCACCCCCACCGGACGAGCCGCCCCCATTGGAGCCACCACCGTTGGAGCCGCCACCGGTGCCGCCGCCTCCGTGCAATGCCGAGCCGTTCTGCGAGTTCTGGTCGCCGGTCGGCGAGGCATGGTCGGCTCCCGCGATGCCGGTGGGGCTGGCATGGTCCCAGCCCTTGGCGAGCGCGGCAGATTCATCGGCCATGGACAATGCCGGCCCGAGGGCACCACCGGCCGTGGCCGGGCCGGTGCCCCCACCGCCGCCGCTGCTGCTGCCTCGGCCGCCCGCGGCCGCCGCGGCGTGGCCGTGACCCTGGCCGCCACCCCCATGGCCCCCACCGTTGCCGTTGCCGTGCCCGCCGGCCTGGCCCAGCCCCTTGCCCTGGCCGCCGCCATGGCCGTTACCGCCGCCATGCCCCCCTCCATTCCCGCCGCCGCCCCCTCCGCCGTGGCCACCCCCGTTACCCGCGCCGTTGCCGCCCCCGTGACCGCCGCCGTTGCCGCCGCCGTGGCCGCCGCCGTTGCCACCACCATTGCCGCCGCCGTTTCCTCCCCCGTTGCCACCCCCCTTGGCGTCGGCCGCCTTCTTGGCCACCGGCGCGTCCCACGAGCCCGGACCGAGCGGGGCAATCGTCAACGCCAATCCCAAGCCCACCGCCGTCGCCAAACGGCCAAGGCTGGTTCCATTCAGGGCATTCGCACGCATCCTCGGCTCCCTCGTCCAGGCGACGGCCTACGCATCCGTCGCTCGACGAGGACAACGCGCGCCCACCTCTCTCCATTCGGGCGGGAGCCGGTCTCTTTCGGCGACTCCTTCGGGGAGCGGCGCTTACCACTCCCGCTCCCGCCCGCATCGGCCCACGCCGCGCTAGGCTCATCCGATGCCGGCGCTACCACCATGGACGGTCATGCAGGACGATCCCGTACGTCAGCGCCTCGGGGCGCTGCTTCCGAGACTTCGGCGCTTCGCCATCGGGCTGGCCGGCTCGCCGTCCGAGGCGGACGACCTCGTCCAATCGGCTTGCGAGCGTGCGCTGGCCGGCAGCGACGCCTGGCACCCGGGCACGCGGCTCGACAGCTGGATGTTCCGCATCATCCAGAACCTGTGGATCGACGCCCGTCGCCGTGCCGTGGCCCAGGGGCCCCATCTGCCCATCGACCACGACGATGACCTGCCGGGCGAGGATCCCGCGCGCGGCATCGAAGTCCGCTCGACGCTGGCCTGGGTGTCCGAAGCGGTAGAGCGGCTGCCACCCGGGCAGCGCATCGTCCTGCAACTGTCCTGTTTCCAGGGGCTGACCCATCGCGAGTGCGCCCAGGCGCTCAACCTGCCGGTCGGAACGGTGATGAGCCGCCTGGCGCGGGCGCGCGCCACCTTGATCCGCCGCCTGTCCATCGACCCGCAGGAAGCCCATCCGTGAGGACCCCCCGATGAAGCCGATCGACGCCGCCATCCTGTCTTTCACCCTGCTCGTCGCCGGGTGCACGGCCGTGCCGCCACCGCCCGGGCCGGAGCTCGCCCCGGCCCCTCTGCCCGAGGTCGCCCCCGGCCTCACCCTGACCTGGAGTTCCGGGGTGAGCGAGACCGTGACCGCGGTGCGGGGCGAAACGGTCGACTGGCGCGACGGCGACGGCAACTCCTTCACCGCCTACCGCAACTTCGTCCTGCCGCAATTGGCCTGGGACTATCCGCGCACCCGGGCGGTGACCGAGGTCATGGCGGCGCCCCAGGCGCTGTGGCCGCTGACGGTGGGGAAGGCCGAGCATTTCCGCGTGATCCAGCGGATCACCGAGAAGATCCATGGGTCCGAGCGGCCCTACATGAACGACTGGATCTGCCGCGTGGCGGGGACCGAAGCGCTGGCCACCCGGCTGGGCGTCTTCGACACCTACCGTCTGACCTGTGCCCGCTATTGGCAGGGCAGCAACATGGGGGAGGTGCGCTGGAACTATGCCCCCACCCTCGGCGTCCCGGTGCGCCGGGTCTGGCCGGACGGCAGCCGCGAGGAATTGGTGGGATTGTCGGCCGGACAGCCTTTGCCCGCCTTAGCCGACCTCGAGTCCGTCCGCCAGGAGGCGCTGGAACGCCTTCCGTCGGGCCGGCGGCTGGAGCGGGTCAGCGGCGGCCTCGCCATCGCGGTCACCCCCGTGGCCACCCATCACGGCGGCGACGGGTTCTGCCGCGTCCACGCCGTCGAGATCCGCAGCGCCGACGCCCGCACCCTGCGCTCGGCCCTGGCCTGCCGCGGGGCCGACGGCCGCTGGCGCGACCCGACGGCGACGGACCGCCTCGCCGCCGGACAGGAAGGTGAACACCACTGATCCATATCAAAGCCGGCCGCCCCAACCCCTGCTAATGTGCAGGTTCATCTAATCCTCAGGGGGAGGTCCCGATGATTCTCGACAGCGAGGCGTATATCGCCCTCAGCATTCTGGTCAGCATCCTGGTCGTCACCGGCGGACTCGCATGGTTCGTGCTGAGCCGGCTGCAGCGCTGAGTTCGCCCATCGTCAAACCCCCGGGGCCGCTTGGCGCCGGGGGTTTTTCCTTGCCTGACCAGCTTCGCTCAACCGGCGCCCGCCTGGGCGCGCACCTGTCCCAACACATAGACCCGGATGGCCGAGGACAGATTGCCGTGCCGGCCCAGGTCGATCTCGGCCACCACCTGGTTGAGGGACTGCCCGCGCCGCTCGGCGATCTCCTTCAAGGCGTCCCAGAACTCCTCCTCCAGCGACACGCTGGTCGCGTGGCCGGCAATCACGATCGAGCGTTTCCTGAGCATCCGACACCCCTTCTGGAACCAGGATTGGCCCGTCCGTGTTCCATCCTATCATCGCAGTGATGGAGAAGCGCCATGAACTGGGACCAGGTCAAGGGAAGCTGGAAGGAGTTCAAGGGCAAGGTCAAGGCCCAGTGGGGCGACCTGACCGACGACGATCTCGACCGGGTCGAGGGGCAGCGCGACCAACTGGTCGGCCGCATCCAGCAGCGTTACGGGTGCACCCGCGAGGAAGCCGAAAAGCAGGTGTCCAGCTGGGAAGGCACCATGCACTGACGCCCTACCGCGGCCCGAGCATGGTCTCGGGCCGCACCCAGGCATCGAACTCGGCGGGGCTGACCGCGCCCAGCGCCACCGCCGCCTCCTTCAGGGTGGACCCTTCGGCATGGGCCTTCTTCGCAATGGCCGCGGCCCGGTCGTAGCCGATGTGCGGGGCCAGGGCGGTCACCAGCATCAGCGAGCGCTCGGCCAGTTCGGCGATGCGGGCCCGGTCCGCTTCCAGACCGTCGATGCAGCGGACCCGGAAACTGTCGGCGGCATCGGCCAGCAGGCGGACGGAGCCGAGGACGTTCACCGCGATCAACGGCTTGTAGACGTTGAGCTCCAGGTGGCCCTGGCTGCCGCCGACGGTGACGGCCACATGGTTGCCCATCACCTGGCAGCACACCATGGTCAGCGCCTCGGCCTGGGTCGGATTGACCTTGCCGGGCATGATCGACGAGCCCGGCTCGTTGGCGGGCAGCACCAGTTCGGCCAGGCCGCAGCGCGGCCCCGAGCCCAGCAGGCGGACATCGTTGGCGACCTTCATCAGGGCCGCCGCCAGGGCGTTCAACATCCCCGACACCGACACCAGGGCATCGTGGGCGGCCAGCGCCGCGAATTTGTTGGCGGCCGGGCGGAAGGCGAGACCGGTCATCGCCGCCAGCTCGTCGCAGAAGGCGCGGTCGAACCCGGGCGGGGCGTTGAGGCCGGTCCCGACCGCGGTGCCTCCTTGCGCCAGGTCGAGGAGTTCGGCCGCAGCGGTGCGGATGCGGGCGGCACCCGAGCGGACCTGCCACGCCCAGCCGCCCACCTCGTCGCCCAAGGTGAGCGGCGTGGCGTCCTGCAGGTGGGTCCGGCCGATCTTGATGATGTCGGCAAAATCCGCGGCTTTGGCCTCCAGGGCGTCCGCCAGCCGGTCCAGCGCCGGCAGCAGGCGGTGCTCCACCTCCTCCAGGGCGGCGACGTGCATGGCGGTGGGGAAGCTGTCGTTGGAGGACTGGCTGCGGTTGACGTGGTCATTCGGATGGACAGGCGTCTTAGACCCAAGGGGCTGTCCGAGCATCTCGTTCGCCCGATTGGCGATGACTTCATTGGCATTCATATTCGACTGGGTACCCGAGCCGGTTTGCCACGGCACCAACGGGAAGTGGTCTGCGAGACGACCGTCGATCACTTCCTCGGCGGCGGCGGCGATGGCGGCGGCAATGGCGGGGTCGAGCGTGGCCAAACGGCGGTTGGCCAGGGCGGCGGCCTTCTTGACCAGGCCGAGGGCCCGAACCAGCGGCGCCGGCAGGCGCTCGGTGCCGATGGGAAAGTTACGCAGGCTGCGCTGGGTCTGCGCTCCCCAATAGCGATCCGCGGGAACCTCGACGGGGCCCAGGGTGTCGGTCTCGGTACGGATTTCGGCCATGGCACGCCCTCCTCGGTTCCCCCGGGATATGGGGATGGCCATGCCACAGCGAAATGAAGGGGCCGGTGCGGTCACGGCGGACCGCGACGGTACTGGCGAAGCATCGAGGGAGGAAACCCGATGTCCGAACGTCCCAGCCGGGGCCTGAGCCTGGCCGAGAGCGGCGCGCTTGCACTGGCCGAGGTGGCGGAAGAGCTCGACAGCGCCGACGACACCGGCAAGTTTCTGAAGGCGCTCGAGCGCAATCGCCGCGTCTGGCAGGCGCTCAAGGAGGTGGCGGCACGCCAGCATTGGCTTACCCCCGACCGCGCCCTGGCGGAGTACGCCGTTCAGACCTCCCGCTCGACCGGGCACGGCGTGCACGACGACCACGTCCACGCCCTCATCGACATCAATCGCCGCGTCTCCGCCCAGCTGGCCGGCGGCGACGACATCGAGCAGATCCGTCGGCGCGCCTATTTCCTTTGGGAGGCGCGGGGACGCCCGCAGGGGCAGGATCTGGACCACTGGCTGATGGCCGAACTGGAGACGCGGGCCGGTCAGCACTGATCTTCAACCTGAAGGTTAATAAAACTCGCTGAACAGATGGGGACCCGCCCGGGAATTGACACGCATAAGGCGCAACGGTATTAGTGTTCCGCAGATAACTTCCCTTTTCCCGCCGAGCGCGGGAGCTGTTATCGGACAGGAACGCGATGACATCCCCCCAGCAGCCTCTCCCCGCTGTTGCCCCCGAGCAGGTCGACGCGGAGCAGATCGACGCGGAGCAGATCGACACCGCAAATGTGCCTCTGGGCGGTGTCGACCGTCCCCTCACCGCGCGCGAGCAGCAGATCCTCGCCCTGTCGGCCGCCGGCCTGTCGTGCAAGGAGATCGGACGTCGGCTGGAGATCAGCCCGCGCACGGTCGACGCCCACCGTTATCGGATCCTGCGCAAGCTGGGGGTGCGCTCCATCGCCCACCTGCGCCGCCTGATCGCCGGCACCCCCAACGCAACCGCGGTCACGGGCGACTGTCCGGCGTGAGAAGGGCCTAGTCGTCCCCCTGGCGCTCGTCGCCCTTGAGGCCGAGCGACCACATCAGCCCGACCATCGCCCCCTTCACCGACGGCAACAACTGCCAGATCAGCAACGACGTCGCCACCAGGGCGCCCGCGATATGCGGGATCAGCGGCGGCGACCACGTCTGCTCGATCCACAGGGTGGCCGGCACCACCACGTGCCCAACGATCAGCACCGTGAAATAGGCGGGACCGTCATCGGCGCGGATGTGTCCCAGCGGCTCGCCGCAATACTCGCATTTCGGCGCCACGGTCAGGTAACCCGCCAGCACAGAGCCGATCCCGCAGCGCGGACAGCGCCGCAGGAAGCCGCGCCAAATCGCGCGACGCTTGGAGCGGTCGAGCGGCGGCGGATGGTAGGGCGACGGCGGCGGCAGCGGCCCCGCCTCGGGAATGCGGATCTGGGGCACGCGGATGCGGGTCATGCGCGGCCGGCCCTGCGAATGGGAAGCATTCAAGCCTATGTGAGGGCGCCGGAGGGCGGGGTCAACCTGGGCCGGGCGAAGAGCCCCGTCAGCCGCATTCTGGCAAGCCGGGACGAGATCCCTCGCCTCCGCTCCGGTGACACGGCTTTGTCGTCCCCTTTCGGTCATCCTGAGCGGCAGCGAAGGATCTGGGGGGCCCGCGCGCCATAAGAAAAGGGGGCGCCGCACACCTGCGGCGCCCCCCTCTGTCCCAACCGCCCCTCAGTGGGCGAATTCGGCGAAGAAGTCGTTGCCCTTGTCGTCGACGACGATGAAGGCGGGGAAGTCGACGACCTCGATGCGCCAGATGGCTTCCATGCCGAGCTCGGGATACTCGATGACCTCGACCTTCTTGATGCAATCCTGGGCGAGGCGGGCGGCGGCGCCGCCGATGGAGCCCAGGTAGAAGCCGCCGTGCTTCTTGCAGGCGTCGGTCACCGCCTGCGAGCGGTTGCCCTTGGCGATCATCACCATGGAGCCGCCGGCGGCCTGGAACTGGTCGACGTAGGAATCCATGCGGCCGGCGGTGGTCGGGCCGAACGAGCCCGAGGGCATGCCCTCGGGGGTCTTGGCCGGGCCGGCATAGTAGACGCCCATTTGCTTGAAGTACTCGGGCAGGCCCTCGCCGCGGTCGAGCCGCTCCTTGAGCTTGGCGTGGGCGATGTCGCGGGCGACGATCATCGGCCCCGTCAGGCTGACGCGGGTGCGGATCGGGTACTGCGACAGGGTCTTGCGGATCTCGTCCATGGGACGGGTGAGGTCGATCTTGACCACCTCGCCCGACAGCTTGGAGACGTCGACGTCCGGCAGGTACTTGGCCGGCTCGCGCTCCAGCGCCTCGAGGAACACGCCGTCCTTGGTGATCTTGCCCAGCACCTGGCGGTCGGCCGAGCACGACACGCCGATGGCCACCGGGCACGAGGCACCGTGGCGCGGCAGGCGGATGACGCGGACGTCGTGGCAGAAGTACTTGCCGCCGAACTGCGCGCCCAGGCCCATCTTGCGGGTCATCTCAAGGACGATCTGCTCGAGCTCGCGGTCGCGGAAGGCCTGGCCGTACTTGTTGCCCTCGCTCGGCAGGGTGTCGAGGTAGCGGGCCGAGGCCAGCTTCACCGTCTTCAGGGTCATCTCGGCCGACAGGCCGCCGATGACGATGGCGAGGTGGTAGGGCGGGCACGCCGAGGTCCCGAGCGTGCGGATCTGCGCGTCGAGGAACTTCAAGAGCGACGTGGGGTTCAGCAGCGCCTTGGTCTGCTGGTAGAGGAAGGTCTTGTTGGCCGAGCCGCCGCCCTTGGCCATGAACATGAACTTGTAGGCGTCGCCCTCGGTGGCGAACAGGTCGATCTGGGCCGGCAGGTTGGTGCCGGTGTTGACCTCGTCGTACATGTTGATCGGCGCCGTCTGCGAGTAACGCAGGTTCAGGCTGGTGTAGGCCGCCTGCACACCCTTGGAGATGGCGGCCTCGTCACCGCCGCCGGTCCATACCCGCTGGCCCTTCTTGCCCATCACCACCGCGGTGCCGGTGTCCTGGCACATGGGCAGGCTGCCGCCGGCGGCGATGCAAGCGTTCTTCAAGAGGTCGTAGGCGACGAACTTGTCGTTGGGCGAGGCCTCGGCATCGTCGAGGATGTTGCGCAACTGCTGCAGGTGGCCGGGGCGCAGCAGGTGCGAGGTGTCACGGAACGCCTCGAAGGTCAGGCGCTCGATGGCCTCGGGAGCGACGGTGACCACGGACGTGCCGTTGCAGGTGGCGGTTCCCACACCGTCGTCGGTGACCTTGCGGTACGGAGTGTCGTCATGCGCAAGCGGGAAGAGCTCGTGGTAGGCGAAATCGCTCATCGGGCGGACCTCGGGCTAGTGTGGGGGCCTGGGTAGGACGGCACCCACCAGCCGGGGTAGGCGCGCGCGGATCCCTTCGAACACCTTTTTGCGGCAGGCGTCAAGGACCTGCTGAGCGCAGCGGCGCCGTCAGCCCGGCGGCGCGGCGGACGCTCGCGCCGTGGCCGCTATTTCTTGCGGAAGGCGTCAAGGGCGACGACCTTGCCGTCGCCGCTGGGGGCGGGGCGCTCGGGCTGGTTGTCGGGCTCGTCGAGCACGCCGGGATCGGGGACGAAGGAGACCTCGATCTCGTCGTCCTCGCCCTCCTCGTCATCGTACTCCTCGCCTTCGACCTGGAACTGCAGGCCGAACTTGGCCGAGGGGTCGGCAAACCCGGTCACCGCCGCGAAGGGGATGACCAGCCGCTCGGACACGCCCGAGAACGACAGGGTGACGGCGAATTTCTCGTCGTCGACCTCCAGGCCCCAGAACTGGTGCTGCAGCACGATCGTCATCTCGTCGGGATGACGCACGCGGATGTGATCGGCCAGGGCGACCCCGGGCGCGCGGGTATGGAAGGTGATGTAGAAATGGTGATCGCCGAACAGGCCGTCGCGGGCCGTCTGCTCCAAAGCCTCGCGCACGACGCCGCGCAGGGCCTCTTCCACCATCTTGTCGTACCGCAAGCCGTCTTCGGCCATCGCCTCCCTCACCCCTCAAGGCATGGTTAAGTGGGGGGACTTCTGTTGCCCGGCGCCCCCCGGACCGCGCTTACCGATTAAGCGGCAGCGGCAAGAGCAACGTTGTCGTTGGCACTTGTTAGGTTTAGCCCGATAACGGTGGATACCATGCCGAGCACAAGCCATGTCTTTACCACGCGCGTCGATCCTGTTTCGCCCCCATGATTCCGGAAGGCTCCGGAGGAATGGTGGAGGCGCCGGGTACCGCCCCCGGGTCCGCAACGCTTATTCCACATGACGTTTAGCGCCATAGTCGGGTGCTACCCGACGCGTCTCAATATAATGAAGCGAGGCGCCGTACGCCAGCGCTCTGGTGAGAATTTCTCCGCCTGTTCGAAGGAGGCCGAATGTCCGAGCGTCCCCTTGCCCTGGTCGTGGCCGTCGCCGCCAACGGAACCATCGGGCGTAACGGCGGCCTGCCGTGGTCGCTGCCCGAGGATCTCGCCTGGTTCAAGCGGGTCACCATGGGCAAGGCCATGATCATGGGCCGGCGCACCTGGGACAGCATCGGCCGCCCCCTGCCCGGCCGCGAGTCGGTGGTGCTGACCCGCGATCGCGCTTGGTCGGCCGAAGGGGCGCACGTGGTCCACAGCATCAGGGAGGCGATCGAGCTCGCCGCCCGCCTGCGCCCCGCGGCGGCGGAGATCGCGGTGATCGGCGGCGCCGAACTCTTCCGCGCGACCCTGCCGCTGGCGCGACGGATCTATTGGACCGAGGTGCACGAGGCCTACGAGGGCGACACGGCATTCCCGCCCTTCGAGCGGGCCGGGTGGCGGGAGGTCAGCCGCGACCGCCAGGACCGCGTCGACTTCGTGGTGATGGAACGGGAATAGGCTGGGGGGCTCCCCGCCCCTCTTCGTCATGCCCGCGTTTGAGGCGGGCATCCACGTGGCGCCACGAAGACGGACACATGGACCCTCGGGTCGAGCCCGAGGGTGACGAGGAGAGGGAGAAACCCTTACTCGAAGCTGATCTTCGGGCCCTTCTTGCCGCCGCCCTGGAGGGTCTGGACCTTCTCCCAAACCTTCTGGGCGATGTCGCGGTAGGCCTTGGCGTGCGGGCTCGAGGGCTTGGAGACCACGATGGGCTCGCCGCGGTCGGAGGTCTCGCGGATGGCGATGTCGAGCGGCACCTCGCCCAGGAAGTCGGTCGACAGGCGGGCGGCCTCGGCCTTGGCGCCGCCATGGCCGAAGATGTGGGCCTCGTCACCGCAATTGGGGCAGACGTAATAGCTCATGTTCTCGATGACGCCGAGCACCGGCACGTCGACCTTGCGGAACATGTTGAGGCCCTTGCGGGCGTCCAGCAGCGCGATGTCCTGCGGCGTCGAGACGATCACCGCGCCGGTCAGCGGCAGGCGCTGGGTCATGGTGAGCTGGGTGTCGCCGGTGCCGGGCGGCATGTCGATGACCATGACGTCGAGCTCGCCCCAGCGCACGTCGCGCAGCAACTGCTCGAGCGCGCCCATCACCATCGGGCCGCGCCAGATGATCGGGCTGTCCTCGGGCACCAGGAAGCCGATGGACATGCACTTGACGCCGTAATTCTCCATCGGCATCAGCGAGCGGCCGTCGGGGCTGACCGGCTCGCCGGTGATGCCCAGCATCTTGGGCATCGAGGGGCCGTAGATGTCGGCATCGAACAGGCCGACCTTGAGCCCCATCTGGGCCAGCGCCATGGCGAGGTTGGTCGAGGTGGTCGACTTGCCGACGCCGCCCTTGCCCGAGGCCACGGCGATGATCGCCTTGGTGTGCGGCAGCAGCGGCTCTTCGGCCTGCTGGCCATGGCCGTGGCCATGCCCGTGGGCCTGCGCCTTGGGGCCGCCGTGGACGTTGCGCTCGGCGGTCAGCACCGCCGACACCGTCAGCACGCCCGGCAGCTTGTGGACCGCGTCCTCGGCGGCCTTGCGCAGCGGCTCCAGGTGGGGGCCGCGCTCCGGCTCGACCTCGATGGCGAAGGCCACGTGGCCATCCTTCACGGCGACGTTCGAAACCATGCCGAGGCTGACGATGTCCGCCTTCTTGTCGGGATCGACGATCGTCTTCAGAACGTCGATGATTTTTTGTTCGGTCACGTCGGCCATGAAGCTCTCTCCGGAAATGGTCCTGGTTGTTGGATGCCGGCTGGGGGAAAGGGGGTGCCGGAACAGCAAGGTCTCATATAAGAGGGCATTACCACCTTTGCAAAGGTCAAGCCCACCCCCACGCCCCCGCACTTCCCCGTTCGCCTTGAAAACCTCTCCATCTTCTCCATATCGGCGGAAACCGGGGGACCGCCGTTCCGTGCGTTGCCAGGGCCGGATGGCTGGCCTATAAGGCCAAGGGGGCTTGCGACGGTTTCGGTCCGCCGGTCGTTCATTCGAGAGGGACAATCCATGGCGTGGAATCAAGGGGGCGGCGGTGGCCCCTGGGGTGGCGGCGGCAACGGCGGTGGCGGCCCGTGGGGCCGCGGCTCCGCAGGGGGCGGCCGCGGCGGCGCGCCCGGCCCCGATTTCGAAGAGATCATCCGGCGCGGCCAGGAGAAGCTGCGGCGCGCCATGCCGGGCCAGCGGCGGTTCGGCGGCGGCCAGGGCGCCCTGGTCATCGCGGCGCTGGCGCTGGCGGCCTGGTTCGCCACCGGCATCTACCGCGTCAATTCCGACGAGCAGGGCGTGGTCATGCGCTTCGGCCAGTGGACCGGCACCACCGAGCCCGGCCTGCACTACCACCTGCCCTATCCCATCGAGACCGTCCTGCTGCCCCGGGTCACCAAGGTCAACCAGATCCAGCTGGGCTTCCGCTCGCCCACGGACACCCGCTTCGACGGGCGGCTGGATCGCGGCGGCGCGCGCGACGTGCCCGAGGAAAGCCGCATGCTGACCGGCGACGAGAACATCGTCGAAGCCGATTTCGTGGTGTTCTGGCGCATCGGCGACGCCGGCAAGTTCCTGTTCCACGTGCGCGACGCCGAGGCCACCGTCAAGGTCGCCGCCGAGAGCGCCATGCGCGACGTCATCGGCCGCAACCCCATCCAGGCGGCGCTGTCGGACAAGCGCGAGCAGATCGCCATCCAGGCGCAGGAGGAGCTGCAGAAGCTGCTGGATTCCTATGACGCCGGCATCACCGTCGTGCAGGTCCAGTTGCAGAAGGTCGATCCGCCGCAGGCGGTGATCGACGCGTTCAACGACGTGCAGCGCGCCCGCGCCGACCAGGAGCGCGCCCGCAACGAGGCCGAGGCCTACCGCAACGACATCCTGCCGCGCGCCCGCGGCGAGGCCGAACGCATGGTGCAGGAGGCCGAGGCCTACAAGGAGCAGGTGCTCAATCTGGCCCAGGGCGAGACCAAGCGCTTCATGGCCCTCTACACCGCCTACAAGCAGTCCGAGGACGTCACCCAGCGCCGCCTGTACCTGGAGACCATGGAGGACATCCTGGCCCGCTCGCCCAAGATCATCATCGACCCCGCGGCCAAGGGCGGACAGGGGGTGGTGCCCTATCTGCCGCTGCCCGAGATCCAGAAGCGGCAGCCGCCGGCGCAACCGCAGCAGGGAGGCGCCCGATGAACCGCACCTCGCTGACCGCCCTGGCGGTGGCGGCCGTCGCCGTGATCATCCTGGCGTCGTCCTCGCTGTTCGTCGTCAACCAGGCGGAGCAGGCCCTGGTGCTGCGCTTCGGCGCCCACCGCGCCACCGTCAAGGAGCCCGGCCTGCACGTCAAGATGCCCTTCATCGACGAGGTGGTGCGCTACGACCTGCGCCTGCTGGCGCTGGACCCGCCCGCCGAGCAGATCATCCTTGGCGACCAGAAGCGCATCGAGGTCGACACCTACACCCGCTGGCGGGTCGCCGATCCGCTCAAGTTCTACCAGGCCCTGAGGACCGAGTCCCAGGCCCGCGACCAGCTCGGCAAGATCGTGTCGTCGTCGCTGCGCCGGGTGATGGGCCAGATCATGCTGCCCAGCCTGCTGTCGGAAGAGCGCACCCGCATCATGGAGGACATCCAGAAGGAGGTCGGCGAACGCGCCGCCGCCTATGGCATCGCCATCGCCGACGTGCGCATCCGTCGCGCCGACCTGCCCGACGAGACCAGCCAGGCCATCTACGACCGCATGAAGTCCGAGCGCGAGCGCCAGGCCAAGGAGGCCCGCGCCCAGGGCTATGAATGGTCGCAGCAGATCCGGGCCCGCGCCGAGCGCGAGCGGACGGTCATCCTCGCCGAGGCCAAGCGTCAGGCCGACATCGTGCGGTCGCAGGGCGATGCGCAGGCGGCCCAGGTCTACAACGAGGCCTATGGCCGCGACCCGCGCTTCTACGACCTCTACCGGTCGCTCGAGGCCTACCGCAAGTCCTTCGGCGACGGCCAGACCACGATGATCCTGTCGCCGGACAGCGACTTCTTCCGCCATTTCGGCGGAGGACCGGCGCGCCGGTGAGGGATTTCCTGACGGCTTTGTCGCTGGCGATGGTGATCGAGGGCGTGGCCTACGCCCTCTTTCCCGCGGCGATGAAGCGGATGATGTCGGCCGTGGTGGGCATGCCGCCCGGCCTGCTGCGGGCGATGGGACTGGCGGCCGCGGTGACCGGCGTGGTCAGCGTGTGGATGGTGCGCTCCGCCACGATGGCGCCATAGTTGCGAGCGATGAAGACTTTACCTCGTCCGCGCTTGACGCGCGGGCCCATCAGGACCAAATCGGAGTGGCCCGGCCGTTCCCGCCGGGCGCATCCCCTTCAGGAGGGCAAGGTCGGTGCATAGCCCAAGAAACGCGAACCAGAACCGCGCTCGCGCAGTCGCGGCTGCGACCGAAACGTCTCATCTGCCGGGCTGGCTGGTCGCCGCCCTGGTGGCCGCCGCGCTGATGCTGCAAAGCTTCGCCGCCGCCGCCCGCGAGGCGCCCGGCAGTTTCGCCGATCTGGCGGAAAAGCTGCTGCCGGCGGTGGTCAACGTCTCGACCACCCAGACCATCCGCAATCCCGAGCGCGTCCCCGAGATGCCGCAATTCCCGCCGGGCTCGCCGTTCGAGGATTTCTTCAAGGAATTCTTCGACCGCCAGATGCGCCAGGACGCGCAGCCGCGGCGCGCCACCTCGCTGGGCTCGGGCTTCATCGTCGACCCGGCCGGCCTGGTGGTCACCAACAACCACGTCATCGCCGACGCCGACGAGATCACCGTCACCCTGCATGACGACAGTGTCCACAAGGCGACGGTGGTCGGGCGCGACACCAAGACCGACCTCGCCCTTCTGAAGATCGACCCCGGCAAGAAGGCCCTGGTGGCGGTGCCGTGGGGTATTTCCGACGAGATGCGGGTGGGCGACTGGGTGCTGGCCATCGGCAATCCGTTCGGCCTGGGCGGCACCGTCACCGCCGGCATCGTGTCGGCGCGGGCCCGCGACATCAACGCCGGCCCCTACGACGACTTCCTGCAGACCGACGCCTCGATCAACCGCGGCAATTCCGGCGGCCCGATGTTCAACATGAAGGGCGAGGTGGTCGGCATCAACACCGCCATCTTCTCGCCCTCGGGCGGCTCGATCGGCATCGGCTTCGCCATCCCCTCGTCGCTGGCCAAGCCGGTGGTCGAGGACCTCAAGAAGTACGGCAAGACCCGCCGCGGCTGGCTGGGGGTGCGCATCCAGTCGCTCGACGACGAGCTGGCCGAATCCATGGGCCTGCCCCAGACCCAAGGCGCCCTGGTCGCCTCGGTCAACGACGGCAGCCCGGCGGCCAAGGCCGGCATCCGCGCCGGCGACGTCATCCTGTCCTTCGACGGCCGCGACATCAACGAGATGCGCAAGCTGCCCCGCGTGGTGGCCGAGACGCCGATCAACAAGAAGGTCGACGTCGTGCTGCTGCGCGACGGCAAGCGCCAGACCATCCAGGTGATGGTCGGCGAGATGGCCGACGAACCGGTGGAACAGGCCAAGGCCCCGGAAAAGGCCCAGGCTCCGGCTGCCGGCCAGGCGATCCCGGGTGCGGGCATGACGGTGGCCGGCATCTCGCCGCAGCTGCGCGAGCGCTTCGGCATCGACGAGCAGACCAAGGGCGTCGTCGTCACCGAGGTGCAGGGCGACGGCCCCGCCGCCGAAAAGGGCGTGCGCCCCGGCGACGTGATCATCGAAGCCGGCAACAAGCCGATCCGCGCCCCCGCCGAACTGGCCAAGGTGATGGAACAGGCCCGCGCCTCCGGCCAGAAGTACCTGCTGCTCCGGGTCGAGAACCCGCAGGCGCTGCGCTACGTGGCGCTGCCGCTGACCGGCAACGAGCCCAAGCAGAAGAGCAACGGCAAGAAGTAGGCAACGCTCACAAGAAACCCTCTCCCGCGTGCGGGAGAGGGTTTTTTCTTGGGTCATGGCCGGGCTTGACGGAAGAGGTGTTCCGTCCGGGGGACGCCTCCCCTATTCCACCATCTCGTCGTCGCGGTAGCCCTGGGCGTAGAGCAGGGCGGTCAGGTCGCAATGGTCGATGCGCACGCGCGCCTCGGCGGCGACCACCGGCTTGGCGTGGAAGGCCACCCCCAGGCCGGCGGCGCGGATCATGTCCAGGTCGTTGGCGCCGTCGCCCACCGCCACGGTGCGCGACAGCGGGATCTGGCGTTCGGCCGCCGACGAGATCAGGGTCGCCAGCTTGGCCTCGCGCCCGAGGATCGGTTCCCGTACGCCGGCGAGCTTGCCGTCCGCGACGATGAAGTCGTTGGCGAGGTCGAGGTCGAAGCCGCAATGCTCGCGCACACGGGCGGTGAAATACTTGAAGCCGCCCGACACCAGCACGGCGTCGGCGCCGTGGGCCTTCATGGTGCGCACCAGCTTGCGGGCGCCGCCGGTGTATTCCACCCGCTGCCACGCCTCGTCCAGCGCGCTCATGGGCATGCCGGCCAAGAGGCCGATGCGTTCCTTGAGCGCGTCCTCGAAGCCGATCTCGCCGTTCATGGCCCGGGCGGTGATGGCGGCGATGCGGTCCTTGAGGCCGGCGAAGTCGGCGAGTTCGTCCAGGGTCTCGCCGGTGACCATGGTGGAATCCATGTCGGCCACCAGCAGCAGCTTGCGACGGCCGTCGAGCGGCTGCGCCACCACGTCGACCGGCCAGCCCTCCAGCACGCGGCAAGCCGCCGCGTCGGCCTGCTCCGGCGCCAGATGGCGGAAGCGCACGTCGCAGGCGCGTCCCGCGGAAAGCCAGGCGGCCGGCTCGCTGTCGGCCCCCAGCACCTTCAGCGCCGCCCGCACCTCGGCCACAACCGAATCGTCGAGATGCTGGGCCTCCGGCCCGGCGATCAGGGTCAGAACGTGGTCCATGGGGGCAAGGGTCCTTGAAAGTAGGAAAATTGCAGGCGCGAAGGTTTACGTCGGCGCCCCTGTTTTCGCAAGCGCAGCGAAACGGAAGGCTATTGGCGCCCTGCCCCAGGTGGATCAAGATGGCCGCCTCGTCCAATCCCCGATAGGGAGCCCGCCCGTGTCCGTGCCGCTGCTTCGCCCGTTTGCCGGTCTCCGTCCCACGCCCCAGCACGCCGCCGAGGTCGCGGCGCCGCCCTACGACGTGCTGTCGAGCGACGAGGCGCGCGTTCTCGCCGAGGGCAAGCAATGGAGCTTCCTGCACATCTCGAAGCCCGAGATCGACCTGGATCCGGCCATCGACATCTATGACCCCCGGGTCTACGCCAAGGCGCGCGAGAACCTGGACCGCATGGCGGCGGCCGGCGTGCTGGCGCGGGATCCCAAGCCCTGCTTCTACGTCTACCGCCTGCGGATGGGCGATCACGTGCAGACCGGCTTGGTCGGCGGCGGGTCGGTGGCGGCCTACGACGCCAACCGCATCCGCAAGCACGAATTCACCCGCCCCGACAAGGAGGACGACCGCGTCCGCCAGATCGATGCCTGCAACGCCCAGACCGGCCCGGTGCTGCTGGCCCACCGCGACCACCCCGACGTCGCCGCCGCCATCGCCGCCACCGTCGCCAAGGCCCCGGCCTACGAGGTCACCGCGGTGGATGGCAACGTCCATACCCTGTGGGTGATGGACGACGACGCCCACATCGCCAAGGTGGTTGCCGCCTTCGACGCCATGCCGGCCCTCTACATCGCCGACGGCCACCACCGCTCGGCCGCGGCGTCGCGGGTCGCCGGGATGCGGCGGCAAGGGGAGGCCGCCGGCGACGACGCGTTCGAGTCCTTCCTGGTGGTCACCTTCCCCATCAACGAGATGCAGATCCTCGACTACAACCGCGTGGTCAAGGACCTGAACGGCATGGACCGCGCCGCCTTCCTCGCCGCCCTGGCCAAGGACTGGACGGTGGAGCCCGTCGCGGCGGTCGCCAAACCCTCCGCGCCCCGGACCTTCGGCATGTACCTCAAGGGCCAGTGGTTCCGCCTGACCCCCAAGGCGCAAGCCCCAGCCGACCCGGTCGCCCGCCTCGACGTCTCCATCCTGTCCGACCGCCTGCTCACCCCGGTGCTGGGCATCGCCGACCTGAGGAAGGACAAGCGCATCGACTTCGTCGGCGGCAAGCGCGGCATGGGCGAGTTGGAAAGGCGGGTGGATTCCGGCGAGATGGCGGTCGCCTTCGCCCTCTACGCCACCCGCATGGAGGACCTGGTCGCCGTCGCCGAAGCCGGCGAGGTCATGCCCCCCAAGAGCACCTGGTTCGAACCCAAACTGGCCGACGGCATAGTGAGCTACCCGCTGGATTAACCTAACAATCGGCGGGGCGATTGCTCAACACCAAGGACGCCAAGGGCTCCAAGGACACCAAGATGGCGGATCAGGACGACAACCTTGAGTTCCTCGGACGGCAGGTTGTCGATGGCGCCTTGCGGGTCCACCGCGAATTGGGACCGGGGCTCCTCGAATCCGTTTACGAACAATGTCTCGCTCATGAACTGACGAAGCGTGAGGTATCGGTTCAAAGACAGGTCTGCGTGCCGATTAGCTATGACGGACAGGTTCTCGACGCGCCCCTGAAGCTCGATCTCCTCGTAGGCGGGGCGGTCGTCGTAGAAATAAAGTCGGTGGAGAGGCTTTTGCCCATTCACCAAGCCCAGCTCCTGACGTATCTCAGGCTGTCACAGCGTCCCGTCGGCTTCCTGATCAATTTCAACGTCACGCTGATCAAGGAGGGCATCAGGCGGTTCGTGCTTTAGGTGACTTGCGCCCTTCGTGTCCTTGGTGTCCTTGGTGTCCTTGGTGTTGAACAATCGCCCGCCCCCGCCCCCGCACGCCCCAGCCGTCGTCATCGCCGGCCCCACCGCGTCCGGCAAGTCGGCGCTCGCCGTCGCCGTCGCCGAGGAGTTTGGCGGCGTGGTGATCAATGCCGATTCCATGCAGGTCTACGACGTGCTGCGCGTGGTCACCGCGCGGCCCTCGCCCGAGGACGAGGCGCGGGTGCCGCATCGGCTTTACGGCCATCTCTCGCCAGCGGTCGCCTGTTCGGCCGCCGCCTGGCGCGACGATGCCCGGGCCGAGGTCGAGGCGGCGTGGGCGGCGGGCCGGCTGCCGGTGGTGGTAGGCGGGACCGGGCTCTACATCCGCACCCTAATCGAGGGCATCTCGCCGGTGCCCGACATTCCCGACGACGTGCGCGCCGCCGCCCGCGCCCGCTTCGCGCAGGTCGGCAACGCCGCCTTCCACGCCGAGCTTGCCCGACGCGACCCGGTGATGGCCGCCCGCCTCGAACCGGGCAACAGCCAGCGCCTGGTCCGCGCCTGGGAGGTGCTGGAGGCCACGGGGCGCTCGCTCGCCGAGTGGCAGGCGCTGCCGCCCGAGGGCGGCGTCGCCGCCGACTGGATCACCTTCGCCCTGTTGCCGCCGCGCGAGTGGCTCTATGGCAACTGCGACCGCCGCTTCGGCCAGATGGTCGAACAGGGCGCGCTGGCCGAGGTCGCCGCGTTGCTGGCCATGGACCTGGATCCCGCCCTGCCGGCCATGAAGGCGCTGGGGGTGCCGGAACTGGCCGCCCACCTGCGGGGCGAGATCGACCTCGACGGCGCCATCGCCGCCGCCTGCCGCGCCACCCGCAACTACGCCAAGCGCCAGATGACGTGGTTCCGCCATCAGTTGAAGGCGCCAATCGCGCTTTCTGCGCAATATTCGGAAAGCCTAAAGGCCGAAATCTTTTCAAAAATTCGCCAACGCCCCTTGACCCCAGGCTAGGGAGGTTATAGGTTGGCCGCTCGCGCCGCCCCAGGGTGGTCGCATGCCTTTAGGCATGCCCGGCCCGGCGGCCCATCGGTACAGTGAGATAAAGGGTGCGTGAGATGGCACAGGATACGTTGAACGGAGCGGAAATCCTCCTCAAGGCTCTGGTCGACCAGGGCGTAGAGGTCATTTTCGGCTATCCGGGCGGCGCCGTACTTCCCATCTACGACGAGCTGTTCAAGCAGAACCGGCTGCGCCACATCCTGGTCCGCCACGAGCAGGCCGCGGTGCACGCCGCCGAGGGCTACGCGCGCTCCACCGGCAAGGTCGGCTGCGTGCTGGTCACCTCGGGCCCCGGCGCCACCAACACCATCACCGGCCTGACCGACGCCCTGTGCGATTCGATTCCGCTGGTGTGCTTCACCGGCCAGGTGCCCACCAGCCTGATCGGCAACGACGCCTTCCAGGAAGCCGACATCACCGGCATCACCCGGCCGTGCACCAAGCACAATTACCTGGTCAAGGACGTCAACAACCTGGCCAAGACCGTCCATGAGGCGTTCCACGTCGCCCGCTCGGGCCGCCCCGGCCCGGTGGTGGTCGACCTGCCCAAGGACGTCGTCCAGGCCCGCGGCGAGTACCAGGGACCGGCCAAGCTGAAGTCCAAGTACAAGCCCCAGGTCAAGGGCGACCTCAAGGCCATCGAGAAGGCGGTCGAGATGATCGCCCACGCCAAGCGCCCGGTGGTCTATGTCGGCGGCGGGCTGATCAATTCCGGCCCGGCGGCCTGCCAGCTGCTGACCCAGTTCGTGCGCATGACCGGCTTCCCCTGCACCCAGACCCTGATGGGCCTCGGCGCCTTCCCGGCCTCGGACCCCTTGAGCCTGGGCATGCTGGGCATGCACGGCACCTACGAGGCCAACCTGACCATGCACGGCTGCGACCTGATGATCAACATCGGCGCCCGCTTCGACGACCGCGTCACCGGCCGGGTCAACGCCTTCTCGCCCAATTCCAAGAAGATCCACATCGACATCGACCCCAGCTCCATCAACAAGAACGTGATGGTCGACCTGTCGATCGTCGGCGACGCCGCCCACATCCTCGAAGACCTGATCAAGGTGTGGAAGGCCAAGCAGGCCCGCGTCGACGAGAAGGCCCTGCGGGCGTGGTGGGCGCAGATCGAGAAGTGGCGGGCGGTCAACTGCCTGCACTTCGAGAACTCGAGCAAGATCATCAAGCCGCAGCACGCCATCCAGCGCCTGTACGAGCTGACCAAGCACCGCAATCCCTACATCTGCACCGAGGTCGGCCAGCATCAGATGTGGGCGGCGCAGCACCTGCGCTTCGAGCAGCCCAACCACTGGATGACCTCGGGCGGGCTGGGCACCATGGGCTACGGCCTGCCGGCCGCCATGGGCGTGCAGACGGCGCACCCCGACGCCCTGGTCATCAACATCGCCGGCGAATCCTCGATCCAGATGAACATCCAGGAGATGGCGACGCTGTGCCAGCATCGCCTGCCGGTGAAGATCTTCATCCTCAACAACCAGTACATGGGCATGGTGCGCCAGTGGCAGGAGCTGATCCACGGCGGCCGCTACTCGGAAAGCCACATGGACGTCCATCCCGACTTCGTGAAGCTGGCCGAGGCCTATGGCGCGGTCGGCCTGCGGACCAGCAATCCGGCCGAACTCGACGACCTCATCAAGGAGATGATCGCCGTCGACCGTCCGGTGATCGCCGACGTCCGCACCGACGCCTCGGAGAACTGCTTCCCCATGATCATGCCCGGCATGGCCCACAACGAGATGGTGCTGGGGCCGGAGGATCGGGGCGCGGACAAGCCGGGCTCGGAAGAAGACGGCATGGTTCTGGTGTGATCGGGAATTGAAAGCAGGGGAATGACGACCGTGACCAAGATCGTCGAAGAGATCAACCGCCACACCATCTCCGTGCTGGTCGACAACGAGGCCGGCGTGCTGGCCCGCGTGATCGGCCTGTTCTCGGGCCGTGGCTACAACATCGAGAGCCTGACGGTGGCCGAGGTCAACTCGGCCGACAACCTGTCGCGCATCACCATCGTGACGTCCGGCACCCGGATGATCATCGAGCAGATCAAGAACCAGCTGCGCCGCCTGGTGCCGGTCCACAAGATCAGCGACCTCACCACCGAAGGCCCGCACGTCGCCCGCGAACTGGCGCTGGTCAAGGTGGCCGGCAGCGGCGAGAAGCGGGTGGAATCCTTGCGGATCGCCGATATCTTCCGCGCCCGCGCCATCGATTCGACCAACGAATCCTTCGTGTTCGAGGTGGTGGGCGCCACCGAGAAGGTCGACGCCTTCATCAAGCTGATGGAGCCGCTCGGTCTGGTCGACGTGTCGCGCACCGGCGTCGTCGCCATTGCGCGCGGGCCCAATCCGCTTTAAACGGTTGCCACGAAATTTGTCGAGCCGGGGCTGACGCCCTCGTCTGTCGAAAGGAACGTTGTGATGCGCGTCTATTACGATCGGGATGCCGACGTCAATCTGATCAAGGGCAAGAAGGTTGCCATCATCGGCTACGGCTCCCAGGGCCATGCCCATGCCCTCAATCTGCGCGACTCGGGCGCCAAGGACGTGGCCATCGGCCTGCGTCCCGGCTCGGCCACGGTCAAGAAGGCCGAGGGCGAGGGCCTCAAGGTGATGAGCCCGGCCGAGGCCGCCAAGTGGGCCGACGTGGTGATGATGCTCACCCCCGACGAGCTGCAGGCCGACATCTACAAGACCGACCTGGCGCCGAACATGAAGCAGGGCGCCGCCCTGGCCTTCGCCCACGGCCTCAACATCCACTTCAACCTGATCGAGGCCCGCGCCGATCTGGACGTGTTCATGGTCGCCCCCAAGGGCCCCGGCCACACCGTCCGCGGCGAGTACCTCAAGGGCGGCGGCGTCCCCTGCCTGGTGGCGGTGGCGCAGAACGCCTCGGGCAACGCGCTTGAGATCGCGCTCTCCTACGCCTGCGGCGTCGGCGGCGGCCGCTCGGGCATCATCGAGACCACCTTCCGCGAGGAATGCGAGACCGACCTGTTCGGCGAGCAGGTCGTGCTGTGCGGCGGCCTCACCAAGCTGATCCAGTACGGCTTCGAGACCCTGGTCGAGGCGGGCTACGCCCCCGAGATGGCCTATTTCGAGTGCCTGCACGAGGTGAAGCTGATCGTCGACCTCATCTACGAGGGCGGCATCGCCAACATGCGCTACTCGATCTCCAACACCGCCGAGTACGGCGACTACGTCACCGGCCCGCGCATCATCACCGAGGCGACCAAGGCCGAGATGAAGCGCGTGCTGGAAGACATCCAGTCCGGCCGCTTCGTGCGCGACTGGATGCTGGAGTGCAAGGCCGGGCAGCCGAGCTTCAAGGCCACCCGCCGCATCCAGTCCGAGCATGCCATCGAGCAGGTCGGCGAGCGCCTGCGCGGCATGATGCCGTGGATCGCCAAGAACAAGCTGGTCGACAAGGCCCGCAACTAAGCGGACCGGCCTCCGGCCCAAAACGAAGGGCGTCCCGTGCAAGCGGGGCGCCCTTTGCGTTTGGACTTCCTCCCGTCATCCTGAGCGCAGCGCAGGATCTGGTTCCGGCCGAGTCCTCGTCGCCGCGCTCCTCAGAATGACAGCGGACAAGCCGCCGGGGTGACAGCGAATGCCCCCAACTCCTGCGCGTATCACTCCCGCCCAGGGGTGCTTTCCGCCTGCCCCCTTTTTCGCACGGGCAAGCCCAGGCGGATTGCGCTAAAAAGGCGGGCCTGCCACCACCTTCGCCCATGATCCTGTTGACAAGGCTTGGGTTCTCATACTTCCTATAGCGGCGGTGGGACAGCGAGTGACGTTGACGGCCGTTCCCAACCACAGAGCCAGGCGAGCCAATGACATCGACGGATCGGTACGACGAACGGACAGGGCGCCCGCCCCGCCGCCGTCGCCATCCTCTGTCCCCGGTCGCCGACCTTTCCCCAGTTCAGGATCGTCCGTCTCCCTGACCGTCCCCCTTGCCTATGACCGTGGCACGGATGGACGGGCCGGGGTGGTTGACCCCACCTGAATGATCAAGTTTCGCGGGGCCGCCCCGTCACATGAGTGAGCGCATGGACAAGAACCGAGTCATCATCTTCGACACCACCCTGCGAGACGGCGAACAATCGCCCGGCGCCTCGATGAATCTCGAGGAGAAGGTCAAGATCGCCCAGGTGCTGGAGGAGATGGGGGTCGACGTCATCGAGGCGGGGTTCCCCATCGCCTCCAACGGCGATTTCGAGGCGGTCCATGCCGTCGCCAGCCAAGCCAAGAACGCGGTGATCTGCGGCCTCGCCCGCGCCACCAAGGGTGACATCGAGCGGTGCGCCGAGGCCATCAAGCCGGCGCCGCGCAACCGCATCCACACCTTCATCAGCACCAGCCCGCTGCATATGAAGTACAAGCTGCAGATGGAGCCCGAGAAGGTGCTGGAGAAGGTGACCGAGTCGGTCTCCTTCGCACGGCGCTTCACCGACGACGTGGAATGGTCGGCCGAGGACGGCTCGCGCACCGAGCACGACTTCCTGTGCCGCACCGTCGAGGCGGCCATCGCCGCCGGCGCGCGCACCATCAACATCCCCGACACGGTCGGCTACGCGGTGCCCGACGAATACGCGGCGCTCATCGCCATGCTGTTCAACCGGGTGCCCAACATCGACCAGGCCATCATCTCGGTGCACTGCCATAACGACCTCGGCCTGGCGGTCTCCAACTCGCTGGCCGCGGTGGCGGCGGGCGCCCGCCAGATCGAGTGCACCATCAACGGCCTGGGCGAGCGCGCCGGCAACGCCGCCATGGAAGAGATCGTGATGGCGCTGAGGACGCGGCCCGACCGCATGCCCTACGCCACCGGCATCAAGACCGAACTGATCACCCGGGCCTCGCGCCTGGTGTCGGCGGTGACCGGCTTCGTGGTCCAGCCCAACAAGGCCATCGTCGGCAAGAACGCCTTCGCCCACGAATCCGGCATCCACCAGGACGGCGTGCTCAAGCATGCCCAGACCTACGAGATCATGACCCCGGAATCGGTGGGCCTGAACCGTTCGCACCTGGTGATGGGCAAGCATTCCGGCCGCGCCGCCTTTAAGGCCAAGCTAAAGGAATTGGGCTACGATCTCGGCGAGAACGCGGTCGAAGACGCTTTCGTGCGGTTCAAGGACCTGGCGGACCGCAAAAAGGACATATTCGACGAAGATATCGTTGCCCTCGTCGACGAGGCGGTCCATCGCGAGAACGACCGCATCAAGTTCCGTTCGCTGGAGGTCCTGTGCGGCACCAAGCACAATCCGCCGAAGGCCGAGCTGGAGCTGGAAATCGACGGCGAGCGCAAGGGTGTCAAGGCAACGGGTGACGGGCCGGTGGACGCGACTTTCAACTGCATCAAGGCCCTGTTCCCGCACGAGGCGCGGCTGCAGCTCTACCAGGTGCACGCCGTGACCCAGGGCACCGACGCCCAGGCCGAAGTCACCGTCCGCCTGGAAGAGGATGGCAAGACGGTCAATGGCCAGGGGGCCGACACCGACACCATGGTCGCTTCGGCCCGCGCGTATGTGAATGCCTTGAATAAACTTTTGGTGAAGCGGCAAAAAACCGCGCCGGAGGCGCTCCCCGCCTGATATAAGGCGGGCGCCGAAGGAAGGAAGATCCGGACGGCAGCGGGAGGGGCCCGCGTCGGTCGTTACAGTCAACGCCTGGATGTTGAGTGAGGGATTATGTTTTCTAAGCTGACGGGGTGGATGTCCGCGGATATGGCGATCGATCTGGGGACCGCCAACACTCTGGTCTACGTGAAGGGCCGCGGGATCGTCTTGAACGAACCGTCAGTCGTCGCCATCGCCGAGGAAAAGGGCAAGAAGAAGGTCCTGGCGGTCGGCGACGAAGCCAAGATGATGCTCGGCCGCACCCCCGGCTACATCTCCGCCATCCGCCCGCTGCGCGACGGCGTCATCGCCGACTTCGAAGTCGCCGAGGAGATGATCAAGCACTTCATCCGCAAGGTGCACAACCGCCGCAGCTTCGCCAGCCCGCTGGTCATCGTGTGCGTGCCGTCGGGCTCGACCGCCGTCGAGCGCCGCGCCATCCAGGAATCGGCCGAGAGCGCCGGCGCCCGCCGAGTGTTCCTGATCGAGGAGCCCATGGCCGCCGCCATCGGCGCCGGCCTGCCCGTCACCGAGCCCACCGGCTCGATGGTGGTCGACATCGGCGGCGGCACCACCGAGGTGGCCGTGCTGTCGCTGGGCGGCATCGTCTATTCCCGCTCGGTGCGCGTCGGCGGCGACAAGATGGACGAGGCGATCATCGCCTACATCCGCCGCAACCATAACCTGCTGATCGGCGAGGGCTCGGCCGAGCGCATCAAGAAGGAAATCGGGTCGGCCTGCCCGCCCGAGGACGGCGAAGGCCGCACCATGGAGATCAAGGGCCGCGACCTGATGAACGGCGTGCCGAAGGAGCTGATCGTCTCCGAGCGCCAGATCGCCGAATCGCTGGCCGAACCGGTGGGCGCCATCATCGAGGCGGTCAAGGTGGCGCTGGAGCACACCGCCCCCGAACTGGCGGCCGACATCGTCGACAAGGGCATCGTGCTGACCGGCGGCGGCGCCCTGCTGTCCAACCTGGATTACGTTCTGCGCCACGCCACCGGCCTGCCGGTGTCGATCGCCGACGACCCGCTGTCCTGCGTGGCACTGGGCACCGGCCGCGCCCTTGAGGAAATGCCGAAGCTGAAGAACGTGCTGACCAGCATGTACTAGTTTTTGGTATACTAGATGTAGTAGTTTGACGAGGGCCGGCCGCCAGCGAGTCTGGCGGCCGAGCCGTACGGGAACGGAGGACCCCTCGTGAAACAGTCCGGTGCGGTCGGACGTCTCGCAACGCTGCGCCACTTGGCCCAGCGCTTCGCCTTCGTCTCCCTGATCATCGCCGCCGTGGCGCTGATGCTTCTGGGCAAGGCAGACGTCCTTCTGATCGAGCGTACCCGCACGGTGGTCGCCGACGCGCTCGCCCCCATCCTCGACATGATGTCGCGGCCGGCGGCGTCGATCGCCGAGGTGGTCGAGAGCGTGCGCGAGCTGGCGGCGCTCAGGACCGAGAACGCCCGCCTCAAGGCCGAGAACCATCGCCTGCTGCACTGGCAGACGGTGGCCCGCCGCCTCGACAACGAAAACTCGATCCTGCACGAGCAGCTCAACGTGGTGCCCGATCCGGATCCCGCCTTCATCACCGCCCGCGTGATCGGCGACCTGGGATCGGCCTTCGGACATTCCATGCTGCTGAACGCCGGCGCCCGCCATGGCGTGCGCAAGGGGCAGGCGGTGCTGTCGGGCGAGACCCTGGTCGGCTACATCGCCGAGGTCGGCGAACGCTCGTCGCGCCTGCTGCTGCTGACCGACATCAACGCCCACGTCCCGGTGGTGGTCGAGAGCACCCGCACCCGCGCCATCCTGGCCGGCGACAACGACAAGCGGCCCAAGCTCAACTACCTGGCCGGCAATCCCTCCATCTCCATCGGCGACCGCGTGGTGACCTCGGCCTCGGGCGCCGCCTTCCCGCCCGGCCTGCCCATCGGCGTGGTGGTGTCGGCCGTGGACGGCACCTACCGGGTCGAGCCCTTCGTCCATCGCCATGAGCTCGAATACGTCGCGGTGGTCGATTACGGCCTGGGCGGCGTGCTGCTGTTCGACAAGCCGCCCGAGCCGGTCCGGCGCCGCGGCGCCAGCGCCCCGCCGCCGCCGCCGCCTGCCGCGAGCGGTGGAGAAGGCAATTGAAGCCATCCCTTCTGGTGCGGATGGACGGCTGGGCGCGCCAGTTCGTGCCCTTCGGCGTCACCCTGATCCTGCTGCTGCTGACCGCCATTCCGACGCGGCTGCCGTTTTTCGCCGGCATCGCGCCGATGCTGCCGATGATGGGCGTGTACTACTGGGCCATCTACCGCCCCGACCTGCTGCCGGCCTGGGCCGCCTTCCTGGTGGGGTTCCTGTTCGACATCATCGCCGGCACGCCGCTCGGCGTTAACGCCCTGGTACTGCTTCTCGTGCAAGGTACCGCCGCGTCCCAGCGCAAGTTCTTCCTGGGCAAGTCGTTCCTGGTGGCGTGGTGGGCCTTCGGCCTGCTCGCCGCCGGCGCCATCGGCCTGTCGTGGCTGCTGGTCTCGATCCTCAAGGTGCATGCCATCGACCCCGCGCCGGTGATGTTCGAGTACGTCTTGACCATGGGGGTCTTCCCCCTGCTGACCTGGCTGCTGGCGCGCACGCAGATGACGTTCCTGAAGGACGTGTAGGCGAAGGGCATGTACCACGACAACGACCGCGCCAAGATGTTCAGCCGCCGGGCGGTCATGCTCGCCGGTGGCAAGGCCGCGCTGGTCGGCGCCCTGGCGGCCCGCATGTACTACCTGCAGGTCCTCGAGGCCGACAAGTACACGACGCTGGCCGAGGACAACCGCATCAGCATGCGCCTGCTGCCGCCGCCGCGCGGCCTGATCCTCGACCGCAACGGCATCGCCATGGCCATCAACCAGCACAATTATCGGGTGCTGGTGGTCAACGAGCGCACGCCGTCGCTCGACTACACGCTGGATTCGTTGGCGCGCATCATCACCCTCACCGACAACGACCGCGCCCGCATCCACAAGGAGGCCCGGCGCCGGCGCAGCTTCGTGCCGGTCACCGTGCGCGAGAACCTGTCGTGGGAAGAGGTGGCCAAGATCGAGGTCAACGCCCCCGACCTGCCCGGCGTGGTCATCGATGTCGGCCAGAGCCGCTTCTACCCGCTGGAGGGCCTGGGCGCCCACATCCTCGGATACGTGGCGGTGCCGTCCGAGAACGACCTCACCGGCGACCCGCTGGAGGAACTGCCCGGCTTCCGCATCGGCAAGGCCGGGGTCGAGAAGATCTACGACGTGGCGCTGCGCGGCCGCAGCGGCACCAGCGCCGTCGAGGTCAATGCCGTGGGCCGCGTCATCCGCGAGCTGGAGCGCAAGGAGGGCGAACCGGGCGTCGACCTCAACCTGACCCTCGACCTGCGCCTGCAGGAATACGCCGCCCAGCGCCTGGGCGAGGAAAGCGCCTCGGTGGTGGTGATGGACATCCACACCGGCGACGTGCTGGTGATGGCCTCGACGCCGTCCTTCGATCCCAACGCCTTCAACCGCGGCCTGACCTCCGAGGAATGGAAGGAGCTGATCAACAACCCGCGCTCGCCGCTGACCAACAAGGCGATCGCCGGCACCTTCGCGCCCGGCTCGACCTTCAAGCTGGTGGTGGCGCTGGCGGCGCAGGAAAGCGGCCTGATCAATCCGGCGCAGACAGTGTTCTGCAAGGGCCACACCGAGCTCGGCAGCATCAAGTTCCACTGCTGGAAGAAGGGCGGCCACGGCTCGGTCGACCTGATCAACGCCCTCAAGGGCTCGTGCGACGTCTATTTCTACGAGATCGCCCGGCGCATCGGCTACGAGAAGATCGCCGAGATGGCCAAGCGCTTCGGCCTGTCGGCCCCCACCGGCATCGACCTGCCCGGCGAGCGCGCCGGCCTGATCCCCAACAAGGACTGGAAGCGCGCCACCATGGCCCAGCCTTGGCACCCCGGCGAGACGCTGATCAACGCGATCGGCCAGGGCTACTGCATCGCCACCCCCCTGCAGCTGGCGGTAATGACCGCCCGCATCGCCAACGGCGGCTTCGCGGTGGTGCCCCACGTCGCCCGCGACCGCATCGCCGACAAGCACGCCGAGCCCCGCCCCGCCCCGTCCTGGCCGTCTTGCGGCTGCTCCAGCAAGTCCATCCAGATGGTGCGCAAGGGCATGAACGCGGTGTCCAACGAGCCGGGCGGCACCGCCTATCGCGCCCGCATCGACCAGGAAGGCATGTGGCTGTCGGGCAAGACCGGCACCGCCCAGGTCCGCCGCATCACCATGCGCGAGCGCGAAACCGGCGTGAAGAAGAACGAGG
>JBLNCP010000014.1:0-75260 GCA_050260775.1 Solirubrobacterales bacterium | reverse complement strand
CAGCCCGGTAGCTCGTCAGGCTCATAACCTGAAGGTCGCAGGTTCAAATCCTGCCCCCGCAACCAAATCAGCCCGTCATCTCACCAGATGGCGGGCTTTTTGATTCCAGGCGCCGGCGGCGAAAACGGGGGGCGGTGGGGGTGCCCGTCCCATCACTGGCCGGGACAGCCAGGATGGATTTCGCTTGTCCAAGACAATCCGCGGAACTTGGCTTAGGCTGGCATCCTTATGCCCACCAAGGACGAACGCGATGGCCAACATGAACGCGATGACGACTTTCATTGATGCGCTCATGTCCAAGATGACGCTGCAGGAGAAGCTGGGGCAGCTGAACCTGGTGACGACGAACATCCCCGTCGAGGCCGACCGGGCCGAGGACATCCGCAAGGGCCGGGTCGGCGGCATGCTGGGCGGCCTGTTCCCGTGCTCCTTCGGGGTGAACGGCCCCAAGGGCCTGCGCGAAATCCAGGAAATCGCCGTCAACGAATCCAGGCTGGGCATTCCGCTGCTGTTCGGCTACGACGTCATCCACGGCCACCAGACGGTGTTCCCGATCCCGCTGGCACTATCGTGTTCGTGGGATTTGCGCCACGTCGAGAATTCGGCGCGCATGGCGGCGCGCGAGGCCAGTGCCAGCGGCCTGAACTGGGTGTTCTCGCCCATGGTCGACATCGGCCGCGACCCGCGCTGGGGCCGGATCGCCGAGGGGGCGGGCGAGGATCCCCACCTTGGCGCCGAGATCGCCAAGGCGATGGTGCGGGGGCTGCAGGGCGGCGACCTGTCCCGCCCCGACAGCGTGATGGCCTGCATCAAGCATTTCGTCGGCTATGGCGCGGCCGAAGCCGGGCGGGACTACAACAATGCGGACATGAGTGCCGCCAAGCTGCATGACGTCTACCTGCCGCCATTCTCGGCCGCCGTGGCCGCCGGGGCGGGCTCGGCAATGATGTCGTTCTCGGCGGTCAACGGCATGCCTTCGCACGCCGACGAGGATCTGCTGGAGCGCTTCCTGCCTGGCGTCCTCAGGGTGTCTGATTTCGACGGCATCCCCGAAATGATCGCCCACGGCCTGGGCGACGAGAACGGCCAGATCGACGCTGCCGACCCGCTGCAAACGCTGACCGAGCGGGCGCTGAGGGCCGGCGTCCAGATGGACATGATGGGCAAGGGCTTTCTGGTCAAATTGGAGGCTGCGCTCGCCGCCGGCCGGGTCACCCAGCAGCAAGTCGACGCGGCCTGCCGGGCGGTGCTGGAGGCCAAGTACAAGCTGGGCCTGTTCGCCGACCCGTTCGCCCGCTTCGACGAGGCCCGGGCGGCACGCGACTTGTTTGCTCCGGAATGCCGTCAGGCCGCGCGCGAGATCGCGGGTGATTGCTGCGTGCTCTTGAAGAATGACGGCGCGTTGTTGCCGCTGCCGAAATCAGGTCTAACCCTGGCCGTCATCGGCCCGCTGGCGGATGACAGGAAAAACATCACGGGCCCCTGGAGCTTCCAGGGCGACAGCGACCGGGCCGTCTCGGTGCTGGAGGGCATCCGCGCCGTTGCCGGCGGCGTGAAGATCGTCCACGCCAAGGGCGCCAACTTCACCGAAGACCGCCGTATGGTCGAACTGCTGAATTTCGCCGGCACCAAGGTCGAGCTCGATCCGCGCACGCCCGAGGAGATGATCGCCGAGGCCGTCGCCGCCGCCGAGGCGGCCGACGTGGTCGTGGCCGTGTTGGGCGAAGCCGCCGAAATGTCCGGCGAGGCGGCGTCGCGGATGGATATCGGCCTTCCCGACAACCAGCGCGACCTGCTCAAGGCCCTGAAGCGGACCGGCAAGCCCATCGTTCTGGTCACCATGAATGGGCGGCCCTTGACCCTGCCGTGGGAGAGCGAGCACATCCCGGCCATCCTGGTGACGTGGTTCGGCGGCAGCGAGGCCGGCAATGCCATCGCCGATTTGCTGTTCGGCGAGCGGAATCCTTCCGGCAAGCTCACCACCACCTGGCCCCGGCACGTGGGCCAGATTCCCATCTATTACGCCCATGCCAACACCGGCCGCCCCGGCAATCCCGACGAGGATCCCGGCAAGTACACCACCCGGTGCTACCTGGACGGATCGTCCAAGCCCCTGTTCCCGTTCGGCTTCGGCCTCAGCTACACCAGTTTCTCCTATGGCCCGGTCACGGCCGACAAGGCGGCGCTGGCCGACGACGACAGCCTGACCGTCTCGGTCGCCGTGACCAACACGGGAAGCCGCGCCGGCCAGGAGGTCGTGCAAATGTACGTCACCGACCCGGTGGCCAGCGTGGTGCGCCCCATCAAGGAGTTGCGCGGCTTCGAGAAAATCTCGCTGGCCCCCGGCGAAGAGCGAATCGTCTCGTTCTCAATCACCACCCGGGATCTGGAGTTCCATGACGCCAAGTTGCGCAAGGTGTGGGAGCCCGGCCGCTTCATCATTGGCATCGGCCCCAATTCGGACGACCTGCGGACCATCGACGTGGAATGGACGAGGCGGCGGACCGCCCCTTGAGGTGCGCTAATCAGATCAGTCCCAGCGCCCGCAGCTCGGCAGCCATTTCGGGCGGCGGTTCGTGCTCGCCCGAGCGGCGGTCGCGCGGGGCGGCATCGGGCGACAGGTAGCGCCAGCCTTGGAACGGCTTCATGGCGCGTGGTTCCACGTCGATCACTTCGGCATCCAGGATCAGTCGGCAGCGTGGCCGTCCTTCCTCGTCCTGATCGGTCTGCACGTCCAGCACCCGCTGGCGGGCCGCGATGGAGCCCTTGATGACCCAATAGATCGAGCCGCCTTCGGTCAATGCATCGGCGCGCTTAGGAACGGCGCGGGTCAGATGAAAGACGTGACCGAAAGCGGCCAGCCGCACCGCCTGGAAGGCCTTCAATGCGTCGACCCCGTCGCAGCCCACCGCCAGCTTGATGAGATGGATCATTCCCTGCTCCGACATCCCGCAACTGGGCCGGAAAGCCCCTTGCGCATCAGGACCGCCTCGCGCATCGGCCCCGGACCGTTGATGTGCGCGAAGGTCTCCCACCCGGTCATAAGATAAATCGCCTCCGAATGCTGCGTCATCAGATGGAGCCGTCGGATTCCGAGCCGGATCGCTTCGGTCTCGATCCGGGCGAACAGCGATCGACCGATTCCCTGGCCCCGCGCCGTCGGCGCGACATAGAGCGAGGCGACCCAGGGCGCCAACTCGGGCCGCAGGGGGCAATCGTTGATCCAAAGGCTGACCATGCCGACGACTTCCTCGCCGGAAGTGGCGATCAGCGTCATCGGTAAGCCGTCGCGGAGGGTGTCGGTGTAGCTGGCGATGGCGTCATCCATCGTCTTGCCGCCGCTCTTGCCCCAGGTCATGTGCTCCCAGCGGGCGCAGGTCGGGATGTGGTCGGGCCGGTCGGCAAGATAGTGGATCTCGATGGGCATCATGCCGCCTTGTATCAGGGGCTCGGCAGGACTGCCACTCCCTATCGGGGGCCCGCAATCAAGACCCCAAAACCCCGCCTTCGTTGCGTTATGTGCCATTCAAAACGGGACAAACGCGGTTAGAACGCGTCTTGTACTTAATTTTACCGGTCAACCAAAAGACGAGAAATCGCGAGCCAGGCCCCTCTTGTTTGCCAACGAGAAGGGCACAGGCGTACAATGCTCGTCCAACCTGAAAGATATCAGGCGTCAAGGCAGTGCACCGCTAGGGAGGCGGCGATGCGGGCGATCCGAGCTTTATCGGCGATTGTCATATTTCTCCTGCTTTCCCTCAGTGAGGCCTCAGCGGCCAAGCTGAAGTTTATCGTCCCCTCGTCGGCGACCAGCGACGCCAACCGCCTGTTCGTCGAGTTGGTCCAGGACTTCCAGCGCCGGTCGCCCGATGTGGCCGTGGAAGTGGTCCGATTGTCCGATTACGACGAAGTGGTCGGCCTGGTCCTGCGCGAGAGGGCGGCGGGACGGGGCGCCGGCGTGTTCGTGGCCGAGCTGTCGACCACGCTGGAACTGCAGGCCGCCGGGGCGATCCAGCCGCTGGAGGATGCCATGGGGCCGCAGTTTGCGGCTTTCAGGGGATCGCTGCTGCCCAGCTTCCTGGGCAACAGCAGTGACGGGGGGCGCTTCCTGTCCGCCCCGTATTACCGCAGCATGCCGGTTGCGTTTTACAATCTCGACGCCCTGGCCGAGGTGGGAGTGAGCCAAGACTCCCTTCCGGCCTCTTGGGGCGAATTCGAGCGATTGCTCGAGAAGCTGAAGGCAAAGCGGGGCAAGGCGGCGTTTCTGCTCGGGGGGGATTGGTACGACTGGTTGTTCGAGGCGATGGCGGCCACCACCGGTGCCGGCATGAAGACCGACGGCGGCATTCCCACGTTGGACTCGCCTGGCGCGGTCGAAGCCCTGCGCTTCCTCGAACGCCTGAACCGGAAGGGATTGATGGTGCGCTCGCCGAGCTGGAAGGGCGCCATCAACGCCTTTTCCAGCGGCTCGTACCCGGTGGCCTTCTATTCCAGCGGCGGTGCCGGCATGGCCGAGAAAAGCGCGCGCTTTAACTGGACCACCAGTTTCATCCCGCGCCACTCCCAGAAGAGCGTGCCGGTGGGAGGCGGCAATCTGTTTCTCTCGTCCAACCTGACGGCGGAGGAACAGGCTGCGGCAATCCGCTTCATCGACTTCCTCTATTCTCCGGCCGCCCAGGCGATGCTGAGCGAGGCCACCGGGTATTTTCCGGTCACCCGGGCCGCCTTTGACGAGCCGTCGATGGTCAAGCGCTACGGCGGCACCGACGGCTACTCCCGCATGCACGCCAATCTTCCCAACGCCACGGCCAAGCTCATGACGCTGAGCAACCTGAAGGTCCGTGGGGTGATCAAGGCGGCGATCGACCGGACCCTCGACGAGGGCGTTCCCGCGGATGCGTCCCTGGCGCAGGCCCAGCGCGCGGTTGAGGAATTGTTGCGCCGTTAAGTTGGTCTAGCTGTGGCGGTGGTCGCAGGACGGATCGCGAAGGGTGGGGCTTGACCTCTCGCCGAGCTCCGTCGTGGTGTCGCTGGCGGGATAGTGGCGCCACGGCAGCAGCCAGCCGTGGCCGCATCCACACCTCAGCTGAAGGCCGGCGCTGCTCGGGGTGTAGGAGGTGACCACTCCGTCGCAATGCGGACAGCGGGAGCCGACCATCGCCCCTCCGAAACCTGTATCTATGATGTACGATATGGCCGGCGGGGATGGCGAGAAACCATCCATTGGTTTGTCGTAAGAAAGGATTATGTGCGCATCATCGCTCCACCGCCGATGGCCACCGGCCGGGCGACAATCCCCTACCAATACTTGGGATAGGCCCGTTCCCTCGGCAGGTTGTTGAAGAGCACCGCCACCGTCACCAGGGCCAAGGCGCCGAGCAGGGTAGGGAACAGCAGGAAGGACCACGCCGGCGCCGTCAGCATGACGATCACCGGGTTGGAGCCGGCCGGGGGGTGGACCGTGCGGGTCAGCTGCATGGCGGCGATCGCGGTCGCCACAGCCAGGCCGACGCTCCACCAGGTGGCGCCGAACAGGGAGAGGAAGAGCAGGCCGATCAGCGAGGAGAGGAAATGGCCGGCGACCACGTTGCGCGGCTGGGAGAACGGGCTGTCCGGGAAACCGAACAGCAGCACGCACGAGGCCCCGAACGATCCGAGGATCAGCGGCACATGCGTCGCGTCAGTGAGCACCGCCACCGTCGCCGCGGCCATGAAGCCGCCAAGCCAGGACAGGCCGATATGCCGCAAGCCGGCGCGGGGCGGGATGGCGTTGCCGCCGCGAACCTTGGTCAGGATCTGGTTCAACCTCGCCTCCGTCCATGTGCAGACCAACCAAACGGTCGGTTGGGATGGAAAGACGCTAACGCCCGCGGGGCCCGGTGTCAATCGGGGCAATCAACTCCAGGTTCTATTTCTGGGTCAGGTCTTGGACCAGGCCGCGGGTGGTGCGGAGCAGGGCGTCCGATGTGTTGCTGGCTCGCATCAGCAGGAGCGCGCCCTGGATCTCGGCCACCGCCCGCTCCGCCTTTTGCTGCGCCGTGCCCGCATCCCACCGGCAGCCGAGGATGCGGGCAAGGGCGGCGGCCCAGTCGGCGAAATAGGCCCGGATCGCCAGTGACAGCTCGGGAGCAGACACGGTCACCTCGATGGCGAGGTTGCCCATGACGCAGCCGCCGTCACCGTTGAGGAAATACTCCTCGGTGGCGGCCATCATCCGGCGCAGGCGTTCGTCGGGGGCAAGGCTGTGGTCATCGGCCCAGCGGAAGACGGCCTCGGCGAAGCGGGCGTGCACGTGATCCATGACCGCCCGGGCCATGGCCTCCTTGCTGGGGAAGTAGTGGTAAAGGCTGCCCTTGAGCAGGCCGCAGGCGGCGGCGACCTCGGCCATGCTCGTCTTGTGGTAGCCCTGGCGGCGGAACAGCGCCAGGGCACACCCGATCACCGATGCCTGATCGGTCTTCTGCACGCTCATCCGCCGGTCCCTCCGGCGTCAGCCGGCGCGGACGCGGGCGACGAATTCCTCGACACGGCGCCCCAGCTGGTGGGCCTGCTCGGCGAGGGCCTGGGCATCGGCCACCCGCTGCTCGGACAGGTGTTCGAGGTCGCGGGCGACGTCCGAAACGCCGGAGATGTTGCGGCCGACCGCCTCGGTGATCTGCGCCGCCTGCTGGGCGCTGCGGGCGATTTCGTCGATGGCGGCGGCCTGGGCGCTGGCCGAGGTGGCGACCACGTCCACCGCCTGCTCGATGCGGCCGATGGTCCCGCCGATCTCGCGGATGGCCGTCACCGCCCCGGTGGTGACCGACTGGATCTCGGCGATCTGGGTGGAGATCTCCTCGGTGGCCTTGGCGGTCTGGTTGGCCAGGTTCTTGACCTCGTTGGCGACCACCGCGAAGCCCTTGCCGGCGTCGCCGGCGCGCGCCGCCTCGATAGTGGCGTTCAGGGCCAGCAGGTTGGTCTGCGAGGCGATGTCCTGGATCAGGCTGACGACGTCGCCGATGCGATGGGCGGCGGCCGCCAGGCTTTCCACCGTGCTGTTGGTGCGCTCGACCTCGCCGACGGCGTTCTTGGCCATGGTGCTCGATTCGCCGATGCTGCGGTTGATCTCGCGCACCGACGCCGTCAGTTCCTCGGCTGCGGCGGCGACGGTCTCGACGTTGCTGGTGACCTCTTCGGCGCTGCTGGCCGAGGCGGCGGCCTTGCCGCTGACCTCCTCGGCCATCGAGTCCAGGCGCTGCACCGCCGTCCGCGACGTCTCGGCCGATTGGGTCAGGGCCTCGATCACCTTGCCGATGTCGGCCTGGAAGCGTTCCGCGACCGATTGCATGTCGGCGGTATGGCGGATCGCGGTCTCGCGGGTCAGGCGATCGCGTTCGGCGGCGGCATGCTCGGCCTCGCCCTGGGCGCGGGTGGCCTCGGCCAGCGAGGACGCGGAGCGGGCGAAGGACTGGGTGAGGCGCAGCGCCACCCACACCAGCACGCCGGTCTCGATCACCACGATGACCGCATGCAGCACCACGCGCGCGAAGGACGCGCCGCCGGGGAAGACCGCCTCGGGGTAGACGAAATTGAGCAGCAGGTGGTGCAGGGCCACCGAGCCGGCCGCCACCAGCAGGACCGGCCAGTCGCAGAAGGCGGTCAGCATCGCCAGGGCGGCGAAGAAGTACATGTGGAGGTCGATCTGCCACGGATGGCCGGCGAACTGGTAGACCAGCAGCGCCACCACGCCCATCAGGCCCACGCCGATGGCGTAGCGCCCGGCTTCGCCGCCTGGCTGCAGGCGGGCGGTGAGGGTGGCGGCACCGGCCAGGACCAGCGCCCCCACCGTCGGCATCGCCCACGCTCCCGACAGCGCCAGGCCGACCACCGCGACCAGCGGCACGTGGAACCAGAGATAGGCGATCAGGAACCGCTCGGTGGCGGCGCGCATGTTGCTGAGTTCGTCCATTCCCCCCTCCTAACGACTGCAATCGGTCACGGCGGCAGCCCTCACCACCAGGAGCGCGCCGTGATCGTAAAGATTGGAGACGAAGCCCGGATCATCGGACCGCGCCAGCACCACACCGCGCCAGCCGCCATACCCCTGGACCGCCTGGGCACCGGCCGCCGTGGTGCTGGCGAAGGCGGCCTCGGCCGACCGTGACGGCGGAAACAGCGCCGCCACCGGCTCGCCGTCCTTCGGCTGCATCACCATTGCGCCGCTCCAAACCAGACTGAAGACCAGCAGCCCCAAGGCAGGCAGGAACGCGGCGAAGGTTGGGCGGCTTCCACGCATCCGGTTGGCTCTCGAATATAACCTAGGTCAAATCCTAGCCGGTCGCGCGCGAATGTGCGAGGGTCATCAGCGTCAGGTTTCGGTGGTCTGGCCGGCTGCCAGCGGCAGCGTCACGGTGAAGACGGCCCCCTTGCCCGGTTTGGAGGCCACCGACACCTCGCCACCGTGTCCGCGGGCGATCTTGCGGACAAGATAGAGGCCCAGGCCGATACCCGGCTGCGGCGCGACGGATTCGGCGCGGTAGAACTTCTCGAAGACCCTCTCGGCCTCCTGCGGGGGGACGCCGGGGCCGTCATCGGCGATGGCCAGCGTGGCCGTGCCGGCATCCTGCACCAAGTCCACGCGGATCTCTCCGTCCGGCGGCGAATACTTGACCGCATTGTCCAGCAGATTGGCGACCAGGATTCCGAGCAGGGTATGGTCACCGCGGACCATCGCCTGGCCCCCGAGGTTCAGGCGGAAGACATGCCGGGACGCCTCTTGCCGTTCCTCGACCTGCGTCGCCACCACGGCGCCGAATTCGACCGGCTGCAGATCGAAGGCGGCCGCCGCTTCAACCAGGCGGGATTCGGCGAGCACGTCGTCGGTGAGGTCGCGCATGCGCAGCACGGCCCGGCGGATCTTCCCCGAGTGCTCGCTCGCCGGCTGCTTCAGGTCGAACACATCGATGGCCGCCAGGATGATGGCCATGGGGGTGCGCAACTGGTGGCTCAGCATCGAGACGAAGTTGCGGTGCTCGCGCATGGCCGCGCGGGTCGCGGCGACCTCGGCATCGGCGCGCAGGCGGTCACGTTGGACGCGCGCGATGCGGTGTGCCAGCGCCAGGCTGAGGATGGCGATATGGGCCAGCATGGCAACCGTGCTGAGCTGGCGGACGAGAAGGATGTCCAGCGCGGACGGAAACAGGACCTCGGCCGCATGCGCGAGGGAAAAGACCAGGAAGGGGCTGAAGGCGACCACGTAATAGGTCAGCAGGTAGTTGCCCTTGCCGCGACGGATCAGGCGGGCGGCCAGTCCAAGGCTGATCACGGTCACCGCCATGGTCGCCACGAAGGTCGGGCGGACCGCCAGGATGTACCAGGGCGTCACCACGGTCGCCAGCGAGGCCAGGGCGACGGTGCCGGCCACCATGTAGGCGCGGTGGATGGCGGGGTAGGTCTTCCGCAGGTCGAGGATGCGGTCCCACATGAAGATCAGCGCGGCGACGTTGCCGATCACCCCGATGCCGATCAGCAGATAGTTGGCGCTGCCGCCGGCGGACGGGAACAGGATGGCGATGACGCCGGTATGCGAGCTGCCGAAGAGGATGAAGGTGGCGAGGTAGGCGGCATAGGCCAGCATCGGCCCGTCACGCAGCCATGCTCCGAACAGCAGGTAGACGACCACGATGAAGGTGATGGTGGCGAAGAACATGCCGAAGAATGTTGCCTGCCGCACCTCGCTGAACAGCAGGCTGTCCTCGCGGGCCAGCGAGGCCTGGAACTGGATCTCGTCGCGCGAGGACAGGCGAACGAAGATGGTCGCCGGAGTGGCGTCCGGCAAGTCGAGGCGCGCCAGGTGGCGCCTGGCCGCCAGGGGCAGCTCGGCGCTGGGGATGTGGCGGCCCAGCTGCTGTTCGCGGTAGGCGCCGTCATTACCCGGCTCGAAGACGCGGATGTCGTCGATGAACGGCTCGCCGATGGTCAGCACCCAATCGGGCCGCGTGTCCTTCTCCCGGATCACGGTGAAGCGGTACCACACCGCTCCGCTGGTGTAGTTGCGCTCCATTGCGTCGGGACGACGGGGCTGGAAGGCCTCGCTCCTCCTCACCTCGTCGAAGGACAGGGCCCCGTCGGGGTCCTCGAGGCGGCTGAGGTGGCCACGCAGGGGAAAATCACTGGCGTCGCCGGAGAGCACCAAGGGCGGAGGGGTATCCGCAGCCCCGCCCTTCGCCGGCAACAGCGCCAGCAGAAACAGGACGAAGACAGCGGCAGCCAAGCGCATGTCAGCGGTCCATGGCGGCTGCCGCGCCGGGGACTTCCAGATCGAGGAGGTAGCGGGCGATGCGACACCGCTCGCCGGTGTCGGCAACCACCTTGTCGGTCTCGTCGAGCAGCCGGTAGCCGGCGGAAAGGAAGGCTTGGCGGGAGGCGGCGTTCTCGGTGCGGATTTCGGCCACCACGTGGTCGATGCCCACCCGTCGCAGGAAATCGGCGCCATGGACCAGGGCGGTGCGTCCGTAGCCGCAGCCGCGGGCCTGGGGCGAGACGTTGATGGAGACGTCGACGGTGCGGCCAGGGGCGCCGAGCGGATGCTCGGCCGGCTGGTAGCGCAGGAACGCCACCGGTGTGCCATCGGCGCACAGGAACAGCGGCGGCAGGGCGGGGTGGGTGAAGTAGGTGTCGCGGAACTCGGGCCAGAAGCCGTCCCAGCGCTTGGGAGTGTGGTGGTAGAACATGGCCAGCGTCTGGGCATCGTTGCGCCAGTCCATCACCAGCCGCGCGTGCTCCTCCACCGGGCGGCAGGGCTCCAGCGACAGGACCGGCTCAGGCATAGGGGTAAACCCGGGCGCGACGGACCTTGTCCTCGGGCCAGCGCGACCAATCGACCTTGCGATAGACCACCCGCCGCGACATGTCCTGCGGCATCGAGGGGGCGGTGCCGCGGCCGATATGGGGAACGTACATGCGCAGCAGTTCCGCCCCCAGTTCCATGGCTTCGCGATAGAGCTGGGTGGCGTCGGCCGTGCGCGGCGACAGGGTTCCCTTGAGCTGGCCGATGACGTTGCCGGTGTCGACGCCGCCGTCCAGCCAGAACAGGGTGACGCCGGTGGCCTCCTCGTCGTGGAGGATGGCGTTGGCGATGGGAACCGCGCCGGCTCCGCGCGGCAGCAGGCTTTCATGGATGCCGACCACCGGGCAGAGGTCCAGCATCGCGCGGCTGTACATCTGCTGCCACCCCAGCGAATAGATCACGTCGGGCCTGAGGCGGCGCATCTCCTCGACATGGTCGCGGATCTGGCCGTTGACCACCGTGCGCGGCACGCGGGAGGCGAAGGGGAAGCGGGACTCGTCGATCATGTCGACGCCTTCCCAGCCGGGGCTGTGCGGCCCGCGGGTGTAGAACATCACGATCTCTTCGCCCAACTCATGCAGGACCTGGGCGTTGGCGTAAGTGCTCTCGATGCCGCCGATGACGATGACGCGCGCCATGCTCAGCCCTCCACCCGCCGGACCACATGGAAGGCCTCGGCATAGGCCAGCCCGACCTCGCTGCCGCGACGGCGGGCCAGGTATTCCAGCGCCTCGACGCTGCGGGGATGCGGGTACGCCCGGTATTCGCTGCGGTAGTACATCAGGGCGAGCTTCTTTTGGTCGATGGTGGCGGCGGCGTTGACGTAGAGGTTGGGATGGAAGGCCCGGGCGCCGTCCTGCCAGGCGCGCTCGGTGGAGGAGGGCACCTCGAAGGTCCAGATCTCCGACGGCGCATGATCCGGGGGATTGGGGCGCGCCGCCATCATCACCGCGTCGAAGGTCAGCGTGTGGTCCCAGTTGTAATCGCCCGGGTGGTGGGTGATCACCAGGTCGGGGCGGTAGTCCTGGACCAGCGGCATCAGCGCCTGCGCCAGGTCCATGCGGGAAACAGTGTCCATCCGGTTGTCGGGGAAGCCGAACACGGTGGTGGTTTCGAAGCCGATGACCTCGGCGGCCCGGCGCATCTGATCGGCGAGTTCGGCCTGCTCGGCGGCGGCTTCGTTCACCGCGTCGCCGGCAAGACGTCCGGTCACGCCGGCGGTCATGATCGCCAGGCGGGCGGTCCATCCCTGGTTGACGCGCAGCCGCACGGTGGCGCCGCAGCCCAGGACCTCGTCGTCCGGATGGGCGGCAACCACGAGCAGGCGTTTCGTCTTCGTCATCTGGCCTGATCCCCCACTGACCACTGGCTAGGTTCCCACTATTACACCACCCGCCGTCCTAGCGAACAGAAGGCGGGACAATTCAGCGAAGGATGTGACGGGCCGGATGCCGGCCGGCCAGGCCGGGCACGGGCGGTCCGGGGGCTGGTAGCCGAACGTGACGACCCCTGCCGCCAGGGCCGAGGCCGCGCCTTGGGCGCTGTCCTCGACGGCACGGGCGGCCCCCGCGGTCACCCCCAGCGCGGCCAGGCCGCGCAGGTAGGGGTCCGGGGAAGGCTTGCCGCACCGCACGTCCTCGCCGCAGACGACGTGGCGGACCAGCGGTCCGAGGCCGGTGCGCTCCAGCCATGCCTCGGTGCGGGCGCGGTTGTTCGACGTGACGATCGCGACCAGCCAGCCCGCTTCCCGGGCGGCGTCGAGCAGCCCCGCCGCTCCCTGGGTGGGGCGGACCTCGGCATAGGCTTCGTCGATGATCCGATTGTAGCGGGCAAGCAGGGCTTCGACGCTGTCCGTCAAGCCCAGTTCGTCCCGCAGGGTGGCCACGATCGCTTCGAGCGGCGGACCGTTGAAGCGCTCGAAGTCCGCCGGGCCGCAGCGTCCGCCGTGTTCGGCGAGGAAGCGGGCGAACACGGCGCGCATCACCCCGAGGCTGTCGGCCAGGGTGCCGTCGAGGTCAAGCAGCAGCGCGTGCGGGCCCCTCATGGTCAGGCCAGGGCGTCCCAGGTGATCGGCTCGCCGGCCTCGATGGCACGGCCCGCCTTCCGTCCCATCACCTCGGCCTTGTGCTTGGGCTTCAGGCCGTGGGCGGGCCGGACGCAGCGGACATTGTCGTCGGTCAGCGGCTCGCCCGCCTCGATGCGCCGGCAGGCATAGAGCGAGCGGCGGAACACCAGCGACTGGCTTTCGCGGGCGTGGGCGCCGTAGCTGACGCTGCCGCGGGCCTGCCAGGCGGCGCGGCAGACGGTGACCAGTTCCTCCAGCTGCTCCGGAAGGCTCGAGAACATGCTGTCGGCGGTGGGCGGCTCGCGGGCGTCGATCACGTGCTTCTCGACGATGCAGGCGCCCAGCGATACCGCGACCGCGGCCTGGATGGCGTCGAGCGTGTGATCCGAATAGCCGATGGGGATGCCGAAGCGGGCGGCCATGTCGGGGATGGTGGCGAGATTGGCCTCGCGCGGGTCGGCGGGATAGGCGCTGTTGCAGCGGAGCAGGGCGAGTTCGCGGCCGCCGGCGGCGCGGAAGGCCGCCACCGCCTCCTCGATCTCCGCGATCGTGCACATGCCCACCGACAGGATCATCGGCCGGCCGGTCCGGGCGCAGGCGGCGATCAGGTCGAGGTCGACCGCTTCGAACGAGGCGATCTTGTAGGCGGGGGCGTCGAGCGCCTTGAGGATCTCGACCCCGGCGAGGCCGAACGGCGAGGCGAACGGGGTGATGCCGTGGGCGCGGGCCGTCGCGAACAGCTCGGGGAACCACTCGTAGGGCGTGGCCGCCCGGGTGTAGAGCGCATGCAGGCGCTCGCCCTTCCACGGGTTGTCGGCCTGGACCACGAAGTCGGGACGGTCGCTGTCCAGCGTCATCTCGTCGGCGGTGTAGGCCTGGAACTTGATGGCGTGGGCGCCCCGTTCCGCCGCCATGCGGATGATCCGCTTGGCGCGCTCGAGGTCGCCACCGTGATTGGCCGACAGTTCGGCGATGATGTAGGGCTCGGCGTCGGCCGCGATGCGGCGGCCGTCGATGAAAATCGCAGGGAGGGTAGGTCCAACCATCGCGCATACCCGCTGTTTCCGACCAGATCGGATTGTCGCGGGCAGGCCGTTAACAAAGTTGAAAGGCTGGGGCCGGTCCCTACAATTTCAAGCGCTTGAACAACGGTTCGGGCAAGGCGCGGATCACCGCCATGATGGGCCGCCAGATCGGCCGGACGTAGACCACGTCGCGGCGGTGGCGGTCGGCCGACAGGATGGCGGCGGCGACCTCGTCGGGGTCGGCGGTCAGCAGCGGCGGCAGGCGCATGCCCGCGGTCATGCGGGTGCGCACGAAGCCCGGCTTGACGGTGATCACCCGGACACCTCGATCCCGCAGGCGGGCGCGCAGTCCCGACAGGTAGGCGGTTAAGCCCGCCTTGGCGGCGCCATAGACGTAGTTGGCGGCGCGTCCGCGGTCGCCGGCGACCGAGCTCACGCCGACGATGACCCCGCCGCCGATGCCTTCCAGCCGCGCCGCCGCCTGCTCCAGTGCCAGGGCGGGGGCGTTGAAATTGGTGCGCAGGACGAGTTCGGCGGCTTCGGGGGAGGTGACCGAGCGGGCATGGTCGCCAAGCATCCCCACCACACAGACCACGATGCGGGGCGGCGGATCGAGGCGCGGCCACAGATCGGGCAGCGCGGACGGATCGAGCACGTCGAACGGATGGACACTCACGGGCACGCCGTGACGGATGCGCAGGTCCTCGGCATCGACGGCGACGGCGGCCGGGGAGCGGGCGGCAAGGGCGATGGCATGACCCTCTGCCGCATAGGCGCGGGCGACGGCACGGCCGATATCCGAGGTGGCGCCCAGGATCAGTACGGTGTCCTTGGTCATCACAGGTCCAATCGTTCAGCCAGCAGCGATTGCATGCGCCCGCAGGCCCCCCATCGGCTGCGGATGCGCTGGAACTCGGCGAGGTGGGGATAGCCGCGGCGCAGCAGGGCAGGGGTGCTGCGGGCGTCCTTGGCGAGGTAGATGCGCCCGCCATGGTCGGCGACGATGGCGTCCAGCTCGAACAGCATGCCGAGGGTTGGGGAGGTCAGCGGGAAGTCGAGGGCCAGGGCGTAGCCCTCCAGCGGGAACGACATCAGCCCGTCCTGTCGCCCGAACAGCTTGAGCACGGCCAGGAACGATCCCAGCCCCGACCGCTGGATGGTCTTCAGCAGCCGGTGCAGCCCTTCGCGGCCCGCCTGCTTGGGCAGCACGCACTGGTACTGGGTGAAGCCGGCGCGGCCGTAGATGCGGTTCCACTCCAGCAGACGGTCGAGGGGATAGAAGAAGCCGTCGTAATGGACGAGCTTGGGTTCGGGGAGCCTTGGCGACGCTGCGTAATACAGGGCGTTGAAGGCGCGCGCCGACCACGAGTTCAGCACCCAGGCGGGGAAATCGACCGGCACCCGCAGGGTGCGCTTCGAAGGGGAGTGGAACGGCGCCTTGCGCAATTCGACGGGAAGCTCGTCGGACATGGCGAATTCGCCGCGCGACAGCAGCGAGCGGCCCAGCCGCGGCCCCCCGCTCAGGCAGTCGATCCAGCTCACGGTGTTGGTCCACCCGGCGGCCGCCTCGAAGGCTTCGAGCGTCGCCTCGAGATTGGGGGCGCGCACCGTCTCGCTGCGGATGAAGGCCGAGGGGATGCGGGCCAGCCGGAAGGTTGCGGAGAGGATGATGCCGGTCAGCCCCATGCCGCCGATGGTCGCCGCGAACAGGTCGGGCTCCCGCTCGCGGCTGCATTCGACCACCCGGCCGTCGGCGAGCAGGACGGCGAGCCCATCCACGTAGCGGCCGAAGGAGCCCGCCACATGGTGGTTCTTGCCGTGGACATCGGCGGCGATCATGCCGCCGACGGTCACGTATTTGGTCCCCGGGGTGACGGCGGGGAACCAGCCCCGCGGCACGAAGATCTCCAGGATGGTGTCCAGCCGGGTGCCGGCCTCGCAGGTCAGGCGGCCGGTGGCGGAATCGAACGCGAGGAAGCGGTCGAGGTGGCGCGTCGAGACCGTCAGATTGGGCTGCAGCGCCGCGTCGCCGTAGGCACGGCCGTTTCCCCGTGCGATCAACGGTGCGTCGGCGAGCAGGGGATCGGGTCGGACGTCGGGGCGGAGGTCGGCTGTCCGGCACTCCAGGCGCGGAAAGTTTCCCCAGCCCGCCAGCTTCATGCCGGCTCCCTGCGTTCGAAAACAAAGCGCCGATCAAGCTGGTACTTGGTCACGTAGCCGATCGCCAGCCCCAGGATGGCGCCCGCGTCCCGCATGACCGGCGAGGCGAAGATCGCTTCGAACGCCAGTTCGGTCGCCCAGAACACCAGGGTGGTCGCCACCCCCATCAGCGCGTAGAGGCCGAACTGGCGGACATGGAGAGCCATGCCGGCGGGCGCCTCCCGAAAGATCCAGCGGCGGTCGAGAAGGTACTTGGCCAGCAACCCGGTCAGGGTGCCGGCCGCCATGGCGAGCGGCAGCCCGGCCCGCAGCGCCAGGGCGGCGTGCTGGGTCGCGAGATTGACGGCGGTGGCCGCCGCCGCGAACAGGGCATAGCGGAGGGCGAGGGCGGCAGCGTTCACGGCAGCGAGCCTGCGATGGCGACCACGCCCATGAGCGCCACGGTCAGCAGGCTGGTCCTGTCGGTGGCGGCGAAAACGACCGGATCCTCATGCAGTTCGCCCCGGTGGGCCAGCATCAGGACACGGCTGACCCAATAGAGCAGCAGCAGGCAGATCCCCCACAACGCCTCGGGATGGGTGTAAAGGCGGCCGACGTCGGGGCTGTTGATGTAGAGCGCCAGCACCAGGATCGAGGCGAACCCGCTCGCTCCGGCCAGGGCCCCCACCATGGGCGAATCGTCGGTGAGATAGCCGCGTCCGGCCGCTTTGGGCTTGTTGCTGCGCATCCGTTCGACCAGTTCGCTGTAGCGCTTGATCAGGGCCAGGCAGAGGAACAGGAACATGGAGAAGGCGAGCAGCCATTGCGAGACCGCGATGCCGGTGGCGGCGGCGCCTCCCAGCACCCGCAGCGTGTACAGCCCGGCCAGCGTCAGCACATCCACCACGATCCGGCGCTTGAGGGTCAGCGAGTAGAGGACCGTCACCACGTAATAGAGCCCGAGGACGCCGGCAAAGGCCCCGGGAAGGGCCAGCGCCACCAGGGCGGTGGCGGCCAGCAGAAGCGGGATGAGCCCCAGACCGTGGGCGAGCGGCAGCGCACCGCAGGCGAACGGCCGGTTGCACTTGGTCGGATGCAGGCGGTCGTTGGGCAGATCGATGAGGTCGTTGAGGAGGTAGACGCTGGAGGCGCACAGGCAGAAGGCCAGGCAGGCCAGGGCCGAGCGGCCGAGGGTCGCGGGATCGAGCGAGTGATCGGCCAGCGCGGGCAGGAACACCAGGATGTTCTTCAGCCATTGATGCAGGCGCAGGGCCTGACGGTATCCGCCCAGCTTCTCCCGCCATGGGCGGGAGGCGCCGATCTCGTGGACGTCGGCGCAGCGGCGGCGGGCCTCGAGGCCGACCTTGGCCGGCACGTCCACCAGGATGGCCTTGCGCGCCCGTTCCCACACCGCGAGATCGACCTCGGAATTGGCGGCGTAATCGAACCCCCCGAGGCCGAAGGCTTCGGTCAGCACCCGTGCCTTCTCGCGCCCGCTGAGGTTGGTGGCGCCGTTGGACGCGAACACGCCGTCGAACAGCCCCAGATGGTCGGCCAGCGCCTCGACGTAGCGGCGGTCCGATGCAGACGCCAGATAGATCCTGCGGCCGCGCGCCTTCTCGGCGCGCACCAGCGCCAGCAGGTCTTCATTCAGGGGCAGCAGCTTGAGGTCGAGCGCGGCCTGGTCGGCGATCCTCGCCTTGAACGCCGCCTTGCCCATCAGCAGCCACAACGGCAGCCGCAGCAGGGACAGGGGGTGGGCCGCCACCAGGTGGAACACCGATTCGATGAGCAGGTCGCTGGGGGTGAGGGTCCCGTCGAGGTCCACCACCAGCGGGATGTCGGTGCCGTCGCGAGTCTGGGAAAGTGGGGCGCCGAAATTCCTCCGGTGGCTCACCTTCGTCTCTCCCATCGCCCGCCCTGATCCGACAGTCCGCCTCCACAGGTTGGCGGTGCCGGCCGAAAGTCAACGGACCGGCCGGGTCCCACGCGGAGTAATTCCTCCGGCGGAAGGTAGGGATTCGGAGAGGCGCGGAAGGAGCCGTTGCCTTGTGACGGGGGCGATCGCAAGTTGACCGGCAAAGGAAGCGACCGGCTCGGCTTCGGCAGGCGACGCCGTGGCCTTTCGTTCGACCATCAGAGGGCCGATGTGGGATCTGCCTTTGACCCGCCATGGCGTGCTCGAGGAGCCGGGGGCCGGTAGGCAGCATCCGGCGTCCCCCGGGCCCAACGGCGTGTGGACGGCGCATCTCACCCTGGCGGTCTGCCTGGTGCTGATCGCCCTGCCGCTGATGCTCGCCGACTTTCCGCCCATCTTCGACTATCCCAACCACCTGTCGCGGGCGCACGTCATCGCCAACCTCGACCGCTCGCCGGTGTTTGCCACCCATTTCAGGACCACCAGCTTCCTGATCCCCAACGTCCTCGCCGATCTCGTCCTGCTGGCCCTCCTGCCGCTGACCGGAACCCTGGCCGCCGGCAAGATCCTGCTGTTCCTGACGGTGGCGGCGACACTGACGGGGGCCTACGCGCTGAACCGGGGGCTGACAGGCCGCTTCGGCGTGTGGCCGCTGTTCGCCGCCCTGCTGGTCTACAACGAGGGCTTCTTCTGGGGGTTCCTCAACTACGACCTGGCGCTCGGCCTGCTGCTGTGGGCGATGGCGGCATGGTTGCTGCTGGAGCGGAGGCGGCGGTGGCAGTTGGCGGTCGGGGCCGTCTTCGCCCTCCTGATCTTCCTCGCCCATCTGGTCGCCTTCGGCCTGTACGCCGTCGCCATCGCCGTAGTGGAGCTGCGGCGGGTCGCCGTCGCCCGGATGCCGACCCACGCCGCCGTCCGCCGGCTGACCGGCTCGGCGGCGCAGTTCCTGCTGCCCGTCCTGCTGTTCTTCTGGGCCAGCCCCTCGGGAACATTGAACCTCGCGGTCGACTTCGATTTCAGCGTGTTCGGCAAGATCATGCCGCTGGCCCGCCTGCTGTCGTCGTGCAATCCGTCGATGGACATCGCGACGGCGGCCGCGACGGTGGGGGTGGTGGCGGGGGCGCTGGCCACGCGCCACCTGGCCGTCCATGCGGCCGGGGTGCTGATCGCTGGCGTCTATCTGCTGCTGGTGATGACGCTGCCTTACACGATGCTGGGGTCGTACTTCCTGGATTCGCGGATCGGCATCGCGGCGGCTCTGGTTCTCGCCTCGGCGCTTCATCTCCGCAACGGCGCCGGGACGGCCGATGCGGGCGCGGCGGTGATCGTGGTCCTGCTGACCGCCGCGCGCAGCGTCGGGCTGGTCGCCGATTGGCGCAGCGAGGACGCCGATTACGCCAAGGTCCTGGCGGCCCTTGACACCGTTCCCAGCGGCAGCGTCCTGGTCACGGCCGTCGGCCACGCCTTCGAACTGGGCGATTGGGTGGCGACCCGATACGTGAAGCCGTCGCACGAGCACACCGCGCATTACCTGACCATGAGGAAGGACGTGCTGGTCCCCAACATCTTCGCGCGCCGGGGCCAGAACCCGCTGGTGTTCGCCTCGCCGCTGGAGGAGCTCAACCGGGTCGCCTACAACCCGGTGGCCCGCATCTTCACCGGCGACGACGCCCGGCGGCTGTTCGAACAGGTCGGGCCCATCGCCGACGCCAAAGACCGTGCCAGCCCCCGCATCACCGGCGTCTATGTCGTCGCCTATCGCGTTCCCTGCAGCCGCTGGCCGACCGACCTGAAGATCCGCCCGCTGCGGTGCGAGACGGGCTTCTCGCTGGTGGAAATCCTTCCCCCGTCGCGCGGCGGGCCGGTGCCATGAAGTATCGCCGACTGCGTCGGGCCGGCGCCTTCGTTGCGGCCGCCATCCTGCTGCTTGCCATCGTGCAGGGGATGGCCGACGCCCTGCCGGGGCCGGATCTCCTGGATTTCGGGTCGTTCCTCGCCTCGGGCCGCGCCGCCGCACGCGGCGACAACCCCTACGGCATCTACCCGGAGACCTTCCACGTCGTCCTGCCCGGCTTCGAATCATGGAATCCCAATCTCAATCCGCCGGTGGCCCTGCCGCTGTTCCAGTGGTTCGCCCGCTTCGATCCCCATGACGGCTTCCGGATGTGGTGGGCGCTGTCCTTCGTCTGCCAGGCCGCCCTGGTGTGGATGCTGGAAGCGCGTTACCGCCGCGGCGTGGTGGCGGTGCTGTGGGCGTTCGCGCTGGCCGGCTTCTGGGATACCCTGGTGCTCGGCCAGATCTATGCGCCGCTGGCGCTGGCGGCGACCGGGGCGTGGCTGCTGGAGGATCGCGGCCGTCCCATCGCCGCCGGCCTGCTGATCGGGGTGGTCGCGGCGGTCAAGCCGAATTTCCTGGTGTGGCCGGCGCTGCTGCTGCTGTCCGGCCATCACCGCTCCGCCCTGGCCGCCATCGCGGCCGCCGCCGTGCTCAGCGCGCTGCCGCTCGCCCTCTACGGTCCCGAGGTGTACCTGCAGTGGGCCGGCCTGATCGCCAACGACGAAGCCCGCGGGGTGTTCCTGACGAACGCCTCCCTGGCCGGCATCGCCCAGCGGCTGGGATGGCCGGAAGGCGGACGGGTGCTCGGCGTCGCCTTGCTGGCCGGCCTGGGGCTGTGGGCGTGGCGGTGCCGCCCCCGTCCGCTCGAGGCGGCGGCGGTCGCCCTGGCGGCCGGCCTGCTGGCCTCGCCGCTGGCCTGGATCCATTACACGCTCTTCCTTGTGCCGGTGATCATGGCCACCCGGCTCACGCCGGCGCTCGGGCTGTCGGCGGCGCTGATGGTGGTGCCGGTGCCGGCGGTGCTGGCGCTGCTCGACTCGCCCGCCTGGGTCAAGGCGTCCCTGGGATCGGTCTACGGATGGGCGGTGACGCTGTGCCTGGTCGCGCTCATGGCGGGAAGGCCGGCGCGCTGAAGGGGGTGCCTCCTTAGGAATACCGATTCGGCCGAGGTCAGGTAAGAAAGTGTTAGGCTTGTCGGGGGATGGTCGGGCGCATGCACCCGATCATGACCCAGGCCTTCCGCCGCATGGCGCGGTTTCCCTTGACCGCGGCCGCCCTTGCCCTCCTGACTTTGCCCCAGCTTGCTCACGCCGCGCCCGCACCCGAGGTCGACCACCAGGCGACGCGCAAGATCTGCCAGGTCACCGGCGAGGTCGACCGGTCCACCGGCCGTGCCACCGTCAACCGGACCGAGAGCCGTTACCGCTTCTGGGGCACCGACCTCGGCGCCTCGTTCGAGCACGACGGCAAGCTGGTGGTGCTGTTCGGCGACACCCATCCCATGCCGGGGCTGGAGCGTCTGCCCGATCGCGATCTGCTGGCCATCTCGGCCGACACCAACCCCGAGGATTGCCTGCATGTGGACGTGCTGACCGATGGCGACGGCGGCTATCGGCCGCTCGCCATCCCCGGCGTCGACGGCGGCGAGTTCTCGGTGCCGACCGGCGGCTTCAGTGCCGGCGGCGCCATGCACGTGGTCGCCACCACCGGCAAGTCGGCGACCAGCCCCATGGCGCGGTCGATCCTGGCCAAGTCGGTGGACGGTGGCCGCACCTTCCAGCCGGAATACGAACTGTCGTCCCGGCATTTCATCAACGTCGCCGCCGCGCATGCCGAACCGGCCGACGCGTCCGGTCTTCCCGCCGGAGCGGGCGACGGCATCCTGCTGTGGGGCAGCGGCGCCTACCGCAAGAGCGACGCCTATCTCGCCGTCCTGCCCGCCGACCGCGTCGGCGACCGCTCGGCCATGCGCTTCTTCGCCGGCACCGACGAGGCCGGCCAGCCCCGCTGGAGCGCCCGCGAGGAGGACAGCCGCCCGCTGTTCCAGCAATCCTGCATCGGAGAACTGTCGGTGGCCTGGAACGCCGATCTCGGCAAGTGGGTGATGATGTACAATTGCGGCGAGCCGCGAAGCCGCATCCTGGTGCGCACCGCCGACCGCCCGTGGGGGCCGTGGTCGTCGCCCCAGGTGCTGTTCGACGCGGCCGCCGACAAGGGCTTCTGCCGCTTCATGAACAATCCCGGCGAAGCGGGGTGCCCGGCGGTCAGCGATCCCCACAACCCCGAGACGGCGGGCGATCCTTATGCCCCCTACATGATCGCGCGGTTCAGCCGGGGCGAGCCCGGACGCTACTCGGACGTCTATTTCCTGATGTCGACGTGGAACCCATACAACGTCGTGCTGATGTCCGCCCGTCTGAAGGTCCCCGAACCGAACGCCTAAGCGAGGTAGTCCCGATGGGGGTGGGCGACTGCCCGTTATTTTAGGCGCAATCCTCGGCAAATGGTGGAGAATGGCTGCCCGCGCCCAGCGCCATCTCGGTAAGGACATTCATGGTGAAGGAAGACGACGCCCTGCAGGAGTTCTTCGCTCGTGGCGGCCAAGTGAGGAAGTGCCCCCCTGGACCTTCGGAGAATATCGTCTACATCAGCGGGCCCCGGTTCAGCCGGAACAATGCCAAGAAGGCCGCGCCGCCCGTCGCGCCCGACAAGCCGGAAGACGAGTAGGCCCCATCCCGGCCAGCGCCACCGCATGGGTCCCGCGCGGGCCCATGCGCCGGCCGGCATCCATGCCACCAGAGCAAGCCCCCATCCTTTCCCAAGCCGCCTATGGCTTGTGACGCGCCATAGGCACGCTGGCCAGATTTGGCGGACCCTTCCGAGCCCCCATCCTTTCCCCACATGGGACCATTCGTTTCCCGGCTGTGGGCGGCAGCGCAAGGTCTCATGCACCGGTAACGGCGAATGAGGGTGCGATGGCGAGGAGGGAAGAACGATCCCTCGCATGGGCGGATATCGATGGCTTTCGCCGCCTGGCCCTGGGGTATTGGAGGTCCGAGGGCAAATGGCGGGTGCGGGGACTGACGGTCCTGCTGCTGGCACTCACCGGTGCCGAAGTCGCCATTCCGGTCCTCAGCAATACCTGGAGCAAGATGCTGTTCGACGCCCTCGAACAGCATTCGAGCGGCGAGTTCATGGATGCCGTCGCCTTCCTGGTCGGCATCGTCGCCGTCAACATGGCGGTCATCGCCTCCCATCTCCGGGTCAAGCGCAGCCTCCAACTTGGCTGGCGCGACTGGATCACCGACGACGTGGTCGGCCGGTGGATGGACAGGGGCCCGTCGTACCGGATCGCCGCCGAGGTCGAGGGCCAGGACAATCCCGACGGCCGCATCGCGGAAGACATCCGCATCACCACGGAAACCGCGATCGAACTCGCCCATTCCTTCCTGTACTGCACCATCCTGCTGATCAGCTTCACCAACATCCTGTGGGGCCTGTCCGGGGCGCTGCCGCTTGCGCTCGGAGAGACCGAAATCGCCATCCCCGGCTACCTGGTGTTCGTGGCCCTGGCCTATGCCGCCCTGGCCACCTGCGTCGCGCTGCTGGTCGGCAGGCCGCTGGTAGAGGCCATGAAGGGGCGTCAGGCACGCGAGGCCGATTTCCGTTTCGGCCTGTGCCATGTGCGCGAGAATGCCGGCACCATCGCCCTGCTGCGGCGGGAACGGCGCGAGCGCGGACGCCTCAGGCGGCTGTTCGGCAAGGTGGCCGACGCCTGGGCGGTCCAGACCGAGGCGCTGACCCGGGTCACCATGTTCACCTCGTCCTATACGGTGCTGTCGACGGCGGTGCCGCTGCTCGCCGTCTCACCCCGCTATCTGGCGGGCGCCATCTCGCTGGGGGCTCTGATCCAGACCGCGCAGGCCTTCCAGCAGATGGCGTCGGCGCTGTCATGGCCGGTGGACAACCTGGCCCGCTGCGCCGAATGGCGGGCCTCCATGGCACGGGTGGCGGCGCTGTACCAGGCGATGGCCATGGCCGGGGTTCCGGTGGCCGAGGAGGCCGAACCGGCCGAAGCGGTCGGCGGTCTTCCCGCCCTGGCGGACCGCATTGCCGCCGCCCCGGCCCGCGACTGACCCAGGGCTAGCGTCCCAGCGGCCAGAAGGTGACGATGAGCCAGGTCCCCAGGGTGAGGATGACCAGGGACAGCGGCGCCCCCAGCCTGGCGTAGTCGCCGAAGCGATAGCCGCCCGGGCCCATCACCAGGGTGTTGCATTGATGGCCGATCGGCGTGAGGAAGTCGCTGCCGGCCCCCACCGCCACCGCCATCAGGAAGGGGTCGGGGGCAAGGCCGAGCTGCGACGCCAGGCTGGCCCCGATCGGGGCCATCACCAGGACGGTGGCGGCATTGTTGAGGAAGGGCGTCACCGCCATGGCCGCCGCCATCACCAGGGCGACGCAGGCCTCCGGCGGAAGACCCACCGCCACCTGCGCCAGCATGCGTGCCACCAGCTCGGTGTTGCCGGTGGTCTCCATGGTGGCACTGACCGGGATCAGGGCGCCGAGAAGGATGAGGATCGGCCACTCGACGGTGCTGTAGGCCTCTTCGATGGTCAGCACGCCCGACACCACCATGGCAACCGCGGCGGCGAGGAAGCCGATGGAGACCGGCAGGACCTGGAAGCCCACGACCAGCATGGCGGCGACCACGATGCCGACCGGCACCCAGGCCGGGCGGCGGCGGCCGAGCTGGAGCTGGCGGCCGGCCAGCGGCAGCAGGCCGGCATCGGCCAGCGCATCGGGAAACCGGGCGGCGGGCACTTGCAGCAACAACAGGTCGCCTTCCTGCAGCGTGACCCGGCGCAGCCGCTGGTTGGGCCGCTCGCCGTGACGGCTGATGGCGAGAAGGCTGAGGTCGTAGCGGGCGCGCATGTCGATCTTGCTGGCGTTGCTGCCGACCAGGGGCGAATCGCGCAGGACCACCGCTTCCACCACCAGGGTCTCACCGGCCCGCGCGCGCTCCGTGCCCACAGGTTTCAGCGTCACCGCGTTGACGACGCGCTGCAGGGCGGGGGCATCGCCCTCCAGGACGAGGACGTCGTCCGCGTTCAGGGTCCAATGGCGGTCGGGAACATAGCGGCGGAAGCGCTCGCGGATCAGCCCGATGACGCGCGCCTCGCCGCCGCTGGCCGCTTCCACGTCCTGCACCGTGCGGCCCACGTAGGGGGAGCCGGCGGGCAGGCACATCTCGCTGGCGTAATTCTCGACGGCGAAGGTCTCGTCCGGTGGCCGTGAGCCCGAGCGCATCTTCGGCAGCAGCCGCCAGCCCACCACCAGGAAGACCAGTCCCGCCGCCAGCAGCCCGAGCCCCACCGGCAGGTAGTCGAACATGGCGAAGGGCTTGCCGACGATCTCGTGGCGGACGCGCGAAACGATGATGTTGGGGGATGTTCCCACCAGCGTCATCAACCCGCCCAGGAGCGAGGCGAAGGCCATGGGCATCAGCACCCAATGGGCGCTGGTGCGGTGTCGTCGGGCCAATTGCATGGCGATGGGCAGGAAGATGGCCAGCGCCCCGATGTTCTTCATCAGTGCCGACATCACCCCCACCATCCCTCCCAGGAACGCCACCTGCCGCGTGGGGGTGGCGAGCCATGCGGCCAGGGGCTGGACCAGGGTCTCGACCACGCCGGAGCGGGCGATGCCGCCGCTGATCACCAGCGCGCTGCCGACGATGATGACGATCTCGTCGGCGAAGCCCGAAAAGGCATCCTTCGCCGGGATCAGCCCCGACAGCACTCCGGCAAGAAGCGCGAGGAGCGCGACGACGTCATAGCGCAGCCGATCCCAGATCAGCAGGCCAACGACGCCCCCCACCAGGAGGAAGGACAGTATCTGCGGGTTGGTCATGCCGGATTAAACCCGCCGCGGCTAGGGCCGTTCCCACGAACAAAGGGGAAGGGGCGCTGTTTCCGCTGAAGTGAGGGAGCACGCACGGCGATGACCGAGCCGCTGGGCCACAAGCCGGAGATCCACCGCGTCCTGGCGCACAAGATCCTGTGCGGACATCTGCACAGCCGCAACCGGCTGATGGAGTGGGGAATCACGGATCTCAGCCGGCTCCAGCCCGCCGAGGCCCGGCTGATGATTCTGGCGATGGCGGCGGCGGCGCATGCCGACGGAGTCCTGGACCAGGGCGAGCGGGCCGTCATCTTGAAGGCTCTTGCCGACTGCCGGATCGACCGCGAGGAGCGCTTGCGCCTGGAACGGGCCATCGAACTGCCGCCGAGCGCGGAGGCGTTGCTGCGCGAGGTGAAGAGCCCCGAGCAGGCGGCCCGCTTCTATGCCTCATCGCTGGCGGCGGTCGACAAGGGCCGGGCGGTGTCGCGCGCCTATCTTGCCTATGTGGCGGTCAGGCTCGCGCTGCCGGTGGACCAGGTGGTGCGCCTAAATCGTCGGCAGGGGCTTCGCTGAGCCCCGCAAGGGCATCCCTGACCGCGCCACTGTCGAGCAGGAGCCGGCGCGAAACGTCGGACAGGGTCAGCCAGCCCACCATCACCCCCGCCTCGTCCATCACCGGCAGCCGGCGCACGTGATAGGCACCCATCATGTCGATCGCGGTTTCCAGACTGTCGTCGGCGCGGCAGGTGAACAGGGTGGTCGACATCGCCTCCCTTACCCGAACCCGCCCGGGCTCGCGGCCTTCGGCGACGACGCGCAGCAGGATGTCGCGGTCGGTGATGATGCCCTGGAGGTCGTTGGCGGCGCCGACGGGAAGCGAACCCACATCCAGATCCCCCATCAGCACCGCCGCGTCCCGGATCGTCGCGTCGGGAGCCAGGAACTCCAGGGACCGTGTCATGAGCTCGGACACCTGCATCGCCACCTCCGCCGCAGGAAACACCAGGGGCCGCCCGGCGGTTCCTAATGGTGCCTCGCAAGGAGGGTGGAAATGGATGAGTTGATCCCGTTGCTGATCGGACAGAAGAGCGACGTCACGTGGTGGCAGATGTCGGTGAGGGCGATCGTGGTGTTCGCCTACGGGGTGGCGATCGTCCGCTTCGCCGGCCACCGCATCTTCGGCAAGGCGAGGGCCTTCGACGTGGTGCTTTCGGTAATCGTCGGATCGAACCTCAGCCGGGCCTTGACCGGAAATTCCGAGATGGGGGCGACCTTGATCGCCACCACCGCCATCGTCGCCATTCACTGGGCGGTGGCGCACCTGGCCGTGCGCTGGCATTGGCTGAGCCGGCTGGCCAAGGGCGACGTGGTGCGCCTGATGCGGGGCGGCGAGCTTGACCGCAAGGCAATGAACGCGGTGGGGCTGAGCCGCGGCGACCTCGAAGAAGCGGCCCGCTCGGCCCATCTCGCCGGTGCGGAAAACGTGAGGGAGGCCTACCTGGAACGGAGCGGCAAGATCAGCGTGATTCCGCGGGAGTGACCCGGCGCTGTCGTTCCTCCGCCTTCTGGACGCCCACCCCCCCCGGCGGCACCGACACCGGCGCCGATCGCCGCCCCGATCGGGCCGCCGGCCAGGGCGCCGACCGCGGCTCCGCCAAGCCCGCCGGTGGCGGCGCCTTCCTCCACGGTGTCGACGCAGCCCGCCAGCGCGGCAAACATCATCAACCACAGGAGAAGAATGCGCATTTCCATCCTCACATGGAAAGGATGGCGGTAAACCCCTGCAGACACACCAAAGTTCCCGGGAGCAAATGGCAGGGATGCGCAATGCCGGGTCCTCAGTCACATTCGGTTTGCACACCTGTGCTATACTTAGGGTTTAGGCAGGCTGGGGGTCTGTATGGCGCACATCAGGACACGGGAGCAACTGGGATCAACGTCGGTCGTCCGGGGGCGGTCGACGGGGCGGCTGCTGTTCGCCGTCGTGCTGGCGCTGGTCGCCCTGGTGTGGACCGAGTCCGTCAAAGACTCGCTCGAGTGCATTGAAAATTATAGGTCCGCCAAGTCGGTCGTCGCCGTCAACCAAGTGGTTGACGACCTCCTTCAAGGCGCCCAGAACTTCGCGTTCGAGCGCGGCCGCACCAACGTGGTGCTGAGGGGGCCGGCACCGATCGGCCAGGACAATCTGGTCTTCCTCGCCCAACGTCGCCAAGCCGTCGATCGCCTGCTCGCCAGTGCCATGGTGCGTCTCGAAGCCGATGGCCGCACGGGCGCGGTGCGGGAGGGCCTGGCGACAATCCAGGAGTTGCGCCGGCAGGTGGACGCGGCCGTGGCCGTACCGTCCAGCGAGCGACCCGCCGGACTGGCCGACCTTTGGTTCGCCTCGGGAACCCGGTTCCTGGCGGATGTCCAGCAACTGGTCACCGCGCTCTCGCTGGAGCGCGACAAGTACACGCCCACCTTCCGCCTGTTCACGCGGGTGAAGATCCTGGCCTTCGAACTGCGCGGTGCCCTGGGCACCGAATCCTCCCGGCTGGCCTCCGCGATCGCGGTCGGTCGGCCGATGGACCAGGAGGTGGTCCGGGAGCTGATGGGGCTGCGCGGCCAAGCCGCCGCCATGTGGTCCTCGCTCAGGCGTGAGGTGGACCTGACCGGCGACAAGCGGATCGAGGAGGCGCTGGCCGGCGTCGAAACCAAGGCCTTAGGCGAATTCCGGCGGCTGCAGGACCAGGTGCTGGCGGCGTCCGCCGCGGGCGCGCCGTATCCGGTGACCGTCCAGCAATACACCTCGGCATCGGTTCCGGCGCTGGACTCGGTGGTCAGTCTGATGGACGCGGCGGTGATCGAGACCCGCGCGCACGCCCAGGACAACATGAGCGCGGCGCGGCTGTCGCTGGCCGTCTACCTGCTGCAGCTGTTCGCTTCGCTGAGCATCGGGGCGACGGCGCTGGTGTTGCTGGCCCGGCGGGTCATCCGCCCGCTGGCTCGCATCCGCGAGGCGCTTTCCGAACTGGGCGCCGGCAATCTGTCGGTCGAGATTCCGGTTCCCCGTCGCCACGACGAACTCGGCGAGGTGCAGGCCGCCTTGGCGGCCTTCCGCGATGGGATGGCCGAGCGCCTGCGCATCTCGGGGGAACTGGCCGAGCAGACGGAACGGCTCCAGACCCTGATCAACGCCATGCCCGACTTCGTCTGCTTCAAGGACGGCGCCGGGCGCTGGCTGGTGGTCAACGAGTACGGGCGGGCCCTGTTCGGCCTCGACAGCATCGAACACCTCGGCAAGACGGACGAGGAATTGGCGGCGCTGGTTCCCGGCTGCCGCCAGTCCCTGTGCGGGTGCGCCGATTCCGACGAGCGCGCCTGGCGCCGGGATGCGTCCTCGCGTGGCGAGGAAGTGGTTATCGGTCTGGACGGCAAGGCCCGCTTCTTCGATGTGATCAAGGTCCCGGTAAAGTCCTCCGACGGCGCCCGGAAGGGCCTCGTGGTGGTGGGGCGCGACATCACCGAACGGCGGCGGATCGAGGTGGCGCTGTCCCGGCTGTCCCGGCAGACCGAGCTGATCCTGGAATGTGCCGGCGAGGGTGTCGTCGGGGTCGACGCGGACGGATGCACGACCTTCGTCAATCCGGCGGCGGCGCGGATGACCGGCTGGGAGATGATCGACCTGATGGGCAGGACCCATCACGAGCTGGTCCACCATACCGCCGCCGATGGGGGCCTCTCTCCCGCCGACGCTTGCCCCGTCATGCAGACGCTGTCCGACGGCCAGCCGCGCCATGTCGCCGACGATGTGTTCTGGCGCAAGGACGGCACCTCGTTCCCCGTCGAATTCACGGTCACCGCCATCGTCGAGCAGGACCAGACGGAGCCGCGCGGCGCGGTCATCGTCTTCCGGGACATCGGCGATCAGAAGCGGGCCAATGCCGAGATCGACTTCCTGCTGGCCGACCTCCAGCGCTCCAACCGGGATCTGGAGCAGTTCTCGTACGCGGTGTCGCACGACCTGCAGGAGCCGCTGCGCATGGTCTCCAGCTACGTCCAGATGCTGGCCCGGCGTTACGAGGGCAAGCTCGACCAGTCGGCCGACGAGTTCATCGGCTTTGCCGTCGACGGCGCCAAACGCATGAGCCAGATGATCAATTCCTTGCTGGAATATGCCCGTGTCGGGACGCGGGGCGAGGAGCCGCATCCCGTCGACGCGGGCGCGGCGATGCGGCGCGCGCTGGTCAATCTTTCCCTGGTCGTTTCGGAAAGCGGGGCGTCCGTCTCCATCCCCGAGGACGCCGTATGGGTGATGGGCGACGACAACCAATTGGTCGCCTTGTTTCAGAACCTGATCGCCAATGCCATCAAGTATCGCTCTCCCGAGCGCCTCCCCGTGGTAGCCGTCACCGCGGTTCGGGCCGGCGGCAGATGGACCGTCACGGTGGCCGACAACGGCATCGGCATCGCCGAGCAGGACCGCGAGCGGGTCTTCGGCGTGTTCCAGCGCCTGGAGGCGCGCCCCGGCGTCGACGGAATGGGGGTCGGCCTGTCCATCTGCAAGCGGATCGTCGAGCGGCTGGGCGGGCGGATCTGGGTCGAGGACACCAACGGCGGCGGCACCCGCTTCGTCTTCACCCTGAATGCCGCCGATCCCGAATCCTAGGACAGGTCATTCTTACGCGATCGCCAACCAGATACGTCGTCCATCGCGGGGTCAAGCCCGGCGATGACGGAAGAAGCCCCACATATTTGCTCAGGACAGGGCGACGCCCAGCATCTCAGGGTCGTCGCAGCGCTCGAGGACCCGCCGCACGCGGTCCTGCCAAAGGCGGCCGAACTCGCGCTCCTCGTCGGCGGTGGCGATGCCGGCGATGCAGCGCTCCAGCAGCGGACGCATCCCGGGATCGTGGGGAACGATGTGGGCGGCATAGGTGATGGTGGCCCGCCGGCCGTCCGCCACGCGCTCCAGCGCCATCGCGCCGCCCACGTCGGCGTCGAACTCCAGCAGGAAACGGCGGTCGAAGCGGCCGGCGATCCCCTTGAAGCCTTCGTCGCCGCGGGCACCGGTGATCAAGGACGCCACCGCACCCATGACGCCGGTCACGCCCTCCGCCGCTTCGTCGGGAAACAGCACGCGGACGGCGCCGCGCTCGGGCAGGTCGTCGCCGTACAGCGCCTTGAGACCGGTCCTGACCATCAGGAAGGCGCCCGCCACCGTCGGGCACGAATGGCCGGCCAGCCGGACCGCATCCTCATAGCGGTATTCCAGGACGCCGTCGTCGCTGCCGCCCAGGAAGCGCATCAGCGGGTCGACCAGGGTGATGGTCGGAGCGGCGGCGAAGAATTCGGGGAACGGCATGGGACTGTCGCCTTGGAAAGGGAAGGGGAATTGGGCGGAGGCTACGGGCGTGCCGTCCTTGCGCCCTTGACCTCGGTCAGGCGGGGCGGCGGGTTGACAGGATCCCGACCGCCGTGAGACCGTCCGCTGCCTTTGCTTGATGGAGACGGTCATGACGGTGTTCGCGGGTTTCGGTTTGTTCCTGGTGGGATGCGTCGTGGTGTTCGCCCTGGTCCAGTCGATCGGCGGCCAGGCCAAGGAGGCTCATCACGGTGCCGGCCATGGCGGTCACGGCGGCCACGGCCATCATTGACCTCCCAGCCGATGCCCCGGTCAGTTCGGGGCGTCGGCCACACCGCCTTCGATGATCGCCCGGTACTGGGCGAGCCGTTTGGCCATGAAGGTGACCAGGGCCTTGACCCTGGGGGTCCGCCGCAGGTCGCGGTGGGTCAACAGCCACATCTCCATCCCCAGACCCCGGATCAGCTGCAATCGCCGCAGTGACGGATCGCCGTCACCCAGGTAGCACGGCAGCACCGCCAGTCCGATCCCGGCCCGGACGGCGCTCACCATGGTCGCCGTCGCGTTGGTCCTGAACACGACCCGCCCGTCCGGCACGTTTGCCCTCAGCCATTGCGCCTGCGGCGTCTCGGCCCGGCTCTCGTCGTGGCCGATCCACTCGTGCGCCTGCGGATCGAGATCCGCCATGGCCGCGGCGGGGTGGGAGCGGGCGGCGTAGACCCCGTGGGCGAGCGTCGCCACACGCCTGCCCACCAGGCTGTCCGGGGGCTTGCGGGTTACGCGAAGCGCGATGTCCGCCTCGTGCCGGGGCAGGCTGACGACGTCGGCCGAGGTCTCCACCTCCACGGTGATCCCTGGATGCAGCTTGCGGAAGCCGGCGACCGCGTCGCAGACCCAGGGGGACAGGACGGGGAGGGTGGCGATGCGCACGTTGCCGGTCAGCCGAAGGTCGCGGCCGGACAGCCGCCGCTCGATGGCCGACAAATCCTCCTCGACCCGGCGTGCGCCCTCCAGCAGCTCGCGGCCGGCGTCGGTCAGGGCGTAGCCGGTGGGATTGCGGTCGAACAGGCGGATGCCGAGGCTGGACTCGAAGGCGGCGATCCGGCGCAGCACGGTCGAATGCTTGACCGCCAGCGCGCGCCCGGCGCCGGCAAGCGTGCCCTCCCGCGCCACCGCCAGGAAGAATTTCAGGTTTTCCCAATCCATCGGCTCCCCCTGTGCAGTCGGGCACAACAGGGCGCCATCATACACGCGTATGTGCATCCGCGCACATTGCTTGTCACGCCCTGGGTCTAGGGGGCCTGCCGAGTGGCGGGCGATAATCGGCGTCATCAACACCAACCGGAGAACCCATGATGACCCCGCGTTCCGACATGCCGACGTTCCGCCGCCTGTGTCCCGCTCTGGCCGAGGCGCTGGCGCAGGCCAACAAGGGCATCAAGGCCACCGGCCTCGATGAGGCGCTGATCGAACTGGTCAAGCTGCGGGCCTCGCAGATCAACGGCTGCTCCTTCTGCCTCGACGTCCACGTGGCGGAAGCGCGCCGGGCGGGACTCGCGGACGCCAAGATGCTGATGCTGCCGGCCTGGCGCGAGGCATCCGTTTTTTCTGTGCGCGAGCGGGCCGCCTTGGCCTGGGCCGAGGCGGTGACGCTGGTCGCAGACACCCATGTCCCGGATGCGGTGTACGACGAAGCCCGCTCGTCCTTCGAAGAAGGCGAGTTGGCCAACCTCACCGCCGCCATCGTGGCGATCAATGCCTGGAACCGGGTCGCGGTGGCTTATCGTTTCGTCCCCAAGGGGGCGTGAGCCATGGCCGCCGGAGCCGAGGCCCGCCCCGTGTGGGGGCTGCCCCATGTCGCCGCGGTGGCGGTGGTGGTCGCAGCCGCCGCCGTGTCGGAAGCGGATGCCATCGTCGGGATGCCGGCCGGTACCCTCAAGGCGCTGGCCCTGGTCCTGGCGGCGATTGCCGCCTGGGCCACCGGGATCGTCCCGGGGCACGTCACCGCCATCGCCTTCTTCGCCGTGGCGATGCTGGCGGGCGTGGCTCCGGCGGCGGTGGTGTTCTCCGGCTTCACCTCCACGGCGTTCTGGCTGATCTTCGGCGGCCTGGTGCTCGGCCTCGCCATCCGCAACACCGGGTTCGGGGAGGTGGTGGCCCACCGGCTGGCGCGCCTGTTCGGCCAGTCATACTCGGGAACCGTGGCCGGCCTGCTCCTGCTCGGCGTCGGCCTGAGCTTCGTCATGCCGTCGTCGCTGGGACGCGCCGCGTTGCTGATCCCCATCGCGCTTGCCGTCGCCGACCGCCTCGGGTTCTCGGAGGGGACGCGGGGGCGGATGGGCATCGTGGTGGCGACCGCCTTCGGCACCCACGTCCCCAGCTTCGCCATCCTGCCCGCCAATGTCCCCAACGTGGTGCTGGCCGCCAACGCCGCCTCCCTGTTCGGGGTGCAGTTGAGCTTCGGCCACTACCTGCTGCTCCATTTCCCCATCCTCGGGGCGCTCAAGGCCCTGGTGATCCTGGGGCTCGTGCTCATCCTCTTCCCCGATCGCGCCGCCCCTTCCGCCGAGGCGGGGCCGGTCCCTCCGCGGCCGTTGACCCGCGACCAGCGCCGCCTCGGGATGCTGCTGCTGGCGTCGATGGTCCTGATGTGCACGGACGACCTGCATCACCTCTCCCCCGCGTGGATCAGCCTGGGAGCCGCGGTGCTGTGCCTGCTCCCGCCGCTCGCTCTGGTGCCGATGGCGGCGGTGGACAAGGAACTCAACCATGGGGCCCTGCTGCACGTCGCCGGCCTGATCGGGCTTGGGGCGGTGGTTTCCGCCAGCGGCCTCGGCGGGCTGGTGGCCCATCGCCTGATCGAGTGGCTGCCGCTGGCCGCCGGGGAAGCCGCGCGCAACTTCACGGTGCTGAGCGGCCTGTCCATGGTGGTCGGCCTGCTGACGACGCTTCCCGGCACTCCCGCCGTGCTGACTCCGCTCGCGGGCGACCTGGCCGCCGCCTCCGGGCTGCCGCCCGAGGCCGTGCTGATGCTGCAGGTGGTGGGCTTCTCCACCGTGCTGGCGCCCTACCAGTCGCCCCCACTCGTGGTGTCGCTCCATCTCGCCAAGCAGCCGGTGGCGCCGTTGCTCAAGTTCTGGGCCGCCCTCCTGCTGCTGACCGCACTGGTGCTGCTGCCGCTCGACTACCTGTGGTGGCGGCTCTTGGGAGCAATCTGACGGCCCGGGGGCAGAACAATCTCGGCAGGCGGCCGTTCGGGTCGATGAAGGGGGGAGCCGGCCGGCCCCCCGTCCATCACCCAACCACGGAGATCTGCCCATGCACGCCAGGCAAATGATCGGTTCCCATCCGCATGTGCGCGGCAACGTGAACGATGCCCTCATCCACTGCATCGAGGAATGCTACGACTGCGCGCAGGCCTGCACCACCTGCGCCGATGCCTGCCTGGGCGAGGATGACGTGGCCGAACTGGTCCAGTGCATCCGCCTCAACATGGATTGCGCCGACGTGTGCGCCGCCACCGGCGCCGTGGCCACGCGGCGCAGCGGCTCGAACGAAAGCGTGATCCGCGCCATGCTGCAGGCCTGTGAAATGTCCTGCCGCCTGTGTGCCGAGGAATGCGAGCGGCACGCCCAGTCCCATGAACACTGCCGCATCTGCGCCGAGGCCTGCCGCAATTGCGAGGATACCTGCCGGCAGGCGATCCAGAGCATGAGCCACTGAGCGGGGGCGGGCCGGCGGGATCGTCCTGCCGGCCCGTCACACCCCCGTCCGTCACAATTGTCAAAAAACCTTCATCCCGCTGGGTGGGCGGCTTGGATAGGGTCTGCACGTCGAACATTCGGTTCGGGCAGTCCTCTTCTTTGGAGGTTTCATGACGAGCAAGTCCCTGGCTGTCGCCGCCGTTGCCATCGCCACCGCGCTTTCCGCCGGCGCCGCCGAGGCGCGCGACCAGATCCGCATGGTCGGGTCGTCCACCGTCTATCCCTTCGCCACCACGGTGGCCGAGCGCCTGGGCAAGACCGGCAAGTTCAAGACCCCGGTCGTCGAAAGCACCGGCACCGGCGGCGGCTTCAAGCTGTTCTGCGCCGGCATCGGTCCCGACTTCCCCGATATCTCCAATGCCTCGCGCGCCATCAAGCCGTCCGAAATGGAACAGTGCGCCAAGAACGGCGTGACCGACATCGCCGAGGTGAAGTTCGGCTTCGACGGCATCGTGCTGGCCAATTCCAAGCGCCATACCCGCTACGACCTCACCATCGAGCAGCTCTTCCTGGCGCTGGCCAAGCAGGTGCCGGTGGGCGGCAAGCTGGTGCCCAATCCCAATGTCACCTGGAACCAGATCGATCCCAAGCTGCCCAACGACCGCATCGAGGTGCTTGGCCCCCCGCCCACCTCGGGCACCCGCGACGCCTTCATCGAGCTGGTGATGGAAAAGGCGGCCGAGAAGTTCCCGGAGATCGCGGCGCTGAAGAAGACCGACGAGCGGGCGTTCAAGCAGGCCTATTCCTCGATCCGCGAGGACGGCGTCTATGTCGAGGCCGGCGAGAACGACAACCTGATCGTCCAGAAGCTCGAGGCCAATCCCAAGGCGCTCGGCATCTTCGGCTACAGCTTCCTCGACCAGAACGGCGACAAGATCCAGGGCAGCCTGATCGGCGGCGTCGAACCGACCTTCGAGCTGATCTCGTCCGGCAAGTATCCGGTGTCGCGCCCGATCTTCTTCTATGTCAAGAAGGCCCATGTCGGCACCATCCCGGGCATCAAGGAATACGTGGCCGAGTTCACGTCCGAGAAGGCCTGGGGCAAGAACGGCTATCTGGTGGACAAGGGCCTGATCCCGCTCCCCGATGCCGAGCGCAAGGAATGGGCCGCCAAGGCCAACGCTCTTGAAGCCCTGAAGATGTGACGATGCAATCGGTGATCCTTGCGGCCGTCCTGCTGGCGCTGACCGCGGTCGGCTTCCGGTGGGGGCGCGCCAGGGCCCTGGCAATGGGCGGGCGGGATGTTCATTCCCGCCCGCGTTACCATGGCTATTACGTCGCCCTGTGGTGCGGCCTGCCGGCCGTGCTGCTGCTGGTGGGCTGGCTCGCGGTCGAACCTGCGGTGCTCCGCCATCTCGTGGTCGCGGCCCTGCCTCAGGATCTGTCGCCCGATCGTCTGGGGCTGATCTACAACGAGGTGCGCAACAGCGCCCGCCTGGGCACTCCGGCCGGGTCCGACATGGTCGCCGCGGCGGTGGCGCGCTACCTCGACCTGGCGCGCACCTTCTTTATGGCCAAGGCCGCGCTGTCCCTGGCCCTGGCCGTCGGCGGGCTGGCCTTGGGCCTGCGGGCGGTGTCTCCGTCCCTGCGGGCCCGCAACCGCGTCGAGCGAGTCGCCACCCTGGCGCTCGTGCTCTCGTCCACCGTGGCCGTCTTCACCACCATCGGCATCGTGATGTCGCTGCTGGTGGAATCGCTGCGGTTCTTCCAGGCGGTGCCGGTGGACGAATTCCTGTTCGGCCTGCGGTGGAGCCCGCAGATGGCCATCCGCCCCGACCAGGTGGCCAGTTCCGGTGCCTTCGGCGCGGTGCCCCTGTTCACGGGCACCGCCCTCATCGCCCTGATCGCCATGGCGGTGGCGGTGCCGCTGGGACTGATGTCGGCCATCTACATGGCGGAGTACGCCAGCCCGCGCTTCCGCGCCGTGGCCAAGCCGCTGCTGGAGATCCTGGCCGGCATTCCCACCGTCGTGTACGGCTTCTTCGCCGCCCTGTCGGTGGCGCCGATGCTGCGGGACGCCGGCGCGGCCCTGGGACTGTCGATCGCGTCCGAAAGCGCGCTGGTGGCGGGGGCGGTCATGGGCATCATGATCATCCCCTTCGTCTCCTCGCTGTCGGACGACATCATCACCGCCGTGCCGCAGTCCCTGCGCGAGGGCTCGTACGGGCTTGGCGCGACCAAGTCCGAGACCATCAAGCAGGTCATCCTGCCGGCGTCGCTGCCCGGCATCGTCGGCGGCGTCCTGCTGGCCGTCAGCCGCGCCATCGGCGAGACGATGATCGTGGTGATGGCCGCCGGACTGTCGGCCAACCTCACCGCCAATCCCTTCCAGGCGGTGACCACCGTCACCGTGCAGATCGTCACGCTCTTGGTCGGCGACCAGGAATTCGACAGCCCCAAGACGCTGGCGGCGTTCGCCCTCGGCCTGGTGCTGTTCGTCGTCACCCTGGCGCTCAACATGGTCGCCCTGCATGTGGTCCGCAAATACCGGGAACAATATGACTGAAATGGCCAAGACCGCCCCGGCCGCGCAGGCCGAACGGACCGCCGAGCGCAACCGCCGCCGTCAGGCCGCCGAGCGCCGCTTCCGTGCCTATGGCGCTGTCGCCGTCGCGCTGGCGCTCGGCTTCCTGGCCCTTCTCCTCGGCTCCATCCTGACGAGGGGCGCCACCGCGTTCGTGCAGACCGGCATCCGGCTCGAGGTCGCCTTCGACCCGGCGGTGATCGGCGACAACCTCGCCGACGGCGATTACGGGGCCGTGGTGAAGAAGGCGCTGGAGGCCCGGTTCCCCGAGGTGGCCGAGCGGGCGCGCAAGCGCCAGCTCTACGCCCTGGTCAGCGGTGCCGCCGAGGACGACGTCCGCCGGCTGGTGACTGGCGACCCCAAGCTCCTCGGCACGACGCGTCCGATCTGGCTGTTGGCGTCGCCCGACGTCGACCAGTCGGTCAAGGGCAAGGTTCCCCGGGTGCCGGGGGCCGAGGGGGCGCGTCTCAACGACGCCCAGCTGGGCTGGCTCGCGGCCCTGGAGGAGCAAGGCGCCGTCTCCTACCGGTTCAACACCCGCCTGTTGACCAATGGCGATTCCCGCGATCCCGAGCAAGCCGGCGTGTGGGGGGCGGTGGTCGGCTCGTTCTATACGGTGCTGGTGACCTTGCTGCTGTCGTTCCCGCTCGGGGTGGCGACCGCCGTCTATATCGAGGAATTCGCCCCCAGGAACCGCTGGACCGACCTGGTCGAGGTCAACATCAACAACCTCGCCGCCGTGCCGTCCATCGTGTTCGGCCTGCTGGGCCTCGCGGTTTTCCTCAACCTGTTCGGCCTGCCGCGCTCGGCGCCGCTGGTGGGCGGCCTGGTGCTGACGCTGATGACGCTGCCGACCATCATCATCGCCGCCCGCGCCTCTCTCAAATCGGTGCCGCCCTCGATCCGCGAGGCGGCCCTCGGTGTCGGGGCCTCGAAGCTCCAGACCGTGACCGACCACGTGATGCCGCTGGCCCTGCCGGGGATCATGACCGGCACCATCCTGGGCATGGCGCGGGCCTTGGGCGAGACGGCGCCGTTGCTGATGATCGGCATGGTGGCGTTCATCGTCGACATCCCGCGGGGTCCCCTCGACCCCGCCACCACGCTGCCGGTGCAGGTCTATCTGTGGGCCGACAGCCCCGAGCGCGCCTTCGTCGAGCGCACCTCGGCCGCCATCATCGTCCTGCTGCTGTTCCTGATCGCCATGAACCTGGCGGCCATCGTGCTGCGCAAGAAGTTCCAACGTCGCTGGTAAAAGGACCTCCGATGTTTTCGCACCCAGTTACCACCCCGCATCCGGTCAAGGTCGCCGCCAATGACGTGGATGTCTTCTACGGTCCCAAGCAGGCGCTGAAGAAGGTCTCGCTCGATATCCGCGCCCACGAGGTCACGGCGTTGATCGGTCCCTCGGGCTGCGGCAAGTCGACTTTCCTGCGGTGCGTCAACCGCATGAACGACCTGATCGAGGGCTGCCGCGTGTCGGGCTCCCTGACTCTCGACGGTCGGGACATCTACGACCCCGCCATCGACGTGGTGCACCTGCGCGCGCGTGTCGGCATGGTGTTCCAGAAGCCCAATCCGTTTCCCAAATCGATCTACGACAACGTCGCCTATGGTCCGCGCATCCACGGCCTGGCCACCGACCGCGACGAACTGGACGAGATCGTGATGACCAGCCTGGAAAAGGCCGGCCTGCTCAAGGAGGTCAAGGACCGCCTCGGCGATCCCGGAACCGGCTTGTCGGGCGGACAGCAGCAGCGGCTTTGCATCGCCCGCGCCATCGCCGTCAGCCCCGAGGTGATCCTGATGGACGAGCCCTGCTCGGCGCTCGATCCCATCGCCACCGCCAAGGTCGAGGAGCTGATTGACGAATTGAGGGAGAACTACACCATCGTCATCGTGACGCACTCGATGCAGCAGGCGGCCCGCGTTTCCCAACGCACGGCGTTCTTTCATCTCGGCGAGGTGGTGGAGATGGGCGACACCGAACAGATCTTCACCAATCCCCAGCATTCCCTGACCCAAGGCTACATCACCGGCCGGTTCGGGTGAGGCGGATCCCATGACGGAACACACGGTCAAATCCTACGACGACGAGCTCAACCAGCTCAGCGGCATGGTCCGGAGGATGGGGGCGCTGGCCGAGGCTCAACTGGCCCACGCCCTGGATTCCCTCGCCCGCGGCGATGCCGATCTCGCCGCGCGGGTGATCGCCGGCGACGCGGCCATCGACACCCTGGAATTCGAGGTGCAGCACGTCACCGTGCGCCTGCTGGCGTTGCGCCAGCCGATGGCCTCGGACCTGCGTCTGATTGTCAGCGCGCTCAAGATGGCGTCGTCGCTCGAACGCATCGGCGACTACGCCGCCAACATCGCCAAGCGCTCGCTGATCCTGGCCGGCATGCCGCCCGTTCCCGTGCTGCCGGCGGTGCTGCAGGTCGGCAGCCTGGTCGCCGACCTGCTGAAGTCGGTGTTGGATGCGTTCGCCGCCCTCGACGTCGATCTGGCGGTGGCGGCGTGGAGCCGGGACGCCGAGGTCGACGACCAGTACACTGCGCTCGTCCAGCAGCTTGTCGCCACCATGACCTCGGATGCCCGCACGATCACCGCCTGTACGCACCTGCTGTTCATTGCGAAAAATATCGAGCGCATCGGTGACCATGCCACCAACATCGCCGAATCGCTGCATTTCCTGGTCAAGGGGCGGCCCTTGACCGAACGCCGGCCGAAGGGCCACGAGGGGGTGGGGGACGGAGCATGACCGACACCGTGAACAAGCCGCTGATCCTGATCGTCGAGGACGAGCAGGCACTGGTCACCCTGCTCCAGTACAATCTCGCCGCCGCCGGATACCGGACGGCGGTGAGCGCGGACGGAACCGAGGGGGCGGAACTGGTCGCCAAGCTGGCCCCCGACCTGGTCATCCTCGACTGGATGCTTCCCGGCATGGACGGCATCGCCGTCTGTCGGGAAATCCGGCGCCGGCCGGTCAGCCGCGACCTTCCCGTCCTGATGCTGACGGCGCGGGCCGAGGAGGCGGACAAGGTCCGCGGCCTTAACGTCGGCGCCGACGACTACCTGACCAAGCCGTTCTCGCTGCCCGAACTGCTGGCGCGCGTGCGCGCCCTGTTGCGCCGGGCCCCGCCGGTGGCGCAGAAGGGATCCTTGGCCTTTGCCGATCTCTCGGTGGATCTGGCGGGGCGGCGGGTCACGCGGGCGGGCAGGGCGGTCCATCTCGGGCCGACGGAATTCCGCCTGCTGCAGGTGCTGGTGCAGGCTCCCGAGCGCGTGTTCTCCCGCGAGGACCTGCTGGCGGCGGTGTGGGGGGCCGACATCCATGTGGAGCCGCGTACCGTCGACGTGCACGTGCGGCGCCTGCGCCAGGCCCTGAACGGAGACGATCTTCCCGACCTGATCCGCACCGTCCGCGGCGGCGGCTACGGCTTGCAAGAGGCGGGCTGACGATGACGAGGCGCCTGATCCCTCCCGATGCCCTGGCCGTGGCCGCGCTGGCGACCCCGTCGGTGGCCATCGCGGCCGCCGCGGTCGCCTGGGGGGCTCTGCCCTGGGGCTGGGCCGTGGCGGTCGCGCTGGCCGGCTTTGCCGCGACCTGGCTGATGCTTCGCAACTGGCTGTTCGACATCCGCGAGCTGGCGGGATACGTCCGCCGCCTGGCCGCCCGCTCCGAGGCCGCCATCCCCTCGCTTAGGACCGGGTTCGGCCGCGAGATGGTCGCGACCATCGCCGGAATGCATGACGCCTTGACGGAGGAGAGCCGCGGCCATGCCGCCCTGGCGGCGTCGGGCCAGGCCAGCCTCGACAGCCTTCCCGACCCGCTGCTGCTGGTGGACGGCGGCCGGACCGTGGTCGCCAGCAACATCGCCGCCCGCAGCCTGCTCGGGCGCGACCCGGTTGGGCTCGATCTGGCCGGCGTGCTCCGCATTCCGCCGGTCCTCGATGCGGTCGACCATGTGCTGGGCGGCGCCCAGACCGAGCACGCGGAATTCGTCATGCCCTATCCCGCCGACCAGGCGTTCGTCGCCCGCGTCAATCGGCTGTCGCTGCCGGGCGTGGGCGGGGCGCGGCTGGTGCTGTCGCTCCATGACGTGTCGGCGGTCCGGCGCACCGAGCGGATGCGGGCGGAATTCGTCGCCAACGCCAGCCACGAACTGCGGACCCCCCTCGCCAGCCTGCAGGGCTTCATCGAGACGCTGGCCGGCCCGGCGCGCGACGATGCCGCCGCCCGCGAGCAGTTCCTGCCGATCATGCATCAGATGGCGGTGCGGATGGGGCGTCTCATCGAGGATCTGCTGTCGTTGTCGCGCATCGAGTTCGACGAGCACAGCCCGCCCAAGGACCCCGTCGACCTCAAGGCCGTGGTGCTGTCGGTGGTCGAGGGCGTGGCGCCGCAGGCGGCGCAGCGACAGATGTCGCTCGATGTGCGCGCCCCTGCCGGCCTGCCACTGGCCCGCGGCCAGGCCGACCAACTGACGCAGGTCATGCAGAACCTGATCGACAACGCGCTGAAATACGGCCGCGCCGGCACTCCCGTGGAGATCACCCTGTCCCCCGAGGAAACCCGCTCGGGGCCGATGGTCGCGGTGGCGGTGCGGGATTTCGGCGACGGCATCGCCCGCGAACACCTGCCGCGCCTGACCGAACGCTTCTTCCGCTGCGACACGGCGCGCTCGCGCGAACTGGGCGGGACCGGCCTCGGCCTTGCCATCGTCAAGCACATCGTCAATCGCCACCGCGGCAGCCTGCTGATCGACAGCGTTCCCGGCCAAGGCAGCGTCTTCACCATCCATATCCCGACATACGCCGAGTAGCGGAGGAAGCCATGTCCCTCGGGGGCGACCACATCGTCAAGAGTTATGACGTCGCATTGGGCAAGCTGACGGCGACCATTGCCCGCATCGGCGGACAGGCGGAGGCGCAGCTGCGCGGCGCGCTCGACGCCCTGGGCAGCCGGGACGGCGAGGCGGCGGAAGGGGTGGTCGCCGCCGACACCCAGGTGGATGCCCTCGACCAGCAGGTCAGCGAACAGGCCATCCGCGTCCTGGCGCTGCGGGCCCCCGTCGCCGACGACCTGCGGACGGTGCTCACCGCCCTCAAGATCTCGGCCGAACTGGAACGCATCGCCGACCTGGCCGCCAACATCGCCAAGCGCAGCCTGGTCATCAACCAGTCGCCGATGGTGCAGCCGGTGCGGGCGACCATCCGCATGGGCCTGATGGTGCTCGAGCGCATCAAGAAGGTGCTCGACGCCTATCTTGCCCGCGATCCCGAGGTCGCCATGGAGGTGTGGAGCAGCGACCAGGAGGTCGACGACCTCTATTCGAGCCTGTTCCGGGAGATCCTCACCTACATGATGGAGGACCCGCGCACCATCACCCCCTGCAGCCATCTGCTGTTCATCGCCAAGAACATCGAGCGCTGCGGCGACCACGCCACCAACATCGCCGAGATGACCTATTTCCTCGCCAAGGGCGAGATGCTGCGCGACGACCGCCCCAAGCACGACACCAGTTCCTCGGTCTGAGGTGTGCAAGCCCCCGCAGCCTTGCTGGGGGAGGGGGCACTCTCCAAAAAAAAGCGGCAGGTCGGGGGACCTGCCGCAGGTGCGGGGAGGATCAACGGGAGGAAAGGTCAGGCGGCACGCACCTGGGTGAGGAAGTCGTCGATCAGGTGGCGCAGCGTTTCCGCCTGCCGGCTCATTTCGTCGGCCTGTCCGGCGACAACCGAGGAAACCCGTCCGGTCTCGCCGGCGCCGTCGCTCATGCCGCCGATGTTGTCGGAGACTTCCTGCGTCCCCTGGGCGGCCTGCTCGGCCGAGCGGGCGATCTCGCCGGTGGCGGCGTTCTGCTCCTCGACGGCGGCGGCGATGGTGGAGGACACCTCGCCGATCCTGTCGATGATGGCGCTGATGTCGCGGATCGCGCCGACCGCCTCGTCGGTGGCGCCGCGCACGGCGGCGATCTGGGCGGCGATCTCCTCGGTGGCGCGGCCGGTCTGGTTGGCGAGATTCTTGACCTCGCCGGCCACCACTGCGAAGCCCTTGCCGGCGTCGCCGGCCCGGGCGGCCTCGATGGTGGCGTTGAGGGCCAGCAGGTTGGTTTGGCTGGCGATGTCGGTGATGAGGCCGACCACCTGGTCGATGTGGCCGACCGATTCCGCCAGACCGCGCACCAGTTCGTCCGAGCGTCGTGCCATGGACACCGCCTGCCGGGCGACGTCGGAGGAGGTCTCCACCTGCCGGCCGATCTCCTGGACCGAGGTCGACAGCTCGGCAGCCGCCGAGGCGACGGTCTGGACGTTCATGGACGCCTGGCCGACCGCGGCCGCCACCTGGGTGGCCTGGGCCGAGGTCTGGGTGGCCACCGCCGACATGGTGCCGGCGGCGCCGCGCAATTCGGCGGCGGCCCCGGCGACCCCGCCCACGGTCTGCTTGACCTGGCGATCGAACTGGGCGGTGAGCTCCTCGATCATGCGGGCCCGCTTCTCGCGGGCTTCGCGCTCGGCGGCCTGGGCGCGCTCCGCCTCGCGGGCGGCCACCAGTTTCTGCTGGAACACGGTCAGCGCCCGGGCGATGTCGCCGACCTCGTCCTTGCGCTCGCCGCCGGGAACCCGGGCCGCCAGGTCGCCGTCCGCCATGTGCATCATGGTGGAGACGATCGGTCCGACCGAGCCGGTGATGGAGCGCACGATGGCCTGGGCGAGCCAGCCTGCCGCCGCCAAGCCGGCCGCGATCAGCCCGAGGTTCGTCCACATGGCGGTGTCGTAGTACGAGACCGAGTTCAAATATTCGTCCCGCGCCACGCGCTCCTGCAGCGTCAGCAATTCGTCGATCGCCGACAGGGCGGTCTGGAACTTGCCGCCGGCGTTGGCGCGCATGTTGGTCAGCGCCGCGGCGCGGTCCTCGGCCAGCAGTTGCAGCGTCTTGCTGCGCGCCTGCTTGAATTCCGTGATGGCGCCGACGAACCGATCGGCCAGCTGCTTTTCCTCGGGGGTGAGGTAGGTGGCCATGTATTCTGCCCACACCTTGTCCATCTTGGCCTCGAAGGCGGGGATGCGCGCGACGATCTCCTGGGCCTTGGTCAAATCCTCGTGGGTCACCGCCGAGACCATCGACAGCCTGAGCTGGTGCAGCTGGTCACGCACGGTCGCCAATTGCAGCGCGGCGACGGTGCGATCCTCGTACACGGTCTTCAGCGAGGCGTTGATGCTGCGGGCCGTCAGGAAACCGATCGTCGCCACCACCAGCACCAGCAAGGCCATCGCGGCCACCAGGACCGCCAGCCGCGGCCCAATCTTCAACTTGGTCAGCATCCCACCCTCCTGGTCCTAAACCTTGCGCCGACCTTACGGCAGTGCACGACGGTGCTCTATTGACCGGGGGAATATTAGCGCCCGTCCTCACGAACGAGCTCTCGTCCGTGTGGACGAGGTAGGGTGGATTTCGGTCGGAGGGATGGCGGGCCTCCATCGGAGGAGGTGACGGGCGACCCTTGCATGCCAACATCGGATGCATGTGCGGCCTGCCCCAGGAACGTGCCATGAAGCTCGCGTCCACTCTCGGTGTCGCCCTGTTTGCAGCGGCTGCGGCAAATGCCGCCGATGCGGCAGACGGGTCGACGCGGGCGGAAATCCGACAGCATCGGCAGGAGGCCTTCGAAGCCGCCAAGGCCATCGAGGCCGAAAGCCATCAAGGCCGCATCCAGGTCCTGCAGGAGGCGCAAGCGTGCATCGGCGCCGCCTCCACCCCGTCGGCCTACCGTGCCTGCGAGCAGGCGGAGGCCGCGCACCGGCGCGCCGTCCTGGAAAAGCCCCGCGGCGAGCGTCAGGCGTTGAGGGCCCGGAACCAGGAGTTTCGTACCCAGATCCGTCAAAGGATCATCGCGCGACGGGCGGGGTAGGGGAGGCTCAGGCCTTCGCCGCCGACAGGCGCGCCAGAATGGACATCAGCTTGGGCAGGTCCACCGGCTTGGCGACGTAATCGTCCATGCCCGCGCCAAGGCAGCGCTCACGGTCCTCGTCCATGGCGTTGGCGGTCAGGGCGACGATGGGGATCTTGGACTTGGCCCCCGGCAGGGCCCGGATGTGGGCGGTGGCCGAAAGGCCATCCAATTCCGGCATGTACATGTCCATCAGCACCAGGTCGAAATCATCCCGCGTCACCGCCTCCACGGCCTCGCGGCCGTCGTTGGCGACCTCGACATGATGGCCCATGCGGCCGAGGATTTTGACGGCGACCATCTGGTTGACCCGGTTGTCCTCGGCCAACAGGATGCGCAGCGGCGGGATATCGCCGATTGTGGCCTCGGGTGCGGGAGCGGGCGACGCGGCCGCTTCCGGCAGGGGCAGTTCGAACCAGAAGGTCGAGCCCTGGCCCGGCGTGCTGTCCACGCCGATCTCCCCGCCCATGGTTTCGACCAGCCGCCGTGAAATGGCGAGGCCAAGCCCGGTGCCGCCGAAGCGCCGGGTGATGGATCCGTCCGCCTGGGTGAAGGCACTGAACAACTTGTCCATCGCCTCGGGGGCGATGCCGATGCCGGTATCCTTGACGGTGAAGCGCGCCATTCCCCCGGCCGCCGTCACGGTGACCGTCACCCCGCCCGTTTCGGTGAACTTGACGGCGTTGCCGACCAGATTGAGCAGCACCTGCCTGAGGCGCCCCGAGTCGCCCTCCACAAGCGGCGGAAGGGCCGCATCGGTGTCGACCTGCAGGGACAGCCCTTTCTCCCCGGCCCGCGAGCGCATGAGGGTGATGACGTCGCCGACCACCCGCCTGGCGTCGAAGGGCCTCGACTCGATGTCCAGCTTCCCGGCTTCCAGCTTGGAGAAGTCCAGGATGTCGTCCAGCAGCGACAGAAGCGCCTCGGCCGACTGGCGGACGACTTCGACGTTCTCCCGCTGCTCGTCGTCGAGGCGGCCGTCGAGCACCAGCCGGGTCATCCCCAAGATGCCGTTCATCGGAGTGCGGATCTCGTGGCTGATGACGGCGAGGAACTCGCTCTTGGCCCGGATGCCCGCCTCCGCCGCTTCCTTGGCCGCCGCCAGCTGCTCGTTGACCTCGCGCTCGCGCAGCAGATGGAAGAAGTGCTCGCGCCGCATCCGTCCCGTCTGCTGGCGCACCGCCAGGCCGACGGCGAAGGCGACCACGGTGACCACCAGATTGACGGCGATGTCCATCGGCTCGGGTGGATATTGCCCGGTCGTGCTCCACAACAGCAGGCTGATCGCCGACGCATACAGGCAGACCACCCCGACCTTGGTCATCCGCCCCGGCACGATCAGCCACAGGCTGATGGCAATCAACGGGAAGAACGCGTGTCCCTGCTTCTGCAGGCCGGGATGGTTGAACACCAATGCGTTGACGGTGAACAGCGCGAGGAGGCCGAGGTGGGTCACCTGGATGAAGCGCTTGAGATCGCTCGCCCGCGCCATGGCCACCAGGGTGGCGATGCAGACGACGGCAACGGCGATGCGGCAGCCGAGGAAGAACGTCAGCTGATCGCCCTGCAGCGTCTCCAGATCGAACGCCGCGAAGCTGACGGAGGTCAGCGACGTCACCAGGACGGCGAAGCGCCCAAGGGCGCGGGAAATGCCCTGGGTGGAGGACGAGAACGACTCCTCCAGCGCAGGGTCGCGGAATTCCCCCAATCTCGTCAGAACAGACACGGCCGGCCGCTCAATTCCCCGTTTCCCCGGGACGGCAAGATAGCCCGAGTTGTGCGGAACTGGAAGGGCGGGTGAGACGAAGATAGGACGACATTCTGGCTCACGCCGCCTCATCCTCACCGGCGAGAGCGCCCCGCGGTGGCTCGATACGGGCATATTGCGCGATTGTGTGCCACCAATGAGGGGGGTAAGCTCGATGGTGTGTAAGCCGTCACAGGTTTAGGGGGGCATTGTGAGAAGATTGGTATTGGTCGGCGTTACCGGTCTGTTGCTGGCTGCCTGCCGGCACGAGCCGATCTACAACGTCGTGAACCATCCCATCCCGTCCGCCGCGCGTAGCATGTCGCTGACCGAGATCGAAAAGACGATCGTCGCGGCGGGGCAGAGCCGCGGCTGGGCGTTCCAGACGGTGGCGCCGGGGAAACTGCACGCCGTGCAGGATCAGCCAAAATACTCTGCGGCAGTTGATGTCGTGTTCGACCAGAACACTTACAGCATCGTCCATGCCTCCTCGAAAGGGTTCAAGGACAACGGGCAGGCGGTCCATCCCCACTACAACTTCTGGATCCGCAACCTCGAGAGCGACATCGATACCGCCCTGGCGAACGCTCCGATCCTAAAGCGCTGAGTCCGGCCGGCGACAGGAGAGTTGCGCTACCCCTCCGACGTTCCGACATGCCCGGATGCGTGTCGGACGCATGGGGAGGTGGACGGTGGTCGGTTGCCGCGCCTTGGCCTTGGTGATCGTGGCGCTGGCCTCGATTGCCGCGTGCGTGCCGCCCATTCCACCGGTGACCCAGGCGAGGGCGGCGGGGGCGCGGAGCGTGGCCATCGCCGACGCGGCGCTGCCGATCGTCGCGTGGCAGGTGGCGGCGCCCCGCGTCGTGGTGGTGGCGGTCCACGGCCTCAAGGGCACCGCCGCCGTGTTCGGGCCCCCGGCCGAGCGCTGGGCACGGCGCGGCATCGCCACCTATGCAGCCAGTTTCGACTATCCCGAGCCCCGGCCTGACTCCTTGCGGGTGATGATCGCCGGCGTGGCTGCCCGCCACCCTGGCGTCCCGCTGGTGGTCGTCGGGGAAAGTCTCGGAGCCAGCCTGGTGGTTTCGGTGCTGGCCGGTGACGACCCGCCGAGCTTGGCCGCGCTGGTGCTGTCGGCTCCGGCGGTCTGGCCCGATTCAGCGTCTGCCGCCGCCGCCCGGACCGGCTTGCGCTGGCTGGGGACCGTCGCCGACAGCCCCTCGGCACATTTCTGGGAGTCGGTCGTCGGTTTGATGGATGCCACCCGTGAGCACGCTGCCGCCGTGCGGGTGCGCCCGGTGCTTGTCCTCACCGGAGACCGCGACCAGGTGGTGCCGCGGCGTGGCGTCGAAATCCTCGCCCAGCGAATGGGACGAGGTGTGGAGATCCGCCATTTCCCCGACGGCGGACACACCTTGTTCCGCGATCCTGCCGGCGACGCGGTGAGTGATCAGGTTGCCGACTGGATGCTGGCACAGGCGGCGTCAAGCGCGGCGGCCACCACTGCCTCGGTGGCGGCACCAAGGCAGGCCACGGCCAATTGAACCGGCCCGATTCCGCGCTGGGCCACGACGCACGGCGTGCCGTCGACGGACAGCCTCGCCGCGTCGCCGACCGCCGCGGGCAGGGGGGCGCCGTCGAGCAATAGCGCCCGCGCCACGCCCCCGCCCGCCGCCTTGCCGATGGCTTCGCGCAAAGTCCACAATGCCAGGAAGCCGCCCTCGCCGCGGGCCTCCGCCAACGCCCGTTCGTCATCACTGAAATAGGCCTCGGCGATGGCACGCCAGTCGCGGCCGGGGCGAAGCGTCTCGATGTCGACGCCGATCCGCATCGCCATTGCCACCCCGGCAATGGCGTAGAGGCCGGAATGGGCCACAGACACATCAGGGCCCGGCTTTCCGTCCGGCGTGACCGCAAGCGGCCGGCCGTCGGGCGCCCGCTCGATCCGCCAAAGATCGCCGGCCATCCCGGTCGCATCGAACAGCGCCTGGCGCAACAGTGCCCGTGCCAGCAGCCTCTGATCGCCGCGCGCCGCGCGGCCCACTCGGGCAACCGCCTCAAAATCGGCCGGAGTCACGTCTGCCGGGTATTGGCGGGCTTCACGCAGGCCCGCGCGGATGGCTATTTGGTTCGGCGTGCCAGCCATGATAAACGAGAAGCGCTTTTCGGTGATTAGAGGGAGAGGGATGAAATCAATGGTAAGGGCCGTCGGCAGTGCCGCGCAATCCTCTTCCCCGCCGCGCGCCGAGGTGACCTTCCGTATCGCCGCCCTGGCCGGGTGGACGCCGGATACTGAGCCGGTGAGCGCGCCGGCAGGCGTGCCGTCGTCACTGCGCCGCCGCGTTACTCCCATCGGCCGCAAGGTGCTCGAGGCCGCCTGGTCGGTTCTGCCCCAGGCCGGCGAAGCCCCGCGTCTTGTGCTGTCGTCGCGCCACGGTGAGTACGCGCGCACCATGGGACTACTGAATTCGCTGGTCGACGAGGGGCAGGTGTCTCCCGCGGAGTTCAGCCTGGCGGTGCATCATGCCCTGGTCGGCTTGTTGTCCATCGCGTCGGGCAACCACGCCGGCCACACCGCCATCGCGGCGGGCAGCGAGTCGTTCGGCTATGGTCTGCTGGAGGCCGCCGTCTGCGCCGCCGCCGATGGCCGACCGGTGGTGCTGATGCATTTCGATGAGGATCTTCCGGCAGAGTACGCCACGATCGAACCAGCCGGCGAGGCGGCCGTGGCAGTGGCGCTGGTCGTGGCGCCAATCAAGCATGACGGGGGAGTGGCGGTCGCGATGTCGCTGGCGCCTGGCGCTGCCGCCGGTGGCCAGGGTCTCGCGGCGTCCTTCCTCGAGTTCCTTCATTCGAGCCAGTCTTCGGCCGAATGCGCCGGTGAGCGCTCGAACTGGCTTTGGCGCCGTGTTTGACCGCATCGAGCGCGTCTGGCGGGGCCTGGGCACCGGGTTTTTCCTGGCGTTGATCGGGCTGGGCGGGTCGGCCATGGCGCTGACCGTCTTTCCGCTGATCGCACTGCTGGCGAGGGATCCCGAACGCCGCCGCCGTCGTATCCAATGGGTCCTGCATCACAGCTTTCGGCTTTATTGCGGCGCCATCCATGCCCTCAGGATCGCCGACATCGAAATCTGCGGCGCCGAGCGGCTGAAGGCCCTCCGAGGCACGCTGATCGTCGCCAATCATCCGTCGTTACTGGATGTGGTGATGATCATGGCGGCGGTCCCGAGCGTCCAGTGCGTGGTGAAGGGGGGCCTGTGGAAGAACCCGTTCTTCCGCCTGACCGTCGAGGGTGCCGGCTATATCCGCAACGACCTGGCGCCCGAGGATCTGATGGCTGCCTGCGTGGCGACGCTGCGGCAAGGCAACAACCTGATCATCTTCCCCGAAGGCACCCGTACCATTCCCGGCGAACCCATGAAGGCGCGCCGGGGCTTCGCCAATGTGGCGACCGTGGCGGAGGCGAACGTCCAGCTCGTCAGCATCACCTGTGAGCCGCCTGTTCTGCACAAGGGCAACCCATGGTGGCGGGTCCCCAGACGGCGCTCGTCCTTCCGGCTTGCGGTAGGGGACAATCTGGACATCAAGGGTTTCCTGAGCTATGGCTTTCGGCCACTTGCAGCTCGAAAACTTGTTGCGACTGTCGAACAATATTACGCGGATCGATCGGCCCATGGACGAACTGGAATTGGAAATCAAGCAACTGATCGTGAGCGCATTGAAACTAGAGGACTTGTCGCCTGAGGATATCGGGTCGGAGGAACCTTTGTTCGGCGACGCCGGTCTGGCCTTGGATTCGATCGACGCCCTCGAATTGGGCGTTGCCATCCGTAAGGCGTGGGGGATCAAGATCGAGACCGTTACCGAAGAGGTGAGGGCTCATTTCGCCAGCGTCCGTGCGCTTGCCGCCTTCATCAGTGCCCAGAAGGGGATTACCTGAGATGACCCGCGACGAAATATTCACGACCTTGTCGGGGTACTTGCAGGAACTGTTCGAAGTGCCGGCGGAGGCGATCACGCTTGAGGCCAAGTTGTTCGAGGATCTCGACCTCGACAGCATCGATGCCGTCGACCTGGTGGTGAAACTGCAGGAGCTGACCGGCAAGAAGATCAAACCCGACCAGTTCAAGACCGTGCGGACCGTCGGTGATGTCGTCGACCGCGTCCATGACCTCTTCGTCGAATAAGGCTACTGCCGCCACTCTAACCCTGGGTACCCTCGGGGTCGCCTACCCGTTCGTGGTCTACTTTGCGTTGGGGCGGGTCCCGTCGGCCGCGCTGGTGTTGATGGCGTTGGCTTTGGTGGGTGCCCGCATCGCGCTGGTGCGCGGCGCCGCGACCGCCCGCCCCCTGTTGCCGCCGCTGGTCACGGCAGCCATCGCCACCGCAGGGCTGGCGGTGGTCGATGCCGGTGTGGCCGCCAAGGCCTATCCGGTGGCCATGAGCCTCGCCTTTGCCGCCGCCTTCGCCCTGTCGCTGGTCCGCCCGCCCAGCCTGGTCGAACTCTTCGCCAGCCTTGCGGAGCCGGCGCCGTCGCCCGGCGCCCGCACCTACATGCGCCGGGTATCGCTGGTGTGGTGCCTGTTCCTGGTCGCCAACGCCGCCATCTCTGCCGCTACCGCCCTGTGGGCGGATACGTGGATGTGGGCCCTCTATAACGGGCTGCTGTCTTATCTCCTGATGGGGGCGCTGTTCCTGGCCGAGTGGCTGGTGCGCCGCCGGGTGCGCCGATGATCTGGCTGCCGCCGTCCATCCTGTTGGCCGCGGGCCGCGCCGACGACCATCCTGTGGCCCGGAGGGGCGGGGAGGTCATCTCCTTTGCCCGCCTGCGCGCCGATGTCGCCGCCACCGTCGGCGCGCTGCGGGCCGCCGGCTGCCGCCGTGGCGGCCTCGTGTGTGCCGACGCCTATCTGTTTGCCGTCGGCCTGCTGGCCCTCGCCCATGCCGGGGCCGCGATCGTGGTGCCGCCCTCGGGCCAGCACGCAATCCTGGCCGATTTGTCCGGGGCCTGGGACACCTTGGTGACCGACGATCCGACCCTGCCGAGGGCCGTGGTGCCGGGGCGGGGAGGGGATGGGGTTCCGTTGACGCGGCTGGCCGCGGACGAGGTGCATCTGGACTTCTTCACCTCAGGCACGACCAGCCAGCCCAAGCGGGTCGCTCGGACCCTGGCGCAGTTCGAGGCCGAAGCGGCGATGCTGGACGGAGTCTGGGGCGGCGCCCTGGGGCCGGCACTGGCGACGGTGCCGCATCAGCACGTCTACGGGCTGACCTTCCGGGTGCTGTGGCCCATGGCCGCGGGGCGGCCGTTTTCGGCAACCCTGCATGAGGTGTGGGAAAGCCTGCTGGCTGAACTCTCCCCCGATGCCACGGTGGTTTCCAGCCCGGCCCATCTCTCCCGCCTGGGCGGTTTCGACCCGGTCGAGAGCCGGCCCCGCTTGGTCCTGTCGGCGGGGGCACCGCTGCCCCCGGCCGCTGCACGCGAGTGCCTGCGGGTTTTCGGCGTGCTGCCGACCGAGATCTATGGCAGCACCGAAAGCGGCGCCATCGCCACTCGCAGGCAAGAGACACCCGATGCCCCTTGGCGGGCCCTGCCCGGGGCCGGGATCCGGCGTGAGGACGACGGCCGCCTGTCGGTACGCTTGCCCTGGATTGGTGCCGAGGACTGGGTCGCGACCGAAGACCGGATCGATCTTTCTCTCGACGGCGGATTTTCCCTGCTCGGCCGGGCCGACCGGGTGGTGAAGATCGAGGGCAAGCGCGTCAGTCTGCCCCAGGTCGAGGCCGCGCTGATGGCGCTGCCCCAGGTCGCCGACGTTGCCGCAATCGCCTTGTCGGGGACGCGCGACGAAGTGGCCGCGGTGGTAGTGCCATCGCCGGCGGGACGCGCCGAACTCGATCGCCTGGGCTCGTTCCGTTTCGGTCGTCTGCTGCGTGCCGCTCTCGCCGACCGCCTGGAGCCGCTGACCAGGCCGCGCCGCTGGCGCTTCGTCGACGCGATTCCCGAGACGGCCATGGGCAAGCGCAGCCAGGCGCTGGTCGCCGCCCTGTTCGATGAGGTCCCGCAATGACCGCGCCGCCGCGCCTGCCCGCCATCGAGGCCGTCCGCCCGACCGAGGCGGGCGTCGAACTCGACCTGGTGATCCCTCCGGACCTTTGGTGGTTTCAGGGCCACTTTCCCGGCCATCCCATCCTGCCCGGGGTGGTGCAGCTGGATTGGGCGATCGATCTGGCCACGGCCCATCTCGGTCTCGACCGGGTGGCGGTGCGGCAGTTCCAGGTCAAGTACAAGGCGACGGTGGGGCCGGGCGATCGACTGACGTTGGCGCTGTCCCACGTTCCCGCCAAGCACCGTCTGACCTTTGAATACCGCCGCGGCGGCCAGCCGTGCTCGTCGGGCCAGATCACCCTGGACGTGTCATGAGTTTCCGCGCCTGCGCCGTGGTCCCCAGCCGCAACCACCATCTGGCGCTGCCAGCGGTGATCGAGGGTCTCCGCGCGCACGGCCTGTCGGTGTTTGTGATCGATGACGGCAGCGACGAGCCCGCCGCGTCCGCCATCGCCGGCCTCGCCGCCGCGGACGTGACCGTCCATCGCCTGGCGGTGAACCAGGGCAAGGGCGTCGCGGTGACCGAAGGTTTCCGGATGGCGGCCGAGGCCGGCTTCACGCACGTGGTGCAGGTTGACGCTGATGGCCAGCACGATGCCGCGGCGCTCCGCACCCTGTTGGAGGCGGCCCGCCGTCATCCCGAGGCGCTCGTCAGCGGTGCCCCCGTCTATGACGACAGCATTCCGACCTCGCGCAAGATCGGCCGTTGGATCACTCATCTGTGGGTGTTCGTCGAAACCCTGTCGTTGCGCATCACCGACAGCATGTGCGGTTTCCGGGTCTATCCCCTGGCCGCCTGTACGGCATTGCTGGCGGAAGAGACGGTCGGCGCCCGCATGGACTTCGACACCGACATCATGGTGCGGCTGTTCTGGCGCGGCGTGGCGCCGGTGATGGTGCCGGTCCGGGTGACCTATCCGGCGGGAAACACCTCGAATTTCGATGTTCTGCGCGACAATCTGCGCATCAGCTGGATGCACACCAGGCTCGTCGCCACCATGCTGTTGCGCCTGCCGCGTATCCTGGCCCATCGGCCGCCGGCGACCGACGGCCCCTCCCACTGGGCCGGCCTGGCCGAGCGTGGCGCCTGGTGGGGGCTGGCGCTGACCGCCGCGACCTATCGCCTGCTGGGCCGCCGGGCCTGCATGGCGCTGCTGGCCCCGGTGGTGCTGTACTTCTATCTAAGCGGAACCGAGCAGCGTCGCGCGTCACGCGATGTCCTCGGGCGCGCGCTGGGGCGCCAGCCCACCCGGCTCGACGGGCTGCGCCACTTCATCGACTTCGCCGGCAAGGGCCTCGACACCGTCGCCGCTTGGAGCGGGGCGATGCCCTCGGACTCGCTGGTGGTGGAGGCGCCCGGGGATCTTGCGGCGGCCGCCGCCGACCCGCGCGGTGCCGTACTGATCGTCTCGCACCATGGCAATCCCGAGGTCGCCCGGGCACTGATGGCCCCGGGCCTTCGCGACCGGCTGACCGTGCTGGTGCATACCCGGCATGCCGAGAACTTCAACCGCGTGCTGCGTCAGTTCCGGCCCGAGGCGGCCATGCGGCTGATCCAAGTGACTGAGATCGGCCCGGAGATCTCCATTCAGCTCAAGGAGCGGGTCGAACGGGGCGAGTGGGTTGCCATCGCCGGCGACCGTGTTCCGGTACTCTCAGCCGGACGGGTGGTGATGGCGCCGTTCCTGGGCCAGGACGCGCCGTTCTCGCAGGGTCCCTACGTCCTGGCATCGGTGCTTGGCTGTCCGGTGCGCCTCCTGTTCTGCTGGCGGGACAGCCCGGGACGCTGGCGAATGGCCTTGCAAACCCTTGCCGACCGGGTGGAACTGCCGCGGGGCCGCCGCACCGAGGCCATAGCGGCATTGGCCGCCGGCTACGCCGCGCGGCTGGAAGACCACTGCCGGCGCCACCCGTTGCAATGGTACAACTTCTTCGACTTCTGGGCGCAGGGGCAGCAACAATGATCTCGGCCGAAGTGACGATCCAGGTCCAGTTCTTCGACCTCGACCCGATGCAGGTGGTGTGGCACGGCAATTATGCGCGCTACCTCGAAGAGGCGCGTTGCGCCCTGCTTGATGCGATCGGCTATAACTACCCGGAGATGGCGGATTCCGGCTTCATGTGGCCGATCGTGGACATGCGCCTCAAATACGTGCGCCCCTGCCGCTTCGGCCAGCGCATCCGGGTGACGGCGACTTTGGCGGAATACGAGAACCGCCTGCGCATCGACTACCGCATCACCGATGCCCAGTCGGGCGAGGTGTTGACCAAGGCGCAGACCACCCAGGTCGCGGTCGATGCCAAGACCATGGACCTGTGCCTGGAAAGCCCCGCCGCCCTGCAGGACCGGGTGAGGGCCAAGCTGTGAAGCGCCTCGTCTTCGCCATCGCGATGATCCTGTCGGGCGCCGCTCAGGCCGGCGAGCCCCCGCCGGCCTTGAAGCCGGGCGAGGTGCTGCGCGGCCGTTTCGTGCAGGAGCGCTTCCTCAAGGGCTTCGACAAGCCGGTCCGCTCGGAAGGCTCGTTCCTGCTGGCCCCTGGCAAGGGGCTGATCTGGCGCGGTGAGACGCCCTTTCCGGTAGTGTCCGCAATCACCCCCGCCGGCATCGTCCAAAGTGTCGGCGGCCGCGAGACCATGCGGCTGTCCTCCGCCAAGATCCCGTTCCTGGCCAGGCTCTACGACATGATGGGCGGTGCCATGGCCGGCGACTGGCGGGCGCTCGAACGTGAGTACGCGGTGACGAAGTCCGATCCCGTCGTCACCCTGGTGCCGCGCCGGGAAGACGGCCAGCCGATCAAGGCCATCACCGCGCAGGTCGGGCGCTTCGTCGAGGAGGTCGACATCGCCAAGCCTGACGGCGATCACGACCACTTGGTGTTCCGTGACCAGGCTGTGTCAACCGCGCCGTTGACGGCCGACGAGGTGGCGATTTTCGAGGCTGCCGGCTTCGAGGCTGCCGGCTTCGAGGCTGCTGGTCGATGAGGCGAGCTGCGGCGCTGCTGTGGCTGGCCGTGGTGGCGGTGGCGGCGGTCCATCTGGCGGTAGTGTCCCGCCACGGCCTGCCCATGCAGACCGATCTGATGGCCCTGCTGCCTGTCGAAGAACGCGATCCCCAAATGGCGGAAGCCAAGGCCGCCGTCAGTCGCCAGGTTTCCCAGCGCGTCGTCATCCTGGTCGGCCATGAGGACCCGGCCCGTGCCCGGCAGGCGGCGGCCGGATTGCGCGATGCCCTGGTCACGGACGGGGTGTTGGACCCGGCCGGCGACGTGCCCGCAGCCGATGCGCTGAAGCGTCTCGGCGAAGTGATGTTCGCCCACCGCGCCGGCCTGCTGTCGCGGGCCGACCGCGCCGCCCTTGCCGAGGGGAGGGTGGATGAGCTGGGGCAGCGGGCGTTGTCCCAGCTCTATGGGGTTGGCGGTATCGCCGACGCCAAGTTGCTGTCGGCCGATCCCTTGCTCACCTTTCCGGCCTTCCTTGCCGACCTGCCGATACCGTCCAGCCGTTTCGCCCTGGTTGAGGGCTGGCCGACCGTAAAGGATGCCGGCGTCAGCTGGGTCCTGGTCAGCGGCCGGCTGTCCGGAGACGCCTTTGCGCTGGCCGATCAGGAACGCTTCGTAGACGCCTACGAGCGTGCCGTTGAATACCTGCCCGGCACGGGGGTGCGGCTCGTGCGGCTGGGAGCGGTGTTTTATGCCCATGCCGGGGCCTCCGAGGCGATCGCCGAGACCTCCCTGGTGGGGACCGTCGCCACCATCGGCACAATCGCCCTGATCCTGCTGGTGTTTCGCTCGGCCGGGCCGCTGCTGCTGACGGTGGCGGCAACGCTGGCGGGGATGGCCGCGGCCTTCTCGGTGTCGCTGCTGTGGTTCGGCGAACTGCACGTGATCGCCATGACCTTCGGCGCCAGCCTGATCGGCGTCGCGGTCGATTACGGGCTCCATTATTCCAGCCAAGTGTTCGCCGACCGGCCCGACCCACGCCAGCGACTGGCCCACGTGCTGCCCGGCATCGTCATGGGGCTGCTGACCACCCTGATCGGCTACGGTGCACTGGCCCTGTCGCCGCTGCCGGGCCTCAGGCAGGTGGCGCTGTTCTCGGCGGTCGGCCTAATCGCCACTTTCCTGTCGGTGGTGCTGTGGTTCCCCCTGTGCGACCGAGCCCGGCCGCGCCGGCTGCCCCCGGCGCTGGCGGCGGTTGCTCTGTCGCTCTGGCGGCTGTGGGATCGGCCCGATCTCGCCGGCACTCGCCGTGCGCTGGCGGCCGTGCTTCTCGCTCTCAGCGCGGCGGGGGCGCTGCTCGGCCGCGCCGACGACGACGTTCGTCGCCAGCAGGACTTGAACCCCGCGCTCGTCGCCGAGCAGGTAGAGGTCCAGCGCCTGATGGGCTTGGCGAGTTCGACCCAGTTCTTCCTGGTCAGCGCCGCCGATGACGAGACGGCGCTGCAGCGCGAGGAGGAACTGGCCGAGCGTCTTGTCGCGCTGAAGCGGGATGGCGCCGTGGCGGCGTGGCGGTCGCCGGCCGGGTTCGTGCCCTCGGCCAAACGCCAGCGGGCCGATGCCGCCCTGGTGGCGGAGCGGGTCGAACCGGCGTTGCCGGCGTTCCGCGCCTCGCTGGGATTGGCCGAGGCTTCGGTCCCCGCCACCGCCAGCCATCCTCTGCTGCCGGCCGACGTGGTGGCCACCGGTGCGTTGCCGCTGCTTCCTGCCCTGATGCTGGCTCCCGGGAGCCACGTGGTGGCGCTGGACGGCGCTTCCGATCTGGCCGCCCTGCGTGGCGCCGCCGAGGGGCTGGATGGGGTCCGTTTCGTGGACCCGACGGGTGACCTCACGGTCCTGCTCGGGGTTTATCGCTGGCGGGCCATGGCGCTGCTGGCTGTATCGGCCCTGCTGATGCTTCCGCTTCTGGCCTTGCGCTATGGCTGGCTCGGTGCCGTCCGGGTGATGCTGCCGCCGGTATCCGCGGTGGTGGCGACGCCGCTGCTGCTGGCCCTGGTCGGGCTGCCCTTCACCTTCTTCTCGAGCATGGCGCTGATGCTGGTCTTGTCCATCGGAGTGGACTTCGCCGTGTTCTGCGCCGAGGACGACGGCCGCCGGGACGTGGTGACAGTGCTGGCCACCTGCCTTGCGACCATGACCACCGCGCTGTCCTTCGGCATGCTCGCCTTCAGTCACGTGGCCGGCGTGCGCTCCTTCGGGGCGGTGATGCTGGTTGGGATGGGGCTTGCCTTCCTGCTTGCGCCGTCGGCGGGGAATGTTCGTGCTAGGCGTAGAGGGCGGGCATAAACTCGTGTATCACGTCCGCATGCGCACGATCCTCTTGCCCTTGCTCGCCCTGCTGTCCGGCTGCGCCGCCGCCCCTGCGACGGTCGACGCCGTGCCGGTCGCCCCCGGGGTGACCTTGCGCCTGCCCGAGGCGGCCGAATTGGGCCGCAGCGTCGATGCCGCCCAGCTGGTGACCGCCCGCCACGGCGAGGACGTGTTCGTGTTCGAGGGCCGGCTGTCGGCCTCGCCCGAGGGGCTGGTGATGGTGGGCACCGATCCGCTGGGCCGGCGTGCCATGACCATCCGCTGGGCCCAAGGGCGTATGGCGGTGGAGCGGGCGGCCTGGCTTCCCGACGGGGTGCGGCCCGAGAACGTGCTCGCCGACATCGTGCTGCTGTACTGGCCCGGGGCCGCGCTGAGACAGGCCCTGGCCGCCAGCGGCGCGGTGGTCGAAGACGGCCCGCAGCGCCGTTCGGTCCGCCTGGATGGGCGCGAGTTGATCGCGGTCAGCTACGAAGATGGCGACCGCTGGAACGGCACCGCGCGGCTCGACAACCTCAGCTGGGGCTACCAGATCGAGGTCCGCTCGCTGGCGGTGGCACCATGACTCCGCTGTTCATCCCTGCCATGGCGGTGGCGTCCTGCCTCGGTGTCGGCAAGGCCGCGACGGTATCCCGGCTGTTCGCGGGCGCCCGCGTTCCGCTGCCGGTCGGCGCCATTCCCGACCCGCTGCCCGACCTGGACGGCGAAAGCCGCAACAACCGCCTGCTCGCCGCCCTGTTGGCCGAGATCGAGGCCGAGGCCCGGGCCCTGGTCGCCCGCTTCGGCCCCCACCGCGTCGCCGTGGTCGTGGGCACCAGCACCTCGGGGATCGCCGAGGGCGAGGCGGCGGTGGCCCATCACCGCGCTACCGGTCAGTGGCCGGCCGGCTTCAGCTATCGCCAGCAGGAGACCGGCAGCCCGGCCGAATTCGTCGCCCGGCGACTGGGGATCACCGGGCCGGCCTATGTGGTGGCAACCGCATGTTCGTCGAGCGCCAAGACCTTCGCAGCCGCCCGCCGGTTGATCGCGCAGGGCGTGGTCGATGCGGCGGTGGTCGGCGGCGCCGATACCCTGTGCAAGCTGACCGTGGCCGGGTTCACCTCACTTGAATCGGTCTCTCGCGCCGGCTGCAACCCCTTCGGCGTCAATCGCGACGGCATCACCATAGGCGAGGGTGGTGCCCTGTTCTTGCTGACCCCCGAGCCGGCCGAAATCGCGCTGTTGGGGGTGGCGGAAACCTCGGACGCGCACCATGTCAGCGCCCCCGATCCCAGCGGAGCCGGTGCGCTGGCGGCGATGCGGGGCGCCCTCGACGATGCCGGGCTGTCGGCCGCCGACATCGCCTACCTCAACCTGCATGGCACGGCCACGCCGCTCAACGACGCCATGGAGTGCCGGGCGGTGCATTCGCTGTTCGGGGCGGCCATGCCGTGCAGTTCGACCAAGGCGATGACCGGCCACACGCTGGGTGCCGCCGGTGCCGTCGAGGCGGCCTTCCTGTGGCTCACGCTGTCCGAGGCCTGGAACCCCGGCCGGCTGGTCCCGCCGCATCTGTGGGACGGGGTAGCCGACCCGCAATTGCCGGTCGTCGCCCTGGCCAAGCCCGGCACCCGTCTGTCGGCGGACCGCCGGGCCGGGCTGTCCAGCTCCTTCGCGTTCGGTGGCAGCAATTGTGCCCTGGTGCTGGGCCGGGGAGGGGCGCCGTGATCTCCTGTCCGTGGCCGGTCGAGCGCCTGTTGCCGCACGCTGCCCCCATGCTGCTGGTCGACGAGGCGGTGGCCTATTCCGACACTGAGGTGATGGCGGCGGCGACGATGCGCCCGGATCATCCCTTTGCCCGGCCCGAGGGCGTGCCCGGCCATGTCGGCATCGAGCTGATGGCCCAGGCCTGCGGCGTCCATGTCGGCGCCCTGGCGTTGGCGTCGGCTGTGCCGGTTCGGCTGGGGTTCCTGTTGGGCACCCGGCGCTACCAGGCCACCACCGCGTGGTTCCGGTTCGGTCAGCGCCTGGAGCTGACCGCCCGCGTGGTGTTCCGGGATGAGGAAATGGCCGTTTACGACTGCCGCATAAATGCGGACGGCGAGCTGCTGGCCGAGGCCCAGCTGAACCTTTACCAACCCAAGGACGGCATAAAGGGAAGCGATGTCTAGGACGGTTCTGGTTACGGGAGCCAGCAAGGGGATCGGGCGCGCCATCGCGATCCGGCTGGCCAGGGACGGCTTCACCATCGTCGCTCACTGTCACTCGGACGCCGCGGGCGCGGTGGAGACCCTGGCGGGCTGCGCGAGTGGCGGACGCGTCGTCTCGTTCGACATCTCCGACCGCGACGGCTGCCGTGCCGCCCTCGAGGCCGACATGGAGGCGCATGGGCCGTACTGGGGCGTCGTGCTCAATGCCGGCATCGCCCGCGACAACGCCTTTCCGGCCATGGAAGACGACGAGTGGGACGGAGTGCTGGGGACCAACCTCGACGGTTTCTACAACGTGCTGCGTCCAGTGGTGATGCCGATGGTGTCGGCGCGCAAGGGCGGCCGTATCGTCACGCTGTCCTCGGTGTCCGGCTTGGTCGGCAACCGCGGCCAGGTCAACTATTCCGCCGCCAAGGCCGGCATCATCGGTGCCACCAAGGCGCTGGCCCTCGAACTGGCCAAACGCAACATCACCGTCAATTGCGTGGCCCCCGGTGTGATCGAGACTCAGATGGTCGCCGGCCTGCCGCTCGACGAGGTGCTCAAGATGGTACCGATGCGCCGGCTGGGGCGACCCGACGAGGTGGCCGGCGTGGTCGCCTTCCTGTGTTCGGACGAGGCCTCCTACGTCACCCGACAGGTGATCTCGGTCAACGGGGGAATGGTTTGATGCGCCGCGTGGTGGTGACCGGCATGGGCGGCGTGACCGCGCTTGGGCATAATTGGCCGACCATCAAGGCGCGGATGCAGCGGGGTGAGACCGCCATCCGCCGCATGGACTGGGATCGCTTCGAGGGCATCAATACCCGGCTGGCCGCCCCGGTGCCGGATTTCTCGGTCGAGGATCATTGGCCGCGCAAGAAGACCCGTACCATGGGCCCGGTGGCCAAGATGGCGGTCTATGCCACCGAGGCGGCGCTGGACGATGCCGGGTTGATCGGCGATCCGGTGGTCCGCTCGGGGCGCACCGGCGTCGCCTACGGCTCGTCTTTCGGCAGCCCCGGCCCGGTGATCGCCTTCGCCGAGCTGATGACTGACGGCCGCTCGAAGACGCTGAATGCCACCAGCTACATTCAGATGATGAGCCACACCGCGGCGGTGAACATCGGTCTGTTCTTCGGCATCACCGGACGGGTCATTCCCACCTCCAGCGCCTGCACCTCGGGCAGCCAGGCCATTGGCTACGCCGCCGAGGCGATCCGCTACGGCAAGGCCGACGTCATGGTGGCCGGCGGCGCCGACGAGCTCGACGTGACCGAATCGGCGGTATTCGACACCCTCTACGCCACCTCGACCAAGAACGATACGCCGCACCTCAGCCCCAGGCCCTACGACCGCGACCGCGACGGGCTGGTGATCGGCGAGGGGGCTGCCACCTTCATCCTCGAGGAATACGAGCGGGCCAAGGCCCGTGGCGCCCGCATCCACGCCGAGGTGGTCGGGTTCGGCACCAACGCCGACGGCAACCACGTGACGCAGCCCCAGGCCGAAACCATGGAGGTCGCACTCCGCATGGCGCTGGAGGATGCCGGTCTTGCCCCCGAGGCGATCGGCTTCGTCAACGGCCATGGCACCGCCACCGAATGGGGCGACATCGCCGAGACACAGGCGACCGCGGCGGTATTCGGCAACCGCATGCCGATCCACTCCCTGAAGAGTTACTTCGGGCATTCGCTGGGTGCCTGCGGCACCATCGAGGCGTGGTTGGGGATCGAGATGATGCGCGACGGCTGGTTCTGCCCGACCGTCAACCTTTCCAATGTCGACGACCGGTGTGCCGAACTCGATTACCTGATGGGCGAGGGGCGCAGTCTCGATGTCGAGTACTTGATGACCAACAATTTCGCCTTCGGCGGCATCAATACGTCGTTGGTGCTCAAGCGAATGGGGTGAAGCGCGCCGTGAAGACGATGGCTGCCCTCGCCGCGGCGGCGGTGCTAGTCGGTTGCGCCACGCGGACGGAGGGCCCCAGCAAGGCCTTGGGCCTGGGCGCATACTCCCCGGTGACGCTGGCACCGTTGAAGGTCGAATGGGTGGACGTCGCTTCGGGTGACGAGGCCGCGCTCCGCCGCATGGAGGGGCACCTGATCAAGTGCCTGACAGGGCACTTGCCCATCGTCCGCCAGCAGACGGCCGCAAGCGAGGGATTGCTGATCGAACCGATCATCGTCAGCCTTCGGACGGGCGACGCAGCGGCGCGGGGGATCTCTGCCGTCGCCGACGGTGCGTCCGTGCTGCTCAAGGTCCGCTACACCGACGCCGCGACCGGAGCGGTGGTGGCCGAACCGGCCTTCTACTCCAGGGGCCCCGCCATGGGCGGCGCCTGGACATCCGGAGAGGCCGACACCGCCATGCTTCGCCGCGTGGTGACCGAGGCCTGCGACTACGTGAGGAAGAACCGATGAAAGCGACCACGTTGGCCGTTGCCGTACTAGCCGCCTTGTCGACCCAGGTCTCTGTTGCACGGGCGGACGACGCCCCGGTGGCGGCCGACCGGCGGGGCCAATCCGACTCACCGGTGGCCAAGGTGAAGGACGGCGCGAAGACGGGCGCCCACGCCGTGGGCGATGCCGCCCGGGCCGTCGGTCACGGCACCCGCGACGCGGCAAAGGCGGTCGGCCATGCCACCCGCGACGCCGCTCATGGCGTCGGCAAGGCGACCCGCAAGGCGTGGGGCGAGCTTACGGGGCGGTCTGGCGACAAGGGCGAGTAGAGCGTCGCGGCGCAGATGCGGCGTCCGACGACGACCCAACAAAGGAAAGCCCCTGCCAGGTGCTTGACCTGACAGGGGCTTTCATTGGTAGCGGAGGAGGGACTTGAACCCCCGACACGCGGATTATGATTCCGCTGCTCTAACCAGCTGAGCTACTCCGCCTCAGCGAGAGGCGCCGATATATCGGCTTCCGGCGGGGCTGTCAAGCGTCGCGGCGGCGCTCGGGCGGGGCGGGAGTGGCGGCGGCGGTTCGGGGCGGATCCACAGGTGAAAGCAGCGCTGGCACCACAGCGTGGGCGCGAGCACGCGCTCGCGCTGGACACGGTGGCGGGTGCGGGCGCCGCAACCGGGACAGTCGTGGTATTCCGGGGTTCTGATCACCGGGGCTTCTCCGCTTGAGGGGCCACGCCGGTCTACCCGCGTGCCGCCAGCGGATCAAAAGAAGCTTCGGTTACGTTTGAGCCGGGTCGGGGTACGCCGGGCCGGGGGCGGCCGCCACGTCGGTGCGCGACAGGGTGACCGCCTTGACCAGCGCATGCACGGCCATGCCGGGCTTGAGATCCAGGTCGGCTTGGCCGTGGGCGGTGATCTGGGCCCACAGCAGCGTCCCGCCGCAATCCAGCGTCACGTCCACCTGGTGCTGGTCGTTGGCCGTGACCGTGCGCACCACGGCGGGCAGAACGTTGCGGATGCTGACCCGCTCGGGGCGATCGAGCGCGATGGCCACGTCGCGGGCATGCACGCGCACGCGCACCACGGTGCCGACCGGCAGCCCGGTGAGGGCCGCCACCAGCGTCCCCCCGCGAAACGCCAGGCGGCTGATTCCCAATTCGGGATCATGGCCGGCGACCACGGCGCGCAGCACCGCTCCCGCCTCGTAGCGGCCGGTCAGCGGGCGCAGCTCCGGCCGTGCCAGCAGGTCCTCGACCGCCCCGGTGGCGGCGATGCGGCCGTCGTCGACCAGCGCCAGCGTGTCGGCCAGGGCCAGGACCTCGTCCATGGAATGGCTGACGTAGAGGACCGGGATGTCGAACCGGCGCGCCAATCCGGCCAGGAACGGCAGCACCTCGGCCTTGCGCTGGGGGTCCAGCGCCGCCAGGGGCTCGTCCATCAGCAGGATGCGGGGATTGGCCAGCAGGGCGCGGCCGATGGCCACGCGCTGCCGCTCGCCGCCCGACAGGCCCGCCGGGCGGCGGTCGAGCAGATGGCCGATCCCGAGCAGATCGATCACCGGGCCCGGCTCGATGCGGCGCTCGGCCCGAGGAACGCGGTTCAGGCCGAAGCACAGGTTGGAACGCACCGACAGGTGGGGAAACAGGCGGGCATCCTGAAAGACGTAGCCGACGCGGCGGCGCTCCGGCGGCAGATCCATCCCGATGGCCGCGTCGAACAGCATCTTGCCGTCCACCGCGATGCGTCCGGCATCGGGGCGCAGCAGGCCCGCCACCATATTGACGATGGTGCTCTTGCCCGAGCCCGAGCGGCCGAACAGGGCGGTGACGCCCTTGCCGGCCGACAGCCGGGCATCGACCGAGAAGTCGCCGAGGCGCCGGCGGGCGTCCACCTCCAGCACGGCGCTCATCCCGTCATCCTTGCCGACAGGCGCCGCGCCAGCACTTCCGAGGCCAGCAGGGCTGCGAAAGCCACCGCCACCGAGATGACACACAGCCGGACCGCCGCCGCTTCGCCGCCCGGGGCCTGGGTGAGGGCGTAGAGCGCGATGGGCAGGGTGCGGGTCTCGCCGGGGATGTTGGAAACGAAGGTGATGGTGGCGCCGAACTCCGACAGCGAGCGGGCGAAGGCGAGGATCGTGCCGGTCAGGATGCCGGGCAGCACCAGCGGCAGGGTGACGGTGAAGAAGGTGCGGACCGGCCCGCAGCCGAGCGTTCGCGCGGCCTGCTCGAGCCCGCGATCCACCGAGTCCAGCGACAGCCGGATCGCCCGCACCAGCAGGGGAAAGGCCATCACCGCCGAGGCGATGGCGGCGCCCTTCCAGGTGAAGGCCAGGGTGATTCCGAACCAGTCGTGCAGCCATGCGCCGACGACCCCGCGGCGGCCAAGGGTCACCAGCAGGACGTAGCCGACGACGACCGGAGGCAGCACCAAGGGGAGGTGGACGATGCCGTCGAGCACGATCTTGCCCGGAAAGCGCGCCCGCGACAGGACCCAGGCGCAGGCGAGGCCGAAGGGCAGGCTGCCCGCCACCGCCCAGCCGGCGACCAGCAGGCTGAGCTTGAGGGCCTCGGTTTCGAGATCGGTGAGCATGTCAGCGCGGCTGGAAGCCGTGGCGGGCGAACACCGCCTTGGCCTCCGGCGAGGACAGGAAGGCCAGCAGGGCCCGGGCGGCCGGAGTGTCGTTGCCGGCGACGATTGCCACCGGATAGACGATGGGGTCGTGGCTGTCCGGGGGAAAGGCTCCCACCAGCTTGACCTTGCGCGAGGCCGTCGCGTCGGAGGCGTAGACGATGCCGAGCGGGGCCTCGCCGCGTTCCACCAGCGCCAGCGCGGCGCGGACCGATGCGGCGCGCGCCAGTTTGTGCTCGACCTCGGGCCAGGCGCCCAGGCGGGCCAGCGCCTGGCGGGCGTAGAGACCGGCCGGCACGTGGTCGGGATCGCCCACCGCCAGACGGCCGCCACCGAGGGTGGCGGCGAAGGGGAAGGCGGCGTCGATCCGGCGCTCGGCCAGGGGCGAGCCCGCCGGCGCCACCAGCACCAGGGCGTTGCCCAGCAGTTCGCGTCGGGTGCCGGGAGCGGTCAGGCGGCGGCCCTCCAGATAGTCCATCCATTGATTGTCGGCGGACAGGAACAGGTTGGCGGGAGCGCCGAGTTCGATCTGCTTGGCCAGGGTCGAGGAGGCGGCATACGAACCCTTGAGCGTGCCCAGCCCCTGGCTGGCGAAGGCGCGGCCAATCTCGTCGATGGCATCGGCAGCCGAGGCGGCCGCGAAGATGGTCACCGTCTCGGAGCGCGCCGTGGCGGCACCAATGAGAAGAAGAAAGGCGGCAAGCAGGGCCTTCACGGGCATGGTCTGATAACCGGTCGGATATAGCGGTTGGTTTCCTTCTACACTCCTATCGCGCGTGCGGCAATCGGAATATCCGGACGGATACAGCGGTCTCAGGGGGCCAGGGAGACGGGTTGCCCTGCCGCGGGACGGGTGATGCGCACCGCGATGCCCAGCCGCGACTCCACGGCCCAGGAAACGGTGCTCCAGTCGACCCGGGCCAGGGCCGGTCCGACGACCTTGCGAATGCTGTCCTCAAGCCCGGGGACCGGCTCCAGGGGCGGCGGCAGCCCGTCCTCGATGGCGTCGGCCTGCGCCTGCGAGGGATGGACCTCGAGCCACAATTCCCCCTCGACCCAGCCCAGCTTGGCCGGCTGATCGACGATCAGCACGCGGGTGCCGGCGGCGATGCGGGGGAACAGGGCCTCGATGTCCTCGGGATACATGCGGATGCACCCGTGGCTGACCCGGCGGCCAACACCATCGGGCAGGTTGGTGCCGTGGATGCGCACCAGACTGAGCGCCAGGTCGAGGCTGTAGGCGCCGAGCGGGTTGTCGGGTCCCGGGGGAATGCGCTCGGGCAGCCACGGCTTCTCGGCGCGGATCGAAGCCGGCGGGATCCAGGCGGGATTGCGCCTCTTGCCGGCCACCCGCGTCTCGGTGCCAGACTTCAATTCCCATCCCTCGCGACCGATGCCGATGGGATAGCTGGTGCGGCTGCCGTCGGGGGCGGTGTAGTACAGACGCATGTCGCCGAGATTTACGACCAGGGGTGCGTCGCCCTCGGGGGCGATGTGGAGGGCGGGAAGGCGGATCTCCGCCCCCGATTGCGGCATCCAGGGGTCGATGCCGGGATTGGCGGCGACGATCTCCACATAGCCGAGGTCGGCGGCGCGGGCGACGTCCAGCAGGGTGGCGCCGGAGGGAACAGGCCGGACGTCGACCAGCGCCGCCACGGATTCCTCCGCGGCGGCTGGTCCCGTCAGGCCAACGGCACAAGCGAGGACAAGAACCCGAACCCGAAATCCCACCGGTTACTTGCGCAGGCTGCGGTTGTACATGGTGTCGGCCCGCTGGTTGGCGAGCGCGGCCTGCTGTTCGGCGTTGGCGGCGCGCCGGTCGGCCGCCTGGGCCTGGGCCTGGGTCTGGCTCAATTCCGCCCGCATGGTATTGACGTCGGAGCGCAGGGCCGCGACGTCGGCATCCCTGGTGTTGGAACAGGCGGCAAGCGCCAGGGGGGCGAGGGCGAGGATCAGCAACCGTCTCATTGCTTGCGTCTCCAGAAATCCATCCGCCCAGCCATATTGGCGCATCCGGGAATTGGATGTAGGGGCCCACAGGGGGATGATCCCGATGGCGAGCACCCCATCTCTGGGAGAAGGACGAGGGAGAAAGGCATGAGCCTGTTTGGTCTGGGAAAGCCGACGATGGTGGAGGCGAAGCAGGCGTTGCCGGGGCGCGGCGAGCCGATGGCGGTGCCGGGGCGGCACGCGGTGCTCGGTACCCCTCTGGTGGCGCCGTTCCCCCCGGGCTCGGCCATCGCCGTGTTCGCCATGGGGTGCTTCTGGGGCGCCGAACGCAAGTTCTGGACGCAGCCCGGAATCATCTCCACCTCGGTCGGCTACGCCGGCGGGTTCACGCCGAACCCGACCTACGAGGAAGTGTGCAGCGGCCGGACGGGCCACACCGAAGCGGTCCAGGTGGTCTACGATCCCGAGGCGGTGTCCTTCGACAACCTCCTTCGCGTCTTCTGGGAGGGGCACGACCCGACCCAGGGGATGCGCCAGGGCAACGACGTCGGCACCCAGTACCGCTCGGCGGTGTTCGTGACCACCCCGGCCCAGATGGAGGCGGCGCTGGCCAGCCGCGACCGTTACGCCGCCGCCTTGCACCGGGCCGGCCTGGGAGAGGTCACCACCGAAATCGCCGAGGCGCCGCGCTTCTACTATGCGGAGGCCTACCACCAGCAATACCTGCACAAGAACCCGGGCGGGTATTGCGGCCTCGGCGGAACCGGGGTTGCCTGCGGCTGAGCTAGGCGGCCGGAAGCAGCTTGGTGGCCCGATAGTCGGCCAGCGCCCGCAATGCCTCGGCGGCGGTGTCCTCGAGGAGGCCCAGCACCTGTCCGTCGGCGAGGTCGTCGATGCGCTGGACGGTGTGGCCGAGGTCGGCGAGACGGCGGAGCGCCAGGCTGCCGGCCGCGCCCTTGAGGCGGTGGCCGTTCTCGCGCACCGCATGAAGGTCGTCGGCCTGCCAGGACTGGGAGATGCTGGCCAGTTCCGCCGCGATGGACGCGGGGGCGTCGTCGATCAGGGTGCGCAGCGTGTCGTCGCCCACCCATTCCCGCATGTCTTCCAGGTAAGCGATGTCGATGACCGGAAGTTCGCTGCTGATGATCGTCATGGCCCTTCTCCCCCCGGACCCCACCTTAAAACTGTTACAAGGAAAAAGATAGGGGCCTCGGACGCTTGACCGCCGTCAATTCCCGAGTGCGTTGCTCGGAATAGGCTGACGATCATGACCACGATTACCACAACCGAAAGTCAGGGCGAATGGGGCGCGCTCTCCAGCCTCCCCGGTAACCCGATCATGTGGGTGCTGATCATCAGCGAATTGCTGGTTTTCGGTGCCTTCTTCCTCGCCTTCGGCGTTGCTCGGATTTTCGATCCGGACACGTTCCGGCACGGGCAGGCGCTGCTCGACGTGCGCATGGGCGGCCTCAACACCATCGTGCTGGTGACCAGCGGATGGATGGCCGCCAAGGCGGTGCAGGCCAAGGTCGAAGGGCTGAGCCCGCGGCGTTGGCTGGCCGTCGCCATGGCCCTCGGCGTGACCTTCCTGGTGATCAAGGGCATCGAGTACGCCGACAAGGCGGCCCACGGCTACGGGCTCGAAACCGACAGCTTCTTCACCCTGTTTTACCTGATGACCGGCTTCCATGCCCTGCACGTGGTGATGGGCCTGGTGGTCCTGACCATCGTCGGCATCAAGGATTCGGTGGAGAACCTGGAGACCGGCACCGCCTTCTGGCACATGGTCGACCTGATCTGGCTGATTCTGTTCCCTATCGTCTATCTGGTGCGGTGATGAAACCACTCGAGAATCATGCGGCGTGGAGCCGCCGGCTGACCACCGCCTGGGGTCTGCTGGTGGGGCTGACCCTGGTGTCGCTGACGGCGGTGCTGGGCTTCGGCCAGGTCGAGGCCGGGCTGCTGGCGGCGGCCGTCGCTCTTGCCGCCTCGTTCTTCAAGGCGCGTCTCGTGCTCGACCACTTCCTCGACCTGCGCCGGGCCGGCGGTCAGTGGCGCGGCTTCCTTTCCGCCATGCTGCTGGTCATCCTGGGCGGGCTGATGGCGACCTACGTGGCCGCCGCCTTCCTCAAACCTTGAAGTACCGGACCAGGCTGTCCAAGCGGGCCGCCTGATCCTCCAGCGCCTGTGCCGACGCCGCGCTCTCCTCGACGAGCGCGGCGTTTTGCTGCGTGATCTCGTCCATGTGGCTGACGGCGCCGTTCACCTGCTCGATGCCGCCCGCCTGCTCGCCGCTGGCCGCCGCGATCTCGGCGACGATGCCGGCCAGGCGGCGGACCGAGGCGACGATGTCGTCCAGCGTCCGTCCGGCCCCCTTGACCAGGTCGGCGCCGGCCGTGACCTCGCCCGAGCTGGTGTGGATCAGGGTCTTGATGTCCTTGGAGGCTTCGGCCGACCGCTGGGCCAGGTTGCGCACTTCCTGGGCCACCACGGCGAACCCCTTGCCGGCGTCGCCGGCCCGCGCCGCCTCGACGGCGGCGTTCAGGGCCAGCAGGTTGGTCTGGAAGGCGATCTCGTCGATCATGCCGACGATGTCGCCGATCTTCTGGCTGGAGGCCTCGATGCGGGCCATGGCGGCCACGGCGTCGCCGACCACCTGGCCGCCCGACGCCGCCACCTCGCGGGCGCCGGCCGCCAGTTGATTGGCCTGCTGCGCGTTGGCGGCGTTCTGGCGGACGGTGGCCGACAGCTCCTCCATGCTGGCGGCCGTCTCCTCCAGCGCGCTGGCCTGCTGCTCCGAACGCTCCGACAGGTCCTGCGAACCGGACGCCACCTCGGAGGCGGCCGAGGCGATCTGGCTTGCCGCCTTGTTGATGTCGCCGACGATGCGCGACAGGGTGTCGGCGGTGGTGTTGACGTCGTCCTTGAGCTGCCCGAACAGGCCGCCGTACTGGCCGCTGATGCGGCGGGTGAGGTCGCCCTTGGCCACCGCGCCCAGCACGGCGGCAACGTCCTTCAGCGCCAGGCCGGTCAGGTTGACAAGGTTGTTCACCCCCTCGCACAGCCTGAGCAGGAAGCCGTCCTTGCCGGCGAGATCGATGCGGCGGTCCATGTCGCCGCCGCTGGCGGCGGCGGCCACCTCGGCGACCTCGGCGACGATGGCGGCCTCGCGGGCGCGCTGCTCGGCCTCGGCCTTGCGGGCAGCCTCCTCGGCGGCGCGCTGCTCCTCCTCCATCCGCTTCTTGTCGATGGCGTTCTGCTTGAACACCTGCACCGCCTTGGCCATCTCGCCGATCTCGTCGCGCTGGCCGAGGGCGGGAATGGCGACGTCGAGCTTGCCGCCGGCCAGCGCGCCCATGGCGTCGGTCATGGCGCCGACCGGGCGGGTCACCGAGCGGGCGATGACCCAGGCGAAGGTCGACGCGGCGGCGAGGCCGAGCACGATTAGGGCGATGAGGGTGATCCGGCCGCTCTCGTAGGTAGCCTTCGCCTTGGTGTATTCCTCCTGGGCGACGCGGGCCTGCAGCGCCACCAGGCCCTCGAGGTCGGACATCAGCGCGACGAAGCGGGGGCCGGCTTCGTTGCGCATGATCGCCTGGGCCTTGTCGTGCTCGCCGGCCTTCGCCGCCGCGAACACCCGGCCGCGCGCCTCGCGATAGTCGCCGAGACGCCGCGCGAAGCTGTCGGCCAGCGTCTTTTCCTCGGGCGTCATGTAGGTGGCGGTGTACTCGGCCCAGGTCTTGTCGTTGCGGGCCACCAGCGCGTTGTTCTCGCCCTCGAGGCCGGCGACGATCGAGGGATCCTCGCTCATCGCCGCCGCCACGGCATTGGCGCGGACCCGGTGCAGCGAGTCCTGGATCGAGCCCAGCTGGACCAGCGGCACGGCGCGGTCCTCATAGACGGTGCGCAAGCCTTCGGCGATCGAGGACATGCCGGACAGCCCGTACACGCTGACGATGATCGCGAGGACCGCCATCAACGCCGTCAGGAGGACGAGGCGCACCCCGATGCGGGCATTGGCGAGAAAAGACATGGACACCCCCTCGAACGATACAGCCGTCTCCGTGAGAGGATGGAGGGGCTCCGGGGGGAAATCAATACTTTGGTGCAGTAATTATCGCTAATAAAGCACAAGGAACGAGGCCTTGCCGCCGCAACAATCCGTCACTCTTTAAACAGATCTTTAATGAATTTCGGTAGCGCGAACGACGCCCTGTGCAATTCCGGCGTATAGTATCGGGTCTCCACCGGCGCCGCCACGAAGCGCGCCGCAATGGCCTCGGCGCTTTCCCGGCGCGGCCGCGGCGAATGGCTCGCCCAGCCGAGCGCCATGAAGCCGCCGACATAGGTCGGCACCGCCGCCACATAGAAGCCAACGTCGGCGAAATGCGGCCGGCGGCGGCGGTAGGTGTCGGTGACTTCCTCGCCCTGCAGGAAGGGGACGCCGTTCTGGTTGACCACGATGCCCTCGTCGGTGAGGCAGCGGGCGCAATCCTTGTAGAACGCCTCGGTGAACAGCACGCCGCCGGGGCCGATCGGATCGGTGGAATCGACCACGATGAGGTCGAACCGGCGGTCGGTCGTGGCCATGTATTCGATGCCGTCGGCGATGACGATCTCGGTGCGGGGATCGTCGAAGGCGCCGGCCGACACCGTCGGCATGTGCTCGCGGCAGAACTCCACCACGCCGCCGTCGATCTCGACCAGGACCGCCCGCTCGATGCTGTGGTGCTTGAGGATCTCGCGCAGCATGCCGCCGTCGCCGCCGCCGACCACGCAAGCGGTCCGCACGTTCCCGTGGGCGTAGATGGGAACGTGGGCCAGCATCTCGTGGTAGACGAACTCGTCGCCGGTGGTGACCTGGATCACGCCGTCCAGCGTCAACACCCGGCCGAAGCCGGGGGTCTCGAACAGCGAGATCTCCTGCAGTCCGCCCTCGGACCGGAAGAGCTCCTTGGACACCAGGAACGATTGTTGCCAGTGATCGTACAGGCGCTCCCGGTACCAGCTCACGGCATCAGGCCCCGCTTGCTTTCCGCCAGGGTGACGAATTCCGGCTTGAACGCCTCCTTCAGCACCGGGATCGCCTTGTAGGGATCGCAGTCGCCGCACATGAAGACGTCAAGGGCGGCATAGCCGCGCTCGGGCCAGGAATGGATGGAGATGTGGCTTTCGGCCAGCACCAGCACGCCCGAAATCCCGCCGTTGGGCTGGAAGTGGTGCAGGTGGCAGTGAAGGATGGTCGCGCCCCCTTCGATGGCCGACTTGCGCAGCGCCTCTTCCACCAGCTCGATGTCGTCGAGGTTGGTGGCGCCCCAGAGGTCGATCAGCAGGTGCGTCCCGGCATACTTCACGCCATTGCGCGAGACGTAGTAATCCTTGCCGTTCTCGGACTCGGGCCAATTGGCCTGCCGATCCTCGTTGGCGGCGGAAACGCTTTGGGTGTTGCTCGGAGTCGCTTCCGAGTGCATCCCCAGTTGGGCAAGAGCGTGAGCCATTGCTCCCCCTCCAAACCAGTAGATGGACCAGAAGAATGGTCAAGGAGGCGGTTTATCTATCAAACCACCCCCCTTTGCAAGGGAAAAATACCCCCGCGTCCGAAAAAACCCAACCCTCCTCACCAGCGGCGAAAAAGCCAATTCCGCCAATGAGTTCTTTGAGGTTTTCCGCCTCGGGACCGCGCCTGTGCTCGACAGGCTCCGCATTGTAACTAGGTCAATACTGGATCAGTTGATCGAAGAGAGCCCTTCGTTCTGTACCCGCTTGCGCCAGTCCTTCATGAAACTTCTGAAGTCTTCCACCTGCTTGATCTTGTCGCCCACCCGGCGGTAGTCGATGATGCCCCGCTCGGGCTCGCCGGTGAGCAGGTCGAACGCCTCGCGCAGGTCGGTCGCCGCCATGGAGGGGCCGAACTGGCGCCGCACCCGCGCCAGGCCCCGGTCGTCGCGGGCAAGCGTCAGCGCGGTGGCGAGGTCGAGCACGCGGCGGGCCTGGGCCGGCTGCAGCGGACGCTTGCCCTCCGGCGGCTCGATGGTGGCTTCGAGCGCCGTCGCCGCCTCGGGCCAGCGCTTCATGTCCCAGTAGATCTCGGCGCGCAGCTTCTTGGCGGTGTCGCCCTGGTCGTTGATGATCAGGGCCAGCGCCTCGGCGGTGCGCCCGAGATCGGCGAGCGCGCGCACCCGCATGTAGCGGCGCATGTCGTAGAGCTCGGCCGGCTCGTCGGGGACCTCGCTCATGTCGAGGCTGTCGAGCGCCGCCCCCGGCTTGCGGTCGGCCAGTTCCAGCAGCGCCAGCCGCGCGCCGACGCGGGCCTTGTCGAGGCCCTGCAGCCGGAACTGCACCTGGTGGCGCAACAGCTCGGAGGCGCGGTCCAGGAGGTCGACGGCGGCCAGGCGGTCGGCCAGCTTGCGGATCATCTCGTCGCCGCGCGTGCCCGACGGCGTCAGCTCCTGGAACTCGTCGTAGAGGCCGATGGCGGCCACCGGCGACAGCTTGTCGGCGCCGCCGCCGAGATAGAGCTTGTCGAAGGCGTCGTGCATCATCTGCTGGATCGAGCCGATGTCGGGGTTGTCGGCATAGTTCTCGACCATCGAGCGCAGCATCCGGAGCCCGTTGCCGTACTGGCCGTCGGCCAGCATCAGTTCGCCCAGGCGCTTGACCAGCTTGTACTCGAAATCCTCGGCCCGCCAGGCGAAGCGCAGCCGGTCCATCTGGGTGATCGCCTCGGACGGCGTGATCTCGCCGGTCTTGAGCTGCAGTTCGATGCGGTTGCGGGCGGCGTAGGCGCGGTCGGGACGCGACAGCCCCTCCTCGGCCTCGTGGTACTTGGCGACCGCGCCGGGGAAGTTCTTGCCCGCCTCGGCCGCCAGGCCCTGCATGAACGAGATGGTGCCGGCATCGGTCTTGGACAGGCCGGGGCCGTTGACCGATTCGACGATCTTGTTGGCGGCCTTGGCATCGCCGGCCGCCGCGACCGAGACCACGGCGATGCGCCCCAGCGTCATGCGGATGCGCGGCGACAATCCCTTGATCTCCTCGGGCACCAGGCGCAACAGCAGGGCCTGACGCTGCGGCTCGGGCTCGGAACGGGCCCGCGCGGCGGCGAGCCACAACTGGGCCTGGGGATCCTGGGCGAGCGAGGGATGCGACAGGTCCTCGACCGCCTCGCGGTCGCGATGCATGAGGAAATTGGCGGCGCCGCGCACGCCGCGGACTTCCGGCCGCTCGATGGCGGTGGGGTCGGCGGCGAGCATGGCGGCGACCACGCCCAACGCCTCGGCGCTCAGCGAATTCGCCAGGTAGTGACGCGCGATCTCCAGGCGCTGGGCGTTCTTGTCCTCGGGCTTCAGGCGGATCAGGCGCGCCATCAGCTTTTCGTGTTCCTCGCGGAACTTGTCGAGGCCGCCGCGCATCCAGCGGGCAAGGTCGAGCGGGCCCGTCTTCTCGGTCACCGGCGCCGGAGCCGGCGCCCCCGGCTCGACCTTCTCCGCCACCGTCGGCAGGTCGCGCGACATGACCAGGCCGCCGGGCCTCGCGGCCACGAAGCCGCCCCCCGTGGCCTCCAGACGGACGCCGGCCCCCATGGGGACCAAGGCGCTGCCCAGCGCCCGCGCCAGCAGGTCGAGGGCCGGCAGGCCGACCGGGGCAC